>NZ_LZJI01000053.1 GCF_001667775.1 Mycobacterium sp. E1747
CGACGAGCTGACCCGGCCCAATCCCGACGACCCGACCGGGCGCAGCACGATGCGCCGCATCCCCGACGTGCTCGACGTGTGGTTCGACTCGGGTTCCATGCCGTACGCCCAGGTGCACTACCCGTTCGAGAATCGGGACTGGTTCGACGGCCACTATCCCGGCGACTTCATCGTCGAGCACGTCGGGGATGCGGCGCATCGTGCTGCGCCCGGTCGGGTCGTCGGGATTGGGCCGGGTCAGCTCGTCGATGTAGGGCCGGTGCAAATTGGTGGGCCGCACCCCGAAGTCGCGCTCCAGCTCGTCGAGGCTGCCGTAGACGTCGATGCGCGGGTAGGCCGGATCGTCGGACTTCCACACCGGAATTGGGCTGCCCCAGTAGCGGTTTCGCGAGATCGACCAGTCGCGGGCGCCCTGCAGCCATTTGCCGAACTGGCCGTCCTTGACGTGTTCGGGATACCAGGTGATCTGCTGGTTGAGCTCCACCATGCGGTCGCGGAACGCGGTGACCGCGACGAACCACGACGACACCGCCCGGTAGATCAGCGGGTTGCGGCAGCGCCAGCAGTGCGGGTAGGGGTGCTCGTAGGTTTCGTGGCGCAGCAGCACCGCGCCGTTCGCGGCCGCCGGGCCGCTGCCGTTCTTCAGGTCCCGGATGATGTGCGGGTTGGCGTCGAAGACGTGCTGCCCCTGATAATCCGGCACGGTGGCGTCGAAGCGGCCTCTGGAATCGACCGGGGTGACGGGCGCGATGCCGACCTTGTCGGTAGTGGCCATGTCGTCCTCGCCGTAAGCCGGCGCCATGTGCACGATCCCGGTGCCGTCCTCGGTGGTGACGAAGTCACCGGGCAGCACCTGAAAAGCCTTGGGGCTGTCCAGGAAATACGGGAAGGGCGGCAGGTAGCGCATGCCCAGCAGGTCGGCCCCCCGATAGGTGCCCAGGATCTCGGGCTCTTCACCCAGTTCGCGGGCGTAAGCGGGCAGCCTCGGCTGCGCCAGCACGAAACGATGGTCGCCGGACCGGACCTCGACGTAAGTGACGTCCGGGTTGACGGCGACCGCCAGGTTCGACGGCAGCGTCCACGGTGTCGTCGTCCACACCAGCAGGTGCGCCCCGTCCAGCGCGCCGCCGACCACCTTGAATCCGACGGTCAGCGCCGGGTCTTGCCGGCTCTGGTAGACGTCGTCGTCCATCCGCAATTCGTGGTTGGACAACGGGGTTTCGTCGCGCCAGCAGTACGGCAGGACGCGGTAACCCTCGTAGGCCAGGCCCTTGTCCCAGAGCTGCTTGAACGCCCAGATGACCGATTCCATGTAGGGCAGGTCGAGCGTCTTGTAATCGTTGTCGAAGTCGACCCAGCGGGCCTGGCGGCTGACGTAGGCCTGCCACTCGTCGGTGTAACGCAACACCGACGCGCGGCACGCGTCGTTGAACGCGGCGATGCCCATATCGTCGATCTGCGATTTGTCGTTGATGCCCAGTTGGCGCTCGACCTCGAGTTCGGCGGGCAATCCGTGCGTGTCCCAGCCGAACCGGCGCTCCACCTTGTAGCCGCGCATGGTGCGGTACCGCGGGACGATGTCCTTGACGTAGCCGGTGAGCAGGTGCCCGTAGTGCGGCAGCCCGTTGGCGAACGGCGGCCCATCGTAGAAAACGTATTCTTCGGCGCCGTCGCGGCGGGCGATGCTGGCGCGGAAGGTGTCGTCTTGCGCCCAGTAGTCGAGGACTTCCAGTTCCAGCGCCGGGAAATCGGGTGCTCCGCTCGCCAGCTTGGGATAAGCCCTGGCTTCAGCGTTTTCGGTCAAAGCGTCGTCTCCTGCGTGCCTATGGTCAGGCCGGGGACGACGACGCGCTGTCTGCGCGAGCGCCGCGGTACCACCCCGCTTGCCACGCCGTCGCGTGGCCGCTCGTTGAAGGCTGTGACGGGCCCACCCGTTCGGTTCTACTGAGCTGGCCAGCTGTTCTTCCGAAGGCTCCCCGGTGATGCCGGATCGACGCCGATGGCCCGATTCTACTCAGGCGGAGCACCCCAAGGGGCTACCTGGCCTCAGGAAACACCTGCGGCCGGGTAGCCCCTTGGAGCCTTGGTTGGTCGCTGTCCATCGGATCAGGCCTGGATTTCGAGCACACCGGCCCGCAGCAGCGCCGCGTAGAGGTGGCGCAGCGGGATGCTCAACAGGCGGGTGGCGCCCTCCACCAACGGGTCACCCACGACAACCTGCTGCGGGTTGGCCCGGCGGGTGGCCTTCTTGGGCGCGGGGGCCTGAGCCGTCTCAACGTCGCGCACCACCTTCAACTTGCGGGCGGGCGCTACGGTTACCACTTCGTCGTACAGAGCTGCGGTCATGGTCGTCTCCTGACGGGTTCGAACGGGGGACTGAATGGATTGACGTGCCCCGTCCCGTAGCGGTTCCGATCCCAGAACGCTTGGCCGATAAGCCAGTTAGCGTTTGCGACGCCTCAGCTGAGAACGCCGTGCCGGAGACCGGATCGGGACGAGACGGAGTTCGGACTTCGACCCGGACTATCGCTGGAACTCATGTGTCCCTCACCTCCTCGCGGTCACGACGCATGCGGTTGTCCGCACACGATTTGCGCGCAGCATGAGGAGCAGAAACCCGACGACCGTCGGTGATCCGCACCCCTCTCGTCAGAGCTTTGACACCACACGACGTGTCCGGTTGCCCGGAAGCCACCTGGGCTCAACCCTTAAGCCGGGAGGAGCTGTCCTGACCCGGGGCGTCTTTCGACGTTCGGGGTCAGTGGCCTGTATTCGTGTAGACGCCTCACCTAACGAGGTGCTTACCCGACCGATAATGCACGACGGGCCCGACGGGGTCAAACTCATCGGCGCGGGGTTTCGAGATCTTTACACTTCTGCGCGGCGGGCCCACAGGATTCGGCCAGCTTGGGGACATGAGCAGGGCAAACTGGTCTCTCCGGGCGCCACCGATTGTTCATCTGGCGTTTGCGCCGGCCGCCCAAAACGCGGTCGTTACTCGACCAGGCCGTCGAGCCGGCCGATCGTGTCGATGAACTCCTCGACCATGTCGAGGACCACCGTTCGCGCGGGGCGCACTCGGTCGAGCGAACCGACCACCTGGCCGACGAAGTAGGTGGCCAGCTCGCGCGCCTTGGCCCCCGGTTGCGCGGCCGCGGCGTTGATGCGCACCTGCGGCTCGGTGACCAGCGCGGTCTGCAGCGGCATGCCGAGCGGGTCGGGCTTCTCCGGGCGGTCCCATTCGTCGGTCCAGGCCGTGCGCAGCATCCGCGCGGGCTTGCCCGTCATCGATCGCGACCGCACGGTGTCCGATGAGGTGGCGGCCAGGAACTTGTCCTTGACCACCGGCGGCGTCTCGGCCTCTTCGGTGGTCAGCCACACCGATCCGCACCATACGCCCTCGGCGCCGAGGGCCAGGGCCGCCGCGATCTGGCGGCCGCGGGCGATCCCGCCCGCGGCGAGAACGGGGACCGGCGCCACCGCGTCGACGACCTCGGGCACCAGGACCATGGTGGCGACCTCGCCGGTGTGTCCCCCGGCCTCGGTCCCCTGCGCCACGACCAGGTCGACTCCGGCGGCCGCGTGTCGTTGCGCGTGGCGCGTGGTGCCGGCCAGCGCGGCCACCAGCACGCCGCGATCGTGGGCGCGTTCGACCAGGTCCGCGGGCGGCGGCCCGAGCGCGCTGGCGATCAGCCGGATGCGGTGGGCGAACGCCACCTCCAGCAGCGGCTCGTAGCCCTTCGGCGAGATGTTGAGGCCACCCGCGGAGCCGCGCGCCTCCTGGGGCGGCGCGGTGATCCCGTAGCGGGCGAGGATGTCGTCGACAAACGCGCGGTGCTCCTCGGGCAGCCGCGCCCGCACCTGTGCGGCGTCGATGCCGCCTTCGTCGGCACCGACGTACTTCGGTGGCAGCAACAGGTCCACCCCGAAGGGCTTGCCGCCGGTCCGCTCCTGAATCCACGTCAGTTCGTTCTCCAGCCGCTGGGGGCTGTGCGCGACCGCGCCCAAGACGCCGAACCCGCCCGCGTTGGTCACCGCGGCCACCACGTCGCGGCAGTGGCTGAACGCGCAGATGGGAAACTCGACGCCGAGCATGTCGGCCACCCTGGTACGCATTGCCCGACGCTAAAGAGCCACCGATCGATATGTCAATCGACGACGGCGTCCGCGGGCGACCGGCCGTCCGGCGGCCAGCTGGACACGCCCTCTTCGAGCGGAACCTGAAGGCTCTGCAGGATCGACGAGAGCATCCGCCACGCGCCGATCGCCGTCACGAGCTCGATGAGAGCCGTTGTGTCGCAGTGCAATTCACGCTCGCAAGCCGCCCAGCTCGCGGCGCTCACCGCCCCGTCACGCACCACGTCGTCGGTGGCGGCCAGCACGGCGCGCTCGGCGGGCCCGAACTCGTCGTGCGCCTGCCAGTCGCGCACCCCCAGCAGGTCGTCGGGCGCCACGCCCAGCCCCGACGCGACCCGCCAGTGCTGGGTCCACTCGTAGTCGCATGCGGTGAGCCAGCCGATCCGCATGATCACCAACTCGCGTAACCGCGGGTCGAGCGCACCGTGCCAGAGCATGGTCGCGAGCAGATCGTTGATCCCGCGCGCCAGGGGCGGGTGGTTCAGCAGCACCTGGAAGATGCTGAGTTCGGCCATGTAGTTGGGCACGGCCGCTTCGTCGGCGGCAGCCGCGGCTTCGTCGAGCGGCAGTTTGGGCACGCGAGCTGTTGTCATGGTGAACACTTTCGAGTGCTGGCGGGACACCGTCACGATCATCGGCCATGTTAGTCACGAACCGCCGCCCCGTGGCCCGAACAGAGACGCCACGCGAAACCCGTTGGCGCGCTGCGTGTTACAGCAATAGCCTAGAGGAGCCCGAGCAGTTGTAGGTCGGTGACGTACTTGACGATCACCGCCGGCGAGATGTGCGGGATGTCGTTGTCCATGCCGATCTTGGCTTCCTGCACCGCGGCGCGGAATCGATCGGTCGGGGCGAACGACCCGCTGGCCGGTTCGGGCGCCTGCAACTGGTTGTAGCCCGGGACTTGCAGCATCTGCAGCACCGAGTGCTTGCGCTGACGCTCCGGCAACTCGCGCAGCGCAGCCTCGAACCGCTGCAGCCACTCGCCGAAGTCATCGATGCGCTCGATCGGGTAGCCGGCGTCGATCAGCCAGTCGACGTACTCATCGATCCCGATCCCGTCGTCGTGCGGGTTCATCACGTGATATGTCTCGAACCCCTCCATCACCTGGGAGCCGAGGGTGGTCACCGCCTCGGCGACGAACTCCACCGGCAGCGCGTCGAAGTGCGAACGCTGCCGGTTGCCCTCGGCGTCCAGCTGGTAGAACGACCGCGGGGCGATACCGGTCGCAACCAGGCTCAGCACCATCCGGGTGAACATGTCCGCCAGGTTGAACTGACCGGCGTAGCTGGTGTCGGACAGGATCATGTCGGAGCGGAACACCGAGACGGGCAGCCCGCACAGGTCGTTGGCCTCGCGCAGCAACACCTCGCCGGCCCACTTGCTGTTCCCGTAGCCGTTGGCGTAGCCGCCGTCGATCTTGCGGATCGGGCTGATGACCCGGATGTCGGCGTCTTCGGTGAACGCCGCCGGATTGATCTGGCGACCCACATCCGAGGTCGACACGTACGCATACGGCTTGAGCCTGGTGGTCAGCGCGATCCGGATCAGCTCCGCGGTTCCCGCGACGTTCGGGCCGAACAGCTCGCTGTAGGGCAGCACGCCGTTGACCAGCGCCGCCGAGTCGACGATCAAGTCGACGGTATCGGCCAGCCGCTGCCACGTCTGCTCGTCGAGGCCCAGGTTCGCGGCGCCCTTGTCACCGGCGATCACCTCGAGGTGGTCGGCCGCGAGATCCTGGAAGTAACGCAGCAGCTTCGGGTCACCGCTGTCGAACGTCTTCTCCAGCCGCCGGCGCGCCTCCTCATCGGAGCCGGCCCGCACCAAGCAGATCAGCTTGCCGTCCACCAACTTGAGCTGCTCAAGCCACTGCAGCGCCAGGTACCGGCCCAGGAAGCCGGTGGCCCCGGTCAGCAGTACCGTCCGCACCTCCGAACTCGGGCCCGGCAACGCGGGCGCGGCGTTCAGCGTCGCGGCGTCGATGAACCTGTCCAGGGTGAGATCGCTGGCGTACACCTGGGTGGCATCCCGACCGTGGACGGACGCAAAGCTCGGGCCGCCGGCCTCGACTTCGCCCGCATCGCCGGCATCGCGTTCGGCCCGGTGGGCCAGGCCTCGCACCGAGGGCGCCTCGAACAAGGTACGCACCGAGAGGTTGGCGTCGAGGGCGGTATTGATCTCGGCGATCACCCGCATCGCGGAAAGTGAATCGCCACCGAGATCGAAGAACGAGTCTTCGACCGACACCCGCTCCAACCCGAGCACGCGGCCGTAGACGTCGGCCAGGGTCTCCTCCACCTCAGAGGCCGGGGCCCGGTACTCGCCACCGGTCTTCTGGTACTCCGGCGCGGGCAGGGCCCGCTTGTCGAGCTTGCCGTTGACCGTCAGCGGCAGCGCGTCCAGCACCACCACCGCAACCGGCACCATGTAGCTCGGCAGCCGCTCGCCGAGTTGCGCCCGAACCTGGGCGGGGTCGGCGGTGCCGGTGATGTAGCCGACCAGCCGCTTGTCGCCCGGGCGGTCCTCGCGGGCGATCACCGCCGCCTGCTCGACCCCGTCCAAACCGGCCAGAGCGGCCTGGATTTCGCCGAGCTCGATGCGGTAGCCGCGGACCTTGACCTGCTCGTCGACCCGGCCGAGGTACTGCAGCTGACCATCGGCGCCCCAGCGCACCAGGTCCCCGGTGCGATACATACGGCCCCCCGGCGCCCCGAATGGGCAGGCCACGAACCGCGAGGCCGTCAGGCCCGAGCGTCGCGCATAGCCCGACGCCACGCCGCGTCCGGCGATGTAGAGCTCACCGACGACGCCTTCCGGCGCCGGCCGCAGCCACTTGTCGAGGACGAACAGGGCCGCCCCGGGAACCGGGGCGCCGATCGGCGCTCCCCCGTCCGCGCTCAGCGGCGCGCTCATCGCCGCGTACACCGTGCCCTCGGTCGGGCCGTAGGCGTTGATCATCACCCGGCCCGGCGCCCAGCGCTCGACCACCTCGGGCGGGCAGGCCTCGCCGGCGACCACCAGGGCCATCGAGTCCAGCCCCTCCGGGGAGAGCATTCCCACCGCCGACGGGGTCTGGCTGAGCACGGTCACCTGCTCCGCGACCAGCAGCGCGTGCAGGTCCTTCGGGGACCCGGCCACCGACTCGGGCACCACGACCAGCCGCCCGCCGTGCAGCAGGGCACCGAAGATCTCGTGGACCGAGACGTCGAAGACCAGCGAATGCCACTGCGCCCAGACGCCCGGGTCGGGCAGATCCGCGTGCAGCTTCTCGAGCAGCTGGGTGGCGTTGAGGTGCGTGACCGCCACGCCCTTCGGGACGCCCGTGGTGCCGGACGTGTAGATCAGGTACGCGATGTCCTCGGGCGCCGGGCCGGGCAACGCCGTGGCGGGCTGGGCGTGAACCGCCGGGTCGCTCACGTCGATCACCAGCAGGTCGGAGCCTTCCAGCCGCGACCGCAGCTCGGCGGTCGTGACGACGGCGACGGGCGTGGCATCGGCGAGCACGAACTCGATCCGCGCCGCCGGCACCGCCGGGTCGATCGGCAGATACGCCGCGCCGGTCTTCAGCACCGCCATGATCGCCACGATCGCCTCGGCCGACCGCGGAAGCAGCAGCGCCACGCTTTCGCCCGGCCGGGCGCCATGCCCGGCCAACAGGTGGGCCATCCGGTTCGCGGCCTCGTCGAGTTCCCGGTAGGTCATCGACTGGTCGCCGAACCTCAGCGCCACCGCCTCCGGCGTCCGGGCCACCTGCTTGGCGAACAGCGACGGGATCGACGCCTTCCCGCGCACGGGCGCGGTCAACACCGATCGGTTGCCCCACTCGTCGAGACGGGCGCGCTCGCCGCCGTCCAGGACGTCCATCGAGGACAGCCGCTGGCTGGAGTCGGCGGTCATGCCCGCCAACACCCGCTGGAACCGCTCGATCAGCGACTCGATCCCCGCGGTGTCGAACACGCTCGTGTCGAACTCGACGCGCAGGCCGAGTTCACGGCCCGGAAGGGCCATCACCGACAGCGGGTAGTGGTTGTACTCGCGGTTGGTGACGTCGGTGATCGCCAGCTCGTGGAAGCCCAACGGCACGCTGGTGTCGATCGGGTAGTTCTCGTACAGGAACAGCGTGTCGAACAGAGCGTCGTGACCGCTGACGCGGTGAATCTCGTTCAGCGCCAGGTGCTGGTGCTCGATCGTGTTGTTGTGGGCGGTCTGCAGCTGCTGCAGCAGTTCGACCACGGTGGTCGACGCGGTGGTGTGGGCGCGCACCGGCACGGTGTTGATCAGCAGGCCCACCATCGATTCGGCGCCGGCCAGATCGGCCGGCCGGCCGGAGACCGCGGTGCCGAAGGCGACGTCGTGCTGGCCGGTCAGCCACATCAGCAGCTGCGCCCAGGCGCCCTGCAACACGGTGTTGATGGTGGTGTGGCAGGAGCGGGCGAGCTCGCCCAGCGCCCGCGTGGTCTCGGCAGGCAGCCGGTAGGACTCGACGCCCCGCCGGCCGACGCCGAGCCGGGCCGGCGGGCCGACCAGGGTGGGGGCGTCGAATCCGGCCATCACCTCGGCCCAGGCCGCGCGCGCGGCCTGCTTGTCCTGCGCCGCCAGCCACGTCAGGTAGCTGCGGTACGACGCGGGCGCGGGCAATCGCTCGCCGTAGTAGCTGGTCAGGATCTCCCGCAGCATGATCGGCAGCGACCAGCCGTCCATCACGATGTGGTGGTTGGTCAGCACGAACCGATGCCGGTTGTCGGCGGTGCGGATCAGCGCCGCGCGGAAGGCCGGCCGGTTGGCGAGGTCGCTGACCGCCGCCCGTTCGGCGGCGCACAGCTGTTCGATCTTCTCGTCGGGGTCCAGGTCGTCCGCGCCGAGCTGGATGTAGCGCCATGCCATCACCGGGTCGGCCGGGAGGACCTGCACCGGCTCACCGAACTGGGGGCAGAAGCGCGCCGCCAGGTTGGGGTGCCGGTCGACCACGGCGTGCACGGCCTCGCGCAGCCGGTGGGCGTCGAGCGCGCCCGTGACGGTGATACCGAGCTGCACCGCGTACACGTCGTCGCCGAGGTCGTGCGCGAAGCTGGCGTGGAAGAGCAGGCCCTGCTGCAGCGGGGTCAGCGGCAACACGTCGGCTACCGCGTACTGCTGGCAGAGATCGTCGAGCTGCCGCTGGGTCAGCCGAGCGGGCGCGATGTCCGACGGGGTGAGCCCACCCCCTCCGCCGCGCACGTGCGCGCAGATGCCGGCCAGGGCCTCGAACCACAGCTGGCTCAACCGGCTGACCTGCGCATGGTCCAGTGCCGAGGGCGCCCAGGTCCAGTTGGCCTGCAGGTGCGGGCCGGCCTCGGTGTCCATGGTCCCGGCATTGAGGTCGACGGTGTGCATCAACGGCATGGGCAGCGCCGCACTGGCGGCGCCCGTGAACGACAAGCTGTCCTGGCTGATGCGCCACATCTCGCCGGGGAGATCCGCCGCCGCACCCAGTCGTCCCAGGTAGTTGAACCCGATGACCGGGTCCGCCCCGTCCAGGTCGACGTCGGTGTTGAGGTAGCGCAGCAGCCCGTACGTCAGCGGGTCAGGCAGGGCACGCAGTTGCTCCTTGGCCTTCTTGACCAGCGCCCCCAACGCCCGGTCGCCGGCCATCACCTGCGCCCAGTCCAGCTCGCCGACGGTCAGCGCGACCGGGTATTTGGTGGTGAACCATCCGACGGTGCGGGACAGGTCGACGTGCGGCCCCAGCTCCTCGTGGCGGCCGTGGCCCTCGACGTCGATGCCGATCGAGGTGCCGGTGCCGACGAACCGCGCCCACGCCAGCCCGAACGCGATCAGCAGGATGTCCTGCACCCCGGCGTGGAACGCCGCGGGCACCTCGCCCAGCAGCGACCGGGTGGTCTCCACGTCCAGCGACACCGAGAGCTGCTTGGCGGTCTCGTAGGTGTCGACGTCGGGGCGCACCGCCGGCAGCAACGCCGGGGTCGCCGCGACCTGTCGCCACGCTTCGGCCGTCTCGATGACCTCGGGCCGCTGGGCGTGCTCCTCCAGCATCGCCGACCAGCGGGCGAACGAGGTTCCGCCCGTCGGCAACGCCACAGGCTGCCCGCTGTGATGCTGGGCCCAGGCAATGTTCAAGTCTTCCAACAGGATTCGCCACGACACGCCGTCAACGGCCAGGTGGTGAATGATCAGCGCCAGCTGGGCCGTGGATTCCGCCCACACGGCGCGGAACATGATGCCCGCGGCCGGGTTCAGTTGGGAACGCGCCGCCACCAGCGTGGCGTCGGACAGCGCGTCGACGGTGTGCAGGCAGGCGCCCGCCTTGACGGCGCCGACCTCGGGCACGTGCATCGACCAGCCGCCGGCGCCGTCGTCGTCGACCCGCAGCCGCAGCGTGGCGTGCCGGTCCAGCAGCGACTGCAGCACCACCTGCACGTCGTCGCGGGTGACACCCGCGGGGGCCTGCACCACCATGGTCTGGTTGAACTGGTCGGTCGGGCCCTCGACCTGCTGCAGCCAGCGCATGATCGGGATCGCGGCCACCGGGCCGATGCCCTCGTCGACTTCCTCGTCGTCGGATGCCACGCGAGCCACCCGGGCCAGCTTGGCCACCGTCTGCTCGACGAACACGTCGCGCGGCCGGCACACCACACCGGCGGCCCGGGCGCGGGCCACCACCTGCATGGACAGGATGCTGTCGCCGCCGAGGTCGAAGAACGAGTCGTCCACACCCACCCGCTCGAGCCCGAGGACCTGCGCGTAGATGGCGGTCAGCGTCTCTTCGACGGCCGTGGTCGGTGCGCGGTATTCGCCGCTGGTCTTCTGGTACTCGGGGGCGGGCAGGGCGCGCTTGTCCAGCTTGCCGTTGACGGTCAGCGGCAGCGCGTCCAGCACCACGACGGCCGCGGGCACCATGTAGCTGGGCAGCCGCTGGCCGAGCTGCGTGCGGATCTCGGCCGGGTCGGCGGTGCCCGTCACGTAGCCGACCAGCCGCTTGTCGCCGGGCCGGTCCTCGCGCGCGATCACCGCCGCCTGCTCCACGCCGTCCAGCGCCGCGAGCGCCGACTGGATTTCGCCGAGCTCGATGCGGTAGCCGCGGATCTTGACCTGCTCGTCGGCGCGGCCCAGGTACTGCAGCTGGCCGTCGATGCCCCACCGCACCAGGTCGCCGGTGCGGTACATGCGCGTCCCCGGCGCCCCGAACGGGCAGGCGATGAAGCGCGAGGCCGTCAGGCCCGCCCGGCGCACGTATCCCGACGCCACACCGCGACCCGCGATGTACAGCTCGCCGACCACACCTTCGGGCGCGGGGCGCAACCACTTGTCGAGCACGAACAGCGCCGCGCCGGGCACTGGCGAGCCGATCGGCGGCGCCCCGGACTCCGCCTTCAGCGGCAAGCTCATCGACGCGTACACCGTGCCCTCGGTCGGGCCGTAGGCGTTGATCATCACCCGGCGCGGGGCCCAGCGATCCACCACCTCGGACGGGCAGGCCTCGCCGGCCACGATCAGCGCGGTCGAGTCCAGCCCATCGGGCGACAGCATGCCCACCGCCGACGGGGTCTGGCACAACACGGTGACCTTCTCCGCCACCAGCAGCGCGTGCAGCTCATCCGGTGAGCCGGCCACCGACTCGGGCACCACGACCAGTCGGCCGCCGTGCAGCAGCGGGCCCCAGATCTCCCACACCGAGACGTCGAAGACCAGCGAATGCCATTGCGACCACACACCGGCCTTGGGCAGGTCGGCCGGCAGCTTGTTCAGCAACTGGGTGACGTTCTGGTGCGTGACCGCCACACCCTTCGGGGTGCCGGTCGTCCCCGAGGTGTAGATCATGTACGCGATGTCCTCGGGGGCCGGTCCGGGCAGCCCCGAGCTCGGCTGTTCTTCCACCGCCTGGTCGGCGACGTCGACGACCAGCAGGTCGAAGCCGTCCAGCCGTGAGCGCAGTTCACCCGTCGTCACCGCGGCGACCGGCGCCGCGTCGCCGAGCATGAACTCCATCCGGGCCGCGGGGACCGCCGGGTCGATCGGCAGGTACGCCGCCCCGGTCTTGAGCACCGCCAGGATGGACACGATCGCCTCGGCCGACCGCGACAGCAGCAGCGCCACACACGCGCCCGGGCGGGCGCCGTGATCGGCCAGCAGATGCGCGAGCCGGTTCGCGGCCTCGTCGAGTTCGGCGTAGGTCAGCGAGCGCCCGTGGAACGTCAGCGCCGGAGCCTCGGGCACGCGCGCGACCTGCTCGGCGAACAACGCCGGAATCGACACCGCCCCTGTGACCGGAGCGGTCAGCACCTCCCGGTTGCCCCATTCGTCGAGGCGGTCGTGCTCGCCGCCATCAAGCAAGTCGATCGACAACAATCGCCGCCCGGCACCGACGGTCATGACTGCTCCTCCACATCTGCGGTCATGGCTTCCAGCACGCGCCTGAACCGCTCAACCAACCTCTCGATTCTGCCCGTGTCGAAGACTTCTGTATCGAATTCGACTCGAAGACCTATTTCGTGACCTGGCACGGCCTGCACCGACAACGGGTAGTGGTTGTATTCCCGATTGGTGAAACCGCTAATAGCCAGCTCATCGACGGCAGATAGCGCTGCGGTGTCGATCGGATAGTTCTCGTACACGAACATGGTGTCGAACAATTGGTCGTGTCCCGTTACACGATGGATCTCATTTAGCGCCAGATGCTGGTGTTCTAGCGTGTCGTTGTAGGCGCCTTGTAGCTGGTTGAGCAGGTCGGCGATCGTGGTTTCGGCGCCGATCGTCGCCCGCACCGGCACCGTGTTGATCAGCAGCCCCACCATCTGGTCGGCACCGGCCAGATCGGTCGGCCGACCCGACACCGCTGTGCCGAAGGTCACATCGTGCTGGCCGGTCAGCCACATCAGCAGCTGCGCCCACGCGCCCTGCAGCACGGTGCTCACGGTGGTGTGGCACGAGCGGGCGAGTTCGCCCAGCGCCCGCGTGGTCTCCGCCGACACCTGGAAGGACGAGACACCCCGCGGCCCGAGGGCGACCCGGCCGGGCGGACCGACCAAGGTCGGCGTGTCGAAGCCGGCCAGCACCCGCCGCCACGCCGCCTGGGCCGCGCCGCGGTCCTGCGCCGCCAGCCAGGCGACGAACTTGCGGTACGGCACGGGCGCGGGCAATTGAACCCCGTAGTAGGCGGCGAAGATCTCTTGCAGCAGGATCGGCTTCGACCAGCCATCGAGCACGATGTGGTGGTTGGTGAGCACGAACCGGTGCCGGTTGTCGGCGGTGCGGATCAGCGCGGCCCGGAACGGCGGGCGCTCCGCCAGGTCGCAGACCGCGGCGCGTTCGGCCGCGCAGAGCCGCTGGATCTGCTCTTCCGGTTCGGCGTCTTCGGCGTCGAGCTCGACGTAATGCCACGACAGGGCCGGCTCGGCGGAGAGCACCTGCACGGGCTCACCGAAGTCCTCGATGAAATGCGCCACCACGTTGGGATGCCGCTTGATCGTCGTGTGCACGGCGTCGCGCAACCGGTGCGGGTCGAGGGCGCCGCTCACGCTGATGTCGAGCTGCACCGCGTACAGGTCGTCGCTGCCGTGCTCGCTGCCGGTGTGGAAGAGCAGGCCCTGCTGCAGAGGCGTCAACGGCAGCACGTCGGCGATCGGGTAGCGCTGGCACAGTTCGTCGATGTCGGCCTGGGTCAACCGTGCCGGGGCCAGGTCCGACGGCGTCAGGCCGCCACCGCCGTTGCGGACGTGGCTGCAGATGCCGCTCAGGGCGTCGAACCACAGTTCGCCCAGCCGGGCCACCTGGCCCTCGTCGAGCGCCGAGCGCGCCCAGGTCCAGTTGGCCTGCAGGAGCGGACCGCCGGCGGTGTCCAGGGTGCCGGCGTTGAGTTCGACGGTGTGCGGCAACGGCATCGGCACCGCGGTCGCCGCGCCGGCCGACGCCAGGCTGTCCTGGTCGAGCCGCCACAGCTCGCTGGACAGGTCGCCGGCGCCGCCGAGGCGCCCGAGGTAGTTGAACCCGATCACCGGGTCCGACACGTCCAGTTCGACGTCGGGGTTCAGGTAACGCAGCAGCCCGTAGGTCAGGCCGTCGGGCAGGGCGCGCAGTTGTTCTTTGGCGGCCTTGACCAGCACGCCCAGCTCCGCCTCGCCGGCGACGACCTGACCCCAGGACAGCCCGCCGACCTGCAACGCGACCGGGTACTTGGTGGTGAACCAACCCACCGTGCGGGACAGGTCAACCTGCGGACCCAACTCCTCTTGCCGCCCGTGGCCCTCGACGTCGATACCGATCGGGGCGCCGGTGCCCACGAACTGCGCCCACGCCAACCCGAAGGCGATCAACAGGATGTCCTGGACGCCGGCGTGGAACGCCGCGGGCACCTCGCCCAGCAACAACCGCGTGGTGTCGGCATCCAGCGACACGGACAGCTGTCCCGCGCTGACGTAGGTGTCGATGTCCGGCCGCACCGACGGCAACGGAGCCGGGGTCGACGAAATCTGCCGCCACGCCTCGGCCGTGTCGACGACCTCCGGTCGGCGCGCGTGCTCCGCCAGCAGCGACGACCACCGCGCGAACGACATGCCGCCCGTCGGCAGCGCCACGGGCTGCCCGCCGTGATGCTGGGCCCAGGCAATGTTCAAGTCTTCCAACAGGATTCGCCACGACACGCCGTCAACGGCCAAGTGGTGAATGATCAGCGCCAGCTGGCCCGTGCCGGGCACCCACACCGCCCGCAGCATCGCGCCGCTGGCCGGGTTCAGCTGTGAGACGGCCGTCGACAACGCCGCGTCGGACAACTTCTCCACGGTGTGCACGCAGCCGGCGGCGTCGACCTCGCCGACCTCGGGCACCCGCAGCGACCACCCGCCGGCGCCGTCGTCGTCGACGCGCAGCCGCAGCATCGCGTGCCGGTCCAGCAAAGCCTGCAGCACCAGCACGACGTCGGCTTCGTTCACCCCGGCCGGGGCCTGCACCACCATCGTCTGGTTGAACTGCTCGACCGGACCGTCGACGCTGTGCAGCCAGCGCATGATCGGGGTTGCGACCACCGGCCCGACACCCTCATCGACCACGTCGTCGTCGGTGGCCAGCGTGGCCACCCGGGCCAGCCGGGCCACGGTCTGCTCGACGAAGATGTCGCGCGGGCGGCAGACGACGCCGGCCGCCCGGGCGCGGGCGACGACCTGCATCGACAGGATGCTGTCGCCGCCGAGGTCGAAGAACGAGTCGTCGACGCCGACCCGTTCCACGCCCAGGACCTGGGCGTATATGCCGGCCAGGATCTCTTCGATGGCCGTGCTCGGGGCGCGGTAGTGATCGGCGTCGGAGTATTCCGGCGCCGGCAGCGCGCGGGTGTCGAGCTTGCCGTTGACGGTCAGCGGCAGCGCCTCGAGCACCACCACCGCGGTGGGCACCATGTAGGTCGGCAGCCGCTCGCCGAGCTGGTTGCGGATCTCGGCCGGGTCGGCGGTCCCGGTCACGTACCCGACCAGCCGCTTGTCGCCGGGGCGGTCCTCGCGCGCGATCACCGCCGCTTCGTTGACGCCGTCCAGCGCGGCCAGGGCGGCGTGCACCTCGCCGAGCTCGATGCGATAGCCACGGATCTTGACCTGCTCGTCGGCGCGGCCCATGTACTGCAGCTGGCCGTCGGCGCCCCAGCGCACCAGGTCGCCGGTGCGGTACATGCGCGCGCCGGACCCGCCGAACGGGCACGCCACAAACCGCGTGGCGGACAACCCGGACCGGCCCACATACCCGTATGCCAGGCCCCGGCCCGCCACGTACAACTCGCCGACCACGCCTTCGGGCACCGGCCGCAGCCACCCGTCCAGCACGAAGAAGCCCAGGTGGGCCAGCGGCACGCCGATGGGGCTGGCGTTGGTGTCGACGTCGCCGTCCACGATCTCCCGGAACGAGGCGTGCACGGTGGTCTCGGTGATGCCATACATATTGATCAGGCGCGGCAAGCCGGGGTGGTTGTGCAGCCACTTGCCCAGCCGATGCGGTTCGAGCGCCTCGCCGCCGAACACCACGGTCTGCAGCTTCAGTTGCTGCCCCAACTCGGGTGCCAGCGAATCCGCGGTCTGCAGCGCGTAGAACGCCGACGGCGTCTGACTCAGCACGCTGACCTGTTCCCGGACCAGCATCGCGTGCAGCTCTTCGGGCGAACGGACCACCGCGTCCGGCACGATCACCAGCCGGCCGCCGTACAACAGCGACCCGAAGATCTCCCACACCGAGAAGTCGAACGCCAGCGAGTGGCACTGCGTCCACACCTGCCCCAGCGCCAGCTGCGCGTCCAAGGACTCCAGCAGCTGGGTGACGTTGCGGTGCGGCACCGCCACCCCCTTGGGCGTGCCGGTGGTTCCGGACGTGTAGATGATGTAGGCGATGTGGTCCGGCGACGGTGCGGGCAGCCCGTCAACGGACTGGGCGGCGACTGCGGGGTCGTCGAAGTCGATGACGTCCAGATTCTGTCCGTCCAGCCGCGACCGCACCTCCGCGGTGGTGACAGCGGCGATGGGGGCGGCGTCGCCGAGCACGAACTCGATGCGCGCCGCCGGCACCGACGGGTCGACGGGCAGGTAGGCCGCCCCGGTCTTGAGCACCGCCAGGATGGCCACCACGGCCTCGGCCGTCCTGGGGAACAGCACCGCGACGCGCTCCCCCGGGCCGGCGCCCCGGCTCACCAGCAGGTGGGCCAGGCGGTTCGCGTGTTCCTCAACCTCGCCGTACGTCCAGGAACGGTCCAGGTGGGTGATCGCCACCGCCTCCGGGGCGCGGGCCGCCTGCGCGGCGAACAACTCCGGAATCGACGCCAGCTTGGGCCCCGCCTCGGCCAGCACCGGCCGGTTGCCCCAGTCGTCGAGCCGGCTGTGCTCGACGGCGTCAAGCAGGTCGATCGAGGACAGCCGCCGGGCGGGATCGGCCGTCATGGCAACCATCACCTGCTGCAACCGCTCGATGAGCGTGTTGACGGCCGCGGCGGTGAAGACCTCGGTGTCGAATTCGACGCGCAGGCTCAGCTCGTGACCCGGCGAGGCCACCACCGACAGCGGGTAGTGGTTGTATTCGCGACTGCTGAAGTCGGTGATGGCCAGCTCGTGGACGCCCAACAGGGCATGCGCGTCAATCGGGTAGTTCTCGTAGAGGAACAGGGTGTCGAACAACTGGTCGTGACCGGTGACGCGGTGGATCTCGGGCAGCGCCAGGTGCTGGTAGTCGACGGTGTCGTTGTGCAGACGCTGCAGCTGGTCGAGCAGGTCGGCGACGGTGGTGGTCGCCGTGATGGTCGCCCGCACGGGCACGGTGTTGATCAGCAGGCCGACCATCGCGTCGGCGCCGGGCAGTTCGGTGGGACGTCCCGAGACGGCGGTGCCGAAAGCGACGTCGTGCTGGCCGGTCAGCCACGTGAGCAGTTGCGTCCACGCGCCCTGCAGCACGGTGCTGATGGTGGTGCGGCAGGAGCGCGCCAACTCGCCCAGGGCGTGCGTGGTGTCGGCGGGCACGTGGAAGGCGGCCACGCCGCGCTTCCCTATCTGCCCGAGCGGGCCGACCAGGGTGGGGGTCTCGAACCCGGCCAGCGCCTGGGCCCACGCCGCTTGCGCGGCGGCGCGGTCCTGGTTGGTCAGCCAGGTGACAAAACTGCGATACGACGGGGCGGCGGGCAACCGCTCCCCGTAGTAGCTGGCGAACACTTCCTGCAGCAGGACGGGCAGTGACCAGCCGTCGACCACGATGTGGTGGATGGTCAGCACGAACCGATGCCGGTCGGCCGCCGTGCGGATCAGCGCGCCCCTAAACGACGGCTTGTCCGCGAGGTCGCACACCGCGGCCCGCTCGTCGGCGCACACCTGCTCGACCTGCTCGTCGATGTTGTCGCCGTCCAGCTCGAGGTACCGCCACGACATCTGGGGATCGGCCGGGATCACCTGCACGGGCTCGCCGAAGTCTTCGGAGAATCGGGCGACCAGGTTGGGGTGGCGCTTGACGACGGTGTGGACAGCCTCGCGCAGGCGTGCCGCGTCGAGCGCACCGCTGACGGTGATCCCGAGCTGCACCGCGTACAGGTCGTCCATGTCCTGCGCGAAAGCGGTGTGGAACAGCAGCCCCTGCTGCACCGGGGTCAGCGGGAGCACGTCGGCGACGCCGCCCTGCCTGCACAGGCTGTCGATTTGCTGCTGGCTGAGCTGAGCGGGGGCGATGTCCGACGGGGTCAGCCCGCCGCCGCCGGCCCGAACGTGCGCGCAGATTCCCGCCAGGGCCTCAAACCACAACTGGCTCAACCGGTTTACCCGCTCCTGGTCGAGCGCCGACGGGGCCCACGTCCAGTTGGCCTGCAGGTGCGGGCCGGCCTCGGTGTCCATGGTGCCGGCGTTGAGCTCGACCGTGTGCGCGAGCGGCATGGGTACCGCCGTGGCCACCGCCGCCACCGCCAGGCTGTCGTGGCTGACCCGCCACAACTCGTCGGGGAGATCGGCGCCCGCGCCGAGCCGCCCCAGGTAGTTGAACCCGATCACCGGGTCCGCCCCGTCCAGGTCCATGTCGTCGTTCAGGTAGCGCAGCAGGCCGTAGGTCAGGCCGTCGGGCAGGGCGCGCAGCTGCTCCTTGGCGGCCTTGATCACCGGTCCCAGCGCGGGCTCGCCGGCGACCACCTGCGACCAGTTGAGTCGGCCGCACTTCAGCGCCACCGGGTACTTGGTGGTGAACCATCCGACGGTGCGCGACAGGTCCACCCGGGGGAACAGTTCTTCCTGACGCCCGTGGCCCTCCACGTCGATGCCGATCGGCGCGGCACCGGTGCCCAGGAACTCCGCGAAGGCCAGCCCGAAGGCGATCAGCAAGATGTCGCCGACGCCGGCGTGGAAGGCGGCCGGCGCCTCACCGAGCAGGAGCCGGGTGGTTTCGACGTCCAGCGAGGCGGACAGCTGGCCGGCGGTCACGTAGGTGTCGGCGTCGGGTTGCACGGCCGGCAGCGCGGCCGGGGTGGCCGCGACCTGCCGCCACTCGTCGGCCCGGGCCACCACGTCGGGCCGGTGCGCGTACTCCTGCAGCAGCGACGACCACCGGGCGAACGACGTCCCGGGGGCCGGCAGCGCGATCGGCTGCCCGTTGTGACGCTGGGCCCACGCGATGTTGAAGTCTTCCAACAGGATTCGCCACGACACCCCGTCGACGGCGAGGTGGTGGATGATCAGCGCCAGCTGGCCGGTTGATTGCGCCCACGCCGCGCTGACCATGACCCCGGCGGCCGGGCTCAGCCGGGATCGGGCCTGTGCCAACGCCTCTTCAGACAGCGCCTCGACGGCGTGCACACAGCTGCGCGCGTCCACGGCGCCGACCTCGGGCACCCGTAGCGACCAGCCGCCCGCCCCGTCGTCGTCGGCGCGCAGCCGCAGGGCGGCATGGCGGTCCAGCAGCGCCTGCAGCACCGCCACCACATCGTCCTCGCTCGCCCCCGCGGGGGCCTGCACCACCATGGTCTGGTTGAACTGCTCGATCGGCCCGTCGATGCTGTGCAGCCACCGCATGATCGGGGTGGCCACCACGGGCCCGACGCCGTCGTCGCCCGCCCCGGCCGCACCGTCGGCCGCGACCTCGGCCACCCTGGCGAGTCGGGCCACGGACTGCTCGACGAACACGTCACGCGGCCGGAACAGAATGCCGGCCGCCCGGGCTCGGGCCACGACCTGCATCGACATGATGCTGTCGCCACCCAGGTCGAAGAACGAGGCGTCGACGCCGACCCGCTCCAGCCCCAGCACCTGGGCGTAGATGTCGGCCAGGATCTCCTCGACCGGGTCGCCCGGGGCGCGGTATTCGGCGGTGGCGTATTCGGGTGCGGGCAGGGCTCGCTTGTCGAGCTTGCCGTTGCCGGTCAGCGGCAGGGTCTCCAGCACCACGACCGCGGCGGGGACCATGTACGGCGGGAGGCGGTCGGCCAGCGCCGCCCGGATCGCGGCCGGATCGGCGGTCCCGGTGATGTAGCCCACCAGTCGCTTGTCCCCGGGGCGGTCCTCGCGGGCGATCACCGCGGCCTGGCCGACCCCGTCGAGGGCCTTGAGCACCGACTGAATCTCGCCAAGTTCGATGCGGTAGCCGCGGATCTTGACCTGTTCGTCGGAGCGGCCGAAGTACTGCAGCTGCCCGTCCTCGCCCCAGCAGACGAGGTCGCCGGTGCGGTACATCCGCGCGCCGGGACCCCCGAAGGGGTTGGCGACGAACCGGGAAGCCGTCAGGCCGGCGCGCCGCACGTATCCGATTCCGACGCCGCGGCCCGCCAGATACAGCTCACCGACCACACCGGCCGGCACGGGTTGCAGCCACTTGTCGAGGACGAACATCGCCGCGCCGGAAATCGGCGAGCCGATCGGCACCACACCGGTTCCGGGAGTCAGCGGCTTGCTGATCGTGGCGCACACCGTGGTTTCGGTGGGCCCATAGGCGTCGAGCATCACCCGCCCGGGCGCCGCCCACCGATCGACCACGTCGGTCGGGCATGCCTCGCCGGCCACCACCAAGGCGGTCGATTCGAGGCCCTGCTCCGGCAGCATCGCCACCGAGGACGGGGTCTGGGTGAGCACGCTGACCTTCTCCGCGACCAGCAGGTCGTGCAGCTCGTCCGGGGAGCTCGCCACCGACTCGGGCACCACCAGCAACCGGCGACCGCGCAGCAGCGCGCCGAAGATCTCCCACACGGAGAAGTCGAAGGCGGCGGAATGGCATTGCGTCCACACCTGCCCCTTGGGCAACCCCTCGTCGAGCGACTCGATCAGCCACGTGACGTTGAGATGAGGAATGGCAACGCCTTTGGGGGTCCCGGTGGTACCGGAGGTGTAGATGATGTACGCGACGTTGTCCGGGGCCGGCGCGGGCAGCGCCGTGCCGGGTTGCTTTTCGACGTCCGGGTCGTGCACGTCGACGACCAACAGGTCGCGCCCGTCCAGGCGCGAACGCAGGTCCGCCGTGGTGATCACCGCGCTCGGCGTCGCGTCGGACAGCACGAACTCCATGCGGGCCGCGGCATGCGCCGGGTCGATCGGCACGTAGGCCGCACCCGTCTTGAGGACGGCAAGCATCGCCACGATCGCGTCGGTGCAGCGGGGGAACATCACCGCCACGCGCTCGCCGGGTCCGGCGCCGTGGCCGGCCAGCAGGTGCGCCAGCCGGTTGGAGGCCTCGTCGAGTTCGGCGTACGTCAATGACTTGGCGGCGCAGGTCACGGCCAGGGCTTCTGGCGTCCGCTGCACGTGTTCGGCGAACGCCACCGGGATCGACACCGGCTCGGGCGCCGGCTGGGTCAGGGCCGCGCGATTGCTCCACTCATCGAGCTGCGCCGGCTCATCGGCGGTCAGCAGGTCGATCGAGGACAGCCACCGCTCCGGGTCGGCGGTCATCTCCTCCAGCACCTGCTGCATCCGCGCCGCCAGGTCGGCCACGCCGAAATCCGCGAACGGTTGGCCCGGACCGGCGGTGCTGAGGAAGAGTTGGTCACCGGCGCCGAGGAAGAACAGGCTGAAATGCCCCACGGGCCCATGATTGGTGTAACTCGCCGTCGCCGGCGAGCCGGCGAGGTCCAAGGTCAGCCGCATCGGCAGGAAGTTGATGCCGACGCGGCTCGCCGCCTGCCGCAGGCCGTCGCTCTCCAGGGTGTGCACCGGAAACCGCTGGTGGTGCAGCAGCTCGCGGATTCGAATGTCGACGTGTTTGCAGAATTCGGCGACCGTGCCCGTGGGCGGGGTGTCCAGCACCAGCGGCACCACCCCAGCGAACATGCCGGGAAGCGTCTTCGACTCCTGGCTCACCCGCCGGCTCACCGGGAAGTCGAGCGCGACCTGCGAACCGCTTCCCGACCAGGCCCGCACCAGGAGCGCGCACGCCGCGGTGGTGACGGAAAACCGGCGGATGCCCAGCTTCTTGGACAGCTCCTTGATCCGCGTGGTGACGGACGGGTCGAGCTGGACGGACGCCGACGGCGAGTAGTGGTCTTTGCCGCTCGCGGCCTCGGCCGGGCGATCGACCCACGCGCTTTCCGGTGGAAGGTTGTTACTCCAATACGCCTGATCTTCTGAGTAGTCGGCAGACGCTTCGTATTTGGACTCGATGTCGACCAAATCCTGCGCCGAGCCGAAATAGGCGTCAGGAATGGGTTTTCCGGCGACCATCGCGGAATAAATCGTGGAAACTCGACGGCATACCAGCGCCATCCCCAATCCGTCGATTGCGATGTGGTGGCAGCAACCGAACAAATAAAACTCGTCAGCCCGTGTTTGGAATAACACGAATTGGAACAGCTGACCGTTCAACGCCATCGGGGTGCGCTGGATCGACGACGCCATCGCGCGCGCTTCTCCGACGGGATCGGGCAGCGACGTCAGGTCGTGGAATGCCAGCTCGACGTCGGGGTAATCGATCGGTTTCTGGACGACGTGGCCGTCGACCTCAAAGAACGAAACCCGGCCCGGCTCGGCTTCGGCGACGGCTTGCGTGATCGCCCGCTGGAGGGCATCGCGATCGAGCGAACCTTCGATCTTGATCAGCAGGCCGAGCTGCCACTCCGTGCCGACGTAGCCCGTTTCCTGCGAGAGCCAGATATCAAGCTGGCCGCGCGTCAGCGGAAGTGCGCCATCACCAACTTCCATCGACTCCCCCAAAGCCTCACCCGCCCCATACCCCGACTCGTTACTGGTCAAAACCCCGGCCCGTTGCGAGCTTGTCTCGCAGGCTCTTTGGCCGAATATCGGGCCAGTTTTGTTCGATGTATTCCAGACATGCGGCGCGATCCGCCTCGCCATAGACCACTTTCCAGCCCGCTGGAACGTCGGCGAAGGCCGGCCAGAGGCTGTGCTGCTCCTCGTCGTTTACCAAGACGAAAAAACTGCCGTTGTCGTCGTCGAACGGATTGATGCTCACAGTTCTCCAAGCTGCTAGTTGACATGAGTGGAACGGTTCCAAACCATACTGGAGCCACTAGCGTGCGTCCGAGATTTGGACAAAGTTCCCGGGGTGACCCGTCAGGCTCTTAATGCGCCCTAAAGATTGGGCTGGTACAGGGCTACGCAGCGGCCGCCGTTGGCCGCTGTGACCTTCAGCAATGGCTTACCGGCGCGGCTCGCAATTGGGCAAGGTCGACCTTCTAGGACGATGGAATTTTGGGTGCTTGTCGTTGCCTAGGATACCGGGGCGCGAGCCTCGGCAAAAATCACGACGAGGCGAGGCCCTTCCGGTCGGCGACGGAGCCACGAAAACGGACGCAAATCCCCCCACAGACGCACCGGCCGGTGCCCCTTGACTACGGCTGCGGATCGTCGTTAGCTGACCGGGGCTGCCGATGGTCAGCGACCCCGAGTTGGGCGGCAGGCGCCGGCCTGCTGAACCAGCCGGGTGAAAATCGAAAAGTGCCGTTACGCATGCGGTATGCAATTACGATCCCGTATCTCCTCGTCGAAGGGCTGATACGGAGACCGCTGGCGTGGTTTACTCATGAAGACCTGGTCGCGCTCCCCCGGGGGCGGGGCTCGTAAGAGGTGCCGGAGCACGACTAGTCTGCGGCGTACACGGCGATCGATGTGCCGCAGTCTGGTCTCGCGATCCGCATGTAACAGTTTGTTCGGGCCGGCGGATATGGCAAGAGACGTCAACACGGGCGGAAGGGGGTGCTGTGGTCGATCCCGACGTGCGGACCCGGCCCGATATCGCCATCACGAAAGGCCGCGACATCAGCCAACAGTCTGACCGCCGACGCCGTTTTCTGCCTTTTGCCCGCCGATCGTCAGAAGAGGTCGGCGGGATCCGGGCGCCTCGGGAAAACCGCCGGAGTCGCGGCGCCGGGATCTTCAGACTTTTGAAGCAAGTGTGGATCCCATTGGTGATCGCGGCCGTCGTTGCCGCAGGCGGATTAACGGTTGCCCGTCTGCACGGGATATTCGGATCCGAAAAGCGCCCTTCGTACGCCGACACCCGGCAACAAGACACCAAGCCGTTCAACCCCAAGCATGTGAAGTACGAGGTCTTCGGGCCACCCGGCACAACAGCCGACATCAGCTATTTCGACGCGAATGGTGAGCCGAATCACATCAACGACATCCATCTTCCTTGGTCGTTCGATATCGCGACCACCCTGCCTTCGATCGTGGGAAACGTTGTCGCGCAGGGCGATAGCGAGACGCTGGGGTGCCGCATAGTGGTGGATGGTGTGGTCAAAGCCGAGAGGATCTCACACGAGTTGAACGCGTTCACCTACTGCGTGCTGACAGCCACATGAGCAATCAAGATTTGGCTACCGAGCGGGCCTCGCAACCATTCTTCGCGCGGATGATCCACCGGTTCTCCGTGCCGATCATTTTGGGTTGGCTGGGCATCGCGGTGCTTATCAGCATCGGCGTTCCGTCGCTGGAACAAGTCGAGGCAGAGCACGCGGTATCGCTGAGTCCGATCGGCGCACCCTCATTCAAAGCGATGGAGCGCCTCGGTCAGGACTTCAAGGAAACCAACTCCGGCGCTTTGGCAATGATCCTGCTGGAAAGTCAACAGCCACTCGGCGACGATGCGCACCACTACTACGACCGTCTGGTTCGCCTTCTCGAAGACGACCACAAGCATGTGCAGCACGTCCAAAACTTCTGGGGCGACCCCATCACCCGGGGCGCGGCGCAAAGCCAAGATGGGAAGGCCGCATACGTCCAGGTGAACCTGAACGGAACCCAGGGCGGCAGCGCGGGTGACGAATCCGTCGCAGCGGTCCGCAAGATCGTGCAGAAGGCGGAGCCGCCCGCGGGTCTCAAAGTCTATGTCACGGGCCCTGCGCCGATCGTCGCCGACATGAATATCGCCGGCCAGAAGACGGTCATGTTGGTCACCGTGGCGAGTCTCGCCGTAATCTTCATCACCCTGCTGCTCGTCTACCGATCAGTCGTCACCGTAATTCTCTTGCTCTTGATCGTCGGGCTCGAATTGCAGATCGCCCGCGGAATGGTCGCTTTGCTCGGCCACTTAGGAATCGTTGGCCTCACCACTTTCGCCGTCAACCTATTGGTCGCTGCGGTAATCGCGACGGGAACCGACTACGGGATATTTTTCGTCGGCCGGTACCAAGAAGCCCGGTCGCTTGGCGAGAGCCGAGAAGTCGCTTTCTACACTACATTTGGCAGCGTCGCCAAGGTCGTCTTGGCGTCGGGTCTGACCATTGCCGGGGCGGTACTGTGCCTCAGCTTCACCCGCCTTCCCTACTTCCAGCCACTCGGCATTCCGTGCGCGGTCGGCATCGCGATCGCGGTGCTCGTCGCGCTTACTCTGGGGCCGGCATTGCTTGCCGCCGGCGGCCGTTTCGGGCTCTTCGAAGCGAAGCGGCCCATCTCGACGCACCGATGGCGACGATTCGGCACGGCCATTGTTCGGTGGCCGGCGCCGATCCTGATCGCGTCATTGGCGATCGCGCTCATCGGGTTGCTGACGCTGCCGAATTACAAGCCGAGCTACGACGATCAGAAATTCATCCCGCAGAGCATTCCGGCCAACGTCGGGTACGCGGCCGCCGAACGGCACTTCCCTGGCTCGCGAATGATGATGCCGGAAATTCTGCTGGTCGAGACGGATCATGATTTGCGCAACCCGACGGACATGTTGGTCATCAACAAACTGGCGAAAGGGGTTCTCGCGGTCCCGGGAATTTCTACCGTGCAGACCGTTACCCGGCCGGAAGGGGTCCCGCTTCAGCACACGACGATTCCGTGGATCATGAGCATGTCGCAGGCGAGCCAATTGCAGAACATGGCATTCCAGAAAGACCGTATGGATGACATGCTCAAGCAGGCTGAAGAGATGGGCAAGATGATCGCCATCATGGAGCACATGGTGGGCCTGATGCGTGAGCTGGTGACTACGACCCACCAGATGGTCGGCACAACGCATGAAATGCAAGACGTGACTTCCGAATTGCGCGACCACATCTCGAATTTCGAGGATTTCTTCCGGCCGATTCGCAGCTACTTCTACTGGGAACGCCACTGCTACGACATTCCGGTCTGCTTCTCGCTCAGATCCATCTTCGACGCGCTCGACGGCGTCGACGAGATCAACGACAAGTTGCAGGCCCTGGTGGGCAACCTCGATCAGCTGGATGTCGTACTGCCGCAGATGGTCATGGAGATCCCTCCGATGATCGAGATCATGAAGGGCATGCGCAGCATGATGCTGACGATGCACAGCACCATGTCCGGCGTCATGGGTCAGATGGATTCGAGCGTCAAGGATCCGAGCGCGATGGGGCAGGCTTTCGACGCTTCCCGAAACGACGACTCCTTCTATCTGCCGCCAGGAATCATCGACGGCTCCGATGCCTTCAAGCGGGTCGAGAAGGTGTTCATGTCGCCGGACGGCAAGGACTTCCGGCTGCTCATTTCGCAGCGGGGTGACCCGGCGACACCCGAGGGTCTTTCGCGGGTGGAGGCCATCAAGACGGCGGCCGAAGAGTCGCTGAAGGGCACGCCTCTGGAAAACGCCAAAATCTATCTCACCGGAACCGCAGCGATAACCAAAGATCTGGTGGACGGCTCCAAGTTCGACCTCTTGATTGCCGGCGTCTCGGCGCTCTGCCTGATTTTCATCATCATGCTGATCATGACGCGCAGTTTCATTGCCGCGATGGTGATCGTGGGAACGGTCTTGCTCTCCTTGGGGGCGTCCTTCGGCCTGTCCATCCTGGTCTGGCAGGACTTGCTTCACGCACCGCTGCACTGGACCGTGCTATCGACGTCGGTGATCGTCCTCTTGGCGGTGGGTTCTGACTACAACCTGTTGTTGGTGTCCCGCATGAAAGAGGAATTGGGCGCCGGCATCAACACCGGCATCATCCGTGCCATGGGCGGCACCGGCAAGGTCGTCACCAACGCCGGCTTGGTGTTTGCGTTCACCATGGGGTCGATGGTGGTCAGCGACCTGCGCAGCATCGGCCAGGTGGGCACGACGATCGGCATGGGCCTGCTGTTCGACACGTTGGTCGTCCGCGCATTCATGACGCCGTCGGTTGCCGCGCTGCTGGGGCGCTGGTTCTGGTGGCCGCAGCGCGTGCGGCCACGCCCGGCCAGCGCCCTGCTCAGGCCGACGGGACCGCGCCCGTTGGTGCGTTCCCTGTTGCTGAAAGATTCGCGATAAGTGGCGGGCTTTTACGTTTGGCCGGGAACGGGGCCGCATGAGTAGCCCGCCCCCGCGCGCCTTTTCCGCGTCGCGGATGGTTCGCAGGCTCGCGCTGCTGATCATCCTGGCCTGGGTGGCGTTCACACTGCTGGTTTCGTTCGGTGTTCCGTGGCTCGAGACGGTCGGACGAGAGCATTCCGTCCCGATGGCTCCGCAGGATGCCCCGGCGGTACAGGCGATGCAGCGGATGGGCAAGGACTTCAAGGAGTCCGACTCGGACAGTTTCGCGATGCTCGTGCTGGAGGGCCAGCAGCCACTCGGCGACGACGCGCACGCGTACTACGACCGGCTGGTCCGCGATTTGCGGGCGGACAGCAAACACATCGAACACGTGCAGGACCTGTGGGGCGATCGGCTCACCGCGGCGGGCGCGCAAAGCCCGGACAGCAAAGCCGTCTACGTCCAGATGAATCTCGCCGGTAACCAGGGCACGACCCTGGGCCAGGACTCGATTGCATCGGTGCGCCAGATCATCGCGCGAAACCCGCCGCCCCCGGGGCTGCACGCGTATGTCACCGGGCCCGCGGCGCTCGTTTCGGATATGCAGCACGCTGGTGACAGTTCCATCCTGAAGATGACCGTGATCGGCGCGGTGATCATCTTTACGGTGTTGATGTTCGTCTACCGGTCGGTCTTCACCGTGATTTTTCTGCTGATCACGGTCGGGATCGAGGTATTTGCGGCCCGGGGGGTTATCGCATTCCTCGGCGACAACGGCATTGTCGCGCTCTCCACGTTCGCCATCAACTTGCTGGTAGCCCTCGCCATGGCCGCCGGCACCGACTACGGCATCTTCTTCTTCGGCCGGTATCAGGAGGCTCGCCAGGCGGGCGAGGACCGAGAAACGGCCTTCGATACCACCTACCGCGGCGTCGCGCCCGTTGTCCTGGGTTCCGGTCTGACGATCTCCGGGGCGATGCTGTGCCTGAGCTTCACCAGGATGCCGATCTTCCAGACCATCGGTGTGCCGTGCGCTGTGGGCATGCTCGTTTCGGTGCTGATCGCTCTGACCCTGGTTCCTGCGGTCATCACCGTCGGCAGCGGATTCGGGCTATTCGATCCCAAGCATTACATCGGGTTTGGGCGGTGGCGCCGCGTCGGGACCGCAATCGTCCGTTGGCCGGTGCCGATCCTGGTCGCGACCATCGCGGTCGCCCTGGTTGGCCTGGTGACCTTGCCCGGCTACAAGACGAGCTACAACGACCGGGCGTATATCCCGAAGGACATTCCGGCGAATGTCGGTTATGCCGCGGCCGATCGCCACTTCTCTCAGTCCCGGATGATGCCGGAAATCCTGATGATCGAAGCCGATCACGACATGCGCAACCCTGCGGATTTCCTGGTGTTGCACCGACTGGCGAAGGGAATCTTCCAGGTTCACGGGATCTCGCGCGTGCAGGGCATAACCCGGCCCGAGGGCACGCCGATTCAACACACCTCGGTCCCCTTCCTGCTCAGCATGCAACAGGCAATCATTCACGAAGACGTGAAATATATGCAGGCTCGGATGGACGACCTGGTGGTCCAGGCCGACATGTTGGCCGAGCAGATCAAGCACATGAAGCGGATGTACGAGCTGCAAAAGCAGATGACCGCCCTGACTCATGATTCGATTGCCAAGACGCATGAGATGTTTGAGGTCGTTAGTGACCTTCGAGACGACTTATCGAATTTCGAAGATTTCTTCCGCCCCATTAGAAGTTATTTCTACTGGGAACGGCATTGCTACGACATTCCCATCTGCTTCGCGCTCCGCAACATCTTCGACACGCTCGATGGTGTCGACACGCTGAGCGACAAGATGAAAGAAATGCTCGTCCATCTCGACCACATGGATGCGCTCATGCCTCAGCTGCTCGAGCAGTTCCCGCCAATGATCGCGATGTCCGAGGACATGCGACAGATGATGCTGACGAATCACAGCACCATGTCCGGGATCATCGGCCAGATGGACAGCAACGACAAGGACGCCGTCGCGATGGGTGAGGCGTTCGACGCCTCCAAGAATGACGACTCTTTCTATCTCCCCCAGGACATTTTCGAGAATGCAGATTTCAAGAAGGCGATGAGCCAGTTCCTGTCTCCGGATGGAAAAGCGGCTCGGTTCATCATCTCCCACCTAGGCGACCCCGCGACGCCCGAAGGGGTGGCGCGAATCGACAAGATCAGGACCGCCGCGGAAGAGGCGCTCAAGAACACGCCGCTGGAGAATTCCAAGATCTTCATCGCCGGCACCGCGTCGACGTACAAGGACTTCCGCGACGGATCCACCTATGACCTCTTCATCGCCGGCGTCGGTGCGCTCTGCCTGATTTTCATCATCATGCTCATCCTGACGAGAAGCTTTGTGGCGGCACTTGTCATTGTGGGCACGGTGGCCCTTTCATTGGGCGCCTCGTTCGGGCTTTCGGTACTGATCTGGCAGTACATCCTTGGCATCAAGTTGCACTGGATGGTGCTGCCGATGTCCGTGATCGTCCTCTTGGCGGTGGGATCCGACTACAACCTATTGCTGGTGTCCCGGATGAAAGAGGAGTTGGCCGGCGGCATAAAGACGGGCATCATCCGCGCGATGGGGGGTACCGGCAAAGTCGTGACCAACGCCGGCCTGGTGTTCGCGTTCACGATGGCTTCGATGGTGGTCAGTGACCTGCGGATCATCGGTCAGGTCGGTACCACGATCGGACTCGGTCTGTTGTTCGACACCTTGATCGTGCGTTCCTTCATGACGCCCACGATCGCCACGATCCTCGGACGTTGGTTCTGGTGGCCGCAGGTCGTCCGGCCCCGGCCGGCCAGTCTGATGCTGCGCTCCGAGGGCCCACGTCCGCTAGTGCGTTCCGTCCTGCTGCACCGGGAGTTCGGCGACGATGCGCCGACGGCGGAATTACCAAGGACTACCGTCTAGATGGCAATTCATTCTCACATGGCGCTGCGTCGGCCCTGCGTTGTTCGCTGTTCGCCGAAGATGTCACGGAGGAGCATGTACGACCAATCTGTCCAACGTGATCTCAGCACCATGAAATACTCTCTAGGGTGAGCCAACTGGCAATCGAGGTTGTCGACCTAGCAAAGACTTTCGGGCGCGACACACATGCCCTGCGTGGCGTGAACTTCTCCGTTCCGGCAGGAACGGTGTGTGGTCTGCTCGGCCATAACGGTGCCGGCAAGACGACGACCATCAACATCCTGTCAACACTGATTCGCCCTACCGCGGGCCGTGCCACCGTCGCCGGATTCGACATTGTCCGCCAGCCGGCGCAGGTGCGGGCCAGCATCTCGACGACCGGGCAAAAGAGCGCGATGGATACGTTGCTCACCGGCAGGGAGAATTTGATCCTGTTCGGCAGGCTGCGAGGCCTACGTCGCCGACAGGCAAAGGCTCGTGCCGAAGAGCTGATCGAGCAGTTCGACCTGGGCGCGGTCGCCGATCGTCTGATCTCCACCTATTCGGGAGGCATGTGGCGGCGCACGGACGTCGCGTGCGCGCTGATGGTCCGGCCGAAGGTGCTGTTTCTCGACGAGCCGACCACCGGACTCGACCCACGCAGCCGCCGCGACGTGTGGTCCCTCGTGAGCTCGTTGGCCGGGCAAGGAGTGACCGTACTGCTGACGACGCAGTACCTGGAAGAAGCGGATCAGCTGAGCGACTCGATCGTCGTGATCGACCACGGGCAGGTGATCGCAAGCGGCACCGCCGAGGACCTCAAGCGCCGGGTAGGTGCCAGCTATTGCCAGGTGAGCCCCGCTGATCCCGCCGACCTGCCCAGGATCGCGACTGCGCTGGCCGGGTTCGAAGGGTTGGACGTCGACACCGACACCAACTCGGTATCGGTGTTCGCCCCCGACGGGGTGGCGACACTGGCCGATGTATTCCGCAGGGTCGATGCGCTGGGCATTGAACTCGCCGACATCTCGTTGCGCAAGCCCTCACTGGATGAGGCTTTCCTGCATCTCACCGAGCGGACCGTGGCTCGACCATGAGCGGCCTCGCAGCCCTGACCGAACGTTCGCTGATGTCCTCAGTGCGCGACGGAGGCCTGATATTCGAACTGGTGTCACCAGTTGTATATTTGGCCGGCTTCACCGTCGCGCTGCACGGCCTCGTCGACACCGGCCACGTGAGCTACGCGCAGTACTTGCTGCCTGCCGTGGTCGTCCAGTCGATGATCTTCGTCGCGCTGATGACGGCTGACCGCGCCGCCCGTGACCACTTATCGGCATTCGGCGAGCGGTTACGAACGCTGCCGATCGCCGCGGCAACGCCCGTAAGCGCCCGCGTGACAGCCACCATGATGCGTGGCGTCCTCGCCCTCTCCGTATCGATGGCGGCCGGCTACGCGTTTGGATTTCGGATGACCGGCGGAATCAGCTCTGCGGTAGCCTTCATGCTCATCGCGTTGCTGCTTTGCTTGGCCGTCGCACTGGGCGCCGACGCACTGGGTTCGCGCTCGAAAAGCCTGCAGGGTGCCAGCTATCTGCTGTTCGTCCCCCAGCTGCTGTTGTTCATGCTTTCCACCGGAATTGCTCCTGAGAAGGCGTTTCCCGGCTATTTGCGCGCGTATGTGCGCAATCAACCGGTGTCACAGGTCGCCGAGACGCTGCGCGGGCTGGGCGCGGGCCACCTATCAACCAGCAACTTGGCAGCGAGCATGGCCTGGTGTGTCGGGATGGTCGTAGTCTTCGGAGGCATCGCGCTACGAATGCAACGGCGAGCCGGATGACATCGGGGACAGGGGTACAGGGCTCGCTCGTGGCCCAGAGCTGGGTCCAGGCCGGCCGGCTGCTCACCAGATGGCGGCGCGACAAAGCCGTGCTCATGGGGTCGCTGTTGTTGCCCATCGGGCTTCTGCTGCTCTATCAAGCGGTCTTGGGTGAACAGGTGCGGCGAATTACCGGCGTCGAGAGCATATACGGGCTCGTCCCGACATGTGCGGTGCTGTCGGCGCTGTTCGGCGGCTTAGCCAACTCCGTTGGAATCACCGACGACCGCCAGACGGGGTTGATCAGCAGGATGTGGATGTTGCCGGTGCACCGCGCCAGCGCCCTGACCGGGCGGCTCACCGCGGAGGCTACGCGCGTGCTCATCGGCACGATCCTCATCACCGGGCTTGGAATCATCATGGGGCTGCGCTTCTCGCACGGGTGGGTCTCGGCATTGTTGTATGTACTGATCCCGTCGGTCGTGGTTGTCGAATTCGCAACGCTGGCAATGGCGCTCGTCATCCGTACCAACGGCCGCGCCATGACCACCTGGTTGGCGGGCGGCACCGTGGCGCTCGCCTTTCTCAACCCTGGCACAACGCCGGTCGGGCAGTATCCGAGTTGGCTTCAGGCGTTCGTCCGCCTGCAGCCCATCTCCCCTCCTATCGAGGCGATGCGATCACTGGCCCACGGCGGCCCGATCCTGTGGCCTGTTGCCGCCACACTGATGTGGGCGATCGCATTCCTCGCCGTCTTCTTGCCTCTGGCGGTCCGCGGGTACCGGATCGCTGCGGAGTCCAACGCGTAAGACGTTGCTGCCCTTGGTTTTTCAGGGGCTCGGCAAGGCGCTTCCCCGCCTGAGGCGAGATATCGACCTCCGGAGTAGGACCAGGTGCACCACGGCAACTATACGGCCGGTTCAGGGCTCGTCGAGGGTGGTTCCGGGGCGTCCTCGTCGGTTGGGAGATTGCTTGTGCACCTGGCATTCTCGCCGCCAGCTGAATAGCGGCTCGGGCCTGACTCGGGTTCGCCAAGCTGGTCCGAAGCCCGCTCTCGGCGCGCGGCGCGCCCCCTCAGACGGCGCTTCAACGACAACGCGGGTTTTTCGATGAGGAACCAGCTCACCGCGGCGGTTGGCACCGTGACTGCGATAGATATGAGGCAGAACAAGATTGAATTAAGGCGAACAAGTCCCGCGAGCACCAGCAACTGCTGGAGCGCGAACGCGTAAATGTACACGCCGTAGGACAGGTCGGTGGGGAATCTCATGCGCCTGTTTTTAATCAGGGAACCCGAAACGATGATGGCGTAGGCCATGGGGAGAGCGGCGATCAGCCGATAGTTAGGCAATACCGCCGATGACGCGAGGGCGACGGCGGCGCATACCGCGACGAGCGACCATTTAGCGGGAATTGCGTTTCTCAGTTGATGCACAAGAGCCCCGGCCAAGAACATGAGGGCGAATCGCGCGGCGTTGGCGGCGATCGCGTGCACCCCACCCCACCCCGGCAGCACCACCGACCAGGCCAGAGCCAGCGTCAACGCCAACGGGATAGCCCATTTCCGGCGAAGTAACCCAGCGATGCCAAATACCGCGACACCGATGTAGCACAGCACCTCCCACCCCAAAGTCCAGAGGGAACCGTTCCACATCCCCGAGACCGGGATACCGCGAGGTGTGCCGCCGATATCGAATTGAAACATCCACACTGCGCTGTTCTTCAAAACGTATTCGATCGGTGCTCGGGACAGCAGTAGCTTTGCCGCCGAACCACCCTGAAGCGCCACGCCGATGGGAGCGATGATGAATGCGGTGACGGCGAGGCACACCCATAACCCTGGCAGGATCCGCAGGGATCGTGCGATGAAGTATTGGCCGAGCTGGGGATTTCGGAGCCAGCTCGAGACGATGAGGTAACCAGAGATCGCAAAGAAACCGTCGACACATCCCAGGCCCAGAATCTGGACGAAAGGCGCGAACGGCATGCGCCCCGTAAGGGGGAAGGAATGCCACAGGATCACACCGGTCGCCAATGCCAAGCGCCACGCGTTGAGGGCATTTTTGCGTGGGTCGAACACTTCCCCGAGCGTCATACGCCCCATCTCCCCTTCACGCTGAGCAAGGGCCGTCGTGCTTCACTCACCCGTGACTCCAGATGCTTGCCGTGCATTGGATGCCGCCCGGTACCTGATCACGCGCGAGCGGACCGCGAGTTTCCGGTTTTCCTTGTCCTTCAAGAAGGCCAGCATTCTGCTGCAGGTCTCCCATGCCGCCACCCAGAAGTACATGGGGAGCCGTTTTCTGAACTCTCTGTCGACCCCCTCCCGCATACTGAGGCCGGTCATGTCGTTGTAGCGCGCGACGACGATATCCATGTACTGGGTTACTAGGGCTGGATTGGAGAAGCACCGAATGTTGAAGTCCCAGTCAGCCCACACCCGGTAGCGCAGGTTGTAGGGGCCGATCCCAGCGAAGAGCTTACGGCGGTAAAAGATCGATTGATGGCACAGATTCGTTTCGAACAGCAGGCGGTCGAGGTCGAAGGCGCCGGCGTGGCGAGTGTCGGTTGAGCGCATGATGACGTCGCCGTACACGAGATCACTGGTTTCGTGGTCGCGAATGAAGGCGGCCACTAGGGCTAGGGTGTCCGACTCGTAAAGAGTGTCGTCGGCCCCCAGGAACAGTAGCCACTCCCCCGTGGCGATCTCGACACCGCGGTTCATGGCGTCATAGGGGCCATCGTCGGGGCCACTGTGAATGACCAGACGGGCGCCGAGTTCGGTACCAAAGCCCCGCGCGATCTCGACGGTTCCGTCGGTCGACGCGCCATCGACGATAACCACTTCGAATTCGTCGTAGACCTGGTGGACGATACTTTCCAGGCAGGCTCGGATTGTCGCCGCTGCGTTGAAGGTGGGCACGATGATCGAGAACAGTGGCGCGGTCATGGCCCCTGTCACGTTAGCAGCGGACCGCCTAGTGTTCCCCTTCTTCCGAACAATCTCCGCTCAGGGATCGCCCGCTGGGTCACACCTGTCGTTTCGGCACGGAGTGACGGTCGCGCTGCGCGGTCAATTGTCGCCGCGGAAGAAAATGCCGTCGGCCTGCAGCATCCGCCCATTGCGCGGATCGGTGAAACCCGGCAGGAAGCCCGTGAGTACGAAGCCCATCGAATACACACGTTCGAGCGATTCATGAATGAGCATGTCCCCCTGGTACAACGGCAGGAAGGACAGTTCGAGTTGCATGCCGACGCAGCGGTCGTTGACCGTTTCTTTTGCACCCGCCAGCACCTCTTTCTCGAAACCCTGCACGTCGATCTTGAGAAACGTCACGTCACCGGGTTTCAAAAACTCTGGGGCAAGGGAGTCCAGCCTATGTATGGGCACTTCTTCTGTGCCGACGTAATTCGCAGGCGGGAAGGCATCCTGATGACTCTTGAGCATCGGCAAGACGGAACTGCTTGCGCCGGCGTTCCCTGCAACGTTGATCGTAATTGTCTGTTCGGCGTCACCCAACGCACATTGCCGACAATCCCACAATGGATCGTTTGCGGCCTTGCGTTGCAACTGATAAAAAGGCTCGGACAGAGGTTCGAACGAGACAATGCGGCCCTTGTATCCCGCACGCCGCAATGACGTACCGAATTGCCCCGAGTTCGCCCCGACGTCAATAACGACATTTATCTTCAGAGCTTCGAGTTGATTGATTAGGAGGCGTTTGCGATCGAAGTGACGCAGCGTCTCCATACTGACGTTGCGAGCGATCAAGCGAACATTGCGAAAGAATTCCACCGCGCCACATTAGCACGCGAATATGCGCGGAGGAGACCTCTAGGCGATGCTGAATCTGCGCGCGATGCTGGCTGCTCGGCTGTCCGGCCCACCCGCCCCGAAGGAGCGCCACCACGGTCAACGCACGTCGACGGGATGTGCCGCCCAGACGCACGCGGAGCGATTCTTCAATACGCGGGACGTTGCCCGTTCACTGCCTCACCGCATCCGCATTCTCGCGATACCAGGACACCGTTGCTTCGATGCCGCTCTGCAGCGTGATGCTGGGCAGCCATCCCATCTCCTGCAAGAGTGAGACGTCGAGCAGCTTGCGCGGCGTCCCATCCGGGTTTGTTGCGTC
>NZ_LZJI01000054.1 GCF_001667775.1 Mycobacterium sp. E1747
GCGCGGTCACCGAGGCGGAGCTGGTTCCCGGGGTGCGCACTCGCGTGCCGACCGGCTACTTCGTCGTCGACGGCCACCACGCCGGCTTCCGCAGCCCGGCCCCTTCGGCGGGGCAGGACGGACCGGGTTGGCGCGGAAATCCCGCGGTGGTGCAATCACCGTCGGGCCGCATCGGCGACTATCCGTTTGCCGGGCTGCGCGTCCTTGATCTGGGCATCATCGTGGCCGTCGACGACGAAGTAGCCGGTCGGCACGCGAGTGCGCACCCCGGGAACCAGCTCCGCCTCGGTGACCGCGCCCACCGCCTGGAAATGCTCGGAATCCATCACCCACGACGGCGTCAGCACGGCGGCGATCGGCACGCCGTGGGCCTGACCCGCGGTTACCAGGTCCTTCATGGTCTGGCCGGCAAACAGCGCCTGGACCAACTCGCTGATCTGCGGCCACGCGGCGAAGCGTTCGCCGATCACGTCGTACCTCGGGTCTTGGAAAGCGGCCGGCTCCCCCAGCCAGCGCCGCAGGCCCCGCCACTGGCGCGGCGCCATCACGCACAGCCGGACGTAGCCGTCCTGGCAGGGGTAGATCGGGTAGGCGTCTTGGTTCTTCGGCCTGCCCCGCCACGGCTCGGTGTGCCGGATCCCGGCGGCGACCTGTCCGTGCGCTCCGAACGCCGGATCGAGCGCCATGACGACGGCGTCGAACCGTGAAAAGTCTATGAATTCACCCGTGCCGCAACGTAATCGGTTGTAGTAGGCAACAAGGGTGGCCCAGGCCGCCTGTACGGCGGCGGTGGACGACGCGATCCCGTCCGGCGGCAACACCGGGGCCCCGGTGGTGGGCCCGGACCGCGCCAGCGCGCCGGACATCGCGTACAGCACCGGATCGGTGGCCCGCCACAACGATCGGGGGCCGGTCGCTCCGAAGTCGGTGATCGACAAGACCACCAGATGCGGATTCTGGGCGGCCAGCTCCTCGACCGACGTCCCGAACGTCGGTGCCTCCCCGTAGAAACCGTCATCCACGACAATGTCGGACTGTGCGGCGAGATCGAGGAAGACACCGCAGTCGTCCTCGTCGAACGGGTCCAGCACCACGCTGCGCTTGTTGGCGTTGTGCACGGCGAAGGGAATGCTCGCACCGGCGAGCGTTGGCGGCGCATCGCGCGCCGGGCTTCCGGTCGGGGGTTCGACCTTGAGCACGTCGGCGCCCAGGTCGGCGAACAGGCGGGTCACCGCATCGCCGTTGCCGCTCGACAAGTCGAGGACGCGCACCCCGTCGAGCAACCCCTCGGACATCAGCACACCGTACCTGCACGCGCCGGATCCGGCCTGGCGCCATGTTGTCCCACCAAAAAGCCAACTGGGCAAGCTGATTGAGTGATCGCACCCGCCGTCGACTATCGTCACAGGCCGATCGGCGAGGCCATGGGCGAAACGATCCGACGGAGGCATCCACTATGAGCGCACACCTGACCTACATCGAGGCCGTGGTGGTCGGGGCGTTCCAGGGCGTCACCGAGCTGTTCCCGGTCTCCAGCCTCGGGCACGCCGTGTTGGTGCCGGCGGTGGTCGGCGGTCGGTGGGCCCGGGACCTGAGCGTCTCCGCCCCCGAATCGCCCTACCTCGCCTTCATCGTCGGCCTGCATGTGGCCACCGCGGCCGCGTTGCTGGTCTTCTTCTGGCGGGACTGGTTACGCATCGTGGCCGGATTCGCCTCGTCGTTGCGGTATCGACGCATCCAGACGCCCGACGAGCGGCTCGCCTGGCTGATCGTGGGCGCCACGATCCCGGTAGGGCTCGCGGGGCTGGCGCTGGAGCGGACATTCCGCACCACGCTCGGCAAGCCCGTCCCGGCCGCGATCTTCCTGTTGCTCAACGGCATCGCCCTCTACGCGGGCGAGGTGCTGCGCCGGCGCGTCGCCCCCGCTGCCGACCACGGCCAGACGGCCGGGCAAGAGCTCGCGCACACCGGCGAGGCGGTCGACAACCGCCTCGCTCAACTCCCCCTGCGCCGCGGCATCCTGATCGGCGCCGCTCAGATCCTGGCCCTGCTGCCCGGCATCAGCCGCTCGGGCATCACCATGGTGGCCGGCTTGTGGCGCGGCTTGTCACACGAAGACGCCGCGCGGTTCTCCTTCTTATTGGCGACGCCGATCATCCTGGCCGCCGGCGTGTACAAGATCCCGGAACTGTTCGGGCCCCGCGCGGCCGGGATCGGCGGCCAGGTGCTGGCCGGCAGCATCGCCTCGTTTGTGTGCGCTTACCTCGCCGTGCGGTTCCTGACCCGCTACTTCCAGACCCGCACCCTCACGCCGTTCGCCATTTACTGCGCGCTGGCCGGCGGCGCCAGCCTGGTGTGGCTCGCCGTCGGCTGACGCATCGCGATTCGGTGACGGGGCTTCACCGACTTGGCCACCAAACGGCACCGCCGGGCGATCGATTAGCGCAACAACGTCGGTGGGCGGACCACATCCCGATCATCGTCATCCCGTTAAGGGTCCGTTCGCAGGAATTCCCCGGATCGACGGGTTGGTGATGCGCCGCTACACCGGGTCCAGCCGGTAACGTACCAGCCGCAACGTTTGACTACCGAAATGCCCTGTGCGGCAGGCTCTGTCGAGCCGCCAGCCGCCCCGTTCGTAGAACCGCCGGGCGCGGGTGTTCGCGTCTAACACCCACAACACGGCGCCGGCCACGCCGACCGTCCGCAGCCGAACCCGGGCCGCCGTCAGCAACCGGGTGCCCACGCCCGCACCCACATGTGCCGGGTCGACGTAAAGAGCCATCAGCTCACCGAAATTCGGTAACTCAGTGTCGCGACACAGACCCGCGGTGGCGAAGCCGCGAATCGCGGCGCCGTCGACGGCGACCAGGGTGGAGGGCAACCGCAAGCCCACGCGGCCGAAGGTGTATCGGTCGACCATCGCCTCCGGGCTCAGATCGTCCAGATAGTCCTGGGCGATCAGACCGCGGTACGCCGACCGCCACGATCGCACGTGCAGGCGGGCCACCTCGTCGGCATCGGCCGGGACCGCCGCCCGCACCTCGGTCATCGTTGCAGTATCCACGGTTGTTGCGCAGCCTGACGGAAGAGTGCTGTGCTTAGCACGTTGCCTAGTTGACACCCGTCAAGAATCCGGAGGGTAGGGAAATGGCAGACACGGCATCCGTCGGCCTGAGGGTTCGCGGCAAGGTCATCGTGATCACCGGCGGCGCCCGGGGAATCGGGCTGGCCACCGCGACCGCCTTGCACAACCTCGGCGCCAAGGTGGCGATCGGGGACGTCGACGAGGTCCGGGTGAAGGAATCCGGGGCCGCGCTCGGCCTGGACGTGTACGGCAAACTCGACGTCACCGACCCGCATTCGTTCTCGGACTTCCTCGACGAGGTCGAGCGCCAGCTCGGTCCGATCGACGTCCTGGTGAACAACGCCGGAATCATGCCGCTCGGGCGGATCGTCGACGAGCCGGACGCCGTCACCCGGCGCGTCCTCGACATCAACGTCTACGGCGTGATCCTGGGCAGCAAGCTGGCGGCCCAGCGCATGGTGCCCCGCGGATCCGGACACGTCATCAACATCGCCTCGCTCGCCGGGGAGACGTACATAGCCGGGGCGGCCACTTACTGCGCCAGCAAGCACGCGGTGGTCGGCTTCACCGATGCGGCCAGGATCGAACACCGCCAGGCCGGCGTGAAGTTTTCTGTGGTGCTGCCGACCTTCGTGAACACTGAGCTGATCGCCGGGACCTCCGGGGTCAAGGGGATCCAGAATGCCGAGCCGGCCGACGTCGCCGACGCGATCGTCAAACTGGTGGCGCACCCCAGGCCGCGAGTGCGCGTCACGAAGACGGCCGGCGCGATCATCGCGTCGCAAAAGTTCATCCCGCGCGCACTGTCCGAGGGCTTGAACCGCATCCTCGGCGGCGAACACGTCTTCACCGACCAGGTCGACGCCGAGCAGCGCAGGGCCTACGAGTCGCGGGCCCGCGGCGAAGAGTAGCCCGGCGATCTCGAGGGCGGCGGAGGCGGGCGAAGTCCCCCGCAAGCGGGAGGTGCCCCCAGGTCGTCGCCATCAGCCCGGCGATCGCGTCGGGCGCCGTTCACCGCAAGCGCGGACAATCGGCGGAGTGAGCCTAGAAACCCAGACAACCGCTCCCCTTGCCGACCACGAACTCGACCTGATCAACGCGTACTGGCGAGCCGCCAATTACGTCTCCGTCGGGCAGATCTACCTGCTGGACAACCCGCTGCTGACCGAACCGCTGTCGCCCGAGCACGTCAAACCGCGGCTACTGGGACACTGGGGCACCACCCCGGGCCTGAACCTGATCTACGCCCACCTCAACCGGATCATCCGCGAGCGCGACGCCAGCGTCATCTACGTCACCGGGCCCGGCCACGGCGGCCCGGCGCTGGTCGCCAACGCCTATCTCGAGGGCACCTACAGCGAGGTCTACACCGGCATCGAGCAGGACGCCGAGGGGCTGCGAAAGCTGTTCCGGCAGTTCTCTTTTCCCGGAGGTATCCCCAGCCACGTTGCCGCCCAGACGCCCGGCTCCATCCACGAGGGCGGTGAACTCGGCTACGCGCTGGTGCACGCCTACGGCGCGGCGTTCGACAACCCTGATCTGGTCGTGGCCTGCGTGGTCGGCGACGGCGAGGCCGAAACCGGCCCGCTGGCGGCGAGCTGGCACTCCAACAAGTTCCTCAACCCGGTCACCGACGGCGCGGTGCTGCCCATCCTCGCGCTCAACGGCTACAAGATCGCCAACCCGACGGTGCTCGCGCGCATCCCCCACGCCGAACTCGAGGCCCTGCTGCGGGGTTACGGCTACCGGCCGATCACGGTCGCCGGTGACGACCCGGCGGATGTGCACCAGCAGCTGGCGGCCGCGCTCGACGACGCCTTCGACGACATCGCGGCCATTCAAAGCTCGGCGCGCGGCGGCAACCGGACCGAGCGGCCGGTGTGGCCGATGATCGTGTTACGCACGCCCAAGGGCTGGACCGGGCCGAAGGTGGTGGACGGCAAGAAGGTTGAGGGCACTTGGCGGTCGCATCAGGTCCCGCTGGCCGAGACGCACGACAATCCCCAGCACCGCGCCCAACTCGAGGAGTGGCTGCGCAGTTACCGGCCTGAGGAGCTGTTCGACGGCGACGGCGGGCTGCGCGCCGAACTGCGGGCGCTCGCGCCCCGCGGTGACCGCCGGATGAGCGCCAACCCGCACGCCAACGGTGGCCTGTTGTTGCACGACCTCGACCTTCCGGACTTCCGCGACTACGCGGTCGCGGTCCCGCGGCCGGCGGCCACGACGCACGAGGCGACCCGGGTGCTCGGCACGTTCCTGCGGGAGGTGATCGCCCGCAACTCCGACCGGTTCCGGCTGATGGGGCCCGACGAGACGGCGTCCAACCGGTTGGACGCGGTGTACGGGTCGACCGACAAGGTGTGGCTCTCGGAGATCGAGCCCGAGGACGAACACCTCGCGCCCGACGGCCGCGTGATGGAGGTGCTCTCCGAGCACCTGTGCCAGGGCTGGCTGGAGGGCTACCTGCTGACCGGCCGGCATGGGCTGTTCAACTGCTACGAGGCGTTCGTGCACATCGTCGACTCGATGCTCAACCAGCACGCGAAATGGCTTGCCACCAGCCTGGAGCTGCCGTGGCGGCGGCCGATCGCGTCGCTGAATTACCTGCTCTCCTCGCACGTGTGGCGCCAGGACCACAACGGCGCGTCGCATCAGGACCCCGGCTTCATCGACCTGGTCGCCAACAAGCGGGCCGAACTGACCCGGGTGTACCTGCCGCCGGACGGCAACACGCTACTGTCGGTGGCCGACCACTGCCTGCGCAGCCGCGACTACATCAACGTCATCGTCGCCGGCAAGCAGCCGGCGCTGGCGTACCTGAACATGGACCAGGCCATCGCACATTGCGCGCGCGGTGTGGGCATCTGGCCGTGGGCGAGCACCGCCACCGCCGAACCCGACGTGGTGCTGGCCTGCGCCGGGGATGTCCCGACGCTGGAAACCCTGGCCGCGGCCGACATCCTGCGCCGCGACCTGCCGGAGCTGGCGGTCCGGGTGGTCAACGTCGTCGACCTGATGCGGCTGCAGCCGGATTCCGAACACCCGCACGGCCTGCCGGACCGCGAGTTCGATGCGCTGTTCACCCGCGACAAGCCGGTGATCTTCGCCTACCACGGCTACCCGTGGCTGATCCACCGGCTCACCTACCGGCGCACCAATCACCCGCACATCCACGTTCGCGGGTTCAAGGAGCGCGGCACCACGACGACACCGTTCGACATGGTGATGCTCAACGATCTGGACCGCTTTCACTTGGTGATCGACGTCATCGACCGGGTCGAGGGGTTGGCCAGCAAGGCCGCCGTGCTGCGCCAGCGCATGGTCGACGCCCGGCTCGCGGCGCGCATCTACACCCGCGAGCACGGCGAGGACGACCCGCAGATCGCCGGTTGGACGTGGGAGTCGAGCGAGCAGAACGAACGGAGTGAGTGATGGGAGCGAGGCGACCGATCAGGCTGGGAGTCGAGCGAGCAGAACGAACGGAGTGAGTGATGGGAGCGAGGCGACCGATCAGGCTGGGAGTCGAGACGTCGAGATTGCCGTCCGGGTCGCGGTTCGGGCGACGACAGCGGCCGTGACGGCCATCTCGTTGAAGTCACCCCACGGCGGACCACCGGTAAACTGGCCAAATGCTCGACGCGCCCGCTATCGCTGAAGCCCACCCGGTGCTGGCGCAACTGTCGGCGCTGCACAGAGTGCGGATCCACTTCGACATCGCCGTCGTCGTGCTGGTGCTGGTGCTGACCAACCTGGTCGCGCACTTCACCACCCCGTGGGCCGGCATCTGCGTCGTTCCCGCCGCCGCCGTCGGGCTGGTGTTCCTGATGCGCGCCAACGGTCTGGACTGGTCCGACTTGGGCCTCGGGCGCGAACATTGGAAGTCGGGGTTCGGCTATGCTGTGGCCGCGGTGCTGCTGGTGGCGTCGGTGATAGCTGTCGGGGTGCTGCTGCCGATGACCCGGCCGATGTTCCTCAACCACCGCTACGCCACGGTCTCCGGCGCGCTGATCGCCTCCATGGTGGTCATCCCGCTGCAGACCGTGATCCCGGAGGAGCTGGCGTTTCGGGGCGTGCTGCACGGCGCCCTGCACCGGGCCTGGGGCTTCCGCGGGGTCGCTCTGGCGGGTTCACTGCTGTTCGGCTTGTGGCATGTCGCGACGTCGCTCGGTCTGACCAGCAGCAATGTCGGCTTCACCCGGCTGTTCGGCGGCGGCATGGTGGGGATGCTGGCGGGGATCGTCGGCGCGGTTCTGGCCACCGGCGCGGCCGGCTTCGTCTTCAGCTGGCTGCGCCGGCGCAGCGGCAGCCTGATCGCGCCGATCGCGTTGCACTGGTCGCTGAACGGGCTTGGTGCGCTGGCCGCCGCGCTGGTGTGGCACCTGGCCCGCTGAGAACGCTTACACCAGCAGCACCGCCGCGCCGGCGATCCGGCCCGCGCTGAGATCCGCCAAGGCCCGATCCGCCTGGTCTAGCGGGTATTCCGGAGTGGTCACCTCGATGTGATGCTCGCCCGCGAACTCGAGGAACGCCCGCGCGTCTGCCCGAGTGTTGGACGTGACCGAGCGGACCTGACGCTCCTGGAACAGGTGGCGCTGGTAATTGAGGACGGGGATGTCGGATAGGTGGATGCCGGCGATCGCCAGGGTGCCGCCGCGATCCAGCGCCTCCAGCGCGGGCAGCACCAACTCCCCGACCGGGGCGAACAGGATCGCCGCATCCAGCGGCACCGGCGGCGGGTCGGCCGCGCCCTGCGCCGACGCGGCACCGAGCTGCATGGCGAGCTCGCGCGCCTCGGCTCCCCGGGTCATCACATGCACCTCGGCGCCCTGCGCCAATGCGACCTGGGCGGTGATGTGGGCGCTGCCGCCGAAGCCGTACAGCCCGAGCCGTCCGCCCGGCGGCAGTTCGGCACGCAACAGGGAGCGATAGCCGATGATGCCGGCGCACAGCAGCGGCGCGAGCTCACTGTCGCTGTAACCGGCGGGCAGCGGATGCGCGAAAGCGGCGGGGACGGTGGCGAATTCGGCGTACCCGCCGTCGGCGTCCCAGCCGGTGTAGCGGGACTGTGGGCACAGATTCTCGTCGCCGCGGCGGCAGTACTTGCACACCCCGCACGTGTGCCGTAGCCAGGCGATGCCGACCCGATCTCCCACGCGAAACGCGCCACCCGCCTGCGAGCCCATTTCCACGACCTCACCGACCACCTCGTGGCCGGGCGTCACGTGGTCGCGGTGCACGGGCAGGTCGCCCTCGGTGACGTGCAGGTCGGTGCGGCACACCCCGCACGCGCGGACGGCGACCAGCAATTCCGACGGACCGGGACGCGGCACCTCGGAGGTGACTTGCTCGAGCGGAGCGGTGTCCATCGGGCCGGGTTGACGCACCCGCCATGCGCGCATGGCCGTGGTGGACAGCGGTGCAATCATCCGTCAATCATGCCGCTAACCGCCACGGCCGCAACGCGTCAGCTGGGGTCTAGGTCCTGCGTAGCATCCCGACGATCCAGAGCAGGATCAACGAGCCGAGCAGCGCCGTGAAGAAGGTGAAGATCAGGCCACCGCCGGCCGTATTGACGAAGAAGCTCAGGATGAAGCCGCCGATCAACGCACCGATGATGCCGATCACGATGTCCATCACGATGCCGGCGCCACTGCCGCGGAGGATCTTGCTGGCGAGCGCACCGGCCAGACCGCCGATGATGATGTAACCAATGATGCCGACGCTCGTGAACGTGGTCGAGCGGGCCAGATACTCGGAAGCTGCGATGACGTCCATGCGGGGTCTCCTTGCATTCGCTGGCAAAGCCCAGCGAATTGCCGGGCGTCACTTCGGTATACCCGCTCTGCGTAACTGAAAAGGGTTGGATTCGGCGACGGTTCGCCCACCCTTCCGGCGACCCGAACAGGGCGTCAGGTCGATTGCGTCCGCTGTGGTGCCGGCACTGGGGTGGGGCTGACCTCCCCGGCCGGAGCCGGGGCCGGTGCTGGCTGGGGCGCTCCCGGAGCCGCCGGCGCAGGCTGGCCTCCCGGTGGAGGCGCCGCCGGCGCCGGTTGGGCGCCCGGGGCCGCCGGGGCGCCAGCGGCCGGCGCGGGCGGACCCGCCCACGGCTGGATCGACTCGGCCAGCGCCTTGGCCGCGCCCTTGTCCACCGGATCGTTCGCCGTGCCGAGCCAGACCACGAACCAACGTTGCGGCGGTGCGCCGGCGGGCGCGTTCGCCGTGGCCAAATCGACCACGCCCGTCCAGATCTGGCCGTTGGGCTTCGACGCGTCGCTGAACTTGACCTCGTAGTACGACGCGCTGCCCGTGACGCCGTTGGCCCCGGTAAGTGGCGTCGCCTCCTGGTTGATCCGGGTCCCCGGGTACGGCAGGAAGAATTCACCCATGTCTGAGCCGAGCCGCACGGCGGCCTTGGCGTCGTTGGCTTCAGCGCTGGCGTAAAGCTTCTGGTCCAACCGGCCCATCACGATGCGGGTGTCGTTGGCGATCGGCGGCGGCTGATCGGGCATCGGCGGCGGTCCGGTCGTCTTGCTCAGCAGCGCCGAGCCGTAGTCGAGGTGGGACGCGTCCGATTCCACCCAGCCGGGGGGAAGGACGTAGCTGAAACCGCCCACGGCGTTGGCGACCCGCCCGGCGTTCGGGTCGGCGGGCGGCGGCGGTGGCGCGTTCGGATCGACCGGTGCCGGAGCCGCGCCGGGCGCGGGGGCGGCCGGCGGCGGGGTGGTCGCGGGAGCCGCGGGGCCGGCTGCCGGAGGCGGCGCCGTCGTGGTCGTCGGCGGGACCGGGGTCGGAACCTCCGGATCGGCGTTAGCGGCCGCCGGCAACGCGATCGTGATGGCGCTGGCACTGGTCACTGTGGCTATCGCCAGCGTCGCCCAGAGGCCTTTGCGACGTGTCGAGTTGGGATCCACCTGCTCCATGGCGACGAACCTACCGTGTTACCGCTGTGACGCAAGGAGCATTGCGGACAATTGCATCGTCGTTTTGCCGATGTTGCCGATGTGCAACCCGCGCCCGATTGCACCGCTCAGTGCGCCGCCGGATACAACGCCACCTCGTGCGCTTTGACCGAGAACCACACCTTCTCACCGGGCACCAGACGCAGCTCCGACGCGGCGTCGACGGTGATTTCCGCGGCCAGACCGGGCGCGCCGTCGGGTTGCTGCGCGCCGCGCACCAACACCGCGGCTCCGCGGATGTCCAGCTCCGCCACCGTCACCTCGACCGTGTTCCGTGGGCTGCCGTGCGGGCGCTCCCGATAGACCGCCACCGCCGTCGGCGGGAACACCGCGATCGCACTCCGCCCCGAGGCGAGCTCGGCACTCCCCGGGGCGGCGTGCCAGCGCATGCCCGAGCACGCGTCCAGCGCCGCGTCGGTGGCTACGGTCCCGTTGACCAGGTTGATGCCCGCGATCCGCGCCCCGAAGTGACTGCGCGGCGAGGTGAGCACCTCGGAAACCGGCCCGATCTCGGTGATCTTGCCGGATTCCAACACGAGCACCCGGTCGGCCAGGGTGAATACGTCGAGCAGGTCGTGCGTTACCAAGACCACCGCGCAACCGGTGCGGGCAACCACGCGCCGCAGCACCGCGCGGATGCTCGCCGCCGCCGCGACGTCGAGACCGTTCAGCGGCTCGTCGAGCAGCAACACATCGGGCTCGGCGGCCAGCGCGCGCGCGACCGCCACACGCTGGGCTTGCCCGCCCGACAGCTGCCGCGCCTTGCGGTCGGCGAACCGTTCGGCGTCCACCTCGCGCAGCCAGCGCAGCGCCGCCGCCCTCCCCGCGGCCCGTCGGGGGCGCAGCCACCCGCCCCGGCTGTGCGGCCCGAAGGCTACGTTCGCGGCGACGCTCATGTGGGGAAACAACAACGGGTCCTGCAACAGCAGGCCAACCCGGCGGTCATGGGTTGCCACGTTCACCCCGGCCGCTGTGTCGGTCAGCACCCGGTCGCCCAACCGCACCATCCCGTGGTCCGGGCGAATCAGCCCGGCGATGACATGCAGCGCGGTCGACTTGCCCGCGCCGTTGGGCCCGAGGACCGCGAGGACTTCGCCCGCCGACACGGAGAACTCGACGTCCAGGCGGCGGTCCGTGACGACGGCGCGCAGCTGTAATTCGCTCATGGCCCCGGCTACCTCGCCGGGTTTTCGGTCAACCGACGGGCGCCGAGCCCCAGCACCACCAGCGCCGCCACCCCGACCAACAGAATCGACAGCGCGACCGCCGCGTCGGCGTCGGTGACCCGCTGCAGGTAGATCTCCAGCGGCAGCGTGCGGGTGACCCCCTGGCGGGACCCGGCGAACGTCAGCGTGGCGCCGAACTCCCCCAGCGAGCGCGCGAACGCCAGCACCGCCCCCGACGCCAGGCCCGGCAGTAGCAATGGCAGGGTGATCCGCCACCAGACAGTGCTGGGACGCGCTCCCAAGGTTGCCGCCACCACCTCGAAGTCCCCGCCGGCGGTGCGCGCGGCACCCTCCAGGGAAATCACCAGGAACGGCAGCGACACGAAGGTCTGCGCCAGCACCACGGCGGCGGTGCTGAATGCGATGCTGAGGCCCGCGGACTCGAGGTACCGGCCGAGCAACCCGAGCCGGCCGAATGCGTACAGCAGCGCCATCCCCCCGACGACCGGCGGGAGCACCAACGGCAGCAGGATCAGCGGCCGCAGCAGGCGCACCAGTCGCGCGGTGCTGCGGGCCAGCACCAGGGCCATCGGTACGCCCAGCAGCACGCAAAGGACGGTGCTGGCCGCCGCCGTCTTGACGCTGAGCAGCAGGGCGGTTCGCGACGACGGGCTGGTGATCAGCGACCAGAAATTCGGCCAGTCGACCTTGATCGCAATAGCGAGTAGCGGCAGCACCACGAAGCCGGTCCCCACGGCGGCGGGCACATACACCCACCGCGGCAGATCCGCGCAACGCTCGCTAATACGGACCCTCCTACGGTTGGGAGACCTTTACCGCCTCAACCTAGCGTTGCGGCGGGAGCGATGCGGATCGCCTTCGGCGCCCACGACGACGCGTTTGATTTGGAACGGCCACGCTGAAATCAGGGTTTGGCAAAGCCCGCCTGGGCCAAGATGTTTCGACCGACGTCGCCGGTCACCATGGCCACGAACCGTTGCGCCAGCGTTGGTTTCGGCGCCTCTTTCAACACCGCGATCGGATAGACGTTCACCGCCGCGGCGGCCTCCGGGAAGCTGACGGTCGTCACCTTGCTCCCGGCGCTGTGGGCGTCGGTGACGTAGACGAGCCCCGCGTCGGCCTGCCCGGTGGTCACCTTGTTGAGGACGTCCGTCACGCTGAGTTCCTCGCTCACCGGGCTGAGGTGGACGCCGGTGCCGTCCTCGACGCGCTGGGTCGCCGATCCGCACGGCACCGGTATCTGGCAGATCACCACGCCCAGCCCGCGCCGCGCGAGGTCGGCGAACGACACCACCTTTCTGGGATTGCCCGGCGCGGTGACGATCACCAGCGTGTTGGACGCGAAGTTCATCGGGTCACCGGAAACCAACCCCGCCTTGGTGACCGTGTCCATCTGCGCGGTATCCGCCGACGCGAAGACGTCGGCAGTGGCGCCCTGCATCAGCTGGGTGGCCAGTTCCGACGACCCGGCGAAGTCGAAGTCGACGTCGCTGCCGGCGTTCTGCGCCTTGAACTGGGCACCGATTTGGGTGAACGCGGGCTTCAGCGAGGCGGCGGCGAACACCACCAGCTTCCCCGACGCCGACGGGGGCGACCCCGAATTCGACCCGCACCCGGTCAGAACTGCGATCAGCATCGTCGACACCAAACCGGCCAGCAACCCGATCCGAGGCATGGGGGCACCCTAGCCCGCCGCCGATGCGGTCGGATTGCCGGCCTAATTGGCGCAAAAAAGTGCGGACCGAATAGTTACGCAAATGATCCGCGCGTCGTGGCGCGAACAATTTCTCCGACTAGCTACTGTCCAGTAACATATACGGGGATTGATGCCATATGCGCTGAGATCCCAGGCGGGTCCACGTAGCGGTCCGGTGGTCGGCCACACGGAACTGCCCGGATCTGGGTTCAACGTTGAACACGAGGAGGTCATGGCAGTGGAAGTACTGGTCACCGGCGGAGACACCGAACTTGGGCGCACAGTGGCCGAGGGCTTCCGCGATGACGGTCACAAGGTGACCCTCGTGGGCGCGCTGCGCAGCGACCTGGAGATCGCCGCCAAAGAACTCGACGTCGACGCGATCGCCTGCGACACCACCGACCCGGCGAGCCTGACCGAGGCCCGTCCCCTGTTCCCCCGGCATCTTGACACCATCGTCAACGTGCCGGCGCCCTCCCGGGAGGCCGGCGACCCGCGCACGTACTCCATCGCCGACACGGCCGACGCCTGGCGCAACGCCCTGGACACCACGGTGCTCTCCGCGGTGCTGACGGTGCAGACCGTGGGCGATCACCTGCGCTCGGGTGGCTCCATCATCAGCGTGGTGCCCGAGAACCCGCCCGCCGGAAGCGTCGACGCCGCCATCAAGGCGACCCTGTCGAACTGGGTCGCCGGACAGGCGAGCATCTTCGGCACCCGCGGGATCACGGTCAACGCCGTGGCCAGTGGGCGCAGCGCCCAGCCCGGCTACGACGGCCTCTCCCGCACTCCCCCGTCGGTCGCCGCCGAGGTGGCCCGGCTGGCCCTGTTTCTGACCACTCCGGCGGCACGTCACATCACCGGCCAGACGCTGCACGTCAGCCACGGGGCGCTCGCGCAATTCGGCTGAGGGCGTAATCGAAGCCCGAGGCATGTCGTCGTGCGCAGCGCGGCACTACCGTAGATCGAGTGGCTATTCGACTCGGTCTGCAGATTCCCAACTTCTCCTACGGCACCGGGGTGGACAAGCTCTTCCCCACAGTTATCGCTCAGGCCCGCGAGGCCGAATCCGCTGGTTTCGACTCGGTCTTCGTGATGGACCACTTCTACCAACTGCCCCTGCTGGGCGACCCCGACCAGCCGATGCTGGAGGCATACACGGCCCTGGGTGCGCTGGCCACCGCCACCGAGCGAGTCCAGTTGGGCACCTTGGTGACCGGCAACACCTACCGCAATCCCGCGCTGCTGGCGAAGACCATCACCACCCTCGACGTGGTGAGCCAGGGCCGCGCCATCCTGGGCATCGGAACTGGCTGGTTCGAACTCGAGCATGACCAACTGGGTTTCGAATTCGGCACTTTCACCGAAAGGTTCAACCGGCTCGAGGAGGCGCTGCAGATCATTGTGCCGATGATCAAGGGCGAGCGGCCGACCTTCTCGGGCAAGTGGTACCACGTTCGCGAGGCGATGGCGAATCCCCGCTTCCGCGAACACATTCCGCTGATGATCGGTGGTAGCGGCGAGAAGAAGACGATCCCCCTTGCCGCGCGCCACTTCGATCACCTCAACGTCATCGCCGGATTCGACGAGTTGGCGGGCAAATTGGACGTCGTGCGGCGGCGCTGCGAGGAGATCGGGCGTGACCCCGCGACGCTGGAAACCAGCACGCTCACCACGGTGCTGGTCGACGACAACACCAAGCCCGACCAGATTCCGGCCGAGCTGACCCAGCGCATGGCTGTCGGCAACCCCGAGTCGGTCGCCGACCAGATCAAGACCAAGGTGGTGGACGCCGGCATCGACGGCGTCATCATCAACCTGCCGTTCTATGCCCCGGGCGTGATCAGCGCCGTGGGCGAAGCGCTGCGCCCGGTCGTCGGCCTGTAGCCGCCGACGCCCGGCCCGTGGGGTCGCGGATTGGCCCCGCGGCGGTAATACTTCCGTATAGCAGCGTTTACCTGCGCCACCCGGGCGCGGCGCGGAGGTAGGGGGCCGGGAAGGTCATGAAGAGACGAGTCCTGGCGGCGGTCGCAGCAGGCGTGGCGTTTGTCGCACCCCCGATCGCGCATGCCGACAACAACTGGATCGCCATGGCGATCTCGGACTCCACCGGACACATCGACATCGCCGATGGGGCATCCAGCCAGGGCAAGGCCGAAAAGGCGGTGATGGACACCTGCCGCAAGACGATCAGCGACTGCCGCCTGCTGGCCAGCGGGCAGGGGGGATGCGTGGCGCTGGTGATGAACGCGTCAAAGACCAAATACTTTGGCGGCTGGGGGCCGACGCGCGAAGAGGCGGAGGCGCAGGCGCTGGAACGCGCCCCCGGCGGAACGATCCAGCCGGGCCACGACCACTGCGTGGGCGAAGGCTCGGGCCAGTAACGGCGGCGTCGTGCCGACGGGCCGACTGCTCTGATAGTTACGCCACAGTGGCCGCCGGCCACCAGGGTTTTCGCCGCACGACACCGTTAGTGTTGTAAACAACACATGCGTGCCAACTAGGTTTCCGGGCATCTGCCTGACTAGCGTTGTGGCTAACTGCAGTCGCGTGTTCAAAAGCCCCCGTCAGGAGCAGCGGAAACATGACCCCCCCACCAGAAACCACAGCTGGAACCGAACGACGCCACCAGGTCGTCATCATCGGTTCGGGATTCGGTGGGCTCAACGCGGCAAAGAAACTCAAGCACGCCGACGTGGACATCAAACTGATCGCGCGCACCACCCACCACCTGTTCCAGCCGTTGCTGTATCAGGTGGCCACGGGAATCGTGTCCGAGGGCGACATCGCCCCACCCACCCGTGTCGTCCTGCGCAGGCAGCGCAACGTCCAGGTGCTGCTCGGCGACGTCACGCACATCGATCTGGACGGCAAGTTCGTGGTGTCCGATTTGCTCGGCCACACCTACGAAACCCCTTACGACAGCTTGATTATCGCCGCAGGCGCCGGGCAGTCCTATTTCGGCAACGACCACTTCGCCGAGTTCGCGCCCGGCATGAAGTCGATCGACGACGCGCTGGAGGTGCGGGGACGCATCCTCAGCGCGTTCGAGCAAGCCGAACGGTCGCGCGATCCCGAACGACGAGCCAAGCTGCTGACGTTCACCGTCATCGGCGCCGGCCCCACGGGCGTGGAAATGGCAGGCCAGATAGCGGAATTGGCGGCGCACACGCTGAAGGGCTCGTTCCGCGGTATCGACTCCACGAAGGCGCGCGTGATCCTGCTCGACGCCGCCCCCGCCGTGTTGCCGCCCTTCGGCGACAAGCTGGGGACGCGGGCGCGGACCCGGCTGGAGAAGATGGGCGTCGAAATCCAACTGGGGGCGATGGTCACCGACGTCGACCGCAATGGCATCACCGTCAAGGACTCCGACGGCACCATCCGGCGTATCGAGTCCGCCTGCAAGGTGTGGTCCGCGGGGGTACAGGCCAGCGGGCTGGGCCGCGACCTCGCCGAACAATCGTCGGTGGAACTGGACCGGGCGGGCCGTGTGAAGGTGCTGCCCGACCTGTCGGTCCCCGGCCACCCGAACGTGTTCGTGATCGGCGACATGGCCGCCGTCGAGGGCGTTCCCGGGGTGGCGCAGGGCGCGATCCAGGGCGCCAAGTACGTCGCCGGCACGATCAAGGCCGAACTCGGCGGCGCCGACCCGGCCGAGCGCGAGCCGTTCCAGTATTTCGACAAGGGCTCCATGGCCACGGTTTCGCGGTTCTCCGCGGTGGCCAAGGTAGGCCCGCTGGAGTTCAGCGGCTTCATCGCCTGGCTGATGTGGCTGGTGCTGCACCTCGTCTACCTGGTCGGGTTCAAGACCAAGGTCAGCACGCTGCTGTCGTGGACGGTGACCTTCCTGAGCACCCGGCGTGGCCAGCTGACGATCACCGAGCAGCAGGCCTTCGCCCGCACCCGCCTGGAACAGCTGGCGGTGCTCGCCGCCGAAGCCAAGCCGCCGGCGGCCGCCAAACGGGCCAGCTAACCGGGGGCCATCTGCTCAGACCGCGTAAACCATTTCGACGCAACGCAATTCGCGCGGCGAGCCGAACCCGGCGGCAGCGCCTTCAACTCGAATGTCGGTTATAACCCTTTTGCGCTCTTGGTGTCTGCGCGGGCGTCCGGTCATTCTTGTTGATCACGAATCGATCCGGATAGGGCGCAGCTGCCGCTCAGCCACGAGAAACCCGGGCGCGATCACGCGTCGAGGTTCTGCAGCCGCACCTGGCCGCGCGCGACCACCTTGCCGTCGCCATCGGTGATAGTAACCAGCCATAACTGCTGGCGTCGGCCGCGGTGGATCGGTTCGGCGGCGCCGTACAGCATGCCCGAGCCGATGGAACGCAGAAAGTCGGTGTTGTTGTTGACCCCCACGACGTTCCCGCCGCCGCGGCTGGCGAGCCAGGTGTAGGCGGCCACGCTGGCCATGCTCTCGATGATCGAGCAGTAGACCCCGCCGTGCACGAGGCCCATCGGTTGCAACAGTTTGGGCGTGACCTCGAGTTGGGCGCGGGCGCCGTCGGAGCTGAGTTCGGTGAATTGCAGCCCGATCTCCTGATCGAAGGGTGCGGTGAATTCCGGCGGCTGTGGCACGTTCTGTGTCTACACCATGGATCCGGCGACCGCGCTCGTGACGGTGATTCGGCCCGGAAACGGCTGAGCCCCGTGCCGCGGGGGCACGGGGCTCGCCGATCGAGTAGACCGGGGGTCACTGCAGCCCTCAGGACTCTGCCGCGGTCGTTGTTCGCTCGACTGGGTTAGCATAGGCAAGGCTGCCCTAATTTTGCAAGCGCGTATCCGGAGCGGTGCTGCGAGGTTTCGGTACGACGGCCGGTAGTAAAGCGGAGTACGATGTTGTGGACGTCAGGAGAGAACGCACGATGGCGAAACTGACCCGGCTGGGCGATCTGGAACGCGCCGTGATGGACCACTTGTGGTCCACACCGGAACCTCAAACGGTGCGCCAGGTCCACGAGGCGTTGTCAGCGCGGCGCGACCTCGCCTACACGACGATCATGACCGTCCTGCAACGACTGGCCAAGAAAAACCTCGTTTCGCAGATTCGCGACGACCGCGCCCACCGGTACGCTCCCGTGCACGGCCGCGACGAACTGGTCGCCGGGCTTATGGTCGACGCGCTGGCCCAGGCCGAGGATTCCGGCGGCAGGCAGGCCGCCCTAGTCCACTTCGTCGAACGGGTCGGCGCCGACGAGGCGGATGCGCTCCGGCGAGCACTCGCCGAGCTGGAAGCCAATCAACGCAATAACGCGCCATCCGCTGGCGCGTCGCCGGAGGACTGAGGGAGACTGGCAGCGTGTCCGCGCTGGCCTTCACCATCCTCGCGGTGCTGCTGGTCGGTCCGGTGCCGGCCTTGTTGGCACGCGCGAGCTGGCCGCTGCGCGCTCCCCGCGCCGCGATGGTGTTGTGGCAGGCCATCGCGCTGGCCGCGGTCCTCTCGGCGTTCAGCGCCGGGATTGCCATCGCCACTCGGCTGCTCATGCCCGGGCCCGACGGGCGGCCCACCGCCAGCGTCCTCGGTGCCGCCGGACGCCTCGGGTGGCCGCTGTGGGCCGCCTACATCGCCGTCTTCGCGCTGACCCTGCTGGTCGGCGCGCGGTTGATGGTTGCCGTCGTTCGGGTGGCCATCGCCAACCGGCGACGCCGCGCCCACCACCGCATGGTCGTCGATCTGGTCGGTCTCGGCCACGGCGGGGAGCTTCGCCAGCCGTGCGCCCACACGCGCGACCTTCGCGTGCTGGATGTGCCACAGCCGCTCGCCTACTGCCTGCCGGGAGTTCGCAGCCGCGTGGTGGTCAGCGAGGGGGCGCTGAGCGCGCTGGCCGACGCCGAGGTCGCGGCCATCCTCACCCACGAGCGGGCCCATTTGCGGGCCCGGCACGACCTGGTCCTGGAGGCCTTCACCGCGGTGCACGCCGCGTTCCCGCGTCTGGTGCGCAGCGCGAACGCGCTCGGCGCGGTACAGCTGCTCGTCGAGCTGCTCGCCGACGACGCCGCCGTGCGCGCCGCGGGTCGCGCTCCCCTGGCTCGCGCACTGGTCGCCTGCGCATCCGGGCGCGCGCCGTCGGGCGCATTGGCCGCCGGCGGACCCAGCACCGTGGTCCGCGTCCGCCGGCTGTGCGGGGGCGGCAACAGCCTGGCGCTGGCGGCGGCCGCATACCTGGCCGCGGTCGCGGTGTTCGTCGTGCCCACCGTCGCGTTGGCCGTACCGTGGCTCACCGAGCTGCGGCGCCTGTTGAACCTCTGACGCACCGGAGCGCCATCACCCCGGGCGGCTGGCTGTCCCCTGTGCCACAGTGTGACGGAAAGCTTTTGGGCACAGTTCTCCCACTCGAGAGGCAAAGACATGGGTTCGTCGGATTCAAAGACCGCTACCGCGCAGATCGGCGTCACCGGCCTGGCGGTGATGGGCTCGAACATCGCTCGCAATTTCGCCCGGCACGGCTACACGGTGGCGCTGCACAACCGGTCGATCGCCAAGACCGACGCGCTGCTCAAAGAGCACGGTGACGAGGGCAAGTTCGTGCGGTCGGAGACCATCGCGGAGTTTCTCGACGCCCTGGAGAAGCCGCGGCGGGTGCTCATCATGGTCAAGGCCGGCGACCCGACCGACGCGGTCATCAACGAGCTGGCCGACGCCATGGAAGAAGGCGACATCATCATCGACGGCGGCAACGCCCTCTACACGGACACCATTCGTCGCGAGCAGGCGATGCGGGAACGCGGGCTGCACTTCGTCGGCGCCGGGATCTCCGGCGGCGAGGAGGGCGCGCTCAACGGCCCGTCGATCATGCCGGGCGGCCCCGCCGAGTCCTACACCTCCCTGGGCCCGCTGCTCGAGGAGATCTCCGCACACGTCGACGGCGTCCCATGCTGCACCCACATCGGCCCGGACGGCGCGGGCCATTTCGTCAAGATGGTGCACAACGGCATCGAGTACTCCGACATGCAGCTGATCGGCGAGGCTTACCAGCTGTTGCGCGACGGCCTGGGCAAGACCGCGCCCGAGATCGCGGACGTGTTCGCCGACTGGAATTCCGGCGACCTGGACAGCTTCCTCATCGAGATCACCGCCCAGGTGCTGCGCCAGACCGACGCCAAGACCGGCAAGCCGCTCGTCGACGTCATCCTCGACGAGGCCGAACAGAAGGGCACCGGACGCTGGACGGTGAAGTCGGCGCTGGATCTCGGCGTCCCGGTCACCGGCATCGCCGAGGCCGTGTTCGCCCGCGCGTTGTCGGGCTCGGTGACGCAGCGCAAGGCCACCACGGGGCTGGCCTCGGGTGAGCTGGGCGCCAAACCGGCCGACGCGCAGCAGTTCGTCGAGGACGTGCGCCAGGCGCTCTACGCGTCGAAGATCATCGCGTATGCCCAGGGCTTCAACCAGATTCAGGCCGGCAGCGCCGAATACGACTGGGACATCACGCCGGGCGATCTAGCCACCATCTGGCGCGGCGGCTGCATCATTCGGGCCAAATTCCTCAACCGCATCAAGGACGCGTTCGACGAGGACCCCGACCTGCCGACCCTGATCGTCGCGCCCTACTTCCGCAGCGCGATCGAGGCCGCGATCGACGGCTGGCGCCGCGTCGTGGTGACCGCCACGCAGCTGGGCATCCCGATCCCCGGCTTCTCCTCGGCGCTGTCCTACTACGACGCCCTGCGCAGCGAACGGCTGCCCGCTGCCCTGACGCAGGGCCTGCGCGACTTCTTCGGCGCCCACACCTACGGCCGGACCGACGCCGACCCGGACAAGCGCTTCCACACGCTGTGGAGCGCAGACCGCAGCGAAGTTCCCGCCTAGAGCTGGGTACTACTGAGAGGACACGAGGGGGCACAGCGACACGATGAGATTCCTGGATGGGCATCGGCCCGGCTACGACCTGACCTACAACGACGTCTTCGTCATGCCGAATCGATCGGAGGTCGCATCGCGCTTCGATGTCGACCTGTCCACTCAGGACGGCTCGGGCACCACGATCCCGGTGGTGGTCGCCAACATGACGGCGGTGGCCGGGCGGCGGATGGCCGAGACGGTCGCCCGGCGGGGCGGGCTCGTGGTCCTGCCGCAGGATATTCCGATCACCGCGGTGCAGCAGACGGTGGACTTCGTCAAGAGCCGCGACCTGGTGCTCGACACCCCGGTCGTATTGGGTCCCGACGATTCGGTGTCGGATGCGATGGCGCTGATCCACAAGCGTGCGCACGGGGTCGCCGTCGTCGTCTTCGAAGGCCGCCCGATGGGCCTGGTGAGCGAATCCTGCTGCCTGGGCGTGGACCGGTTCGCCAGGGTGCGTGACGTCGCGATCAGCGACTTCGTCACCGCTCCCGTCGGGACCGAGCCGCGCAAGATCTTCGACCTGCTCGAGCACGCCCCGATCGGCGTCGCCGTCGTGACGAACGTGGACGGCACGTTGGCCGGCGTGCTCACCCGCACCGGAGCCGTCCGCACCGGCCTCTACACCCCGGCAGTCGACCGCGACGGGCGGCTGCGGGTGGGTGCGGCCGTCGGCATCAACGGCGACGTGGGCGCCAAGGCGCGCTCGCTGGTCGAGGCGGGAGTCGATGTGCTCGTCATCGACACCGCGCACGGGCATCAGGTGAAGACGCTCGAGGCGATCCGCACGGTGTCCGGCCTCGAGCTCGGTGTGCCGCTGGTGGCGGGCAACGTCGTCTCCGCGGAGGGGACCCGCGATCTGCTGGGCGCCGGGGCGAACATCGTCAAGGTGGGCGTCGGGCCGGGGGCGATGTGCACCACCCGGATGATGACCGCGGTGGGGCGTCCGCAGTTCTCGGCCATTGTCGAATGCGCTTCGGCGGCAAGGCAATTGGGCGGTCATGTGTGGGCCGACGGCGGGGTTCGCCATCCCCGGGACGTGGCGCTGGCGCTGGTGGCCGGCGCGTCCAACGTGATGATCGGATCGTGGTTCGCCGGCACCTACGAATCGCCCGGCGACCTGATGCGCGACCGCGACGACCAGCCGTATAAGGAGAGCTACGGCATGGCGTCCAAGCGGGCGGTGGTCGCCCGTAGCGCGGCCGACACCGCCTTCGACCGCGCGCGCAAAGCGCTGTTCGAGGAGGGGATTTCGACGTCACGCATGGGCCTGGACCCCGACCGCGGCGGCGTCGAGGATTTGATCGACCACATCACCTCGGGGGTGCGCAGCACGTGCACCTACGTCGGCGCCGCCAACCTGACGGACCTGTACGAGCGTGCCGTCGTGGGCGTGCAGTCGGCCGCGGGCTTCGCCGAAGGCCATCCGCTGCCGTTGGGTTGGTAACACGCCTTCGAGTAAGGCTAGCCTTGCCTAACTAGAAATGCTAGCGTCTGCGGCATGACTTCCTCCCCCGCCGTGAGCGATGCCCTCCTGAGCATCCTGCGCGACGACCTCAACGTCGACGTGGGCCGCGTAACCCCCAGCGCCAGGCTGGTCGACGATGTCGGTTTGGATTCCGTGGCGTTCGCCGTCGGGATGGTGGCCATCGAAGAACGCCTCGGCGTCTCCCTATCCGAAGAAGAACTGCTGACGTGCGACACCGTCGCGGACCTGCAGGCCGCGATCGCCGCGAAATCGTCCGATGAGTGAGCTCGCCGGGGCGCTCGCGCACTCGATGCGGACGGCCGGCACCGAGCTGGTCATCCTCGATCGCGAGACTTCGCTGTGGCGGCGCCACCCGTGGCCGGAGGTCCACGGGCTGGCCGAGAGCATCGCCGCCTGGCTGCTCGACCACGATCGGCCGGCGGTGGTGGGTCTGGTTGGCGAGCCGACGCTCGAACTCGTCGCCGCGATCCAGGGCGCGTGGCTGACCGGCGCCGCCGTGTCCATCCTGCCGGGGCCGGTCCGCGGCGCCGAGGGTGGGGAATGGGCCGAGGCGACACTGAACCGTTTTCGCGGCATCGGGGCGACGATCGTCCTCGGTAACGGGGCCCCCCTCGGCGCGCTGCGATCGAGCGACCTGGCCGGCGTCGACGTCGAGGACATGGCCGTGGCGGCCGACCCGGCGCGATCGCTATCGGGTCCGCCGGCCGAAAGCCGCGGTGCCGCAATCCTCCAGGGCACCGCCGGGTCCACCGGGGTGCCGAAGACCGCCGCGCTGTCACCGGGCGCGGCGCTGGCCAACCTGCGGGCGCTGGGCGAGCGACTGGCCCTGGGTGGCTCGGACACCGGGTGCTCGTGGCTGCCGCTGTACCACGACATGGGGCTGGCCTTCCTGCTCACGGGAGCGTTGACCCAGATGTCGATCTGGCTGGCACCCACCGCCGCGTTCACGGCGTCGCCGTTTCGCTGGTTGGGCTGGTTGTCGGAGAGCCGCGCGACGGTCACCGCCGCGCCCAACTTCGCCTACAACGTGCTCGGCAAGTACGCGCGGCGGGTGTCCGACGTCGACCTGGGCGAACTACGGGTGGCCATCAACGGCGGGGAGCCAGTCGATTGCGACGGCTTCGGACGATTCGTTGAAGAGATGGCTCCCTTCGGGTTCGACGCCGGTGCCGCCGCCCCCTCGTACGGCCTCGCCGAATCGACGTGCGCGGTCGCGGTGCCGGCCCCGGGCGCCGGACTGCGCTTCCAGACGCTCACCGACCGGGCCGGGTCGTCCCGGCACGCGGTGCTGGGCGACCCGGTGCCGGGTACGGAAATCCGGATCTCGCCGCGCCCGGGCAATTACGGCGAGATCGGCGAGATCGAGATCCGGGGTGCGTCGATGATGGACGGCTACCTCGGCCGCGACGCCCTCGGGCCGCAGGACTGGTTTCCCACCGGCGACCTCGGATTCTTCGGCGACGGTGGCCTCGTGGTGTGCGGCCGGGTCAAGGAGGTCATCTCGATCGCGGGTCGCAACATCTTCCCGACCGAAATCGAGTCGGTCGCGGCACAGGTCCGCGGCGTGCGGGAGGGCGCCGTCGTGGCCCTCGGTGTCGGCGAGCGCTCGACGCGCCCCGGCCTGGTCGTGGCGGCCGAGTTTCGCGGGCCGGATCAGGCCGGCGCTCGCGCCGAAGTGATCCAGCGCGTCGCCTCGGTCTGCGGTGTCGTGCCGTCGGACGTGGTGTTCATGTCGCCGGGCTCCTTGCCCCGGACGTCGTCGGGCAAATTGCGGCGCGTCGCGGTGCGGCGCTCGTTGGAGGCGGTGGACTGACGTGACCGAGGCGATTGCGCCCACCGGGACCGGCCTGGCCGCCTACCGCACCCTGCTCGATGACGCCTTCGACGAGCGCGTCGTCGCTTGGACGGCGGAAGCCGAGATCCGACAACGCTTTCCGCGTGCACTGATCGAACACCTGGGGGCGCGTGGGGTGTTCAGTGACAAGTGGTCGACGGGATCGCTCCCCGATGTCGGCAAGCTCGTCGAACTTGCATTCGCGCTCGGCCGGCTGTCGTCGGCGGGCATCGGTGTGGGCGTGAGCCTGCACGATTCGGCGATCGCCATCTTGCGCCGGTTCGGGCGGTCGGACTACCTGTGCGAGCTCTGTGAGCGGGCCGTTCGGGGCGACGCGGTGCTCTGCATCGGGGCCTCCGAGGAGTCCGGCGGATCCGACCTGCAGATCGTCGAGACCGAGATCGCTTCACGCGCAGGCGGTTTCGAAGTGCACGGGGTCAAGAAGTTCGTCTCGCTATCGCCGATCGCCGACCACGTCATGGTGGTGGCCCGCAGCGTCGACCACGACCCCAGCAGCAAACACGGCAGCGTCGCCGTGATCGCCGTTCCGACCGCCCAGGTCAGCGTGCAGCGGCCCTACGACAAGGTCGGCGCCGGCCCGCTGGACACCGCGGCCGTCCACATCGACACCTGGGTGCCTGCCGAAGCGCTCGTCGCCCGGGCTGGCACCGGGCTGGCGGCCATCAGCTGGGGGCTGGCGCACGAACGGATGTCGATCGCGGGCCAGATCGCCGCGTCGTGTCAGCGAGCGATTGGAATCACTTTGGCGCGCATGACGACTCGGCGCCAATTTGGCCGCACACTCTTCGAGCACCAAGCCCTGCGCCTGCGATTGGCGGACCTGCAGGCCCGCGTCGACCTGCTGCGGCACGCGCTGCACGGGCTCGCGGCCCAGGGGCGGCTGGACCTGCGCGCGGCGGCGGGCATCAAGGTGACCGCCGCACGGCTGGGTGAGGAAGTGATCTCCGAATGCATGCACATCTTCGGCGGTGCGGGCTATCTCCTCGACGAGACCCCGCTGGGCCAGTGGTGGCGGGACATGAAGCTCGCCCGTGTCGGCGGCGGCACCGACGAGGTGCTGTGGGAACTGGTGGCCGCCGGCATGGCGCCCGACCATGAGGGCTACGCCTCGGTGGTCGGACGTTCCAAGGCGTAAAGCGACATCCGCCGGTTCCCGGTGTCGTGCTCGCCGAGGAACGCGCATCCGACGTATTCGCACAGACGGCGCGCGGTGGTGTTGCGGTGATCGGGGTCGAACATGAGGCGCCGGCAGCGGGGCTCCGCCGCGAAGACGCTGCCGACGATTCGCGGCAACAGCATCGGGCCCAGCCCTCGGTTCACCAGGGCCGGGTCGGCGATGGCGGCGTGCAGCCCGATGTCATACGGCTCCGCATCGTAGTAATACGAGATGAGATCCTTTGCACCCCAGTATAATTCGAGGTAAGCACAATCCTTCCCCCGGATGCTGCCGAGCAGCGGTAGCGAGTACGTGCCGTCCAGCTGCGCGCCGAGGTGCCGCTCCCACCGCAGGGTCGGCCAGTCGTATTCCCACGCCGCCGCCAGGTGTGGAAGGTTCATCCACTCCGCGACCATGCCCGCGTCCTCGCGTCGCGCCACGCGCAGCGCGAAGGGCGCTTCGAGCGCGGGGGCCGGCGGGCGCCCCATGCGCGCTGTCTCCTCGGAGATGTCGAGGCGCTCGCGCGGAAGGACTTGGGCCGATTGGGATTCGGGTGGGGCTTCGGGCGCCATAATGGGCACAGCCTACCGAGTAAGGTTAGGCAACCCTAGTCGGGGTCGCCCGGGCGCCGTGGAAAACGGTCGTTGGCCGGATGGCAGGCGGACCGGGCTACGATAAATCAGCAAAGACGGAGGCGACCGCGTCCGCACCGGTTTCAGGCAGCGAAGGGATTGACGTGCCGCAGGCACCCGTGCAGCCCATGGGCTTCCGGGCGCGGCAGCCGTCGGACGAGCCGCCCGATGCGGAGCCTTCCCCGGCGATCCGGGAAACGCGATCGGCGCGCGGACGGCGTGATCGATGAACGTCAGCGTCGCCGTGATCAGCGTCCTGGCCATCGCGGCGCTCATCTTCGGCAACGCGATCTTCGTCGCGGCCGAGTTCTCGCTGACCACGCTGGACCGCAGCGCGGTGGAGGCCAACGCCCGGCGCGGGGGCCGCCGCGACCGTGCGATCCGGCGCGCCCATCACAAGTTGTCGTTCCAGCTATCCGGCGCTCAATTGGGCATCTCGGCAACCACATTGGCGGCGGGATACCTGACCGATCCGATGCTCGCCGAACACCATCGACACCGAGGTGACGATGACCAACGCCACGAACGCCATGATCGCGTCGGCCACCCGGTCGGGTATTCCGATCGCGTCGAACCACGGGTGCGGCAGGTCGGCGAGCATCGGATCGGTCAGGTATCCCGCCGCCAATGTGGTTGCCGAGATGCCCAATTGAGCGCCGGATAGCGG
>NZ_LZJI01000055.1 GCF_001667775.1 Mycobacterium sp. E1747
TGGTCTCTCGGCGAAGACGCCAGCCGGACACTGATCAAGCACGCGCTCGAGGCCGGGATCAACTTCTTCGACACCGCGAACTATTACTCGCTGGGAGGCAGCGAGGAGATCCTGGGCCGCGCGCTCGACGACTTCGCCGACCGCGACGACGTCGTCATCTGTACCAAGGTGTGCTCGCCGATGCGCTCAACTCCCAATGGTCAAGGGCTGTCCCGCAAAGTGATCATGACCGAGATCGACGCCAGCCTGCGCCGGCTGGGCACCGCCTACGTCGACATCTACATGATCCACCGCCTCGACCCCCACACCCCGATCGAAGAGACCCTCGAGGCCCTCCACGACGTCGTCAAAGCCGGCAAAGCCCGCTACCCGGGGGCCTCGTCGATGCGGGCCTTCGAATTCGCCAAGGCGCTGCACCTGCAAAACCGCTACGGCTGGGCCAGATTCATCACCATGCAAGACCAGTACAACTTGCTCGCCCGTGAGGAAGAACGCGAGATGCTGCCGTTGTGCGCCGACGAAGGCGTGGGCACCATGGTGTGGAGCCCGCTGGCGCGCGGCCGGCTTGCCCGCCCGTCGGAGAAGACGGCGACCACGCGTTCACAGTCCGATCCGGGGCTCAGCCTGTTCTACAGCGATCAGACCGCCGAAGCCGACCGAGCCATCATCGACGCCGTCGGCGATATCGCGACGGCCCACGGCGCGTCCCGCGCGAGCATCGCCTTGGCCTGGTTGCATCATAACTCGGTAGTCGCCGCCCCCATCGTCGGCGCAAACACCACCGCCCACATTGACGACGCCATCGCCTCTCTTGACATCACACTGACCGGCGACGAACTCGATCGGCTGCAGCAGCCGTATACCCCCCGTTACGACAATCAAGGACTGCCGGTCGACGCGCCCGAACTGCAGCGCGTACGGGCTCTAACCCCCAACACCGCTGCCTAGGTCACCACACGCGCCATCGAAAGCCCGACCATATGCGGATCGAACGCGCCCTACTTGCCGTCATCGGCATTATCCAGATCATCTGCGGAGCAAGCTATTTAGCTCGCCCGGGTGCCGTCGCCGCGACGCTCGGTGCAGCGTCCGCCGCCCCACCCTGGGTAGCCTTCGTTCTGGCGACGGCCGGTGCCCGGTTCATCGGCTACGGAATCGGGATGCTCGCTGCCGCGAAAGACCCACCACGCTACCGCCTTTGGATTACCACCATGCTAGGCATCCAGAGCGTGGATCTAGTCGCCACCCTCATCTACGTGGCCAACGGGATCCTCCCGGCACGACACATCCTGCCGGGGGCCGCGCTGCCCCTGCTGTGGGTCGGACTGCTCGGATGGGTGAGCCTGCGCATCAGAACGCCGGCGCACGCCACCACACGTCAAGACGTGCAACAACAATCATCTGGACAAGCAGAGAGCTGAGGTAAGTCATTCCATGCGATTTGCATTCAAAACCTCACCACAAAACACCACCTGGCCACAGATGCTGGCCGTGTGGAAAGCGGCCGACGACATCAACGTCTTCGAGTCCGGATTCACCTTCGACCACTTCTATCCCATCTTCGGCGGTGACTCCCGGGGCCCATGCCTGGAAGGATGGACCACGCTGACCGCGCTGGCGCAGGCCACCACCCGACTGCGGCTGGGCACGATGGTGACCGGTATGCACTATCGCCACCCCGCGGTACTGGCCAACATGGCCGCCGCCCTCGACATCATCTCGGGCGGCAGGCTCGAGCTGGGGATCGGCGCGGGTTGGAACGAGGAAGAATCCAACGCCTACGGCATCGAATTGGGCAGCATTAAGGAACGCTTCGACCGGTTCGACGAGGCCTGCCAAGTACTGATCAGTCTGTTAACACGCGACACCACGGATTTTGCCGGCCGCTACTACCAGCTCAAGGCCGCCCGTAACGAGCCCAAGGGGCCGCAGCTGCCGCATCCGCCGATCCTGATCGGCGGCAAAGGAGAGAAACGGACGCTGCGCCTCACCGCCCGCTACGCACAACGCTGGGACTTCGGCGACGGCACGCCGGCGGAATTTGCCCGCAAGCGAGATGCGCTGGCGGCCCACTGCGCAGACGTTGGACGCGACCCAAAAGAAATCACGCTATGCGCACACTTTCTCCTCGATAGCGACCGCAACTACGGGCAGGTCCTCGACCAGGTGGCGGCCATGGCGGCCGAACGACTCGAACTTGCGGTCGTGTACCTGCTACCGCCGCATGATCCAGCCGTCTTAGAACCCCTCGCCGAGTCGATCCGAGAATCGGGATTGCTCGAATAAGCCGAGCGGCGAAAAGCGCTGCCAGCAAGCGAGATTAATTCAACGCCCAGCCGCCGGGCGGGAACCGGAAGAACTCATGGACATCGTCGACACCCAGGTACATGCCAATCTGCTGGGCACCGAGGTCACGCTGGCGATCATGGATGCGCTGGGCATCCAGGGGCTGCTCTACGACGAATGCGCGGAGGCGGCCGAGGACGGGGCACTGTACCCTGGCTATCGCCTGGCCAACCGCGCCTTTCGCAGCATCGGACCCAACGCCGAGGCGGCCGCGCTGCGCTATCCCGAGCGTTTTGCGTTTCTCATGCGAGTCGACCCATTAGACCCCGGCATTGAGTGTTGGATCGATACGCTGAGCGCAGCACCCGGCTTCAAGGCACTGCGCACCCTAGTCATCGACCCGGGCCAAGGCGCGCTGTTCGAGTCCGGCGGCCACGACCGACTCCTGGAAGCCGCACGCCCGCATAACATTCCGGTCTTCGTCACCTGCCCAAACCGGGTGCCGCATCTAGCGCAATACGCCGAACGCTTTCCCGACATCCAGTTCGTCATCGACCACTGCGGAGCGGCATTCGACGCACCACCTGGGGACGCCACCATCGACGACGCGATGGCGATGGCGCGCTATCCCAATGTCGCCTACAAATGGGCGCACGCTCCGTCCTTCCTCTCGAATACGCCCTACCCTTTCCCCGATCTAGACCGCAAGCTGCGTCGAGCGGTCGACGCTTTCGGACCCGAGCGCGTCATGTGGGCCAGCGACTACACCGCGAGCCGTCGACGAGCCAACTGGGGCGAAAGCCTATTCGCGATTCGCCATTGCCCATCACTGTCGGCGGAAGAAAAGACGTGGATCCTTGGTCGCACAGCTCGAAATCTTTTGAAATGGCACCCATTTGAACCGACGCTATCCATTAGTTCCTAGTGTGGCGGCTGCGGCTTCTGTGATGGTGTCGATCGCGTTGTGGCGTTTGCACCATGCGCGTCGCTGGCGCATGGCTCCGTTGCCGTACTCGTCGAGTGCGACCAAGGCCGGGCGCACCCGCTCGACCCACGCGGTGAGGTGTTGGCACCAACCCTTGGCCGCCCGTCAGATCGATTGCCCACCCGGCTAATCCGTCGTGTGCGGCCTTCCAATAGGCCGCCCACAACGCGCCCGGTGGAAGGCCGTCAAGGTCATCGCGGTGTACAGGCTGCCGTACCCGTGGCCCGGCGCGGGCCATCGTCCGCTGAGTGTTCGTCCGCGCCGTCGATATCGATCGAATGAGTTGTCTCAGCCGCCATTTCGCTTCAACCTCTCTCATATGATTCTCGGGTGAGGGCGCGGCTATGACACGACGAAAACGTCGAGGGCGACGAGAACCAGGAAAACCACGAGCGCATAGCCCTCGAACAGCGCGCGCAGGGCGAGCGGGGCGGACCGCACATCCATGAAGTGCAAGCCGATCAGCCGCACCTTGAGCATCGCGATGCCCACGATGATCACCGCTCCCACCGAAGCGTATCCGGTACCCTGTTCGACCCCGACCAGAAACGATCCGAAGGTCAGCGCCAGCAGCAGCACCCACACCATCGTTACGCGGCGGGTTGCGGTCATCGACGTCACTGCGGTCACCTCACCAGATAGAACAGGGCGAACAGTACCACCCATAGCAAATCGACCATGTGCCAGAAGATTCCGCCGGTCTCACAGAGTCGCTCCTGCTTATCCCCGAAATCCGTCCGCCGGATAACGACGATCAACCGACTCAAGATCGCGAGGCCGATCAACACGTGCAACAAGTGGATGCCGGTGAACATGAAGTAGTACGAAAAGAATTCGCCGCTACCCACCCCCTTGTGGGCGGCGAACAACTGGGTCCATTCGACGGCCTTGACGACGACGAAGCCGACCCCGCAAGACAGCGCTCCCGCGATCAGCCGCCACGAGCCCTCCCGTCGTCCGGCCAGGACCCGCTGGACGGCAAGCACCACCAGCAACGAACTCGACAGCAGCAGAACGGTATTGATGGTGCCGAGCGCGACATGCACCTCGGCGTGGTCGCGCGCGAAAACCGCGCGGTTCTTCCCGCGGGAATACATGAAAGTCGCGAAGAACAGGGCGAACACCGTCATGTCGCCCAGTACGAAGACCCAAATCCCCTCTTCGCCAGGGATTTTCCGCGGTGAACGGCCTAAGTCAGAGACCGCCTCTTGCACCCGCAATTGCCGAACTGAGGTCATCGCTGCAGCTGGCCCCGCCGCGGCTCATCCTCGGACGTCACCGAGGTGATCGAGTCGCTTTCCGGGACGCGAACACTCACCCACAACTGCCAACTCATAACGAAGAACCAGGTTCCAAAGAAAACGGCTGCGAGCCAGAACGCCAGCAGACCGTTCCACGCGAATACGCCGTCCTTGAACAGCACCACCAAACCGCCTGCGCAAAAAATGAACGCGCACCAGACGTTGAAGTAGCCCAGCCACCGGGGCCAAATCTCGCGCTTCGCGCCGAAAATCGCGAATCCAACCGCCAAACCCTGGATCATTGCGGGCGGCCAGTTCATGATGAAGGGAAGCCAACCGAGGTCATTCAGAGCTTGAGTGATCTGCGGATCGCGCTCGGGACGGTACGACGCGGCGGCGAACATAAAGACCGGCACGATGATGGCCATCACCGCAAGCGCGACCCCAACGAGTTCTGTGTAGGCCAATGCGGAATAGCGGCCACCCTCCATCTGCCTGATCCGCACCGCGAGGAGCGCACCGAATGGGGCCTGCAAGCCCGAGGCGGCGAGCATCAGGACAAGTCCCAGCCGCTTCAGGCCGGTGTTCGTCGACCAGAAGTGGGCTACCTCGGTAGCGGTCCGCATCGGCGATATGGGCGGAAGCAAACCGACCATCAGCATCGAGGGGAAAAACAGCAGCACGAACGCCGCGCCGCTGAATGCCATCGCCTTCTGCATCCCTGGTGTCATCGCAGAACTCCCTTGTTCCCGAGGCTCAATCAGTGTGTCTCGAACAGCTTTCGCGTCGTGGGGGGGGCGGCCCGGGGCCGGCCCGCCCCCCCCCCCCCCCCCACAACACGACGCCCACAACCGACACACTCCGGGCCGCGCCGACGGCCCGCACGACTTG
>NZ_LZJI01000056.1 GCF_001667775.1 Mycobacterium sp. E1747
TCGTGCAGGACCAGCCGCAGTTTGTGCAGTGGCTCGATCACTTCGATTTGGTAGCCGTTGACGTTCGGGTTCAGGCGATCCTGATCGATGGCGTCACACAGATGCACAGCGGTTTGGGTATCGCCGCGCCTCACCAGGAAGAACGCGTCCTTGACGCCGAGGTTGGGGTAGTAGCCGATGCCGCTGATCACGAAGATGTCCCCGGTGCGGTCGTGGGCGTTGAAGTAGGAGCGGTCGTAGAAGTTGCGGTCCGAAGAACCCGGCCACGCGATGGGCTGCGGGATCTGATGTACCGGGAACTCGTCGAGCGGTCCGAGCATTAGTGGTCCTCTCCGATAAGACGGCGCATGAGCCCGGCGTGGTAGAACAGCGACTCGACATCGTCGGGTTTCTCGGTTTCGCCGAAGTGCACCCGGCGCGCGCCGGTGCGCATGAACACGCAGGCCCACATGACGCCCGAGTAGACGTAGAACCAGCGCAGGTCGCCGACTTCCACGCCGGTCAGGCGCTGGTAGGTGGCGCGGACGTCGTCCTCGCGCATCACCTCCGGCAGGCCGGGCAGCCCGGCCAGGCCGCTCAGTTCTTGAAACACCATGTGCGCGTAGATCATCCACGCCACGTCGAGCTCGCGCGGCCCGAGTGTGACCATCTCCCAGTCCAACACAGCCACCGGGGAGAAGTCGCGGTACAACACGTTGCCCACCCGCGCGTCACCCCAAAGCAGCACCGGCTCGCGCGCGTCCGGTTCGGCCGGCCAATTGTTCTCCAGCCAGGCGAAGGTCCGCTCCAGTAGCGGTGAGCGGCCGACGTCGGGCACCGCGAAGTCGTACCAGGACCGCACCCAATCGAAGTGCCGACGCAGTGCGGTGTCGTCGTCTTGCCCGTGGGGCAGGAAGCCAAAAGTGTTCTGGGCGTTCGGGATTGAGTGCAGTTTCGCCAACACCCCGACGGTCGCGTCCTGCAGTTCGCGCTGGCGTTCGGCGGGGGCGTCGGCGAACCAGTTGTTGCCAAACGTGTAGGGCATGACGTCGGGCGGCACCACACCGTCGACGTAGTCCATCACGAAGAAGGGTGTGCCCAGCACATCGCCGGTGGGCTCGAGCCAGCGCACCGGCGGGACCGGTACGTCGGTGAGTTCGCCGACCTTGCGGATCACCTCGAATTGGTGGTCAAGCCGATAGGTGGGGAAGACTCGCACGTCTTCGGGGGCGGGAGCGACCCGGGTCACCAGCTTCTGCTCGATCCGCGCGCCGTGCTGCTGCCAGCGCGCGGTCAAAATGATGGTCTCCGACGACATGCCCGTCGAGTCGACGCCGCTTTCGACGGTGACCTGCGGGCTCGCGCCGGCGGGCAGCACGGTCGACAACCATTTCGACATCACCGCGGGCAACGTCGTCACGTCTCGGCTGGAGCGCTGAAGTCGGTCGACCTTGTCGAGCACGGGTTCGTTGGCCACGGGTGGCCTCCATTCTTTGCAACTTCATTCTCTTTGAGATTCTCGTTGAGACTTCGGCGCGGCAATTACGATACGGTAGGTAGCGTTATGAAAGCAGACCCGTCCACCATTGACAAGGCCCCCGGCGCAGGCCGCCCGCGGGACCCGCGTATCGACTCGGCGATCCTATCGGCCACCGCGGAACTGCTTGTCCAAATGGGCTATTCAAACCTGAGCCTGGCGGCGGTCGCCGAGCGGGCGGGGACCACGAAATCCGCGCTGTACCGGCGGTGGTCGAGCAAGGCGGAATTGGTGCACGAGGCGGCATTCCCGGTGGCGCCGACCGCTCTCGAGGCGCCGGCCGGGGACATCGCCGCCGACATCCGCATGATGATCGAGGCCACCCGCGACGTCTTCACCACCCCGGTCGTCCGCGCCGCCCTGCCGGGGCTGGTGGCCGACATGACGGCCGATCCCGCGCTGAACGCCCGGGTGATGTCCCGCTTCACGGGCCTGTTCGCGACTGTGCGGGTGCGGCTGAGTGACGCCGTCGACCGCGGCGAAGCCCATCCCGACGTGGACCCGGACCGGTTAATCGAGCTGATCGGGGGGGCGACCATGCTGCGCATGCTGCTACGCCCGGAGGACGAGCTCGACGATGCGTGGGTGGAGCAGACGACCGCCATCGTGGTGCACGGTGTGACGCGATGAACCGTGGACTGTAGATAACCCCTGCCTGACGTGCCAGGATGAGGCATAGCCAACCGGTCGAGTGGTGTGCCAATGCCTGGTGTGGACAAGGCCACGGGGCGGGTCGTCGCCCTGATCGTGCTGCTGCTCGTCGTCTCGGCCGCCCTCCGCGGTTATCTGCCAGCCTCCCATCGCGGGCCGCGGGACGAATCCGCGAGCAGCGGTGCGGCGCTGATATTCGTGGTGGCGATCCTCGGGGCGGCACTCACGCTGGTGGCGATCGCGGTCATCGCGCGGTTGCGGGACCCGCGCGCGGCGGCCCCGCAGGCCGGCCAGCTGTCGGAGCTGCTTGGCACCGGCAGGGACCGGCCCAGCTGGCGTGTCGTGCTCATCGGGCTGGCGGTCCTCGCCGCCTGGCTGTCGATCATGCTGGTCGGGTCCCGCCTGTTGCCCGTCCACGGCGCCGGCCAGACACCGCCCGCGCCGGCGAGCGGCGCTGCGTCCGCCGAGCCCGCCAACGCCGCTGCGCCGCGGCGGACACACCCGCCGAATGCGGACATGTTCGGCATCCTGCTCGCCGCGACCGTTCCGACGGTGTTGATCATCGCCACCGGGACGGTCGTCATGTCGCGGCGCCGTGGGCGCGCGGCGGCCCCGGCCACCGTCGCCGACAACTTTGCGGAAGCCCCGGCGCCGCCGACCCGTTCGGGATCGCTGGCGCGCGCAGCCGAACGCGGGCTCGCCGAGATGACCGACCTCAGCCGTGAACCGCGCGAGGCGATCATCGCCTGTTACGCGGCGATGGAGCGCGAGCTCGCCAATGTGCCCGGCGCCGCCCCGCAGGACTTCGACACCCCGACCGAGGTGTTGGCCCGGGCGGTCGAGCACCATGCGCTGCGCGCTGACAACGCCGTGCAATTGGTGAGCCTGTTCGCCGAGGCGCGTTTCAGCCCGCACGTCATGAACGAGGGCCACCGCGACGTGGCGGTGCGCGTTCTGAAGTTGGTGCTCGATGAACTGAGATCCCGGAGTCCCGCATGAAAAAGACTCTGGCCCTTGGCGTCTGCCTGGTCGTCGGGATCGAGCTGCTGGCGCTGATACAGGACGATCGACGGTTGGTATTGGCCGCCTCCGGTGGCGCGCTGTCGCTGGTGCTGCTCACCGTGCGTCGCGTGCTGGGCAGCGGAATGGCGTTCGAGGGCGAAACCGAGCCCGACGACCTCGGCGATTCGTTGCGCCGCTGGCTGTCCAACACCGAGACCACGATCCGATGGTCGGAATCGACCCGGGTGGACTGGGACCGGCACCTGCGTCCGATGCTCGCGCGCAGGTACGAGATGGCTACGGGCGAACGGCGATCCAAAGACCCCTTGGCGTATCAGGCGAGCGGTCAGATGCTCTTCGGGACCGAGCTCTGGGAATGGGTCAATCCGAACAACGTCGCTCCGACCGGCGACCGGCGGCCCGGCCCCGGCCGCGCGGCGCTGGAAGAGATTCTGCGAAAGTTGGAACAGGTATGACGCTGCCGGCGGCAACAACGACGGCCCACTGCGAGGCGGTCCTCGATGAGATCGAGCGTGTGGTGGTGGGGAAGCGTTCCGCGCTCACGCTCATCCTCACCGCGGTGCTCGCGCGAGGCCACGTTCTGATCGAGGATCTGCCCGGCCTGGGCAAGACGCTGATCGCCAGGTCATTCGCCGCCGCGCTGGGTCTGCAATTCACCCGCGTGCAGTTCACCCCGGACCTGCTGCCAGCGGACCTGCTCGGCTCGACCATCTACGACATGCAATCGGGCCGCTTCGCCTTCCGGTCCGGACCCATCTTCACCAACCTGCTGCTCGCCGACGAGATCAACCGCACGCCACCCAAGACGCAGGCGGCGCTGCTGGAGGCGATGGCCGAGGGCCAGGTGAGCATCGACGGCGAAACGCACCAGCTGCCAAAGCCGTTCATCGTGCTCGCGACCGACAACCCGATCGAGTACGAGGGCACCTATCCGCTGCCCGAAGCGCAGCTCGACCGGTTCGCGATCCGCCTGGAACTGCGGTACCTCTCCGAGCGCGACGAGACCGCGATGCTGCGCCGCCGCCTCGACCGCGGCTCGAACGAGCCGACCGTGAACCAGGTCGTGGATGCGCACGACCTGCTCGCGATGCGCGAATCGGTCGAGCAGGTGACCGTGCACGAAGACGTGCTGCACTACGTCGTGTCGCTGGCCAACGCCACGCGGCATCATCCGCAGGTGGCGGTGGGCGCCAGCCCGCGCGCCGAACTCGACCTTGTTCAACTCGCCCGAGCCCGTGCGCTTTTGCTCGGCCGCGACTATGTGATCCCCGAAGATGTCAAGGCGCTCGCCATCCCGTCGGTCGCGCATCGAATCACCCTGCGCCCGGAGATGTGGGTGCGAAAGATTCAGGGCGCCGATGTCGTCGGCGAGTTGCTACGCCGCCTGCCGGTGCCGCGGACCGGCGGCCAGGGCGGCTCCGGATGAGCGCGCCGTGACCACTCGCGAGGTCGAATTCCGGTGGCGTGCATCAGCGTTGACGCGGGCGATCGCGACGTGCGGGGGGTTGGCGCTGGCGGCCGCGGTGATCGGCGCGCGGTGGCAGCTGATCGCGTTCGCGGCGCCGCTGCTGGGGGTGCTGTGCTCCATCAGCTGGCAACATCCCGTGCCGACGGTCCGCGTGCACGGCGACCCCGATTCGCAGCGATGCTTCGAAGGCGACCGGGCGCGACTGCGCATTAGGGCGACGGAGGATGGCGAGGCAACGGAAGCCTCCGCGG
>NZ_LZJI01000057.1 GCF_001667775.1 Mycobacterium sp. E1747
GTTCGCCCGGGAAGGCTACGAGCGGGAGCGGTTCGGCCGAGCCAACGCCGCGCTGTCGGATACCGCGCTGACCGCCGGCAATTGGCAGGCGCTGATGCTGCCGGTGACCACGCTGACGGTCAACGTGTCCAGCGTCGCGCTCATCTGGTTCGGCGGGCTGCGCATCGATCGCGGCCAAATGCAGGTCGGCTCCCTGACCGCGTTTCTGGCCTACTTCACCCAGATCCTGATGGCGGTGCTGATGGCGACCATGACGCTGGTGGTGCTGCCGCGAGCCTCCGTCTGCGCCGAACGGATCACCGAAGTGCTCTCCACCCAGGCCGCCGTCGATGACCCGCAGAGCCCGGTGCTCCCACGCGGCGGGATCACCGGAGTGGTGCGCTTGGCGGGTGCGACGTTCACTTATCCGGGCGCCGACCGCCCTGTGCTGCAGGACATCTCGCTGACGGCACGGCCAGGGACCACCACCGCCATCGTCGGTAGCACCGGTTCGGGCAAGTCGACGCTGGTGTCGCTGATCTGCCGGCTCTACGACGTGACCGGCGGCGCCGTCCTGGTCGACGATGTCGACGTCCGGGATTACCACACGGAGCTGCTCTGGTCCGCGATCGGGCTGGTCCCACAGCGCGGCTACCTGTTCTCCGGGACCGTGGCGGACAACCTGCGCTACGGCAAGGCGGACGCGACCGACGACGAGATGTGGGAAGCGTTGCGCGTGGCCGACGCCGACGGGTTCGTGCGCGCACACGACGACGGGCTGGGGATGCGGGTGGCGCAGGGTGGGATCAATTTCTCCGGCGGTCAGCGGCAACGGCTGGCCATCGCGCGGGCGGTCATCCGCCGCCCGGTCATTTATCTGTTCGACGACTCGTTCGGCGCTCTTGACGTGCACACCGACGCGCGGGTGCGCGCATCGCTGCGGCAGATATCGGGTCAGGCCACCGTCATCGTTGTCACGCAACGCGTTTCGACCGCCGCCCAGGCGGACCAGGTGATCGTCATCGACGACGGCAAGCTGGTGGGCACGGGCACGCACGAATCGCTGCTCACCGACTGCACCACTTATGCGGAATTCGCCGACTCGCAATCGATGACCGCCGTCCGATCGGGCCACGCCGGGGGCGCGCCATGACCGTGACCGCCAACCGCGGCCTGACCCCGGCCCCGACCGGGCGCTCCCGCGACTTCTGGGGCTCGGCCGCCCGGCTGGTGAAACGGCTTGCGCCGCAACGCCGGCTGAGCATCGCGGTGATCAGCCTGGGCATCACCGGGACGGTGATCGGCGTCATCGTCCCGAGAATCCTCGGGCACGCCACGGACCTGCTGTTCAACGGCGTCATCGGGCGGCAGCTGCCCGCGGGGATCAGCAAGGCGCAGGCTGTCGCCGCGGCCCGGGGGCGGGGTGACAACACTTTCGCCGACCTCCTCTCGGGAATGAGCGTGGTGCCGGGCAAAGGCGTGGACTTCGGCGCGGTGGCGCGAACCCTGGCGCTGGCGTTGGGCCTGTATCTCGTTTCCGCGCTACTGATCTGGGCGCAGGCGCGGCTGCTGAACGTGGCCGTGCAGCGCACCATGGTCGCGCTGCGTTCCGACGTCGAAAACAAGATCCACCGGCTGCCGCTGTCGTACTTCGATGGGCGCCAGCGCGGCGAGCTGCTGAGCCGGGTGACCAACGACATCGACAACGTGCAGTCGTCGGTGTCAATGACCATCAGCCAGCTGGTCACGTCGGTGCTGACCATCGTCGCCGTGCTGGCGATGATGCTGTCGATCTCGCCGCTGCTGGCCCTGATCACCGTGGCCACGGTGCCGCTTTCGCTGGTTGCGACGCGTGCGATCGCGCGCCGCGCGCAGCGCCTGTTCGTGGCCCAATGGACGAGCATCGGTCGTCTCAACGCCCACATCGAGGAGACCTACAGCGGCTTCACGGTGGTCAAGACGTTCGGCCACCGGGCCGCCGCGCGGGAGCAGTTCCGCGACCACAACGACGACGTCTACCGGGCCAGCTTCGGCGCCCAGTTCTTCTCCGGACTGGTGGCACCGGCGACGTCGTTCATCGGAAACCTGGGCTACGTGGCGGTCGCCGTGGTGGGCGGCCTGCAGGTGGCCACCGGCCACATCACCCTCGGCGGTATCCAGGCCTTCATCCAATACGTCCGGCAGTTCAACGCCCCGCTGAGCCAGGTGGCCGGGATGTACAACACACTGCAGTCCGGTGTCGCGAGCGCCGAGCGGGTGTTCGACCTGCTCGACGAACCCGAAGAACCACCCGAGCCCGAGCCGGCTCCGCACGGCGGCGCCGTGCAACCGGCCGGACGGGTCGAGTTCCAACACGTGAGCTTTGGTTACCGCCCGAACACCCCGGTGATCCAGGACCTGTCGTTGGTGGCCGAGCCCGGCAGCACGGTGGCGATCGTCGGGCCGACCGGGGCCGGCAAGACCACGCTGGTGAACCTGCTCATGCGGTTCTACGACGTTGACTCCGGACGAATCCTGGTCGACGGTGTCGACATCGCCACGATGAGCAGGCAGTCGCTGCGATCGGGGATCGGCATGGTCCTACAGGACACCTGGCTCTTCGACGGGACGATCGCGGAGAACATTGCCTACGGCCGGCCCGGGGCCAGCCCCGACGAGGTGGCGCAGGCCGCGAAGGCCGCTTATGTCGACCGGTTCGTGCACACGCTGCCCGCCGGCTACGAGACCCGCGTCAGCGGCGGCGGCGGAAATATCAGCGCGGGCGAGAAGCAGTTGATCACCATCGCGCGAGCATTCCTCGCCCGGCCGCGGCTGTTGATCCTCGACGAGGCAACCAGCTCCGTCGACACCCGTACCGAGGCGCTGATCGCCCGCGCCATGTCCGAGCTTCGCCGGGACCGCACGAGTTTTATTATCGCGCACCGCCTTTCGACCGTCCGGGACGCCGACCGCATCGTTGTAATCGAGGCGGGGCGCATCGTCGAACAGGGCGGCCCCGTGGAGCTGCTGGCCCGGCGGGGCGCCTACTACGCCATGACCAAGGCCGGCAACCCAGCCACGAGCTGATTGTCACCACCATGTCCGGCACAGTTGATTTCCCATCGCATGATTTCCCATCGCACGGCTGGCGGCCCAGGGCTGCCCGCCCCATGCGTGTTCGCCTGAGCGCCAGACCCGTTCGCGATACGAACCACACGTCCTTCTGGCGGGAAAGGCTTTTCATAACCCGCGGTGCAGTCAGCGCCCCGGCATTACAGCGCGTCACTACCGAATCGCCGGGATTGATATCACAATGGCAAGCTAGGACATCTCAGGGATGCGCTGCGCAGGACCGGAAGGACCGATAGGCGATGGTGGACAAACGTCTCGAACTCGGTCTGCTCGGACCGTTGGAGATGAGTGTCGACGGCACCCTGGTGGCCTTGGGCACCCCCAAACAGCGCGCGGTGCTGGCCATGCTGCTGATGAACCACAACAGTCCGGTCGGGGTCGACCGGCTCATCACAGCCCTCTGGGACGACGAGCCGCCGTCGGGAGCGCGGGCCAGCATTCATTCCTATGTGTCCAATCTGCGCAAGCTGCTTAGCACTGCCGGCATCGACCCGAGGGTGGTCCTCGCGGCGGCGCCGCCGGGCTACCGGCTCAGCATCGCCGAAAACGCTTACGATCTCGGACGGTTCATCGCGGAAAAGACCGCGGGCGTGCGCGCTGCCGCTCTGGGCAAATTCGAAGACGCCAGCCAGCACCTGACGGCCGCGTTGGCCGAATGGCGCGGACCGGTGCTCGAGGACTTACGCGAGTTCGGATTCGTCGACACCTTCGCCACTTCCCTTGTCGAGGAGAAGATTCTGGTCCACGGCGCGAAAGCGGAAGCCGAAATCGCTTGCGGGCGTGCATCTGCCGTGATCGCGGAGCTGGAGGCGCTGACCGCCGAACACCCCTACCGCGAGCCACTGTGGGCCCAGTTGATCACGGCCTACTACCTCACCGACCGCCAATCCGACGCCTTGGCCGCCTATCGACGCGTCAAGACGACGCTCGCCGATGACCTGGGGATCGATCCGGGCCCCACGCTGAGGTCACTCAACGAGCAGATCCTGCGGCAGGAACCGCTCGACGTGAAACGCACGGCCAAAACCGCCGCCGTCGACACGGTAACGGTGCTCGAACAACACACCATGGTGTCCGGACAGAAGGCGATCGCGTACCTGCACGAGACATCGGGACGCAGTTATCCGCTGCGCGCGGCGGCGACCCGCATCGGGCGGCTCCCGGACAACGACATCGTCCTCGACAGCCCCAAAGTCAGCCGGCACCATGCCGTCATCGTCGACACGGGAACCAGCTTCATCATCAACGACCTCCGGTCGTCCAACGGGGTGCACGTGCAGCAGGAGCGGATCCGCTCGGCCGCCACGCTGCGCGACGGCGACCACGTCCGCATCTGCGACAACGAGTTCACCTTCCAGATCGCGGCGGACACCCAGGTTTAGCGTTCGGCCGGCGCCTCGGCTCAAGCGGATTGGGGTCGTGGTTGCTGGGTGTGGGGGTTGCGGCCGGGTGGTGTGCCCGGCAATTGTGGGGTGTCGGTGCTGTGGTGGTTGGGTGATAAGGATCGTCGATGAGTGATGAGCAGGTCTCGCGGGTGGGCACGGATTTCGGGCCTTATCACCTAAAGCGGCTGTTGGGCCGGGGTGGGATGGGCGAGGTCTATGAGGCCGAGCACACCGTCAAGGAGTGGACGGTGGCGGTCAAGCTGCTCTCGGAGACCTTCAGCAAGGACCCGGTGTTTCGGGAGCGGATGAAACGCGAAGCGCGCACCGCGGGTCGTTTGCAGGAACCGCACGTGGTGCCCATCCATGACTACGGCGAAATCGACGGGCAGATGTTTTTGGAGATGCGCCTGGTCGAGGGCACCGACTTAGACAGCGTGCTCAAGCGGTTCGGCCCGCTGGCCCCGCCGCGCGCGGTGGCCATCATCACCCAGATCGCCTCGGCCCTGGATGCCGCGCATGCCGCCGGGGTGATGCACCGCGACGTCAAGCCGCAAAACATTCTGGTCACTCGTGATGATTTCGCCTATTTGGTGGACTTCGGCATCGCCAGTGCGACCACCGATGAAAAGCTCACCCAGTTGGGCACCGCGGTCGGGACGTGGAAATACATGGCCCCGGAACGCTTTTCCAATGCCGAGGTCACCTACCGCGCCGACATCTACGCCCTGGCCTGCGTGCTCTACGAATGCCTCACCGGCACCCCGCCCTACACCTCGAGTAGCGCGGGGGCGCTGGTCACCGCCCACACCATGAACCCCATCCCCCACGCCAGCGCGCTGCGGCCGGGCATCCCCAAGGGCTTCGATGCGGTGATCGCGCGTGGGATGGCCAAAAAGCCCGCCGACCGCTACGCCAGCGCAGGCGACCTGGCCCTGGCCGCCCACGAGGCGCTCAGCGACCCCGACCAAGACCACGCCTCCACCATCTTGCGCCGCAGCCAAGAAGCCACCCTGCCCGGCACCGTCATCACGCCCGCCCCGCCGCCCAGCACACCGCCACCAACCCCGCCGGCCAACACGCCCCCCCCCGCGCATCACAAATAACCCAATCCACTTGGCTCGAGGCGCGCTTCGAGGATTGGTCAAGAATACGGCGAGCGGGTGTTTGGACCCTTACCGCAGAGCCACGCCGGAACGAAGGGAACGCAGGTGCTGACCATGACGGGGGCCGCGGGATACGGTGTGTACTGCGTTGGATATCGGTCGTTGTCGGTGCAACTGTGATGTGCCGCGCTGGCGGTCACTGGTGTCCCTGTGATGGTGAAGTTCCGCGGCTAGGCCGACACTGACCGGCGCTCGTGAAAGCCTGTCGGAGTTGCGGTTTGGCCACATCAATTCAGCCGCCGTAGTTGGTCCACCACGTATGCAGGTCCTCGAGGGCGGGAGGATCGCCGTAGACGTCACAGAGCAGGAGTTTGGCGTCGTTGGTCCAGATCATGTTCGGGTGGTTCTTGTAGGTGCCGCACGCGATGGAGCCGGCGCTCACCGTCGGGGTGCTGTCGTGGTGCCAGCCGTCCGGTGACGGGCCGGCCCCGGGGCAGTTGAGCAGCTGCACGGCCGCGATGTCGTCGTCGAACGCCTTCTTCAGCGGATCGGCACTGGCGAACAATCCGTAGACGGCGCGGGAAGGGCCGCCCTGGTTGGTGTTCTGGTCGCAGTCCACCATGGCCACCGCATTCACCCAGATGCTGTTCGCCTTCGGGGTGGCGGGCGTGCAACCGCCATTGGGATATCCGGCGGGCAGCAAGCTCAGCAGCTTGCTCTGCGGGGTACCGGCCCGGGGGGTCGTCGTGGTGGTGACCGTTTTGCTGGTTGTCGTGCTCGTCGTGGTCGATGTGCGGTTGGCCTGCGGGTTGCTGTCGTCGCCTCCCATCACCATCGCGATAACGACCGCGGCGATGACGAGGACGACGACCAGTGCGGCGACGCCGGCGATGATGGGCCAGGGGTTGCGGCCGGGTGGTGTGCCCGGCAATTGTGGGGTGTCGGTGCTGTGGTGGTTGGGTGATAAGGATCGTCGGC
>NZ_LZJI01000058.1 GCF_001667775.1 Mycobacterium sp. E1747
CCGCGTCGTCATCGTCGTCTTCACCGCGCAGCAGTTTCTCGGGATGGTGAAATGTGTTGCTGCGCGGTTGCCCCCGTTCCAGATGCGGGGGCGGGATCCATTCGGTGTCACCTTTTGCGTTTTTGCGGGTGCTCCATCCGCCTGGTTTGAGGAGGCGGTGATGGGGTCCGCAGGCGAAGGTGAGGTTGTCGATGTCGGTGCGGCCGCATGTGGCCCAGTCGGTGACGTGGTGGACTTCGGAGAGGTAGCCGGGCACGGTGCAACCGGGCGCGGTGCAGCCGCGGTCTTTGGCGTAGAGGACGAGGCGTTGGCCGGGGGAGGCCAGTCGCTTCGTGTGATACAGCGTCACCGGCTTGGCATTGTCGAAGACGGCTAGGTAATGGTGGGCGTGGCGGGCCAGCCGGATAACGTCGGACATCGGCAGCCGGGTCCCGCCGCCGGTGCGGCCGTGGCCGGCGGCGGCCTGCAGGTCGGCCAATGTGGTGGTGATGACGATGGAGGCGGGTAACCCGTTGTGCTGGCCGAGTGTTCCCGAGGCCAGCAGGGCGCGGCAGGCTGCCAGAAGTCCGTCGTGGTTGCGTTGGGCCGTTGAGCGGGAGTCGCGGTCGATGGCCTCCTGGCTCGGTGACCCGTCCACGCACGGGGTGTCCTCGAACGGGTTGCACATGCCGGGGGCGGCGAGTTTGGCGAGCACGGCTTCGAGGGTGGCGCGCAGTTCGGGGGTGAGTAGCCCGCGCAGCTCGGACATGCCGTCGGGGCCCTGCTTGCCCAGAGTGAGTCCGCGGCGGCGGGCGCGGTCCTCGTCGCGGTAGGTGCCGTCGGGGTTGAGGCAGTCGGCAATGTGGTCGGCGAGCTCGGCCAATTGTTCGGGGCGGTACTGCGTTGCGTGCGTGGCCAAGTCGGCTTCGACGGTGGCGCGGGTCACGGCATCGACCCAGGCGGGCAGCCGGTTAAAGAATCGGCGGATCACCGCCACCTGTCCGCCGCCGAGTCTCCCGGCGCGTTGGGCGGCCGCCGTCGCCGGCAGCAGCGGCTCCAAGGGTTCGCCGGTCAACGCCTGCCGCGGCCCCAAATCCACCGCTTCTTTTACCCGCCGCGACGCCTCGGCGCGGCTGATCAGTGTGGCCTCGGCGATCGCGTGCGCCAGCGTGCCGCCCAATTCTTCGGGGGTGGCCTGGTGGGCCAGGGAGTTGATCAGCGGGTACTCGATGGCGGGCAGCCGGCGGCGCACGGTTTCACAGTGCGCCAGCACGGCCAGCTGCTCGCGGGTGGGCAGGGCGTCGCAATCCGAGCTGACCAGATCGTCGACCACAGCGTTGATGACGGCAAACGCCGCCGCCAACGCCTCCGGATCAACACTCACACCCCGACGCTATCGGGACCCACCGACAAGAATCGCCGTCCCGGGGGCGGCTGATCCTAAAGTGGTGCAAGTGATTTCAGATATTACAGCAACCAGCGTGGGTGCTTCTAGGCGCGCGACCGCGCCGACTGAGAAGTCGCCCCAGGACGTCACTGATCCCGGGCGCCGGAAACTCCCAGTCGTCAAGGTCATTTCACCGCTCCGATGCCTTCCGCGGACCGTCTGGGAATACAGTCTGCGTATGAATCCGCTGCAGCGGGTGGCTCGCAATCCGATGGTCTACCGCCGGCTCGTGCTGACTGGCCGGCCTGTTGCGGAGGGTCTCGAGGCGCTGCTTCGCTTCGCGACGACCGGGCGGTTCGGTGTGCTCGACCTCGTGGGCCTGCCGAACACGCAGATCACCGCCGGGCCGCAAGACCGGCCTCGCCCGTACGGCGACAGTGCAGTACGTGCCGGTCGACGGCGGGCTGCTGTTGGTCGGCTCCAACTGGGGCCGGGAGCGCCATCCGTCATGGTCGGCGAACCTTAAAGCGGCACAACGCGTTACCGCCCGCAAGCGCGGCCAACTGTTCGTCGCATCGGTCCGGCTGCTCAACGGCGCGGAACGTGACGAAGCATGGTCCATGGCGCTGGCGCACTGGCCGAATTACCAGCTTGCCCAGGACCGCGCGGGCCGGCGCCAGTTTCGGCTCTTTCTCCTCACGCCCGCCGCATAGGCGTCGCGAAGACCGCTAACCCGGGTGTGATTTCTGCAGACGTGTGATCTCGTCACCCCAAACCGATTGCGCGCCAGCATCACCGACGCGGTAAATCTGGATCGTCGATGAAATGGCGACGGCGAGCACCAATATCGCGATGGTCGCCCGGACCACCACGCGGGTCTGGTCCGAGCGGCGTTCGATCACGCGCATCACTACCAGCACCAGCGCGGCTGCCAGCAGTGCGGCGGAGAAATAGGTCATCGTGCTGCCCAGGGCGGCGTGCTTTTGCAGGATGGCGCTGGGTTTCGCTCTCAGGCCGTAGAGCCATTCGCCGGCGTTCACGGTGATCGGTGTCAGCACCATGGTGGCGACGGCCGATATCACCGCGAGCCACAACAATGGGCCGCGCCGCGCCGTCGGCCAAAACACGCACACGATCTCCAGCAGGGCGGTCAAGGGTACGAGCACCACCACGAAGTGCAGCAGCAGGGCATGTGCCGGCATGCCGTTGATGACGGTCATCGGGCTCCTCGCTGTGTGGACGGTCAGTTAGCGCTCAGCCGCCGAGCCCCTTCTTGACGACCGCGTCCTGTTTCTGGCCGACATCGTTGACGAAATCCGCGGGGGCCAGCGTGTCGGGCGGCCCGTCGAACTGCAGCGTGACGAAGGCCCTGCCCTCGGTGAACAGCAGTAGGGTCACACCCTTGTTGTGGTCGGGGGAGTTGCCCAGCAGGGTCGTCCCGCCCGTCCCGACGTTGGCGGCTTGCGTGGTCGGGTTCTTGATCACGTCACCTTGCGCGCCCTTGGCCGCGTTCAACGCGTTCGTGGCGGCTCCGGGGTCGGCCAACACCTGAATGGTGTCCTTGATGACGTGGCTGCCATCTTCGTCTTTGAACGTCGTCGCGACGCCCGGCTGGCCGTTGGGGTTGCTGATCGGCGGGGTCGCCGTGAACGGAATCGGGGCATTGATGTCACTGGCCTGGATCAGCAGCCCGGTGTAGTCGCTCGGCTGCGCGGGTGCCGACGACGCCGAGCTCGGAGCGCTGGTAGCCGAGCTGGACGAGCCCGGCTTGGACGTCGAAGGCGTCGAATTCTTGCCGCCGCATCCCGCTATCGCCACCGTCAGCGCCGTCGTCGCCGCGATGCCCGCGGCCACCGTACGTGAAGTCCTCATCGTTCGAGCTCCCTTCCCAGGCCACCTTCGGCGCCACAGTCGAGTTCGTTCCCGAATCGCACAGTACATTGCGGCGTGGCGCGGGCGTGGCGCCGAAGGGCCCTGGCGGGCGATGAGGGGTGCCTTACTCCAATTGGTCGCGCAGGCAGCGCAGGGTGCCCGCCAGGATGCGGGAGACCTGCATCTGTGACACCCCGATGCGCTCGGCGATCTGGCTCTGCGTCATCGATTCGAAGAACCGCATGCGCAAGACCTCGCGTTCGCGTTCGGGGAGGCCGGCGAGCAGGACGCGCAGCGCTTCCCGGTTAGTGATGTGCTCGATCTGCGGATCGATACCACCAACCGCATCGGCGACCAGTCGGGGCGTGCCCGAACTGTCGGTGCCGACCGGGGCATCCAGCGAATCCAACCGGTAGGCGTCGCCCGCCACGAGGCATTCGACGATTTCCTCGCGAGGGACTTCCAGCACCTGCGCGAGCTCACCCGCGGTGGGCGCGCGCCCCAGCTTCTGAGCCAGATCACCTGTCGTCCTGCTGATCTGCACGTGCAGTTCGCGCAACCGCCGCGGGACCCGCATGCCCCAGCTGTAATCGCGGAAGTACCTCCGAACCTCGCCCATCATGGTAGGGACCGCGAACCCGATGAAGCTGGGTCCCTTGTCAGGATCAAACCGATTGACAGCGTTCATCAATCCCAGGCGTGCCACCTGGACGAGGTCGTCGATGCCTTCACCGCGGCGGGCGAAGTGGCTGGCCACATGGTCGGCCAGGGGCAGGCATCGGGCCACGATCCGTTCCCGCTGGCGGCCGTACTCATGGGACTCGGCGGGCATCCGCCGCAGCTCGACGAACATTTCGACCACGTCGTCGTAGGAATCGTCGGCTTTCTTGTCGCGGCGCTCGGTAGGGCGCGGAGTTGTCATTACACCGGTCATAGGCGCACGCGCCCGGTGTCGGCGCGGTCGATCCGGAAAATTCCTGCCCTCAAAATGCTTTGCATTGCGGACTCACTCCTCTGAGTCGTGTGCAGCTAGACATAGCAGCTATGCGCGCAGCCGTCTTGCCGCACCTCTATCCGCAGGACTGGTCACTGATCCAACGCACACGGATTACCAATGCGACATGACTCGGGTGTTTGTCGCCGAAGCCATATCAAGCTAGCCGTGCGGCTGACGGGCCGCTTTGAGCTAAACGGCGACATGTCCAGAACGGACTTCACTGGTGACTATACGCCCCATCGCGCGCGGCCGCGATCGCTTGGCCCGATCGGGTCTGAACCGTGTCGGCGACCGTTTACGCCGCGCACACAGGGCGATCACAGCAAATCGCATAGATTTGGCAAAGACCCATTGAGCAGTAGTTTTATCGATCAGCCACGTTGGGCGCGAAACTACTGCTCTCCGGCGGCGGGCGGCCGAAGGTGCAGGTTCTCATTTCCGCGTTCGCTGGGTACTGTTCGCCTAATGTTCGTGACCGGAGGCGCGCGACGCGCTTGCAACCGAGATTCTCTCGCGCACAACATTTTCCGGCGCCGACGGTGGTGAACGACGCCGAGCGCCTGCTGGGCGGCCGCGGGGTGGTGGTCGCCGGCGGCAGCCGCGGGATCGGGCGCGCGGTCGCCGAACTGCTCGGCGCCCTGGGCGCCGGTGTGGTGGTCAATGGGCGCAACGCGGACGCCGTCGCGGAGACCGTGGCCGCCATCACGGCGTCCGGTGGCCACGCCAGCGCGGTGGTCGGACCCGCGAACGAAGAGCGCGTCGCCGGGGCGCTCGTCGACGACTGCGTCCGCACGTATGGGCGGCTGGACGCCCTGATCAACTGTGCGGGAATCGCCGAGCCGCCCGGCTCCTCGATCCTGAACATCACGCCGGACGATTTCGACCGCCTGATCGGCGCCCACCTCGGCTCGGCGTTCCACACGTGCCGGGCGGCCGCCCGTGTGATGGCCGCGCAAGGACACGGCGCGATCGTCACGACCAGCTCGGTCGCCTTCCTGGGCGACTACGGCGGCACTGGCTATCCCGCGGGCAAGGGAGCGGTGAACGCCATGACCATGGCGATCGCCGCCGAACTGAAGCCACACGGTGTACGGGCCAACGTGGTATGTCCCGGCGCCAGAACGCGGTTGTCCACCGGCGCAGACTACGAACGCCACATCGAGGACCTGCACCGCCGCGGCTTGCTGGACGAAATGACCATGCGGGCCTCCCTGGACAGCGCCCCGCCGGTCTTCGTGGCCCCGCTGTACGCGTATCTGGTGAGCGACCTCGCCCGGGCCGTCACGGGCCAGATCTTCGTTGCCGCAGGAGGATTCGTCGGGAGCTTCGACCGGCCGACGCCGCGGCTGCTGGGTTACCGGGATCACCACGAGGCCGAACCCTGGTCGGTCGACGAACTGCACACGATGATCGGGACCAGCCGAGGCGCGCGCTGACCCGCCGGACAGCAAATCGATCTTGCCACCGCGTGGTCGAGACGGTGCGGACCCGGGCCGACATTCGAGAACCACTGCCATTTCGCCCACGATCCATCGGAAAGTCGCACGTTGGGGGTGTGCGCCGCGGGCCGGCGGCATACGCTGTCCTGCGAACCGCAGGAGGGTGTCTTGACAATGCAACCGAACCCGCTCGACCCAGTCGCCAGCGAACGGCTGTCGCACGCCGGCAAGGTGTTCACTTCCGACCTGTCCATCAACGAATTCGCGCTGCTGCATGGGGCCGGGTTCGAGCCGATCGAACTGGTGATGGGCGTCTCCGTGTACCACGTCGGTTACCAGTTCACCGGCATTCGGCAGCAATCCGAACTGCCCGTGCTCACCGATGCCACCTATCGCGCGCGCTGGAACGCGATGTCGAGGATGCAGGCGGAGGCCGATTCGCTGGGCGCGGACGGCGTGGTCGGCGTCCGGCTCGAATGGCGGCATCAGGGTGAGGGCGAGCATCTGGAGTTCATCGCGGTCGGCACCGCGGTGCGCTATACGGAGAAGCCCGGGGTCTACCGGCGCCCCAACGGGCAGGCGTTCACCAGCCACCTATCCGGGCAGGACCTGACTACCCTCCTGCGATCGGGATTCGCCCCGGTAGCGTTCGTCATGGGCAACTGCGTGTTTCACATTGCCGTGCAAGGCTTCCTGCGCACGCTGAGCCAGGTGGGCCGAAACGCCGAGATGCCTCAATGGACGCAAGGAAGCTACCAGGCTCGGGAGCTGGCTATGTCGCGCATGCAAAGCGAGGCCGAGCGCGATGGCGGAACCGGCGTCGTCGGCGTGCATTTCGCGATCTCGAACTACGCGTGGGGTCATCACACCGTCGAGTTCTATGTGGCCGGAACCGCGGTGCGTCGCTCCGGCGAACCGCAAACCCTCACGCCGTCGTTCGTCCTGCCCATGAGCGATTGATGACGAGCCTCGATCAGGATCGAGTGGGTCACGCCATCGGGTCGACGCTGGCCGGTCCCGGGGGAGTCGGGTTGGTGCTCAGGGTCTTCTGCGGGGTTCCGGGGGTGATCCTCATTCCGGCGCGGCGCGGCTTCCTCCGGTCGCAGCCGGAGCGGGTGCAGATCGGCGACTGGCGTTACGAAGTCACCCCGGACGGCCGCCTGAGCGCCGCCCATCTGGTGAACGGCATCGTCTTGGCCCAGGAGGTGCTGGCCGCCGCAGCGGTCGGACCGCACATCGCCCGCGCGCTCGGACAGCTGGTGAGCAGTTACGGTCCGACGATCATGCCCAACATCGATGCGGCACTCCAGGTCCTCGAGGCCGGGGCCGCCGGTTAGGTCCGAACGGGGCGGCCTCCCTAAGCGCTGGTCTAGATGCGACCGGCGGCGAAGTCGGCCGCCTGGTCAACCATGCCGGCTTCGACGTACTGCCGATGCGCAAGGGGATTGCTGGCGTCCGAGCAGATGGGATCGCCCGGTACGCACAACTCGATGGTCTTGCCCGCATACGGTGGTCCGATCGCCACCGGCGGCTCGTTGATGATGCTCATGAACTGGCTCGAGGGCTTTCCGAAGAGGGCGACCGCGGCCACGTGGCTGGAAACCCCGGCCGGCATCGGCTGCAGTGCCTGCACCAGATGCACCCCGTCGGGCACGGAGCTTTCGGTGACGAAGCCGATCACGGCCGCCCCCTGGGAGTAGCCGCCAAGCACCATCCTGGTTCTGGGGCACGAGGCCGCCATGTGTTCGACGTGCGCGCCCGCATCGCTGATGCCGTCCACCGCCCTCGGGAAATCCGTCGTCGCCGGGTAGTCGACCGGATAGACGCCCAGGGACCTGCCGCCGACATGCGAGCGCAGGGTGTCGACGAAACTCTGGCCGACGCGGCCCACGCCGGGGGGCTCGTTGGTACCCCGCGCAAAGACCACCTCGATATCGGGGCACGGATCGGCCGCCGCCAGGGGAGCAACCGGAAGCGCCCAAAAGGGCGCCAGCACAGCGCCAATCAGACCGCCGAGGGTATGCGCCTTCACAGCGCGATCTTGTCACAGGCCGGCGAAGCGCGCGCGTTGTGCGACGGCGGCCCACGCCGGGCTACCGCGGCAAGTCGGCCCCGGGCGCAGGGGATTGTCTGTGCGCCAACGAACCGGCCGAGCGCAGCACCCCGCGAAATGCGTAGGCGGCCGTCACGATGGTCAGCAGGATCAGCAGGACGAACATGGGCAGCCAGTTGCCCCTGCTGTGATCAACGTCCCACCAGATGATGGTGAACAGCACCGCGCAGACCAGGAGTACCACGTCGCGCCAATTGCCCCGGTAGGACAACGCCGCCTTGCGCAGGGCCCGGCCCCGGTCGGCGGCCTCGATGAGCTCGTCGATGCGGGCATCGATGGTGCGCTGTAGTTCGGCGCGCCGGGTGGCGGCCTCCGGCGGCAGCCGCTCCAGCAAGTCCATGTCCTGCGCGATGATCCCCCGATAGTCAGGGCCCCGGAACTGGCCGGCCGCGAGGGCCAGCATCGCCCCACCGAAGACGGGCGCGCTATTGAGCGCAATCTGTCCAAGGCCGGTCATGCCCGCTCCTTATGTTGTCGTCAACGCAGCCCGTCGCCGATCGTCACGATGCCTTGGAAGGGCGCCGCGGCGTGCGCGACGGCTCGGGGGTTTGTAGGGCGTCCATCGCCCGCACCAGTTGCGGATAGGCGATCGCCGGCCCCAGCCAGCGGGTTAGGTAACGGCGCAGGTCGGAGCCGCTGCGCGCCGGACGCCCCGGGTCGGCTAGGAAGGAGTGCAGCACCCGCAGGATGAACTCATTCAACTCATCGAGCCCGGCTTCATCGAAACCATAACTCTCCCAATCGATGTCGTAGCGGTGCAGCATCGATCGGCCGAACGCCAGGGCGGTATCGGAGATGATCGAAACCTTCTGGCCGCCCCGCTGACGCTGACTCAGCACGAATTCGACCTGGTTGTCCGACGCCAACTCTTCGATGGCGAATGCCATCCCTTCGGTCATCGCCAGCACCGGGTCGGTGACGCCCTCGAGGTGGGCGGCCATCCGATCCAGGAATCCATCGGCTGACCGCATGGCCGATGCCACCAACAGCGCCTGCGTCCCGGGGAAGTAGCGGTAAATGGTCTGCCGGGTCACCCCGAGTGCTCGCGCCACGTCGGCGATCCGCATCGCCGAACCGCGTTCGTCGATGATCCGGTCGGCGGCGTCCAGGATGCGCTCGATCGCCTCCTCGTCGGAGGCGGGCGTGTTTCCTGACCAACCGTGGCTGCGCATCTATCGAGCGGCAAACCCGTAGTCGGTGATCCCCACAGCCGGATCATAGCGGCTGAGGGCGGGCGATCGGTGCTGGCTAACGCCTCGCACCGACGCTGGGCAAGCAGAAGTTCGGCCGGTTCGTGCGGGCAGGTCAGGAGGCCAGGAGCCGGACGCCTCCGGTACGAACCGCCGCGCGCCTAATCCGTTGCCGCACTGTCGATCAGGCGACCGAGGCGCCCAGGATGAGGTTGACGGCTTCATCGAGTTGTCCCTCGATCTCATCGAAGCTGACGAATCGGGCGGTCATCAGGGCGCCGGAGAAGGTGATCTGCAGCGTCGATTTGACGGCGCGCGGCCAGCCGGGCCCCAGGGCGGCCCCGATCCGCGCCGACACCTCCTGCCCGATCTGCTCCCGAATCGGTTGGACCGCCGGGTCATCGGCCATCAGGGCGGCGCCGCAGGCGGCGGTCAGCTCGGGCTCGTCGGCGACCACCACGGCCATGTCTCGCAGCGTCGCGCTGACCCGCATCTTGGTCGTCTCGTTGACGTCGGTATGCAGCGGCAGCTCGCGCAGGAAGCGTAGATACACGGCCGCCACCAGCGCGCTTTTCGACGGAAAGTAGGTGTAGGCGCTGGCCGGCGACACCCCGGCGCGGGTCGCCACCGAGCGCATCGTCAGATTGGCGAATGACGATTCGCGCAGCTCCTCCAGCCCGGCGTCGAGGACTTTGCGGATCGTCTGGCCCGGCCTGCGGTCCGAACGACGCGCCGCATCTTTAGACACCCGTCCAGTGTAGGAAGGCATTGCTCGCGTGCGGCAGGGCGACCTGCGGTCCGCGGGCGGCGCTTGGCGGACGCCTGTCTAGAACAACCTAGAGTGGCGCCTATGGCCGAGGCCGACCGGCGGCGCTGGGACGAGCGGTACGCGACGAAGGCGCCGCCGCCGGTGGAGGCGGTGGGGCCGCCCGAATTCCTGGCGTCCCACGCGGAGCTCCTTCCCGCTGCGGGAAGGGCGCTCGATCTCGCATGCGGGCCGGGGCTGGCGGCGGTGTGGCTGGCGACGCGCGGGCTCGAGGTGCGGGGGGTGGACGTCTCGCCGGTGGCGGTCGCCTATGCCCGGGATCTGGCGCACCGCGCCGGGGCCGGCGACCGGTGTCGATTCGAGGTCGTCGACCTCGACGGCGGGCTGCCCGCCGGGCCGCCGGTGGATGTCATCCTCTGCCACCGATTCCGGGACCGTCGCCTCGACCGCGCGATCGTCGAGCGCCTGGCGCCCGGCGGGCTGCTGGCGATGGCTGTGCTGAGCGAAGTCGACGCCTCCCCGGGGCCGTTTCGCGCGGTCGCCGGTGAGCTACCCGCGGCGTTCGCCGACCTCGAGCTGATCGCAACCGGTGAGGGCGCGGGTTGCGCCTGGCTGCTGGCCCGCGCGGCCAAGGCCCCTGAGTAGCAAGCTTTTTCGCCGCCGGCGACGCGCCCCCGGCGCAACGACGATCGAGCTGGGCGAATCGGCGTTCGGCCCGGCCGTCTGAAGGTAATGTCAGGCACATGGAGCGGCGGGTCTTGGAAGCGGTGATCTACGAGCGCGAGCCGCCGGTTGCGCGGATCATCCTGAACCGGGTCGACAAGGCCAACACCAAGGACGCGGTCCTGGTCACCGAAGTCGACGAATGCCTGCACGAAGCCGACCGTGACAAGGAGATCAAGGTCGTCATCCTCAAGGCGAACGGAAAGGGATTCTGCGGGGGACACGTCGCCCGATGGGGCCCCGACGAAAATCCGTACCCGGACTTCGGTGAGACCTTCGAGGACCTGTACAAGGGCACGGCCGACCTGTTCCTGTGGCCGACGCTGTATCTGTGGGAGTTCCCGAAGCCGACGATTTCCGCGATTCACGGCTACTGCGTGGGCGGTGGGATCTACCTCGGCCTGCTGACCGATTTCTGCGTCGCATCCGAGGACGCGTACTTCCAAATGCCGCTCGCCCAAAGCCTCGGCGAGCCCGGCGGCCACACCATGATCGAGCCGTGGTTGCTGATGAACTGGCATCGCACCATGGATTGGCTGCTCTTGGCCCCGACGCTGTCCGCCCAACAAGCCCTCGACTGGGGCCTGCTCAACAAGGTGGTGCCGCGCGAAGACCTCGACGACACCGTCGAGGAGATGGCACGCAAGATCGGCCAGATCCCGTTGACCACGCTGATGGCGGTGAAGAACAACGTGAAGCGGGCGTGGGAGTTGATGGGGATGCGGGTCCACCTGCAGGTCAGCCACATTCTCACGAACATGGTGGGCGCTGCCACTGACGTGCAGGCCCGGCGGGCGGAGCTCAAGCAGTCGGGTCTGAAGCCGCGCGAGTTCGTCGGCCACGACGAGGACTCTTAGCGCGAGCAGACGCAAAGTCACATATTTCGGCGCTCAATCGGGCGATTTTGTGTCTGCTCGCGGGTCAGCGGGTTCGCTCGCCGGCGACCCTACGGCCCGTGGCATGGCGGGCGGCCACATAACCGAAAACCATGGTGTAGGCGATACTTCCACCGGCGCCCAGGTAGTTCCGGCCCATCACCGTCGCCGTGATGTTGCCGGTCGCGTACAACCCGTCGATCACACAGTCGTCCTCGTCGAGCACCTGCGCATGCTCGTTGGTGATCACGCCGCCACACGTCCCGACATCGGCCGGAACGACCTTAGTGGCGTAGTAGGGCGCTCGCTCGAGCGGACCGAGCGCGGCGTTGGGACGATACCCGGGATCGCCCAGGCAGTCGTTGTACGCCGACTGACCGCGCCCGAAGTCCGGGTCGAGGCCCTTGGCTGCAAACCCGTTGAAGCGCTTGATCGTCTGCTCGAGCGCGTCGGGGGGAACGCCCATCTGGCGCCCGAGGTCGCCGATCGTCTGGCCCCGGACGACCGCGCCGCGCGTGATGAGTTCTTCGGGGAGGCGCCGTTTCGTGAACGGGTTGGCCCCCGACACGTATCGGGTGATGTAGCCCTCGTCGAAGACCATCCAGCACGGCACTGCCTTGTTCGCGTACATCGCTTTGCCGACTTCGACGTACGAGTTGGATTCGTTGCAGAACCGCCGGCCCGTTGTGTCGACGTAGATGGCGCCGGGTCGCTGCCGGCCGCTGCCCAGCGCCCTCGCGGCGTCACCGCCGTCGGCGATGAACACCGATGGCAGCCACCAGGCCTCGTCCATCAGGTCGGTCTTGGCGCCCAGCCCGATCGCGGTCTGCAACACCTCGCCGGTGTCGCCGGTGTTCGCGATCGACCAGTGTCCCTCGTTGGGCTGGTCCCCGCTGTAGCGGCGGCGCATGTCCGCGTTGCGGCTGAAGCCGCCCGCCGCGAGCAGCACGCCCTTGCGGGCCTCGACGTTCAGCACGGTGCCATTGCGCGAGACGCGAGCGCCGACGACGCGGCCGTCCTCGACGATCAGGTCCTCGATCGCGGCATCGATCCAGATCGGCGGCTCGCCCCACAGGTCGATCAGGGCTTTGAGCATCTGCCCGATGAGGGACGCGCCGTTGGTGAGCATTTCCCGGCGGCGGAGCCGGGCGGCCCTGGTGCGCGCGAACACCCGCATGGCCACGGCGAAGGCGCGCGGCGACCGATTGAAGTACTGCACCGAACGCAGCTCGTTGGTCTTGAGGACGAATCCGCCGTAGCTCTTGGCCATCGAGGGCTGGACCTTGCCGCTCCAGCTGCCCAGCGCGGCCGCGTCGTAAGGCACGCATTCGATGGCGCGGCCGGCTTCGTTGCCGCCCTTGTGGTTCGGGTAGTAGTCGCTCCAGCCGGGGCACCGCACGAACCGAATGCCCTTGCGGGTCAGGAAGTTGATCATCTCGTAGCCCGCGGTGAGGAACATCTCCCGCCGCGCCGGCGATGAGGCCGGGCCGATGTTGCCGACGACGTCGTCGAAGTAGGCCAGGCCGTCCTCGTGCGAGTCCGGGATGCCGTCGGCACGCATGAGCGGGTTGTTGGGCAGCCACACCATGCCACCGGAAAGCCCGGTGGATCCGCCCACCAGGGGCTGCTTCTCGATTACCAGCGGTTCGATGCCGGAGTCGGTCGCGGCCAGCGCCGCGACCATGCCGCCCCCGCCGCTGCCGGCGATGAGCAGATCGACCGAGCGGTCCCACCGGGCGGTCATCGCGCCCTCGTACCGAAACCCAGGTCCGCGACCGGAACGTCGATGGTGCTGTTGGTCTTCTGGATGGCGGGCACCAGGGCGTCGTACGGCAGGCCGGCCAGGAAGCCGTCAATCACGCGTTCGAAGTTGGAAATCAAGCCCTCGATTCGGCTGGACAGCCGCATGTATTCAAACCCCTTGGAGTGCAATCCTTTTTGTTGCCTGGGCAGATTGGAGAAATCCTGCGCGGGGATCGGCGGCCAGCGCGGGTCGTCGGGAGCCATGGGTTCCGGTGGGGTCGGTCGGCCGGTGGTCTGGTCCGGCGGGATGCGGGTGAGGGACCAGATCTCGAACAGCGTTTCCTCGGGGCCGAGCGGACGGATGCGATACGACGAGGCGCTGCTGTACTGGGGGAGCAGAAAGTAGTGCGGGAAAGCGAAATTGATGGCTTCGGTGATCCCGCGCCGATGCAATTCGTTGAGGTCGGGGATGTCGCAGCCGCGGGCCCGGTGCCAGTGCACGATCGCGTCGTTGAGGGTGCTGCGCCAGAGGGCCATCGCCGCGGCCGGGTCGGCCGGCAGTTCCATGTCCTGCAGGCCCTCGGCGATGCGGACATCGTTCTCATGCGTCATCCCCGCCATGCCTTCGCCCAGCGTGCGCATGAAGTACAGGTTGGTCTGGGCCACCCCCGGTGGCTTGCTGGGTTGCTTGGGCATGCTGGACGGCAACAGCTGGGGGTGCGTCTGGGGGACGTGATAGCCCTCCATGAACGCGGCCGTCGCCAGCTTCCAGTTCACCGGCAGCCGGCACGACTGCCACCACTCCACGCGCAGCGACTCGACCTTCCAGGCATCGTAGAGCGACGCGAACGGCTCGAAGCAGTCGCGCAGCGGCGGGGCGTCGTCGTCGAGATTGATCCATGCGCATCCGCCCCAGAGTTCGCACCGCACCGAAACCAGGCGAAGATCGTCCGGATTCAAGTTGTGCGCGTCGAACTCCTCGGGCCGCGCCACGTTGGTGTTGCGGCCGTCGATACCCCAACACCAACCGTGAAACGGGCACACGAAAGTGCGCCGATTACCGTTGCCCTCCACCAGCTTTACGCCGCGATGGCGGCAGGCGTTGTGGTAGGCGCGGACATTGCCGGCGTCCAGGCGGACCACGATGATCGAGTCGTCGAGGATCTCGTATTCGACGTAATCGCCGGGTTTGGGGATTTCCTCGAGCCGGCAGGCCATCTGCCAGACCCGCGGCCAAAGCAGTTCCTTCTCCAGCGCGTAGAACCCCGGGTCGTAGTAGCGCTGCTTGGGAATGCGATCGACCGCCTGGACAGCCAGCGGCACCGGCAGTGGAGTCCAATTCGCCGTGACTTTCTGGGTGGTCACCATGTCCATTCCCTCGCTCATAGGATTCGCGATGCCCGCCCCTGCCAGTAACGCTCACGGATGCGTCTCTTGTACAGCTTTCCGTTCGGATCCCGTGGCAATTCGGGAACGAATTCGACGGTGCGCGGGCACTTGTAGCCGGCGGCGTGTGCTCGGCAGTACTCGACCAGCTCGGCCTCGAGGTCGGGCCCCGGAGCGACGCCGTCGACCGGTTGCACGACGGCCTTGACCTCCTCGCCGAACTCGTCGTTGGGGACCCCGAACACGGCTGCGTCGACGAG
>NZ_LZJI01000059.1 GCF_001667775.1 Mycobacterium sp. E1747
TCCTTGGCCTTGTCCGGCCTGAAGCGGGTGCCCTGCGAGAGCACCTCCATGAACGCCTTCTGGATGCCGAACATCCGCACGGTCCGGGCGACCCCGCCGCCGCCAGGTAACAGACCGAGGGTGACTTCGGGGAGCCCGATCACCGAGCCTTTGACGTCGGCAGCGATGCGGTGATGACACGCTAATGCCAGCTCTAAGCCACCGCCGAGGGCGGCGCCGTTGATGGCGGCGACAACCGGCTTGCCGAGGGTCTCCAGCGCGCGTAGATCCTTTTTCACAGCCTCGACCAGATCGAAGGCGGCTTGGGCGTCTTCCGGGCCCAGCGTGATCATCCATTTGAGGTCACCACCAGCGAAGAAGGTCTTCTTGGCACTGGTGATCACCACACCGGTAATCGAATCGCTCTCAGCGCCCAGCCGCTCCACGGCCTTGTGCATGGAGGCTGCGTAAGCCTCGTTCATCACGTTTGTCGATCCGCGCGGGTCATCGAGCGTCAAAGTGACGATCCCGTCGGCGTCCTTGCTCCACTCAATAGTGTTGTCTGCCATTGCGGTTCCTTAGACTCGTTCGATAATGGTGGCGACGCCCATGCCGCCGCCGATGCACAGCGTGATCAGGGCGCGACGGGCGTTGCGGCGCTCGAGTTCGTCGACCATGGTGCCGGTGAGCATCCCGCCGGTGGCGCCCAAGGGGTGGCCCATCGCGATGGCGCCACCGTTGACGTTCAACTTGTCGTCGGGTATGTGCAAATCCCGCTGGTATTTGAGTACCACCGAGGCGAACGCCTCGTTCAGCTCGAACAGGTCGATATCGTCGAGCGTGAGACCGGCGCGATCAAGCACCCGCCGGGTGGCCGGCTGTGGTCCGGTGAGCATGATCGTGGCATCGGCGCCGCTGGTTGCGGTGGCCACGATGCGCGCCCGGGGCGTCAATCCCGATGAGGAACCAGCTTTTTCGGAGCCGACCAGGAGCAACGCGGCCCCGTCGACGATCCCCGAGCTGTTGCCGCCGGTATGGACGTGATTGATCTTCTCGACCCAATGGTAGCGCTGCAATGCTACGTCGTCGAATCCGGCTTGTGCGCCGAGCTTGTCGAACGCGGTCTTGAGTGTTCCCAAGCTCTCGATGCTGGTATCCGGGCGCATATGTTCGTCGTGATCGAGGATGGCCAGGCCGTTTTGGTCGTGCACTGGCACAACCGATTTGGAGAAGTAGCCACCGGACCAGGCGGCGGCGGCTCGTTGCTGGCTACGCATGGCGTAGGCGTCGACGTCCTCGCGGGTGAAGCCTTCGATGGTGGCGATCAGGTCGGCACCGATGCCCTGCGGGGCGATGAGATGGTCGTAGGTGAAGGTGACGTCGTTGAACATCGCGCCCCGTCCGAGAGCATCGGGACACGGCTCATCGATTCCACGCCGCCGGCCAGCACCAGGTCATCCCATCCGGAGCGGACTTTTTGCGCTGCAATGTTGAGTGCCTCCAGGCCCGAGCCGCAGAACCGGTTGAGTTGCACACCGCCGGTGGTATCGGGCAGTCCTGCAGCCAGTGCAGCCGTGCGGGCGATATCCCCACCCTGATCGCCAACCGGGGTGACCACACCCAAGACGATGTCGCTGATCAGAGTTTCATCGAGGTCGGGGCAGCGGCGGCGCACTTCGTCGATGAGACCCACGACCAGGTTGAGTGGCTTGATCTCGGTCAACGACCCGTTGCGCTGTTTGCCGCGAGGGGTGCGGATCGCCTCGTAGACGAAAACTTCCTCGGCCATCGGCCATCCTTTCCAGGCTCGTGTGCCGCAACGCGTGGCGGCACACGGATACGGCGGGTATGCCGTTCACTCGAAATGTGCACTGGCACTGGTTACTTTGCGTTTGCACGGGGCCAGCCGCCGTCGCGGGACTCGTCGACGGCGGCCAGCAGTGGGTCCGATCTACGCTTGTGGCGCGGCGGCGGTTTCCTTGTTGAGCAGGAATTCGCCGATGTAGGTGCGGGTTTGGTCGGCGTTGAGCGGCTGGAACATGGATGCCGCAGAATCGCGGTACAAACGCTCAAAGATGGTGCCCCTGCGGAATGAGGAACCGCCCACCATGCTCATGGCGTGTCGGGCCATGTGCAGCACGTTATCGGCGATGAAGGTCTTGGCCAGGCCCAGGTACGGGAACCGAAGTTCCGGATCCCACAGTTTGTCTTTGCCGTCGAGCAGGTCCTGGCAGGTTTGATGCAGGACGCGCCGCGAGAATTCCACCCGAGACGCCATGTCGCCGATGCCGTCGATGATGTGTCCGACTTTCTTGACCTCGGTGTCGGCGGCGACGATCGCGCCGAACGTGGCCCCCAGGTGCTTCTTCGACAGTGTTTTGACGGATTCCTCGAGGATGCGCTGCTGCATGCCGTAGTAGATGCTGGCGAACATCAGTGACGCCCATTCCAGGACACCGAAAGCTCCCGCGCGCCAATCTGAGACAAAGCCGTCCTCGGGCACAAAGTAGCCGTCGAACACGATGGTTTGGGTTCCGGTGGCGTGCATGCCCAGTGCGTCCCATGTCTTCTCAACGCGGATGCCGTCGCCCTGCAGGTTCTCATCGAGCTTGAAATCGCCGATGAAGAGCTTTTCCGCAGCGACGCGGCCGTCGAAGGTGTCGGGCAGGTTGCCGTCGGCGTCGGTTTCGGTGGCATTGGTGGTGATGATGTCGGCGGCTTCGCACAGGGTGCCCCAGGTCTTCTTGCCGTAGAGCCGCCAGCCGCCCCCTTTTTGCGGGACCGCCTGCATGTCGGCGAGACCGGAAAAGCCGGCGCGCTGTTCGGAGAAGGGGCCGAACATCAGTTCGCCGTCGGCGACGCGGCCTAGCCAGTACTTGTTCTGCTCCTCGCTCATCAAGTTCCCGGCTATGCCGACCATGATGTAGTGCATGTTGTAGGCCAGCGTGATCGCCGAGTCGCCGCGCGACAGTTCCGAGACCACTTTGGACACCTGCAAGATGTTGCCGCCGGGCCCACCAAACGCCTTGGGTACCGGCAAGCCGCCCAGTCCGGAGTTCTTGAATACCTCGATTGAGGGGTAGGCGAAGGTGTTCTCCTGGTCGTAGCGGGGGCCGATCTCGCGAAAAAGCTGCGAGACCTCCTGCGCTTTGGCGAACCATGGCCCGAAATCCTCGTCGGTCAGGTCCTGTTGCAGCATCTCCCACTCCATTTCGTTCTCAGCGTTTGTCGCGCGCTTCATGTCGTGGAGCCGATGCTGCTCTGTTTTGGCCCCGGTGCACACCCCTCACAGGGGGGAACTCGCTCCAACATCGGGGAGGACAACGTCGCTCGTGGCGCCCAAATTCAGGCGTTGTCAGGCGGCTGTCTCCCCCCGACGGGCAATCCGTTTCCCCCTGTCGATAGTGGTAGGTCCAGGCGTACTGCTAATAGCGTCGAGGCAGCCGTGTACCACTCCAGTGAGGAGACCGCCTGTTATGAGCCACGCATTTGCCGTCAAGTGGTTGAAGGCTTTCCGGGAAAGCGCCGAAGCCGTCGTCGCTCTCTATGCCGACGACTTCTTGTTCGAGGACCCCATTCTGGGTCAGTCCATCACGTCCAAAGACGAACTGCTACGAGTGTTCGCGCCCTACGCCAACAAAGACACCGAAAATGGCATCGGCATCAACAACTTCCGTATCGATGAAGTCGTCGGCGATGACAAGGCCGCCATCTACCGCTGGACGTGGCAGGCTCCCAGCGCGGTGGCCTTCGTCGGAGTACCCACCAACGGCAAGGTTCCCGGCGCCCGCGGAATCACCTTCCACATCTATGACACCGACGGGCGCATCAAACGCGAGGAGAGTTTCTGGGATTGTGCGACGGCAGTGCGTGATCTCGGTTTGCCGGTGGATCCGGTCAGCGTCTGCAAGCCCGCGGTACTGGTGTGAGAGGGGTCGACACTATGAGTCTGGATACATCACTGGCCACCGCCCACGCGCACGCCTGGACAGCGGCGCTGACTTCGGATACGGCCGCCGCGGTCGACCTCTATGCCGATGATCTGGTCTACGACGACCACGCCGATTCCGACCATATGATCGACACCGCCATCACCAAAGACGAGCTGCTGCCACGACTAGCGCCGTACGCCAATAAGGACGCCGCCAATGGCCTTGGGCTGCATACCTTCACCGCCACCGAAGCGTTTGAACTTGCCGGCGTGGGTGGCAACCCTGCCGTGGTCATCCTGTGGGACTGGTCCGGCCAAGGGCTGGATACCTACCGAGGAGTGCCGACCCAAGGAAAGACGTTGAGCACCAGGGGGATCACCTGGCACCAGCTCAACGCCGACGGCAAGGTCGAACGCGAAACCACCTACTGGAACGACACCCCGGTGCTGCAGGGACTCGGACTGCCGATTGTGACCCCGCAGTACTGGGTCGAAGGATTCGATCCGTCGTCACTGACCTGATGACTCCCTCGGGGTCGCACAGCGTGATTACTTCTGACATCCAGGGCTCAACCGCATTCCGATAGATACGACGCCGCAGCAGAGGACCGCCCATGACTCGCCACTACCTGATGTATATCGACGGACAGTGGATCGACTCCGAGGACCGCTACGAGATCCGCAGTCCGGCAACAGAAGAGTTGGTGGCCACCGTCGCCAAAGGCTCCACCACCCACGTGGACACAGCTGTCGCGGCGGCCGCGCACGCCTTCGAGGAAGGCAAGTGGCGGCACACACCGGTGGCCGAACGTGCCGCGCTGATCAACACGGTGGCCGAACGTTTCGGTGCGCGCACCGACGAATTGGCCGCGCTGCAGTCGGCGGAGAACGGCGCGACCATCCGCATCACCGGTGCCCTGCACGTCGGGCTCTCGGTGGCACAACTCCAATATGTGGCGGCCATCGCCCCGGGTTACCCGTGGGAGACATCGGGTCCGCCGATTGAACCGGTTCCTGCCGAGGGGATCGTGGTCCGCGAACCGCTGGGTGTGGTCGCCGCCATCGTGCCCTGGAACATTCCTCTGTTGACCGCGGTCTGGAAGATCGGGCCGGCCCTGGTCGCCGGGAACTCGCTGGTGCTCAAGCCCGATGAGCATGCGCCGCTCCTGCTGTTGGAACTCGCCGGCGAATTCGAGGCCGCGGGCCTGCCCCCCGGTGTGCTCAATGTCGTTACCGGCGATGGCGACACCGTCGGGGCGCATCTGTCCGGCCATCCCGACGTCGCCAAGGTCGCGTTCACCGGTTCAACAGCCGTCGGCAAGAGCATCCTGCGCCAGTCGGCCGACTCGATCCACAGGGTCACGCTGGAATTGGGCGGCAAAGGGGCCAACATCATCCTTGACGACGCCGACATCGACATGGCCGTCGACGGAGCCCTATTCGCCTGCATGGCCAACAACGGCCAGGCCTGCGAGGCGGGCACTCGGCTACTGATCCCCCAGAGCCGCCGCGACGAGATCGTCGACAAGCTGGTCGCCCGCGCACAAACGCTACGCGTCGGTGACCCCCTGAATCCGGCCACCCACGTCGGCCCGATCATATCCGGCGTCCAGCGCGACCGAATCCTCGAATACTTCCGTATCGCGGCTGAGCAGGGCGCCACCATTGCCCTGGGCGGGCGGGCACCGCAGGGCCCCGCCTTCGCCAAAGGCTATTGGATCGAACCCACCATCATCGTCGATGTCACCAATGACATGCGGATAGCACGCGAAGAAGTGTTCGGGCCGGTGCTGGTTGTATTGACCTACGACGGTGTAGACGAGGCAATCACGATTGCCAACGACACCAATTACGGTCTGTCTGCCGGGATTTGGGGCAACAGCGAGGCGGAGACGTTAGAAGTCGCACGCCGCCTGCAGGCCGGCATGGTCTGGATCAACAACTGGCACGTAATTCACCCGGCCTACCCTTTCGGCGGCGTCAAGCAAAGCGGACTGGGGCGCGAGGGGGGACCCCACTGCATCGACGAATACGTTGAGGAGAAATTCATCGCCCTTGACCGCTCGGGAGGCATTGAAAACAAGGCCTTCGCCATCGTTATCGACCCCGCCGGACAGTGAACTCCGCCACTATGGGCACGCCCGATGGCCACACGATTGATATCGACCTCACCTATAGAGCACCGCTGCGACTCGGGATCGCCGATGGCGCGCGCGTCTGGCTGCACACGCCCGGCGATCTCACACGGGTGCGCGCCAGCGACATGCGCCACCTCGCCCGTGAAGCGGCCGCGGCACGCGCCGAGCACCCTGACCGCGACGTCGTGGTCGACATCCACGTTGTCGTCGCCGCCGAAGCCTCGGCGGCGCGCGCGGCTTTGGCCGAAACGGGGGAGTCGCCCCCCGCTGACACGCTGTCCTACGTTGGCACCGCTCGCGGCCTGGCGGGGTTGGTGGCCGACTTGTACGCACTGCGTATCACCGACGGCGCCATGCTGATTCCGCTGCTCGGCCCGCGCATGGTCGAACGCCTGCGCAGCGAGGTGTTGCCTCAATTGCGGACCTTGCTGCCCGCCGAGCCCAGCCGTCAGCCCCGCCCTGCCTGAGGATAGGAGGGCAGCGGCGCGGACAACGGCCCGGTTTTGCTGTAGTCCGACAGGGTCGGCTGGTGGATGGGTTGACCGGCCGGGGCATTGCCGGTCGGGTGATCAGCGTTCGCTAAGCGCCCAGGCGATCGCTTGAGCGCGATTGACGGCGCCGTATTTGCGAAGGATGTGTTTGACGTGTGATTTCACCGTGCCCTCGGTGATGACGAGGCGATCAGCGATGTCCTGATTGCTAGCTCCGGTGATCATCAGGTCAAAGACCTCAGCTTCGCGCTCGCTGAGTTCGACCGCGGGCCGGCTCACCGGACCTGATGACCTGGCGTCGGTCCCGGCGGAATCCGAGCATTCGCCGAACTGTGACACGTCCAGATCCGCACCACACAGGTCATCGATGCGGTCGACCGCGCCAAAAAACAACTCACGCACACTGTTGCGGTGGACTTGCAACCGTTCCATCAAGACAGCCCGCTCATAGATGTGCGCGAACCCATCGGCGAAGGCCCACAACACATCGCGGTCTGCTTCATCGACGCGCCGTGGCAGCGGGTGATGATCGGTATGGAGAAACCCGATGACATCTTTCCCGTGTATGAGAGGCGCCAGGACATAGGAACGCGACCGGCCTGCTTGGACAATCAGTGGCCGATAGACAGGCGCGTTGGCTGTGTCATAAACGATCGACGGGCGCCGCCGTGACACCATCTCGGCTTCGGGTGCGGTCGCGGCGAGTGGGACACTCTGGTTGACCCAGTCGCTGAACCATGACCGTGTCTCCTTGTTGTCATCACGGTTGTGCAGGATCAACGGTTTCCAACTGCCGTTCTCCAGCTTTGATATCACCGCACGGTGAAAGCCGCACCGCGCCACCAACTCTTCGCAGGCGCCCTCTATTAGTGCCGCCGACGATGGCATGCCACGCAGCCGGCCTAGCCCAGCTGCACAGTCGGCCAGGCGACGGCTGCGCATTGCCGTCTGGTGCAGATAGAAATCCATCGCCAGCTGCTGTAGCTGCAGGATCAGATCGCAGAGCCGGCGTGCTCCGGTCACATCGTGGCCGGGGGTGTCGCGCAGCCGCTCGACACAGGCATGGGTCAAGATTGAGACGGCTTCCGCCGAGCGCGCCGGCGCGGCCCATTCGAGATCCGGCAACGTAATTTCCCGGGCGACAGCGAGATTGGCGCCTTCGCGTAGCGCTTCGAGCCTGTCCATGAGCTCGATCTCGCCGGACCACCATTCAGACCGGGTCCGTGCGCCAGGGGATACCCGGTTGCTGTCACTGGCAAAGGAAACGCTCATCGCGGCCGCCGTTCATCGGTGCGGGTTTCCCGCAAGTAGCACGAAATTGCTGCGGCGCGGTTGGCCGTCCCCAGCTTGTGCAGGATGTGTTTGACATGGGACTTGATCGTGCTCTCGGCGACAGTGAGCCGGTCAGCGAGCTGCGCGTTGGTAGCGCCGCTCGCCAGCAAGGTCAAGACTTCGCGTTCGCGACTAGTCAGCCGGGCGAGCCTGGCCCACTCCCGGTGTTGCTCAGTCCGGGCCCGTTCGTGGGCGCCGGCGGTGTTTAGGCTCTCGGTGCCACCGTGAGCACCGAGTTGGAGTTCGGAAACCGCGGTCAGGGCGGGCAACGAGTCCAAAGCCGCCGCGCAGGCCTCGGCCAAGATGGTCTCTTGGCGTTGGAGGCGGTCGGTGAGTTCTGCGCGCTCAATGCAAAGCCCCACTCCGTCGGCGAAGAGGCGCAGCAGGTCGCGGTCAAGCGCTGAGAGGGTCTCGGATTTGGCGGGACGGTCCGCGTGCACGAGCCCTACCACGACCGAGTCCGCGACGACCGGCGCCACGACGTATTCGCATGTGCCGGTGCGGGTGACCAGCGGTCGATGAGTGCGGGGCTCGTTTTGCGCGTCAGTGATCAAGGCCGGGAGGCGACGGCGCACGACTTCGGCCTCCACGAGCGGCGAGGCCAAGGAGATGTGCAGATCCTCGATGACGCCGTCGATTTCGAGAATCGCGTGGCCCGTATCAGTCAGACCGAATAAGGCCAGGGGCGACCAGGTCGAGCCGGTGACGGCCGAGATCATGACACGGGCCCAGGCGCCAGCTTCGCACAACAGCTTGGGCGCCAGACGAAAGACGGCCTGCCCGGTCGTTTGTTGTCGAAGCTCATCCAGAGCGCCAATGAGGTTGCCCAAGGTCTCTCCGAATGCGCCATCGGCCCCACGCGGCGCCGAGGCCACCGGGGAAGACGTCGGGGCCAATTCGTGAGCCATGTCAGCGAAGCTGACGGCTCCTGACGACGGCGGATATTGATCGGCGGTGATCGGTGTGCCCCTTCAAGACAGCGTCAATGCGGATTCAGGTTCACTAAACACCACATTGTTGTGTCACGTGTCACGTTTGTCAAAATCGGTGGTTTCCCACCACAGTTACCCGCTGACATCGCACTGATCAGCTTTTCTGCACCGCGGGGATGGGTCGTCGCCGCGGACTCCTGGATTGTTCGCTAGTTAATGTAGATTTACTACGGATCATCCATGCTGCGGGCCTCTGCGGTCTGCGTTCACCTTTGGGGGTGCCATTGGCGAGCCTGCATCGCTGGTCACATCGGTTGGCCTTGCCGGCCATCGCCGCGCCGATGACCAGCGTCTCGACACCCGACCTGGTGATCGCGGCCTGCCGTAACGGAGTGGTTGGCGCGTTCCCCACCCACAACACGTCGAGCCCGCGGGTGTTGGACACCTGGCTGTCGCGGATGGCCGATGAACTCGGTCCAGAGCATGCGCCGGTGGCGCCTAACCTGGTTGTGCATCCCAGCAACACCCGCCGTGATGCCGACCTGGCATGCCTCGTCGAACACCGCCCCGAACTGGTAATCACCAGCGTGGGTTCGCCGGAGGCGGTGATCGGGCCTCTACATGATGTGGGCGTACAGGTTTACGCCGATGTCGCCAGCCTCGCCCATGCCTGGCGGGCCCTCGCCGCCGGCGCCGACGGCCTGGTTCTGCTGACTGCCGGGGCGGGCGGCCAAACCGGATGGGCAAACCCGTTCGCGTTCGTGCGGGCGGTGCGGGAACAGTTCGATGGGCCTTTGGTGCTCGCTGGTGGGATCGGCGACGGCCATGCCATCGCTGCGGCCCAAACACTTGGTGTGGACTTGGTCTATCTCGGCACCCGCTTCATCGCGACCTACGAGAGCGGCGCCGAGGACGGCTACCGCCAAGCGGTCGTGGCCTCAACGCTGGATGATGTCCGCCTTTCCGATCGTGTCGGCGGTATCCCGGCAAGTCTTTTGGACGCCTGGTTAGTTGCGGCGCAACACCGCGGCATCGCCGAGAGCGTCGAGGCCCCAGGGTTTCGGCACGACAAGCTCTTGAGCAACCAAACGGCCTGGAGCGCTGGACACAGCGTCTCGGGAGTGCACGAGATCTCCAGCGTGCAAGCCGTGATCGAGGTTCTGGCCGCCGACTACCAGGCCGCACGCGCAGGGATGCGGCAACTTGTCGATGACTAGCGGCACGGCGCCGTCCCGTGAGTGCCGGGTGCTATCTCGTTCGGACTCTTCATCTCACCTGTTGGGGGTGGATATCGCCATGCTGAGCGCCGATGACTTTAGTGTTTGGTGATTCACTACCGATTGCGTTTCGGGCCAGTAAGAAAGGAAAACGATGCCCGTCCTCACGTCGGAGGTCGACACTTCGTCGGCGACGTACCAGCGCAACCGCGATGTCCAGTCGGCCGCGGTCGCGTCGCTCAACGAACAACTGGCTCTGGTCGTGGCCGGCGGCGGGCAACGCTACGTGCAACGCCACCATGATCGCGGCCGGCTGCTAGCTCGTGAGCGCATCGAGTTACTGGTCGACCGTGACGGCCCCTTCATGGAACTGTCCGCACTAGCCGGATGGGGGACTGCCTTCCACGTAGGGGCGGCCATCGTGACCGGCGTGGGTGTGGTCTGCGGAGTGGAGTGCATGATCATCGCCCACGATCCCACCGTGCGCGGCGGCACGATGAACCCATTCACCCTGCGAAAAAACTTGCGCGCGTTAGAGATCGCGCGGGTTAACCGACTTCCGGTGGTGTACCTGGTCGAGTCGGGTGGCGCCGATCTGCCCACCCAGTCGGAGTTGTTCGTGCACGCCGGCAAGATCTTTCACGATTTGACTGAGTTGTCGGCTATGGGCATTCCCAGTGTCGCGCTGGTATTCGGCAATTCCACCGCGGGCGGGGCCTACGTGCCCGGCATGTGCGATTACGCGGTGCTCGTGGATAAGCAGGCGAAGGTGTTCCTCGGTGGCCCTCCACTGGTCAAGATGGCCACCGGCGAGGACGCCGGCGACGAAGAACTCGGCGGCGCTGACATGCACACCCGAGTCTCCGGCCTTGGTGACTATTTCGCCGTCGATGAAGTCGATGCAATTCGCATCGGCCGCGATATTGTTGCCCACCTGAACTGGCGCAAGCTCGGGCCCGGCCCGAGCCAACCTGCCGACGAACCTCTCTACGACACCGAGGAGCTCCTCGGCATCGCCTCCGGTGATTCTCGCGTGCCGTTTGACCCCCGCGAAGTCATCGCCCGCGTCGCCGACGGATCACGGTTCTCCGAATACAAGCCTCGCTGGGGCACCAGCATCGCGACGGGCTGGGCCTCGATCCACGGCTTCCCCGTCGGCATCCTGGCCAATACCCGCGGCGTGCTTTTCAGTGAAGAGTCCAAGAAGGCAACAGAATTCATCCTGCTAGCCAATCAGACCGACACGCCGCTGATCTTTCTGCAAAACGTCACCGGGTACATGGTGGGCACCCAATACGAACAGGGAGGGATCATCAAAGACGGCGCCAAGATGATCAACGCCGTCACCAACAGCACCGTCCCCCACATCACCATCAACATGGGGGGCTCCTTCGGCGCTGGGAACTACGGCATGTCCGGGCGGGCCTACGATCCGCGGTTCATGTTCAGCTGGGTCAACGCCAAGCTCGCGGTGATGGGCGCCGCGCAGCTGGCCGGGGTCCTGTCCATCGTCGGTAAAGCCGCCGCGAAGGCCGCCGGCCGTGAATTCGACCACGAGGCCGACGCCATACGCACTGCCGAAATCGAAGAACAGATCGAACGCGAATCGCATGCCTTCTTTGTATCCGGTCGCATCTACGACGACGGCGTCATCGATCCCCGCGATACCCGCTCCGTGCTCGGGATGGCGCTCTCTGCAGCACATTCCAATGTGATAGCCGGCCGCCGCGGCTTCGGCGTCTTCAGGATGTGAGGGACGTGATCACCAAACTGCTCATCGCCAACCGGGGAGAGATCGCCTCGCGGATCATCCGCACCGCCCGGCAGATGGACATCGCCACCGTTGCGGTGTACTCCGACGCTGATCGGCACGCGGCGTATGTGGCCCAGGCCGACGAGTCGGTGCATCTGCCCGGCACCGCGCCCGGCGACACCTATCTGCGGGCCGATCTCGTCCTGGCCGCCGCGGTACGCACCGACGCCGACGCCATCCACCCCGGCTACGGATTCCTCTCCGAAAACGCCGATTTCGCGCGGGCCTGCATCCAAGCCGGTGTCATATTCGTCGGGCCCAGCCCACAAGCCATCACTGCGATGGGCTCCAAGATTGCGGCCAAAGATCTGATGCGCGACGCCGGGGTACCGGTGCTGCCCGGAATCACCATCGAGTCGCAGCGCGACGAAGATCCCGAGACCCTGAACGCGTCCGCCCATGACATCGGCTTTCCCCTCCTCGTCAAGGCCGCCTTTGGTGGCGGCGGGCGCGGCATGCGCATCGTGCACAATGCCGCCGAACTCCTCGACGCGGTACGCAGCGCGCGCCGCGAAGCCGCCTCGGCATTCGGCGATGGCACCGTCTTCCTCGAGAAATTCGTCGAATCCCCCCGCCACATCGAAGTCCAGATTTTCGGCGACCGGCACGGCAACGTGGTGCATCTGGGGGAGCGCGAGTGTTCAATTCAGCGCCGCTACCAAAAGATCATCGAAGAAGCCCCCTCCACCGCCGTCGATGAATCCCTTCGCGCCGAGCTGGGCCGCGCGGCAGTGTCGGCCGGTAAGGCTTTGGACTACGAAGGCGCTGGCACCGTCGAGTTCGTCATGGCCGCCGACGGCGCGTTCTACTTCCTGGAAGTCAACACCAGGCTTCAGGTCGAGCACCCGGTCACTGAGTTAGTCACCGGCATCGATCTCGTGCGCGCCCAGTTACTTGTGGCTTCCGGTCAGCCACTGCCGGACGAGATGCTCGACGTCACACCGAGTGGTCACGCAATCGAAGTCAGGCTGTACGCGGAAGATGTTGCTGCCGGGTTCATCCCGGCTTCAGGTACGTTGCACACGCTGGAATTCCCGGACCTGACGGGCGTGCGCGTCGACGCCGGCTACGCCTCGCACTCTCACGTCAGCACCTTCTATGACCCGATGCTGGCCAAGGTGATCGGCTACGGCGCCGACCGCGAGGAGGCTTGCAACAGAGTCGCCCGGGCGTTGCGCGACAGCCGTATTCATGGCGTAGCCACCAATCGGGACCTGCTCATCGGCATCTTGCGCGAACCGCAATTCCGCGCCGGTGCTATCGATACCGGTTATTTGGACCGACATGATCTCGCCGCTCTGATGCAGACCGACCACCGCGCGACCACCGCGCGCCTGCATGCCGTCGCGGCAGCACTAGCGGCGCAAGCCGGCCGACGTGCCGAAACGGCGGTTCTGCCGGGTTTGCCCTCGGGCTGGCGCAGCCTGGCCAGCCAGCCCCAGCAGGTGTCGTTCACCGTTGGTGACGACCGCTTTGACGTCGCTTACCGTTTCGAGCGCGCAGCGCTAAGCGTCAGCATCGGCGACTGGTGTCCGGACGTCGATGTCATCAGCGCCTCGGCGACACTGCTCGACGCCGAGATCGACGGTGTGCGGCGGCGCTACCGGATAACGCGTCAGGGCTCCATGCATTACATCGACAGCCCGGCGGGTTGCACGGCCTTACAGGAAGTTGACCGGTTCCCCGACCCGGCCGCGGCGACGGAGGCAGGCTCTCTGCTGGCCCCAATGCCCGGCTCCGTGGTGCGCATCGAAGTAACCGAAGGGGCGACCGTCGCGGCGGGCGCCCCCATCATCGTGTTGGAAGCGATGAAGATGGAACACACGGTGCGCGCACCGTCCGACGGTGTCATCATCGCCATCCCGGTCGCGGCCGGCGAGCAGGTCAATTCCGGACAGGTGCTCGCCGTCGTCCACGGGGACGAACAATGAGCGTGACCTACGAGGTGCGCGACGGTGTTGCGTGGCTGACGATCAACAGGCCCGAGGCGCGCAACAGTTTGAACAAGGTCGTGCGCGAAGGTCTCTTCGACGGCGTGCGCAAGTTCAACGCTGATGACACTGCCCACGTGCTCGTCCTGACCGGTGCCGGTGACAAAGCCTTCTGCGCCGGAGGCGATCTCAAAGAGATGTCGAGTGAGCGCTTAGCGATCCCGCCGATCGACTTCGTGCCGCAATTCGGCCGCAACATCCGTGTCGACAAGCCGACCATCGCCGCCGTCAACGGGGCCGCATTGGCGGGCGGTTTCCTGCTTGCCCAGACCTGCGACCTGTGCGTGGCCTCCACAACGGCCACCTTCGCGATCACCGAAGCGCGCGTCGGGCGCGGAGCGCCGTGGGCGGCGCCCCTGTCGCTGATGATCCCGCGGCGCATCGCAATGGAGTTGCTGCTGACGGCCGCGCCGCTGACGGCCCAGCGTGCCTTCGAGATTGGTTTCGTCAACCGGCTGGCCGATCCCGCCGACTTGATCCAGAGCACCCAAGAGTTGGCCCAGCAGATCGCCGCCAATGCCCCCTTATCGGTCGCTGCGGGCAAACAAACGGCTCTGCTGACCGCCGAACAGCCGCTCAGTGACGCCTTCGTCGCCGCCGAACGGCTTTGGGCCCCAGTCTATCTCAGCTCTGATGCCCAGGAGGGCATGGCGGCCTTTGCCGAGAAACGCCGCCCGGCGTGGAAAGGGCGGTAAGCCGTGAACGGCGAAACCTACCAGCGGCTGCTCAACGATCTGCACGACGAATCCGACCGCCTCGTCGAACACCTGTCCGGCCTGCGCAGCGACCAATGGCGCCTGGCCACTCCAGCTGCGGGCTGGACCGTGGCGGACCAAGCAACGCACTTGGCATTCTTCGACGGCGCGACCATGATGGCCCTACGTAGCCCCGACGAATTCCGCGCTTTCGCCGACTCCCTGATCGCCGGCGGCATGGATTTCCCCGACCGGATCGCCGAGACTCATCGGCTCCTCACACCGTCAGCTGTGCTGACCTGGCTCACCGGCGCCCGCGCCGAACTCGTGGACCTGCTGGCAAGTCAGGACCCGAAAACACGCCTGCCTTGGTTTGGACCCGATATGAGTGCCGCGTCGTGCGCCACAGCCCGACTGATGGAGACGTGGGCGCACGGACGCGACATCTACGACGCCCTCGGCGTCGACCCTCCGCCCAGCCGTGGCCTACGCAGCATCGCCCACCTGGGTGTGTCGACGTTCGCGTTCTCCCACATCGCCCACGGGCTCACCGTGCCCGATCAACCCGTTTACGTCGAACTGCGCTCGGACACCGGAGACCTGTGGAACTGGGGACCTTCCGACGCCGCTAACCACGTCCATGGGACCGCCGAAGATTTCGCGCTCGTCGTCACCCAGCGCCGCCACTGGACCGAGACCGCGCTGGCGGTTGAGGGGCCGGTGGCGACGCAGTGGCTCGACATCGCCCAGGCTTTCGCGGGCGCACCCACCCGTCGGGCGGTGCCGCGGTGAACCGCCCGGTGCGCATTGGCAACGCCTCAGCCTTCTATGGTGACCGGCTGGCCGCGATGCGCCAGCTCGTCGACACCACAGACCTCGACGTCATCACCGGCGACTACCTCGCCGAACTCACCATGCTCATCCTGTGGAAAGCCCGGAACAAAGACCCTGAGTCCGGGTATGCCCGCACCTTCCTGACCCAGTTCAAGCAGGTCGCCGCTACGTGCGCCCAACGCGGCATAAAGGTGGTTGTCAATGCCGGCGGCCTCAATCCCGCCGGCATGGCCGACGCGGTCCGCGCCATCATCGCCGACGCCGGTGTCGAGCTCGCTGTGGCCCACATCGAAGGTGATGACCTCAAGCCGCACCTGGCCCGGCTGCGAGCGGCCGGCGAGCGTTTCGTCAACCTCGACACCGGCGCGGAACCCGACGACACCAGGGCGCCATTCGTCTCGGCCAACGCCTACCTTGGCGGGTGGGGCATCGCCGCCGCTTTGTCACGCGGCGCCGACGTGGTTATCACCGGGCGTGTGACCGACGCGGCCCTCGTCGTCGGCGTTGGTGCGTGGTGGCACAGTTGGGATCGCCACGACTACAACGCGTTGGCGGGCGCTGTCGCCGCCGGGCACATCATCGAATGCGGCCCACAAGCGACCGGCGGCAACTATTCCCAACTCAGTGAAATCGCCGACCGCCGCTACCCGGGATCGCCCATCGTCGAGCTCGCTCACGACGGAAGCTTTGTCGTCGCCAAACCAGCCGGCAGCGGCGGGCTGGTGAGCCCGGGCACGGTCACTGCACAGCTGCTCTACGAGGTGGGCCCGCCCGAGTACGTCAACCCCGACGTCGTCGCGCACTTCGACACCCTGACGATCACGGCCGATGGCCCCGACCGGGTACGGGTTGCCGGCACCGAAGGCAGTTCACCGCCACCGCTACTGAAGGTGGCGATGAACTACATCGGCGGCTACCGCAACACCATGACAATGGTGTTGACTGGCCTCAATATCGAGGAGAAGGCCACGTGGGCCGTCGATGAACTCTTCGAGATCCTTGGTGGGCCAGATCGTTTCGATGATGTCGATGTCCAATTGCTGCGCTACGACAAACCAGATCCCCGCTCAGCGGTCGACGCCACCGCCCACCTGCGGGTAACAGTCAAAGACCGCGACCGTGCCACCGTCGACCGCAGCTTCTCCAATGCCGTCATCGAGCTCGCCGTCGCCGGTTACCCGGGCTTTCACACCACCAGCCCGCCCACTTCGGCGACCGAATTCGGAGTCTACTGGCCCACAGTGATACCGGCCCACCTGGTCGAGCAGGTCGTGGTCCACCACACCGGTGAGCGCGAAATCATCCCCCATACCACCGATGAGGGCGAACAGCCCGTTGCCCCGATGGGCGATTCGCCGCACAGCCACCACGTCGACTATGGGCCGACCACCCGCCGACCCCTGGGCGACGTAGTGGCCGCACGCTCGGGTGACAAAGGGGGCAACGCCAATGTCGGTCTATGGACCGACACCCCAGAACGGTGGGAGTGGCTGCGCAGCCACCTCACAGTGGCCCGATTTCGCGCGCTGGTTCCCGAATCGGCCGGACTGGCGGTGGACCGCTACGAGTTCCCCAACCTCAAAGCTCTCAACTTCGTCATTTACGGTTTCCTCGGTGAAGGGGTCGCGTCGTGCACCAAGACCGATCCCCAAGCCAAGGGTCTGGGCGAATACGTGCGCGCCCTGCACACCGACATTCCCGACAAGCTTGTGTCGTAATGGATTTCACCGAACCAGCAGAACACCGCGATCTGCGTGAGGCAGTCGGCACCCTGGCCGCCAAATACGGTCCTAGCTACTTCGCGGAACGCGCCGCCGCCCACCAGCCCACCACTGAACTATGGCAGGACCTGGCCCGTCATGGATTCATCGGTATCAACTTGCCCGAAGAATATGGGGGTGGCGGCGCCGGCATGACCGAGCTCGCGCTGGTGTGCGAGGAAACCGCCGCCCAGGGTTGCCCGTTGCTGCTGCTTCTGGTTTGCAGCGCCATCTCCGGTGAACTGCTCACTCGGTACGGCACCGATCAACAACGCCGGGAATGGTTGCCGCGCATCAGCTCCGGCGAAACGAAGGTAGTTTTCGCGATCACCGAACCCGACGCAGGATCCAACGCCCATCAGATCAGCACCACAGCGCTGCGTGATGGAACCGACTACCTGCTCAATGGCAGCAAGTACTACATCTCGGGTGTCGACGAAGCCGGCGCGCTGATCCTTGTCGCGCGCACCGGACCGGATCAACTGTCGCTGTTTCTGGTCCCAACCGACGCGGATGGTCTAGTCAAGTACCGGCTCCCGGTCGGCATCAACGTGCCCGAGAAGCAATACACCCTTCATCTCGACAACGTCCGACTACCGGAATCGGCGCTGATCGGCACCGAGCACGAGGGCTTTCGGCAGGTATTCGACGGGTTGAATCCCGAACGCATCACCGGCGCGGCCGTGTGCGTCGGGATCGGCCGGCACACCGTGGCCAAGGCCGCCGACTACGCGCGCAGCCGTACGGTGTGGGGCCCGCCCATCGGGACCTACCAAGGCATCGCGCATCCCCTCGCCGAGGCCAAGATTGCGGTCGACCAGGCCGCGATCATGACCGCCAAAGCTGCTTGGCTCTACGACCACGGCCAGCCTGCCGGAGAGGCTTCCAACATCGCCAAGTTCGCCGCCGCCGAGGCGGCGGTGACGGCTGCAGATCGCGCCATCCAAGTTCACGGTGGCAACGGGCTGTCGGCCGAATACGGTCTGATCCCGCAGTGGGGCCTGGCGCGGCTATTACGCATAGCCCCCGTTAGCCGGGAAATGATTCTCAATTACGTTGCCCAACACAGCCTTAACCTGCCACGCTCCTATTGAAGGCGGCGAACGCGGGATAGAAAACCGATGAAACTCGGACTGCAACTCGGATACTGGGGGCGCAACCGCCCAAGAACACCGCAGACCTTGTCAATGCCGCCGAGGACGCCGGTTTCGACGCGGTCTTCACGGCCCAAGCGTGGGGCTCGGACGCCTACACACCGCTGGCCTGGTGGGGATCACAAACACGCGACTGCGGCTGGGCACCTCGATAGCGCAACTCTCGGCGCGCACCCCCACCGCCTGTGCGATGGCCGCACTGACACTTGATCACCTCTGCGGCGGCCGGCACATCCTCGGACTTGGTGTCTCGGGGCCTCAAGTGCTGCCGTCATCCCGGATGAGCTCATCGATGACACCGCTATCGTCGCGGACCTCCGTCACGTTCGCCAGCACGTCGCCGCGTGGCAGGTATCCGGCGTCACAATGATGGTGGTTACGGCCCGCTCGCCCGAGCAGATCCGGGAACTCGCCGAGCCTCGCAGGTAGCACCAGGCGACGGCGATCGTGCTCACTCGGTGGGCCGGGTGACCGGGTGATGGGCTTGGTGGGCCGAAATGCTGGTTGAAGGGCCGCTTATGGGGTACTTCGAGCCTGCCGAGCGGTCCGGCGCCGAGTGCTGTACAGTCCTCCATGACCTCTTGACGGAACTTGAGTTCCGTCTACTTCTTGGGGTTGGCAGCGGCGTCTGGCGAGCACTGCCCCGTGCTGCCGTCGGTTGCGCGCTGAAGTGGAAGGGGGGAGGGGCGCATGCTCACCATCGTGCGAAGAGCGTGGATCCCGCTGCTTCTTGTCGTCGTCATCTCGCTGGGCGCATACGCAGTGGTCCGGATTCGTGACACATTTGGCACGAACGGCGCAGTGACGAGCGGCGAGGGCGGTGGCGACAACACGAAACCGTTCCATCCCAAGCACATCACGTATGAAATAACCGGTGCGCCAGACGGCTCCGTGAATGCCAACTATCTCGACGAGAACGGTCAGCCGCACCTCGTCGAAGCCGCACCGTTGCCGTGGTCGTTCACCATCGTGACTACGTTGCCGTCGATGTCGGCCAACATCGTCGCTCAGGCGAGTCCAGCTGTACATGACCTGCGCTGCCGGGTCATCGTCGACGACCAGGTTCGCGACGATCGCAGAACCACTGACTACCAACCCTTTATCTACTGCTTGGTGAAATCCGTATGAGTAACCCACACGCCCAGCCCCGACTCCCACTCATTCCCAGGCTCATTCGCGTCCTGTCGCTACCGATCACCCTCGGCTGGGTCTTCCTTGCAGTCGCCCTGGGTGCGCTCTCGCCTTCGCTTGACGAGGTTGCGTCCCAACACTCGGTACCGATGACTCCACGGGACGCGCCGGCTTTCAAATCGATGATGCACATCGGCGACAAGTTCAACGAATTTCATACCGACTCCACGGCGATGGTGGTGCTGGAAGGACAGCAGAAACTCGGGGACAGCGCGCACGACTTTTACAACCGCATCGTCAGCAAACTTAGAGACGACCGCCAGCACGTCCAGAACATCCAGGACTTCTGGGGTGATCCGCTGACCGCTGCCGGTTCGCAAAGCCCGGACGGCAAGGCCGCCTACGTGCAGGTGTTCCTCAACGGTGCCCAAGGGACCACCCCGAGTCACGAGTCGGTCGCCGCTGTGCGCAAGATCGTCGCCGACACGCCCGCACCGCCGGGCGTCAAGGCATATGTGGCCGGCAATACGGTGCTCAACGCCGATACCAGTGTGGTGGGCCATAAAAGCATGGCGACGATGGCGATGGTCTCCATCGCGGTCATCTTCGTGATGCTGCTGATGGTCTACCGATCGATCGTCACCACCATGCTGAGTCTCGTCGTGATCGGCATCGAACTCTTTGCCGCGCAAGGGGTTGCGGCCACCGCTGGTAACCTCAACATCATCGGACTGACGCCGTATGCCGTCAGCATGATCACCATGCTCAGCATCGCCGCAGGAACCGACTACGTGATCTTCCTGCTGGGCCGCTATCACGAAGCGCGATCTATCGGCCAAGACCGGGAGGAGGCCTTCTACACGGCCTATCACGGCGTCTCCCACGTCATTTTGGGCTCGGGCCTGACCATCGCGGGTGCCTGCATGTGCTTGACGGCAGCCCGGTTGCCGTATTTCCAAACCATGGGAATGCCGTGCGCGATAGCAATGTTGACCATCGTGTTGGCGGCACTGACCCTTGCGCCAGCCGCCTTGGCGGTCGGCTCACGGTTCGGCCTGTTCGATCCCAAACGTCCAATCGATGTGCGCGGTTGGCGCAAGGTGGGCACCACCGTGGTGCGCTGGCCCAAACCAATCATTGTGGTGACCGCGGCCATCGCCGTCATCGGGTTCATCAGCCTGCTGACCTACGTGCCTAACTACGACGACCAAAAATTCACGCCGGCAGACATGCCTGCGAACGCCGCGATGACGGCTGCCGAACGGCACTTCTCGCAGGCGCGAATGAATCCCGAACTGCTCATGGTCGAAGCCGACCATGATCTGCGCGACCCGGCGGACATGCTCGTCATCGACCGAATTGCCAAAAGTGTCTTTCATCTTCGCGGGATCGAGCGTGTACAAACGATCACCAGGCCGTTAGGTGCGCCGATCGAGCACAGCTCGATCCCGTTTCAGATCGCGATGCAGAACTCGGGCACGCTGCAGACGGCCAAGTTCATGAACGACACCACGGCCAACATGCTCGAGCAGGCCGACGAGCTCGGCAAAACCATCGCCGTCATGGAACACATGTACGGCGTCATGAAAGAACTCACCGCGACGACACACAGCATGGTCGGCCGCACGCATGAGATGGTGGACACCACCAACGAGTTGCGGGACCACATCGCCGATTTCGACGATTTCTTCCGGCCGATCAGGAGTTACTTCTATTGGGAGAGGCACTGTTTCGATATCCCGGTCTGCTGGTCGCTGCGATCTCTCTTCGATGCCCTTGACGGCATCGATGAAATCTCCGAGCAACTTTCGGGTCTCACGGTCGACCTCGACCATCTGGATCGGCTGATGCCGCAACTGCTGGCCGATTTCCCGAAGACCATCGACTCGATGAAGACGATGCGCAATTTCATGCTGTCCACGCACAGCACGATGGCCGGCATCCAAGCCCACCAGCAAGAAGGCGCCGAGGGCTCAACCCTGATGGGTCAGTACTTCGACGAAGCCAAGAACGACGACTCGTTCTATCTGCCGCCGGAAGTCTTCAAAAACCCTGACTTCAAACGCGGGCTGAAGATGTTCGTTTCACCCGACGGCACGGCCGTGCGGTTCATCATCACCCACCAGGGTGATCCGGCATCCGTAGAAGGAATCAAGCATGTTGCCGGCGTCAAAGATGCCGTCGCCGATGCCATCAAGGGAACCCCGTTGGAAAGCTCGAAGGTGTACCTGGCCGGGACCGCCTCGATGTACAGCGACATGCAAGAAGGCGTCATCATCGACCTCATGGTTGCCGGCATCTCCTGCTTGATCCTGATTTTCGCGATCATGCTGATCATCACCCGCAGCGTCGTCGCCGCGTTGGTCATCGTCGGCACGGTCGCGGCGTCACTGGGTACCGCATGCGGCCTGTCGGTGCTGATGTGGCAAGACCTCATCGGACTCGGCCTGCAATGGATCGTGCTGCCGCTATCGGTCGTCATCCTGCTGGCGGTGGGATCGGACTACAACCTGCTGCTCGTCTCGCGCCTCAAGGAAGAAATCCACGCCGGACTCAACACCGGAATCATCCGTGGCATGGGCGCATCCGGCCGCGTGGTCACCGCGGCCGGCCTGGTATTCGCCTTCACCATGGCCTCGATGATCGTCAGCCAACTGCGCGTGATCGGCGGAATTGGCACCACGATTGGATTGGGTCTACTGGTCGACACCCTCATCGTCCGGTCGTTCATGACGCCCTCGATCGCTGCTGCATTGGGGCATTGGTTCTGGTGGCCGATCAACACCATCCGCTTGACCAGGAAGAAAGGCCAAGAAGGGGAGTCACGCACGACGCCGGTTCCCCAACCCACCGCACCGTGAAACCCGCCGGCCGATCTGCCAAGCTGTCGACGACAACGTTTATCGCTGACAGGCCAGGACCCATGGCAGAACCCGAGTCGAAACTTCGCCAACGCACAGACGGGCGGCTAGACCGATCCCGCGATCCCGTGATCCTTGACGCCGCGCTGGCAGCGTTGGCCGAACACGGCTATGACGCGACAAACATGAACGACATTGCCGCACGGGCCGGCGTGGGCAAGGCCGCCATCTATCGGAGGTGGTCATCAAAAGCCGCCTTGATGACCGACGCCCTCGTCTACTGGCGACCCGACCTACTCAAGGATGACGCCCCTAATACGGGAAGCCTGGCCGGCGACCTCGACGCCATCGTCGAACGTGCCAAGCACAACGACGACTCCTTGATCACCAATGACCTGGTGCTGCGAGTCGCTCTGGAGGCGGCGCACGACCCCGAACTCGCTACAGCGCTTAACGACCTGATCCTCTTCAAAGGCAGTCGTGTGCTGTCGTCCGTTCTGGCGCAAGCTGCCGACCGCGGCGAAATCGACGCCACCCGCGACTGGTCGCTGGTCGCCGACGTCCTGACTGCGATGGCTCTGATGCGCGTGATCAGTGGACAGCCTGTCGACGTCGAATTTGTCCGCCAGGTCATCGATACCCTGATCCGCCCTGCTCTGCAGACTGCTGAAACACGGTGCCATTAACAGCCCTAATCAGGCCCGACACTAGGCTGGTCACCTGCAGTTCAAGGCGCGTTACCGAGGCGCTGGGTCAGCCGGCGCGCGGCCTAGTTCGGCGTGGTGACGAGGAGCCTGTTCTTTGTCAGCCACGCGTCGATGTGGCTCATGGTTATCGGCAGGGAAGCGCCCGAGAAGACCATGTGGTCGGAGTTGGGTATTTCGACGACGTCGGCGTGCCCATATTGGGCGGCGGTCTTGCGCAACACCCCGGTGGGCACGATCAAGTCGTATTCGCCACCGATCACCAACACGGGTGCGGTCACCGCGGCGGCATTCACGCGGGTCGCCTTGGAGAGCCTGAGGATCGCAAGGAGCATCTCGCATTGCGCTCGCCCGGAATCGCAGACCAGGCCTTTGTATAACTCGCGCGCGGTGTCCTCAGGTTGGGTGTTGGCCACCCATTGCCGGAATTGTTCGAACGGGGGAGGAGGCACCGGCTTGGCCCAGGCGCGAGAGCGCAGGAACCACGGCGCCGACATCCGCCTATTGGCCGGGGTCGAACCGCCGATACCGGCGGCGGGCGCGGGACATGCCGCTATCAACCCGATGTGGGGGGTGCGCGCGGCGACCAGTTGGGCAAGCAGGCCGCCCATTGAGTGGCCGACCAACAATGGTGGCGTTTCGAGCGAACCGACGAAGGCCACCAGGTCGTCGACGTAGTCCTGCAGGCGTAGGGACGCGACCTTGGTGGCGCCCTCGTGGATCGGTAATTCGTGATACCGCAGCGTCGGGGTGTGCGCGGTGTAACCGCGGTCCTGGAATGCGGCACTGGCGGCGGCCAGCTGTTCTCCGCGTGACCAGTTGCCGTGAATCAGGACCACGTGCCGCGTCTCAGACATACCGACGAGGATGGCACCGGAGACCGCCCTTTGCGGCGATTTGGCCGGGCCATCGGCAGACTCCAGCGTCCGCCGCCCTCGTCGTCGAGCACCAGCTCGGTCCGGTAAGCGAAGAATCCCGCCAGAAGGCGATCGGCACTATCGGTTGGCGGCCACGGGTGGCAGGCTCAACCCAGGAAGGGACTGAACAGAGTCCCAATGGAACAAGCTGAGGCCGGACTGCTACGGCTCAAGAAGCGGGCCATAGCTCGAGGTTTCCCCCACCTCAGTCCCTCCCACCAAACCCTCGGTCACCCGGCGGGGAGAACGAGCCGGTCCTAGGGATGAGCGACGAGATAGGTTTCGTTGCCCAGCCCGGCGGTGAGTTCGTCGGCGTCGAAGGGCCGGTCGAGTCGTGCGTGCAACGCCTTCGGATCGAGCAGCATGCTGATCTCGGCCGTTTGGCGGGCGAACATTCGTCCCACGAAGGGGTAGATGCGGCGCATGATCGCGCGCTCGCCCGCGGTGCAGCGCGAGGCGCAGTAGCCGACGTGGCCGATCTCGTCGGTGAGGATCTCGCGGTAGAGCAGTTCGATTCGCTCGGAGACTTCCGGTTCGTCGCCGAACAGCTCTATGCCGATGCGGCGGAGTTCGTCGAACATGATGCAGCCCGCCATCTCGCCGGCGCCCACGAACAGAAAGCTCAGCCGCTCCGGAAGGAACACACTGGTTTTGACGAACTGTCGTAACACGAATGGCGGGGGGACGACTTGGAAAGTCAGATCGAAGATGTCCAGCGCGTAGGCGAGCAGGCGGGTGTGATAGTGCTCCTCGAGTTCGAGGTAGACGTTTTCGGGCGGCAGATTCTCGTCGCTGTTGCGCCCATAGGTTTCGCCAAGCCCGACGCCGAACCGTTCCGCCTGATTCAGCTTGGCCGTCGCCAACAGGAACAGCATCTTGGGATCCAGTCCTGCCTCCGGTCGACGGCGGCGCAGGTTGCGCAGAAAGGTCTCTCGGTCGGCGGGGTGGGCCGACCGGACGGGATTGGCCTCGAGCTGGCCGAAGAACTGCTCGCGATTGGCCAGCCTCCTGTTGAGCAGGTCGGCCTCGCCGTCACGGCGGGCCAAGAATTCCCGGTAGCCCTCGATGCCTGTGCTTTTCATCGTTTCTCCATTCCCTTGACAATCGTTGTCACATAACGGCTTAACTGCGCCGAATCGTGGGTCCCGGTGGCCAGCAGCGCGAAGAGCCCGGTGAGAAAGAACGTCCCGAGTTCCGCGGCGTCGATGTCCGGACAGACCTGTCCAGCGGATTGGGCCCGGCCGATCACGCCGACCAGAAACTCGGCGACCGGGTGTTGCGCCAGCTCGTCTTCGTCGGGACGCGAGGAGGAGAAATGCAGACCGAGCATGTCGCGGAAAATGACTGCGCCCAACCGGCGTTCGGCGTCGAGCACCTGAGCGACGAGCCGCGACAGTGTCGACGTCAGATCGCCCTCGGCGTCGCCGAGTTCGCTGATGATGCGGGCCTCCTCGTTGCGTTCCAGCTCAACGAGAATGTGCTCCTTCGTCGGGAAGTGGAAGTAGAACGTTCCCCGCACCACGCCCGCCGCGGCGGCGATGGCGCTCACGTCGGCGGCGGCCAACCCGCGCTGCGCGATCTCGGCCAGCGCGGCGTCGAACAGGCGCGCCCGTGTCTCGAGCCGCCGCGCCTCCCGCGCGCCGGTCGGCGGCGCGGAGGACGTCCGCAATGTCCGCATGGCGGCACCCTACGTCCCTCACTGACGGGCGTCAATGACGATCGTCAGTGACTCGGGTGAGCGGCAAAACCCGGAGCCAGGAACCGCTGCAGGACCTGGTGCTCGATGCGGCTGTCCGGCAGGGGCCAATAGGCCAGCGACAACACCACGCGCACGATCCACTGGGCCGCTTGCGGGTCGTCGGTGATTCCGGTGAGCTCGGCCGCGAGGTGGCTGAGCACCGGCGAGAAATGCAGCTCGCTTAGATCCGGGGAATTGCCCGGGGTGAGCATCAGTCGCCGGAGCGGGTCCGACCTGATCTGTTCGAGGGCGACGGTCACAGCGGCGACGACCCGCTCGGAACCGCTGAGCCCGTCCACGGCGCGGCGAACCGTGTCAATGATCCCCCCGGCCAGGCGGATCAGCACCGCGTCCCTGATCTGGGCTTTGCCGCCCGCGTAGCGGTAGATGGTGGCCCGCGAACAGTGCACGCGCGCCGCCAGGGTGTCGATGTCGAAGGCGTCCAGCCCCTCGCGCACGATGAGTTGCGTCGCCGCCGCGTAGATGCGATCTGCCGCCGCTGCCCGGCGGTCGCCGCCAACGACCCAGTCGTCGCGAACCACGGTTGCCTCCTTGATTCGTCGAGCCCACATCATCTCAACGTTGAGACGAATTTCTCGATAAGTTTCAGTGTTGGCGCAGGTGGGTCCCCCGCGATGAGACGGTTCGGTTGACGCGCGCTTCGCTGGAATCCCAAGTTCGTCATCGCCGATTGACGGGACGGGTCTCCGCAGTTCAGCGTGGGGCAATGCCATCGAAAGACGGTGCCCTCGGCCTGGCGCTATTCGACGACGAGTTCATTCAGAACCCGTATCCGCTCTACGAACGGATGCACCAAACCGGACCTGTCCATCGCATCGGAGACTCCGGCTTCTACGCGGTGAGCAGTTGGGAAGCCGTCAACCAGGCGGTGACACGCTGTGCCGATTTCTCGTCGAACCTGACCGCGACCATGATGTATCGGCCCGAGGGCGGCGTTGCGGCCTTTCCGATGGGGGAACTCGGCGGCCCCACCCAGGTGCTGGCGACGGCCGACGAGCCGGCGCATGCCGTGCATCGAAAGGCACTGTTGCCGCAGCTTGCCGCCAAGCGCATCCGCGCGTTCGAACCGTTCATCGCCGACACCGCCGCCCACATTTGGAGCACCCATGCGCGGGACGGACGCATCGAATGGATGAGCGCGATGGCGAACCGGCTGCCCATGATGATCGTCGGCAGGATCATCGGTGTCCCCGACACCGACGTCGACAAGCTCATCGCCTGGGGTTACTCCGCGACCCAAGTGGTCGAAGGGCTGGTCACCCGGGATCAACTGGATGCGGCCGGCGTCGCGGTAATGGAGCTCGGCGGCTACATCACCGAACAGTTCGCGCGGGCCGCGAGTGACCGACAGGACAACCTGCTCGGCGATCTCGCCGCCGCGTGCGCCTGCGGTGATCTGGACGACCTGGCTGCGCTCGCAATGATGATTACGTTGTTCAGTGCCGGCGGTGAATCCACAGCATCCCTGATCGGTTCTGCTGCTTGGATTTTGGCGACACGGCCGGATATCCAGCGCCAGATCCGTGATCGGCCCGATGTGCTCGGTGGCTTCCTCGAAGAGGTGTTGCGCTACGAGCCGCCCTTTCGGGGCCACTACCGGCACGTCGTCCACGACACCGAGCTGTGCGGCGTTGAGTTGCCGGCGGGGTCGCGGCTGACCCTGCTGTGGGGCGCGGCGAATCGGGATCCGGCACACTTCGACGAACCAGGAGAGTTCCGACTGAACCGGCCCGCGGGGGGCAAAGGGCACCTCAGCTTCGGCAAGGGGATCCGCTTCTGCGTGGGAGCGGCTCTCGCACGGTTGGAGGCCAACATCGTCGTGGGCCGACTCCTCGAGAGAACCTCGAACGTCACGGCCGCCGAAGCAGGAAGGTGGCTGCCCAGCCTGCTGGTGCGGCGCCTCGAACGACTGGAACTCGACTACGAGTAGGCGCGATTGCCCGTAACGCGACGCGGGTACTGATCCTTGCGACAAGCCATGAACCGGAGAGGACCCAATGGCGCCGCGCGAGGACAGTTCCACCGACGAGTTGTTGCAGGAACTGCTGTGGGCCTACGGGCCGTGCGGCCAGGAAGCCGACGTCCGCGCCGTGTGTGCGCGCGAACTGCGGCCCGTCGTCGACGACCTGTGGACCGACGACGCCGGCAATCTGATCGGGTACATCGGTGCCCAGCCCCCGACCGACCAGGCCGGGCAAGGGCACCGTCACCGGGTGTCCTCGGCGGCCGAACCCGGCGTCGCGACGCGAGTCATGGCGCACATGGACGAGCTCTCCATGCTGGTCAAGCGGGTGGAGACGGACGGCACGCTGCACCTGACGCAGCTCGGAACGATGTACCCGGGCAACTTCGGCCTCGGACCGGTCGCCGTCCTCGGCGAGAACGAGACGCTGACCGCGGTCCTCACGCTGGGCTCGGAGCACACCACCCAGGAGAGCCAGCGGATCTGGCAGACCAAGCCCGACCAGGGCGACAAGGCGCTGGACTGGGACCACGTCTACGTCTTCACCGGCCGCAGCACCGACGAGTTAGCAGCCGCCGGGGTGCGCCCGGGCACCCGGGTGTGCGTCGACCGCAGCAAGAGGGCGCTGGTCGAGATCGGCGGCTACCTCGGCTGCTACTTCCTCGACGATCGCGCCGCGGTGGCCGCCCTGCTGCGCGCGGCCCGGCTGCTCCGCGAACGCGACCAACGCCCCGTCGACGACGTCTATTTGGTCTTCACCACCAACGAGGAGATCGGCGGGGTGGGGGGCTCCTACGCCAGCGCGTCGCTGCCGGGCACCCTGACCCTCGCGCTCGAGGTCGGCCCCACCGAGCGCGAGTACTACACCAAGGTCAGCGGGGGGCCGATCGTCGGCTATAGCGATGCGCAGTGCGTCTACGACAAGGACGTCGCCGACCGGCTGATGGGCATCGCCACTGACATGGGCCTGTCACCGCAGGCGGCCGTGCTGGGAGCCTTCGAATCCGACGCGTCGCATTCCAAGGCCAACGGCCTGACGCCGCGCGCCGGCCTGTTGTGCCTGCCCACGCTGAGCACCCACGGTTACGAGGTGATGCCGCGCCGCGCGATCGACGACATGGCGGCGATCATCGTCGAGTTCGTGATGCAACCCGGCGCGCACGCGCGCGACGAATCCTGATGCCGTCCCAAAATTTGCCTGAACATTGGCTAAGAGCAGCGTGGCGGCACCCGGCGCGCCGTCCCGACGACCATACGGTCGACGGATGAACCTTGACTACTACCTGCAGAAGG
>NZ_LZJI01000060.1 GCF_001667775.1 Mycobacterium sp. E1747
GCCAGAGCGACACAGATGACCAGCCCCGCCGTGATCACCAGCCGCAGCCGCGAATTTCGTTGCTCGGCCAGCGCAGCCACCGGGGAACCTTCCTCGGCCGGGTCGCCGGTGGCGACCTCCTCCGGGTCCTCTGTTTCGTCGGCGCCGCCGTCACCCGCCGCTGCTGCGCTGGCCGAGCAACGAAATTCGCGGCTGCGGCTGGTGATCACGGCGGGGCTGGTCATCTGTGTCGCTCTGGCGGCACTGGTCGGGTGGCTGGGATTCCGGGCCTATCAGTCGCACCAGGCCCAAGAACAGCGGGCGTTGTTCCTTCAGGTAGGGCGGCAGGGCGCGCTGAACCTGACGACGATCGACTGGCAGCGGGCTGACACGGACGTACAGCGCATCCTGGACTCCGCGACGGGCAAGTTCTACGACGACATGTCCAAGCGCCAGGAGCCCTTCGTCGGCGTGGTGAAGAAGGCGCAGTCGAAATCGGTGGGGACAATCACCGAAGCCGGTCTGGAGTCCGAGTCGGGCGACGACGCCCAGGTGTTGGTAGCCGTGTCCGTCCAGACTTCGAATCTCGGTGCAACCGATCAGCGCCCGCGGGCCTGGCGGATGCGGATCTCGGTGCACAAAACCGGCGACGAAGTGAAGGTCTCTAACGTGGAGTTCGTGCCATGAATAAGCTGTTTGGCCGCAGCGCACCAAAGGGTTCCAACGAGCCGGAAGCGGAAACCGACACGGCGGCAACGGAATCCGATACTGCGACCGGGCAAGACGAATCATCGGCCCGCGTGGAGACGGCCCACGCCGCCGACGGCGAGAACGAAACCGCCGCAGAGGATCACGATGGCGGCGAAACCGAGGCTGCGCAGCCGGCGTCACCCGAGGATTCCGAGGCCGACGAAGGGTCCGAGAGCCCGGCCGCGGGGAGGCGCCGGTTTGGTGTGTCGCAGGTGGTGGCATACGGTGTGCTGCCGGGGCTCGCGCTGCTGATGGCGCTCGGCGCGGCCTTCTTGAAGTGGCAGGACTGGTCGGTGCGAAATTCACAGATCGCGCGCATCGAATCCGTAGCTGCAGCAAGGGATTCCACTATCGCGTTACTTTCCTACAAGCCAGACTCGGTCGAAAAGGACTTGGACGCTGCCCGAGACCGGTTGACCGGAACTTTCAAAGAGTCGTACACGAAATTGACTCACGACGTGGTGATTCCCGGCGCGAAGGAGAAGCGCATCTCGGCGGCTGCCACCGTGGCCGCCGCGGCCTCCGTGAAGGCGACTCCTGCACACGCGACGGCCCTGCTCTTCGTCGATCAGAGCACCATCGTCGGCAACGAGGCGCCCACCGACACAGCGTCCAGTGTGCGCGTGACCCTCGACAAGATAAACGGACGGTGGCTGGTCTCGGCGTTCGACCCGATATAGCGGTTGGTAACTGAGGTCCGGATCCTCCGCCCTACAGTGTGAAGCGGGAGGGCGCGATGTCCTGGCACGTGGTGTACGGCGGAGTGAACCCGTTGGCGCATCCTCGACCTTTGATCACATACGTCGCGCCCGGTCGGTAGGTGTAGTACACCACCGCTGTACGGGGGCCGTTGGCGCTGCGGCATTCTCCCTGCGAATCGTCGCCCTCGATGGACACGCAAACCGTCGTGCGGTTGGGTGAGATCTCGAGCGTGCATGGCCCCGGATGCGCCGTTGCCATCACAAAGTCCACACCAGAAACCTGCACAACTTTCGGCGTCTCGAGCACGAACGAGCATTGCCCCTCGGCGTCCGTCGGCGCGGCGTTCGCGTGGCCCGGCGGGCAAACGCCTACGCTCACCAGAGCGGACGAAAGAACGGCGAGCAACCGGTTCATCGTTGAATCGTATCGCCCAGCGGGTGATTTCCGAATAGGAATGACGCCGACGCATGGCGCCGGATCAAGGAATGAACTCCACGTTGGACACTTTTGCTCCGCCGGTCACTTTCTGCACATCGATGCGCATCCGGTAGCTGTGTGGATGTGGTTCGTCGACACCGGCGTTCGATGTTTTGACGGTTACCACCACCAAGACGCGAGCGGAATCACGAGTGACCGACTGCAGTCCTGCTTCGACGATGACTCCCTGTGTCTTGGACTGACCGCGCTTGACGGCATCGATGTACGGTTGCGATCGCTGCTGGAAATTGTCATGAAAAGTGCCAATTGACCCATCCAGAATGCGTCGCACGTCGGCGTCGACTTCGGCGTAGTTGATGGTGGTCAAATCCAATGCACCCTGCCGGCCAGTCCGCAAGAACAATTCCTGCTGCTGCTCGGCTCGATGGGCCTGCAGCAAGGAGTAGCCGAACCAGCTAAGCAGTCCCGACAACGCCACGACGGTGCACGCACTGACGATCAGCGCCCACCGCACACCGTTTTTCGGTCTCTGCGTGGCTGCGGCCTCGGGCTTGGTCTCGTCGGGTTCGGTGGACCTGTCATCGGGCACCGTGGATTCGGCGTCTGCACCTTCCGCCATCATTGCTCCTTCGCTGCCCTGCGTCTCCGTTGTACTTGTAGGCAGCCGGAGGCGGCAGCTCAATCCATAACGTCGCGGACTTTGATCGAGCCCAGCCCTCGCAACATAATCGTGCGCGAATTGTCCATGTGGCGACGCCAATGAGCCTCCGCCTCGTCGCCGTCGCGTGCACGCAATAGTTTGATGAGGCGGCGGTACGACCGGACAAGCTTGTCGTAATCTGCCTTCGGCACGCTGCGCTTACGCGCGATGGCCACCGCAGTGTGCCGCTCGGTGATTTCATGGAGCATCCCCGCGATCATGCTGAGCGTCGCGTTTCCCGACAGCTCAACCAACCGGAGGTGAAACTTTGCGGTGGCCGCGGCGAATCGTGGCGCCTCCAATGATGTTGGGATTTCCTCGACCAGGATTTGCTCAAGCTCATCGAATGCTTTGGTTTTTCCTTTAGTCGCGAGTAAACGAGCAGCTAGCGGCTCAATCGAGGAACGTGCCACCAAGACGTCGGCGATCGTTGCCCCCGATAATTCTAGTAGCAGGCCGGCCGGCCGTGCCACGATTTCGGGCCCCGGCACCCGCACTCGGGCACCGGTCCGCGAGCCACGGCGAACCTCGACGAGCCTTTCGGACTCCAGCACACGCACTGCTTCCCGTAACGTGGGCCGACTCACGCCGAAGTGGTTCATCAGCTCGGCCTCGTTTGGCAGGAAGTCACCATCTGTCAGCTGGCCGTCTACGATCATCCGCCGCAGCGTCCCTGCGACCAGCTCCGCTGTCTTCGGTGACCGTACGCCCTGCATACCAGGCGCCGAAGGCTTCGCAGTCGCCATCGGGGCGAGCGCCGGAAGTGGTGCCACTACCAAACCTCCCAAAATCTAGTTCTGCCAAGGGAGCCACCGCAATTGACGATGCAGCACCGCCAGCATGATCCAGTTAGCAGCCTATACGATTGAATACCGAGAAGGTGTTAATGCCTCTATCTTGGCACAATCGAAAGTAACTGAGTTATCTCTCTCAGACCGGTGGGACGGTGGTCTTGCTCGAAGCGCACAAAGCCGCGGCCGCTGGGTCGGGCCCATTCCAATTATCGACGGCCACTCGCCAGCGGTGAATCCAGATCTTCGCCAATGACTTAGTGCTCGACGAGCGGCCGGGACTCACTTCCCGGGCTCGAAGAGGCTGGTCACGCAGACACAGAGCGGGTCATCGACAGGCTCTATCAGCGCGGATAGCGCGGGTCGCCGTTAATGCACTACACGCGCAGTCGGCATCCCAGGGTGCACCGAGCCGGCATAAGACTGCAGGAAATGAGGGTCAATCATTTCTTGGATCGCGTGGCCTCAGGATCCATCACCTCTCCAGCGGCGACGGTATGGCCGGGTTACGGCCCCTGCGTCACATCGCCACGGAGCGCGAGCAGTTTGGTCGGCGATTGGGAGTTTTCTGACCGTTTCGCATCGATGCGCCGACATGCTGGTTGCGTTGGAAGGCGCGCGCAGTCAGGTGTTCGCGGCGGCCGAGGCAGGCCCACTGAGCGAAGGGGGCTAAATGCTGGCGTCGGCCGCAGCGTTCGATGCGGGGATATTCGCTGCAGAACGATCGATTCAGATCCATGGTGGAATCGGGTTCACCTGGAAACATCCGGCGGATCTGTTGCTGCGCCGTGCTCGCGAACACCCTGGCCGTGGGGCACCCCGAGTCATTGCGCGACCGCGCTGCCGCCGTGCTGCGGGCTGAGCCTGAACTCACCTGAGCAGAACGCGTGCGCGGCTAACGCCAGCTCGGAGCGCGCGTTCCACGGATAAGCCATTCTCTGTCCTGTTCTCGCTCGTCGGTTGATCCAGTTTCATCAATCACCGTCGTTCGAGTACGCTGACCTAGTAAACTACGTCGATGTTGCAAGACATCATCGCCGGCCTAGCGGTTCGATGATTCAGGAAGTGGGCATGACGGGCATCCGCGATGCGCTGGGACGTTTATGGCAAGCCGACGGTAGCGCCAACATGCTCCAGCAGAACGGCCTCTGGATTACATGGGGCCGAGTCCGGACCCTGGCCGAGCAGCTCGACAAGCAGTTAAGCGCCGCCGGATGCGGGGCGGGGGGCCGGGTAGCAGTCGTCTTGAGCAATCGGATGGAGTCTGTCGCCGCCCTCATCGCGATCCTGTGCGGCGAGCGCACCTTGGTGACCATCAGCCCATTGCAGCCGGCGGAGCGGCTCAGTGCCGACCTAGTGGTCACCAAAGCCGCTTTCGTGTTAGCGCCCGGCGCACTATGGGCGGACGACGTCTTCACCAAGGCGGTGAGCGACTTGGGGGCGGCGGCTTGGAGTCTGGACGAGGGGCAGCTCGTCCAGCGGCGCGAGTCGGCTGGCGATCCGCCCCCGGGTGATCCGACGGTGGCCGTCGAGATGTTGACCTCGGGAACCACTGGTCCTCCCAAACGCATCCCGCTGGGCCGCGCTCAATTGGAGGCATCTCTGTCTGCCGCGCTCCGGCACAACAATCGGCCCGAAGCCGGTAAAGGCACGCCATTGACCGGAAGAGTCGGTCTGGTGGTTCTGCCGATTGTGCACATCGGAGGTCTGTGGGGACTACTGCAGAACCTGGTCACCGCGCGCCCATTCGTCCTACTCGAGCGCTTCACGCTGCCCGCTTGGCGTGCCGCAATCGCCGAGCACCGGCCCGTCTTGGTGTCACTGCCGCCGCCGGCCCTCCGCTCGGTTCTCGACTCCGATATCACTCGCGAAGAACTCGGCAGCGTTCGGGCGGTGAATGCCGGTACGAGCCCGGTGGAACCGGCGCTCGTGGACGCGTTCTACGAGAAGTTCGGTATCCCCGTGCTCATTGTGTACGGTGCGACGGAATTTTCGGGAGCCGTTGCGGGGTGGACGCTTAAGGATTTCCGCGCTCACTGGGCTGACAAGAAAGGCAGCGTCGGCAGAGCGTTTCCTGGGGTGCGCTTTCAGGTCATCGACGAAGAGGGCAATGTGGTGCCGGTGGGGCAGACGGGCAGACTGCAGGTGGCATCGCGGCAGTCCGGCGGTGCTGCCAACCAGTGGGTGACCACCAGTGACCTCGGGCACCTGGACGAGGACGGCTACCTCTACATCGACGGCCGCGCAGACGACGTCATCGTGCGGGGCGGGTTCAAGGTCGCACCGGACACCGTAGTGCGGGCTCTTCGCTCGCACACCGCAGTCCACGACGCCGCCGTCGCTGGGCTCGCTGACTCGCGGCTGGGTAAGACGCCCGTGGCCGCTGTCGAATTGAGGCCGGGCGCATCGGTGATGCCGGAGGAGTTGCGGGCACATTGCCGGTCATCGCTGACGCCTTACGAGGTGCCGGCCGAGGTCTACATCGTCGACGCATTGCCGCGCGGCGCGGCGCTCAAAGTCGATCGGCGACGCCTGATTGCCATGCTTGAAGAACTACGCACAGGATCCGCGGCACAGCCGGCTGAGCGGGTTAACACACCCCCTACGCCGCTCACTGAATGAAGGAGGCTGCCACCCAATGACTACCGCTGAAGCCAAAGACGCGGCCGCCTTGGAGGGTCGCATCACCGACGAGGACATCGAACGGGCAAGGGCACAGATCGGCGTCGCCGTCAACAAAAAAGAGCAACCCTGGAACACGGTGATTTCGGCCGATGCGATCTCTCACTTCGCATTCGGGATCGGCGACGACAACCCGCTGTTTCTCGACCCCGCATACGGTCCCCACACACGCTGGCACAGCCAGATTGAACCCACCTTCCCGATCAGCACCGGGCTGGACCAGACGCCGAAGTTCACCGACCCGGAGCGAAAAAAGCTGTATTTGCCGGTGCCTCGGAACAATCCGCGGAACACGTGACCGCCGTGAGCCGAGTTTTGTCGGACGCTGACCCCGACGGTGCTGTCATCGAGCGCGCACCGGGAACATGATGAAAATGGCACCGTTAAACCGACGGAGGTGCTGGCCAAGCAGATGACGGGGACTGAGCGGCTTTGGCCCACTGAGCCGCATTTGCTTTGTCGCTCAGCGCGACCGGACCAGACGGGGGCGTTAGACGCGGAGTCGGGAACAAGCGGAGAGCCTTCTTGATGGCCGAAGATACTGATTTTTACCGTGCCGCCTTGCGAGACAAGTGGTATTCGCAGGGCTGGTACTCGTCTCGAACGTGTATCGACGCTTTCGCGCGCGCCGCGGACGAACACAAGCAGGTTCCGGTGGTTTTCGTGGCGGAAGGGGTTGAGACCACTGCGACGGTCGGCGAGATTCACTGCGCCGCCAGATCAGTGGCCGCCGGCATGCAGCGACTGGGTATCGGCCCCGGTGACGCGGTCGCTGTTCAACTGACCAATCGACTCGAGTGCGCGGTCGCATATCAGGCGGTGCTGCTCTGTGGCGCGGTACTCGTCCCGATTGTCCACATCTACGGGCCCAAGGAAGTTCAGTTCATCCTCTCGGAGTCGCAATCAAGACTGCTCGTCATTCCCGCCACGTTCCGGTCGACCTCACATGTCGACCGAGTGGCGGCTTATTCCAAGCTGTCCGCGCTGGACCACATCGTGGTCGTTGATGCAGCACAGCCCGGGGCGGGTTATCTCAGTTGGCAAGAAATGACTGCCGAGGCACAAGACTATGTCGCCCCCACGGTACGGGCGGACGAGGTGTGCATGCTGTTGTACACCTCCGGGACGGTGTCGGTTCCCAAAGGAGTTCAGCACAGCCACAATTCATTCCTTGCCGAACAGGCCACGCTACCCGGCCTCCTTGGGGGAGGCAGCGACGATGTGCAATTGGTGACGTTCCCGCCCGGCCACGTCGCGGGATTGAACTCGATGCTCAGGCCGCTGATCTCGGGAACCCGCTCGGTATTCCTGGACCACTGGGATCCCGAGCTTGTTGCGAACCTGGTCGCCAAATTTTCGGTGACCGCCACTTCGGGGGCACCGTTTCACCTTTATGGACTGCTGCAGGTGCAGGACGTGACAGTGAAGCTGGCGACGCTACGCCAATTTCTTACCGGCGCCGCACTGGTCACTGACGAGCTCGGCCGACACGCTGCGGCGGCCGGCATCACCGCGTTCCGGTGCTATGGAATAACCGAGCATCCGACGGTCACCGCTGCCCGAGCCGACGATCCGCTTGAGCTACGGGTGGGAACCGACGGGGCACCGATGCGTGGCTGCGCCGTGCGGGTGGTTGACCCCGCCGGCATCGATCGGCCGTCCGGCGTCGACGGCGAGGTGATCGTCCAGGGGCCCGACCAATTCGTTGGATATCGCGATCCCGCTCTCAACGTGGCCGCATTTACTCGCGACGGCTGGTTTCGCACAGGCGATCTCGGCCATCTCGACGCGCAGGGCCGGCTCACTATCACCGACCGCATCAAAGATGTCATCATCCGCGGCGGCGAGACAATCTCGTGCGGCCAAATCGAGGATGTGCTGCATACACATCCCGCGGTTGCGGAGGCGGCGGCGGTGGCCGCACCCGATCCGCGATACGGTGAAGTGGTCGCGGCCGTCGTCGTTCTCAAAACCGGCGGTGCGCTCGACCTCCCCGAGCTGAAGCGCCACTTCGCCGAGTCGGGTTTGGCGAGACAAAAGACGCCCGAACTTCTGGTTGTCGTCGACTCCCTCCCACGCACCGCCCTGGGTAAGGTGCGCAAGGCCGATTTACGCAAGACTCATTTCCAATGATGTCGACAGATGGGCCCGATGGTCGGCCTGGTTCGCGACAGCGTGGGCTATGTGTTGGTTCGGCATGGCGCGCCATCTGGCGGGTGTTTTCTTCTTCCCTCGCCAGCGCCGCGGTGTAAACACACTCGTCGAGCAGCAGGTCGCGGATTCTGCCCGCCGCAGCATTTCCCGCGACGAGCTTGAAACCATTCGTTGCGACCTTGGCACTCTACAGTCGTTGTCGACGCGGTGGCGTTAGTCTGCTGTGATGCGTCGTCGACCTGGTAATGGCAGCTCACAGTCGTGCGGGACTTCCGTGGCGGCTTACCGTGATATCGCAAGGTTTGTCACCGACTCGCTTCAGCGCCACGCTATCGACTTCGGCGAATGGATGGCCGCGACAAATATTCAACGTACTCGTGCGCTCGGGTACGAGAGCCTGCGGCCGGTACACAATCGAGTTTTCATTCATCTCGGTCTCGATGGCAGCAGAATCGTGGATATTGCTCGCGCCGAAGGGATCTCGAGTACCGCCGTTGGGCAGCTGGTCACCGAGCTCGAACAGCTCGGATTTGTTGAACGCCGCTCGGATCCGGCTGACGGTCGAGCCAAGAAAGTGTTCTACACCCGCAAGGGGCTCGAGATGCTTGACGCGGCTCGCTCGATCGCCAAGACCATCGACTCTGAACTTGCCGCCGTCCTAGGCCAACGCAAGTTCGACCAACTCGCGAAGTTGCTCGCCGAAGCCAACCAGGCGACGGATCGTTTGCCGACTTGACAAAGGCCACTTTGCGAGTATCGGCTGTCTGCCTGCTCATGTGACGTCGGAATCGTCCCAATTTAGCGAAGTATGCTTGACTATTTTGCGGAGCAGATGTTCTCCTTGACAGTGAGAATCCCACTGCCAGAAGTGCGGCAGCCCGTCGTGTCGACCGATGGCGACGACTCAGCGAAGGATCGGGGTTGACTCTGCGATGAGCGGTCTAACGAGCGCCGAACTGCGGTATGAGTTCGTTCGTGGCGGCGATCCTGCTTGCTCCAACTTCAGACGACTGGATCGCATCCAAGCGGAGAACCGGCCCTTTTTGCGGGCCGATGAAGCCGGGGGGTACTGGGTGTTCACGGATCACGATGTGATCCTCGATGGGCTGCAGCACCCGGAGCTGTTCTCGAATGCAGTAATGGTCCCAATTGAACCCGATCCGCCGTACAAGTGGATCCCGATCATGCTGGATCCGCCGGACCATACCAAGTGGCGCCATGTGCTCGGGCTGTATTTCTCGCCCGGGCGGATCACAAGCCTGGAATCTGAGCAGCGTGCATTCGCCGTTGAACTGATCGAAAGGTTCCGTGGCGCCGGGCAGTGCGATTTTTACGCCGAGTTCGCCGCGGTGTTTCCAACGACGATTTTCTTACAGATCTTGGGGCTGCCTATCGACAAGCTGGACGACTTCCTGGTGTGGGAGGCAAAGATTCTGCACTCTACCCGGGAAAGCGATCCCGACCGTTCGGTGGCGGTGGGCGCGATGATGGAGGTGATGGGCTACTTCGGTGAGCTGATCAGGCAGAAGCGCGAGGACCCGAACAGCCGAGGTGACGACATCGTCAGCCACGCGATCGATTGGAAGATCGACGGCGCATCGCCGTCGGATGAGGACCTGTTGTCGTGCATGCTGCTGCTGTTCATGGCTGGCCTGGACACGGTTGCCGGGCAGCTGTCGTATGCCTTCTACCATCTGGCCACTCATCCGGAGGACCGGCACAAGATTGTGACTGACCCGTCGCTGGTTCCACTGGCGGTCGAGGAACTGGTTCGCGCATATCCGATTGTGCAGACGGCTCGAAAGGCCACTCAAGACATCGATTTCCACGGTTGTCCGATCAAGAAGGGCGAGATGGTCGCTTTTCCGTTGGGCATGGCGAACCGGGACCCGAAAGAGCATCAGCGCGGCGCTACGGTGGATTTCGACTCGCCCCGACCGCGGCATATCAGCTTTGGCGCGGGGCCGCATCGCTGCCTCGGGTCCCATTTGGCCCGTCAGGAAATGGCCGTCGTTTTGGAGGAATGGCATCGGCTCATCCCCGACTACGAGGTCGCTGATGAGGACGCGGTGGTAGAACATACCGGAGGTGTGTACAGCCTCGACCGACTTCCGCTTCGCTGGAATCGATGATCGGCGAGTTGCTCATCATGTCGCCCGCGATTGCAGGACATGAAGCTGCCTGACACGCCCCTTTTCGAGAACCTGTCGTTCCCGGAAGCACCGCGCTGGCGAGCGGGACAGCTGTGGTTTTCGGATATGGTCGGCAAGCGGTTGTGTAGAGCTCGCCCGGGGGGAATGGTCCGTACCGTTACGCGGTTTGATGAAATGCCCGGCGGCATTGGCTTTTTGCCGGACGGCACGCCGTTGGTTGTGGGAACGTCCTCAGCGCGTGTGTACGCTGTCCGCGATGGGCGAGCCGAGGTCTACGCAGAGCTCGGTGATGCAGCATCCGGGCACTGCGACGACATGGTGGTGGCCCGGGATGGCACCGCCTATGTTGGTGCGATCGGCGTAGTGACTGCTGACTTGGAGGGGGCACCTCCCAGCGGCGGGATTGTCTGTGTCTCGCCGAGCGGGCAGGTCAGCCGCGCAGCCGACGACCTCGCGTTTCCCAACGGTGCAGTCTTGACCAATGACAACCTCCTGTTGGTCAATGAAACCTTCGCCGAACGGATTACGGCGTTCAACGTCGCCGACGATGGCCGGCTTATCGGGCGCCGAACATGGGCGGAGTTGCCAGGGATGCATCCCGACGGGCTCGCCGTGGATGCCGACGGTGCCGCGTGGGTCGGTTGCTATCTGGAAGGAAAGTTCGTCAGGGTACGCGAAGGGGGCGAGGTCACCCAAGTGATTGCCGCCCCGGGCCGATGGGCAACCGGGGTCGAGCTAGGCGGTCCCGACGGCAACACGCTGTTCCTGTGCACGGCCGAGACAGATCTGAATCGGTTCCTGCGCGGGGAATCGAGCGGCCGTATCGACGGCGTCGATGTTGACGTCCGGGTGGCCTGAGAGATGACTGTCACCACTGAACCTCGGGATGGCCTTCCCCCTGAAATCACGACTTGGTTGCAGGAGGTCAGCGAGGCTACGCACGTGCGCGCCCAGCGCCGCCCCGGCGGCGGCAGGCGCGAAGCGTGGCTGGTCGATGTCGAGAGGGACAACGGTGCCGTCGAACCGCTTTTCCTGCGATTTGACAACTCCAATCCCGCGCACACCGGGGATCCATTTACGCTCAACCGGGAAGCCCGCTTCTACGCGGCACTGCAAGGTACCGACGTGCCGGTGCCCAGACTCATCGCATGCCATCCCAAGCTACAAGCGGTGCTGTGCAGCCGTATTGATGGCGAGACGTGGTTCTCCAGGCTCAAAGATGACAGTGCCCGGTTGGCTATTGCGCGCGAATTCATGAGCAAGCTCGCCGCCCTGCACCGCGTCGATCCGGCACGGGTGAAGCTCGACGAGCCGCGCCGTTCGATGCGAGACTGCGTCGAGGCGGACATAGCGCGTTGGGAGGAGCTGTACCGGTTCGGCGATCCTCCTAAGGACCCGACGATCGAGTTCGGGTTGGCCTGGCTGAAGGCGAACGTTCCAGAAGCGGAGACCCAGCCGGTCATCGTCCAGGGTGACACCGGTCCCGGCAACTTCCTCTACGCCGATGGGCACATCACCGCCGTACTCGACTGGGAACTCGCCCATTTCGGCGACCCGATGGCCGACCTGGGCTGGCTGGCGCTGCGAGCGGTGCAGGAGCCGTTTACCTGCTTCGCCGACCGGCTCGCCGATTACGAGAAATTCTCCGGCACAGTAATCGATCTCGACCGTGTCCGGTATTACCGGCTGTTCGCCGAATTCAAAGTGGTGATTCTGGGTTTCCGCCGCACGGTGAAGGCCGAGTTGCACGGCGAGATCGGCAATGCGCTCATTTACGAGGTATTACACAACACTCTGTTTGCCGATTCGCTCGCCGAACAATACGGCCTCAAAGGGCTTGTGGTCGAGGGGTTTGACGCTGAGCCCACTGAACGGCAACAACTCTATGACGTCGTCCTGGCTCAACTGAAGGACATCGTCGTCCCCGGAATCCCCGACCCTTTCGTCGAGATGCGCGGAAAGGGCCTGGCCCGCATCGTCAAATACCTGCGCGAAGCGGATCGTCATGGGGAAGCGGTGCAGCGGCGAGAACTAGACGCCTTGCAAAAGGTGCTGCGTCGACGCCCACGTACAGTCCGCGAGGGTCGCCGCGAACTCGCGGACACCATCGACGCCGGCTCTCTGGCCAACACCGACATTGTCACCTACTTGTGGACTCGAGCCCATCTTCAGCACGAGTTGATGCGGCCAGCGATGGGAGTGTTGGCGGAGCGCCGGTTCGATCCGTTGCCAGATGAAGTAGCGCCGTGACGGGAGCTGTGATGACTATCGACCACCAATTCGGTCCCCATGACGACGCGCTACATCCGCCTGGGCACAGCCACTATGAAACGGAGACGTTTTGGTATTCGTTCTTCGTGCCCGAACGGGCTATCGGCGGTTGGGTCTACGCCTCGGTGCGCCAAAACGCGGGGGTCACCGCGGGCGGCATGTGGATGTGGGATGACTCCACAGCACATCCAATAGATTCGCCGTTTTACGAATACTTTTCGCACCTGAAGCTGCCGGACGAGCGTGGGCCGGAGCTGGTGAGCTTTCCTACCGGGATGCGCGTCGAGATGCGCGAACCATTGATGGTCTACGACATCTCCTACGACGACCGGGCGCGCATGGAAGCGCGGTTTCGATTCGAGGCGCTCGAACCGCCGGTGCCACTGCGAACCGGTGAACCGCCTTATCCCAAGGCGCACCATTTCGACCAAACCGGCCGCCTCACTGGGACGGTAACGCTCGACGGTGAGCCGATTGCGGTCGACTGTTTCGCGATGCGAGACCGCTCCTGGGGCCCGCGGACCGAGCGGGGATACCGCCGTGTCGGCTATACCTGGGCTGCCGGCCCGGAGGCGAGCCTGCTCACTTATACCGCGCCCGTTGGCGACGGCGCGGAACACGTTTATTCAGGCTACCTTCGTCAGAAGGACCGGGTCTCCCGAATTGTCAACGGCGTTAGGCATGTTGAACGGCACCCGGTCGAAGGGTGGGTGGAAGCTATCACGGTGGACGTGGAAACCGAGGACGGCGATCGGATCAGTGGCCAGGCCCGCGGAGTGAGTCGGCTCTTCCTGACGATCAGTAACCACGTTTGCGCATGCACCTTGCTGGATTGGGACCTGGACGGCCAGAGCATGGCCGGCGAAGACCAGGACGTGTGGCCGATCTCCGAATGGCGCCTTCTACGCGCCGCCGGCAGGTCTGCAGCTCGGACGTAGGCGGCCGGGAAGTCCGGGATAACAGTGCGAGTTCGCCGGCAAACCGGATCGGGCGAACGCCGACGGGATAGGGCGCGAGCCGCATGAGACGCGCGATCAGCGACATTGTCTTTTCCTGGTGCCGGGTCTAATATCTGACTAAGTAAACTATGTGTCGGCGCCGCAGGTCGATAGTGCTGCCGGGGAAGGTGCAGTAATGGCGTTCGAGGTTGACGTACGAGCAAACACCGTCGTCATCACGCTCGATTTCCCGAAGAAGCGCAACGCACTCAATGCGGACGACGCGGTAGAACTCGAGAAGGAGTTGCGCCGGGCATCCGTTCAGTCGACAGATGAGGACCTATCGGCGATCATCGTTACGGGCAAGGGTGCCTTCTGTTCCGGCGGTGACTTGCCCTACTTCGCCGCACTGGGAGCGAGCAGTTCGGCCAAGCACGTCAGCGATACCGTCTATACGAAGATGCAAAATGTCATCCGCGCCTTGGGGGAGTGCGCCGTACCGACCATCGCGGCGATCGACGGCCCAGCCATCGGTTTGGGGATGGATTTGGCCCTGGCGTGTGACATGCGATTCATCGGTCCGAGGGGCTACCTGATGCAGGGCTGGGCGCGGGCCGGTCTCGTCGCGGGGACGGGGGGAGTGGGTTTCCTCGCTCGCCTGGCCCCGGCTGCGTTTTGGTCACTGACCGCGCATCAGACGAAGGTCGGCATGGAACTGGCGGTGTCGTCTGGATTAGGTGAGCCAGGTGAGCCGGACGCCCTGACTGCGGCGCTTACGCGGGCTGACCAAATCTCGAAAGTGATGGGCTCGGCAGTGGCCGGACACTATGCCGCGCTGTTCCGGCAAGCACGCTGGCCCGCCGATGCGGAGCTCGAATCGGCGGCACGCATCCAGGGCGGACTAATCACGGCAGAACGATTTCAGCAGATGGCCGAACGCGTCCTGTCGGCCAAGTAGCAGAAGCAGCGCACGATGAAGCGGTTAACCAACCAGGTTGATTGACGGCCTCGGCGGCGCAGGTCAATGCTGCTCTGCTGACGGCTACTGGTCGATTTAGAACTGGGCAAAGGTCTAGAGAGGCAGCGTGTATGGAACTGTTGGGTGCATCGGCCCTCGTGGTCGGGGGTGCGGGGGGCTTTGGAGCAGCTACGGTGCGCCGCCTCGCCGCCGCCGGAATGAACGTGGTCATTGCTGACTTGGCGGAGGAAGCCGGCATGAGTTTGGCGGATGAGTTGGGAGCCGCCATACAATTCGTCCGAACCGATGTCACGAGCGAGGACTCGGTCCGCGCCGCGATCGCCGCAGCGGCCGCCAAGGGTGCGTTGCGCGTGGTCGTCATCGTGCACGGCGGCCCAGTGGCGAGGGCCCGCATCGTCGATAAGGGCGGCCACGCCTATCCGGTCGAAGACTTTCGCCGCACTGTCGAGATCTATCTCACCGGTACCTTCACTGTGCTCGGTCGGGCCGCCGAGCAGATGGTTACGAACGATCCGCTGGACTCCGGTCAACGCGGAGTGATCATTGCCACCGCCAGCATCGCCGGCTATGAGGGGCAGGTTGGCCAGTCGGATTATTCCGCAGCCAAAGGCGGGGTGATCGGCATGACGATCACCGCCGCAAGAGATTTGGCGCCGGTCGGGATCAGGGTGATGACGATCGCCCCAGGCACGTTTTTCACTCCCGCGTACCGAATGGACGAAGCCGAAGCGCAGGCAAAGTGGGGGCCGTTGGTGCCCAACCCGAAGCGAATGGGCCACGCGGACGAGTACGCCAGGCTGGCGCTGTCTATCGCGGACAATGACTACCTCAACGGCACAGTGATTCGGATCGACGGCGCTCAGCGGTTTTGAGATCGGCAGACCTATGGACCTGAAGTGGTCACGCACGGAAATGGATTTCCGCGACGAGGTGCGGACCTGGTTGCGGGCAAATGTCCCACGGCAGCCCAGGCCACACTCGATCGAAGAATGCCGCGAATACGATCTGGAGTGGCAACGCTGCCAGTATGACGATGGCTGGGCCGGAATCTCTTGGCCAACCGACTACGGTGGGCGGGGATTGGGGCTGGTCGAGCAGATGATTTGGTATGAGGAGTACGCCCGCGCCGGCGCACCACCGTCAGGAACCAGTTTCGTAGGTCTCAACCACGCCGGACCAACGCTCATAGCGCGCGCGAACGCCGAACAGCAGCGGATGCATCTGCAGAAAATCCTTGCGGGCGAAGTGATCTGGTGTCAGGGATTCTCTGAGCCGGAAGCTGGCTCCGACCTGGCCAGCCTCAGGACGCGCGCGGTCATTGACGGCGACGACCTCGTGGTCAACGGGCAAAAGATATGGACCAGCTACGCCAACGTGGCCGACTATCAGGAGCTCTTGGTTCGCAGCGATCCCGACGCGCCCAAGCACGCGGGAATCTCTTGGCTGATCTGTGATATGCGCTTGCCGGGCATCGAGATTCGCCCGATCACAACCATGCATGGTGAGCAACACTTTTGCCAAGTGTTTTACGACGACGTCCGCATCCCGCTGACGAATGTGGTCGGCGAACTGAACGATGGCTGGTCGGTGGCCATGTCGACATTGTCCTTCGAGCGTGGCACCGCGTTCATGGCCGATCAAATCGAGCTCGCTCACCAAGTTGAGCGCATCATCGAAATGGCGCAACGTCTCCGGGGACCCGGCGGCAGGGCCCAGGCCATCGCCGACGACGAAATCCGTCGGCGACTGGCGACCGTGCGCGCCGAGGTGGCAGCCCTGCGGGCGATGACGTACATGAACGTTTCTCGGATCGCGCGTCAGAAGAACCCCGGCCCTGAGGGATCCCAGATTCGTTTCTACTACAGTCAGGTACTGCGCCGCGTGTACGAGGTGGCGATGGATGTGCTGGGGCATCGTTGCACCGTCGATGACGGTGAGGGGCACGCAGCCATCTTTGGCTATCTCAATAGCTTCCGGGCATCGATTGCCGCGGGCACCAAAGACATTCAGCGCAACATTATCGGCGAGCGGATTCTTGGCTTGCCGCGCAGTCGCTAAAGGACCGGTCGGCATGGACCTATTTCCCGATACCGATCAGCAGCAGATCGTCGCAACCATCGCTGACATCTGCCGCCGGCGATTCTCGATGCAGACCGTGCGAGCCCAGGCAGCACGGCCGCACTCGGTGGACGACGAGAATTGGCGAGCGCTGGCCGAACTCGGTTGTTTCGGAATCGGTCTGCCTGCCGAGGTCGGTGGCAGCGACGGCGGAGTGGTCGGGGAGTTGTTGGTTGTCAGAGAGATCGGCCGCCACCTGGTACCCGGACCTGTGATCCCGACGATTCTGGCCGCACATCTGCTGAGTGACTCCCGTCCAGATTTGGCGACCGATGTTGCAGAGGGCAATGTCCGTATCGCGCTCGCCGAACACTGTTTTGACGGCGACGAGCGCTGTCTCGTCAGTGACCTTGGTGATGGACTGCTACTGGTCGCGGAAGGCATACAGTGGTCGGTGTATCCGGCTGCGGCGTGTGCTGACGTTGTCAGGGTGGGCGCCCTGGATCAGTCCACCCGCCTGGCGACCGTCACACTCGCAGGTGCCCAGCCGCTGGTTCGTGCGCACAACTCAGGACTGCGGCAGCGAGCGCACGTGTTGGTGGCTGCGGCGATGTGTGGGGTGGCCGCTGCCACGACAGCCGCGTCCGTCGAATATGCGAAGAGCCGCAAGCAGTTCGATCAACCCATCGGATCGTTTCAAGCCGTCAAGCACCGGTGTGCCGAGATGGCCGTGCGAACCGAAGCAGCATTCGCACAGACTGCCTACGCCGGCCTGGTGCTTGACGAAGGCGGCGCGGACACGGAATTCCAGGCCCTCGCCGCACGGCTGATCGCGTCCACTGCCGCTGGTGACAACTGCGCGGACAACATTCAGAACCATGGGGGATTTGGCTTCACCGAAGACTGCGACGCGCACCTGTTTCTCCGGCGGTGGCGGTCACTGGAACACATGCTGGGTGATCGATTCGTGATCGCCGACCAGCTCGCAACCCTCCAGGCGGTACAACGTCCGTCCTGACCTCCCGGAAGCGGGACCTTGCCGGCCGACGGCCATGCGATCGAACAGAGTCCCAGCGGCGTGCGCAAAATGGCAACGACGGGATGACAGGCGTGGTGCCAGGGACAGACGTGACTAAGTTATCCTGGTGGGCGACGTGGTGGAGTCTCCGCTTAGTACGTCGTTGAGAGTGAAGTATGTCCATGAGCAACACCATTGGCTTCATCGGCGCGGGGCAACTCGGCGAGCCGATGGTGCATCGACTGCTGCGAGCCGGTCACCGCGTCGAGGTCTGCGTTCGGCGGCCGGAGGCGGCCCAACGGCTCGCGTCGGCCGGCGCCGTGGTATCCGAGTCGGTCGCGCCAGTGGCAGCCGCGAGCGACGTGCTGATCTCATGCTTGTTTTCCGACGCACAACTGCTCGACGCGGGCAGCGGACCGGACGGTATCGCGGCGAACGCGAAGCCGGGGTGTGTGGTTGTCTCGCATACCACTGGCACGACCGCAACGCTGCGCACGCTGCAGGAGTGGTCGGCGGATTCGGTGGCGGTCTGCGATGCGCCTGTGAGTGGAACCGCACAGGATATAGAACGCGGCGAACTTACCGTGCTTGTCGGTGGAACCACCGAAGCGGTCGAGCGTGTACGTCCGGTGATTGGCGCCTACGCACGAGTCGTCATGGCGACGGGGGAGCTGGGTAGTGCGTTGGCTATCAAGCTGATCAACAACGTGTTGTTCGCCGCCAATGCTCAGATGGTGGCGGCTGCCGTTGAGTGTGGGGAGAGTCTGGGCGTCAGACCCGAGGTGCTCTTGGATGCGCTGGCAGTGTGTAGCGGTGGTAGCTTGGCCGCTCAGCACATGCGGCGTCTGGGCGGACCGCAGAGTTTCGCCGGCGCGGTGTCCGAGTTCCTGTCGAAGGACATCACGGCGGCGCTGAATTGGGCCGATGATGCCGGCGTGGAACTCGGGCTCCTGGAACGGGCGGCGACGACGGGCCCGTTGGCGTTACGCGCGCCGTTCAGCAGTTGATCAGTGGTCTCTGTTCGTGGCTGGCGAGGGTGGTAGCCGGCGGAGCATCGGTACGGCCAGCGCCGCAGGCGACCAGCGCAGTCCGACTCTCTGGCGCCGCTTACAACGGTTAAAGGCCGCGCCCCGCGCTGATTGACCTAACGACGGCTGAAGCGGTGCGCGAGTCGAGCTCAGCCGCCACCGAGGGCAGTAAGATCGATTCCGGTGCATGCCGCGAACGCGAGGTCGTCCTCCTGCACCCAGCCGGA
>NZ_LZJI01000061.1 GCF_001667775.1 Mycobacterium sp. E1747
CGTGCTGCGCGACACCTCGGCAAGCGTGGTGTGTGGCATCGGTTTTGCGGATCTGTCGGGCTTCACCGTGCTCACCCGCGCGCTCACCCCCGCCCAACTGTCGCACATGCTCAACGAGTTCGCCGGCACGGTCGCGGACGTGGTGCATCGCGATGGCGGCCGGGTGGTGAAGTTCATCGGCGACGAGGTGATGTGGGTGAGCACGGTGAAGCCCGACAGATCCGCAAAACCGATGCCACACACCACGCTTGCCGAGGTGTCGCGCAGCACGCCCTCGAAGTGCGTACGGGCGCCGGTCAGATGGTGCCGGTGGACGACGTCGATCAGCGCCGAAATCCGGGGGACGAACTCCGCGACCGCGCGGTACGCCTGCGCCGTGGCGAGTTCGTCGTTGGTGTAGGTCATCTGGATGTCCGGCGTCCCGGCCCGGATCGCCGTCGACTCGGCCTCCGCGAGCCGGGCCATCGCCGCGCCGAGCACCCGCAGCAATCCGAACGCGCCGTCCTCACCCACCACCGTCTTCAGGCCGACCCAGGTCGCCAGCGCGTCGACGTCGGCCTGGCTCAGCACCGGGACGTCGGGGCCGGCGACGGTCAGGCCGAGCAGACCCCATGCGTGGGTGACCTCCTCGGGCGACAAGCCGAGTTGTTCGCCCGCGGTTGCGATCGTGTGGACCGGGCGCCCTGACCATTGCAGGACGTCACCGGCGAGGCCGAACAGCCGCCCACGCTGTTCGGCTTCCACCATCTCGTCGACCGTGAAGCCGAGTTCGTCGAGGTACTTGATCAGGTCGGCCCGCTCGCGAGCGTTGGCGATTCCGGCGGCCTCGAGCGCCGCGAAGTCCGGGGAATCGACCACCCACCCAAGTGTGCCAGCCCCCGCGATTAGGGTGAACCGTCGTGACCGATGACCTACAGCATGGCCCGTTGGAAGACCGCCACCGCGAGTTGGGGGCCAGTTTCGCCGAGTTCAGCGGCTGGCTCATGCCCGTGTCGTACGCCGGCACCGTCAGCGAGCACAACGCCACCCGAAACGCGGTCGGTCTGTTTGACGTCAGCCACCTCGGCAAGGCGTTGATCCGCGGGCGGGGCGCCGCCGAATTCGTCAACTCGACGCTCACCAACGACCTGAGCCGCATCGGCCCGGGCAAGGCCCAATACACCTTGTGCTGCAATGAATCCGGCGGGGTCATCGACGACTTGATCGCCTACTACGTCGACGACGACGAGATCTTCCTGGTGCCCAACGCCGCCAACACAGCCGCAGTGGTCGACGCGCTGCAGGCGGCGGCCCCAGCGGGCCTCACCATCACCAACGAGCATCGCTCCTACGCGGTGCTGGCGGTGCAAGGCCCCCGATCGGCGGACGTGCTCGGCGGGCTGGGCCTGCCGACCGGCATGGACTACATGGGCTACGCCGACGCCTCCTATCAGGGGGTCCCGGTCCGGGTGTGCCGCACCGGATACACCGGTGAGCACGGCTACGAACTGCTGCCGCCGTGGGGATCCGCGGGGGTGGTGTTCGACGCGCTGGCCGCGGCGGTCGGCGCCGCCGGCGGCGAGCCAGCGGGTTTGGGCGCTCGTGACACGCTGCGCACCGAGATGGGTTACCCGCTGCACGGGCACGAACTCGCGCTGGACATTTCACCGCTGCAGGCGCGATGCGGCTGGGCGATCGGCTGGAAGAAGGACGCGTTCTTCGGCCGGGACGCGCTGCTGGCGGAGAAGGCGGCCGGGCCGCGACGGCTGCTGCGCGGCCTGCGGATGGTCGGACGCGGTGTGCTGCGGCCCGGTCTGACGGTGCTCGCCGGTGAGACGCAGGTCGGGGTCACCACGTCGGGAACGTTCTCCCCGACGCTGCAGGCCGGCATCGGGCTGGCGCTCATCGACACCGGCGCCGGAGTCGAGGACGGCCAGCGGGTCACGGTCGACATTCGCGGGCGGGCCGCGGAGTGCGAAGTCGTGCGGCCGCCCTTCGTCGACGCGAGAACCCGTTAGTGCCGCCGGTTCCGGTGAAATGCCCGGTCGCAGGCGGATATACAATCAGGCCCCATGAGCAGCGGCTCCCTTGAGTTCACGGTTTCACGTTCGGCCAATCCCGCGACCGAGGCCGAACGTGGATCCATCCTGGCCGAGCCCGGTTTCGGCAAGTACTTCACCGACCACATGGTGTCGATCGACTACGACGACGAGCGGGGTTGGCGCCACGCGCGCGTGATCCCGTACGGCCCGATCGAGCTGGATCCCTCGGCGATCGTGCTGCACTACGCGCAGGAGATCTTCGAAGGGCTCAAGGCGTACCGCTGGGCCGACGACTCGATCGTGTCGTTTCGCGCCGAGGCCAACGCCGCGCGGTTGCGGACCTCGGCGCGGCGCCTTGCGATGCCCGAGCTGCCCGAGGAACTTTTCATGGCCTCGCTGTGCCAGCTGATCGCCGTCGACAAGCCCTGGGTGCCCGCGGCCGGCGGGGAAGACGCGTTGTATCTGCGTCCGTTCATCATCGCCACCGAGCCGGGATTGGGTGTGCGGCCGTCCAAGCGGTACCGCTACCTGCTGATCGCGTCACCGGCGGGCGCGTACTTCAAGGGCGGCATCAACCCCGTCACCGTGTGGGTGTCGACGGATTACGTCCGGGCCAGCCCGGGCGGCACCGGCGCGGCCAAGTTCGGCGGGAACTACGCCGCCTCCCTGCTGGCGCAGGCCGAGGCCGCCGCCCACCAGTGTGACCAGGTGGTCTGGCTGGACGCCGTCGAACGGCGCTTCGTCGAGGAGATGGGCGGCATGAACATCTTCTTCGTGTTCGGCAGCGGCGGGTCGGCGCGGTTGGTCACCCCGGAGCTGTCCGGTTCGCTGCTGCCGGGTATCACCCGGGATTCGCTGCTGCAGTTGGCAATTGACGCGGGATTCTCCGTCGAGGAACGCAAGATCGACATCGACGAATGGCAGAAGAAGGCCGCCGCCGGCGAGATCACCGAGGTGTTCGCGTGCGGTACCGCCGCCGTCATCACCCCGGTCTCGCACGTGAAGTACGGCGACGCCGACTTCACCGTCGCCGACGGCCAGCCCGGTGAGGTGACGATGGCGCTGCGCGACACCCTGACCGGGATCCAGCGCGGCACGTTCGCCGACACCCACGGCTGGATGGCGCGGCTGGGTTAGGCCCGCACGCCCGAGCGCCTAGAACCGCACCAGCCCGGCGAGCGCCACGGCGCTCACCGTCGTGGTCAGCTCGATGGCGGCGCCCAGCACGTCGCCGGTGATGCCGCCGAACCGGCGCACGCAGTGCCGCACCAGCACCGCGCCGCAGCCCAGGCCCGCCAGCACCGCCGCCGGGCCCTGCCACGGCCGCGGCCCCGCCGCCAGCGCGGCGGCCAGCAGCGCCGCGACCCAGGCCGCCGCGACGATCACCGGCTGGCTGCCCGCGACGCGCGCGCCCAGCGCGCTGCCCTCAGCGGCCGGCACCGACCGGCGGCTGGCCAGCACCGCGGCCACCCGCCCGGCGACGACGGCGACGGCGATGCCGGTCAGCCCCGGCCTGCCCACCGCCCCGAGCGCCGCGAAGGCCAGCCCCTGCAGCGCGATCGTCACGACGACGGCCGCCGCGCCGAACGGGCCGGTCGATCCGTCGCGCATCACCGCCAGGGCGCGCTCGGGCGGCCCGTAGCAGCCCAGACCGTCGGCGGTGTCGGCGACACCGTCGATGTGTAGGCCGCGGGTCGCCAGCAGCAGCGCCGCGACCGCGAGCAATCCGGACAGCGCGGAAGACGGCCCGAACACCTGCGCCCCGCCCCACGTCACGGCGGCGGCGGTCGCCCCCAGGACGGCGCCCACCACGGGCAGCGCGGTCATGGCGCCGCGACCCACCGTGGCGTCGCGCGATACCGGCACGGGCAGGACCGTGCCGAACGCCAACGCCGTTGCCAGCGAACGCATCACAGCGGGGGAGCGCCCCGGTCGGACACGCCGGCCTGGGTGAACGTGGCCATCGACGACAGCGTGGCGACTGCGGCGCGCAGCACCGGCAACGCCAGCGCGGCGCCGCTGCCCTCGCCCAGCCGCATCCGCAGGTCCAGGATCGGTTCCAGGCCGAGTTCGGTCAGTGCCAGCGTATGACCGGGCTCGGTGGACCGGTGACCGGCCTGCCACCACAGCCGGGCGTTGGGGGCCAGCCGCTCGGCGACCAGCGCGGCGGCCGTCACCGCCATCCCGTCGAGCAGCAGCGGGGTGCGCCGCACCGCGGCCTGCGCGCAAAAGCCCGCCGTCGCGGCCAGGTCGGCGCCGCCGGCGCAACGCAGCAACGCCACCGGGTCGGGCAGCACGCGCGAGGCCCGGAACAGGGCGTCGCGCACGGCGGCCATCTTGCGCGCCCAGCCGGCGTCGTCGATCCCGGTGCCGAAGCCCACCACCGCGACCGGCTCGGCGTTCGTCAGCGCCGCCACCAGCACCGCCGCCGGGGTGGTGTTTCCGATGCCCATGTCGCCGGCGATCAGCAGGTCGGCCCCGGCGTCGACCTCCTCGTCGGCGATGGCCCGGCCCGCGGCGATCGCGGCGGCGGTTTCGTCGTCGGACAGCGCGTCCTCAACGGCGATGTCGCCGCTGCCCCGCCGCACCTTGTGGGCGCCGATCCGGTCCGTCGGCGCATCACCGGCCACCGCGAGGTCCGCGATGCGAACGGTCGCGCCGGCGAGGTCGGCCAGCACGTTGATGGCCGCCCCGCCGGCCTCGAAGTTGGCGACCATCTGCGCGGTCACCTCCGGCAGGTAGGCCGACACCCCGGACCGCGCGACCCCGTGGTCACCGGCGAATACCACTACCCGGGCGCGCTCGAATTGCGTTGGCGGGCACCGCCCTTGGCATGACGCCACCCACGCCGACAGGTCTTCGAGGCGGCCCAGCGCGCCCCGCGGCTTGGTCAGGGTGTCCTGGCGGGCGCGGGCGGCCGCGGCGACGCCCGCGTCGGGCGGCGACACCGGGGCGAACTCCATCACGTCCCCGACGGCTTGATCGGCACGGCCTGCCCGGCCACCACCAGCACGACCCGGTCGCAGAGCTCGGCGACGCGCTGGTTGAGGCTGCCCAATTCGTCGGCGAACCGGCGCCCGGACGCGGTGGCCGGCACCACGGTCAGTCCCACCTCGGGGCTGACCAGCACCAGCGTGGAGGTGAAGTCGCCCACGGCGGCGAGCAGGGCTTCGATGGGCGCGACGACCGACCCGCCGTCCCACCCGTGGTGGCGGTCCAGCGCGCCGGTCAGCCAGGAACCCAGGTCGTCGACGAGGGTCGGGATGTCCGGCGCCGCGCGCAATTGGCTTGCGATGTCGTCGGTTTCGACCGTCGACCAATGACCGGGCCGGCGGCCGCGGTGCTCGGCGACCCGGTCCGCCCAGCCCGCATCGCCGTTCCCGGCCGGACCCGGGGCCAGATAACAAACCGGCTGGCCGGCCGGCAGCGTCCCAGCGATGGCGTCCTCGGCCCACCGGGATTTGCCCGATCGGATCCCGCCCAGCACCAGCGTGCGCACCGCGCTCAGGCGGGCCTACTTGACATCGGCGCCGCGCTTGACCTGGGGCCGCGGCGTCCGCAGCCGGCGCATCTGCGATGCCCGGCTGGCGGCGTAAAGGCCGAGCTTCCAACGGCTTTCGGTGTTGTCGGGGAACTTCGCGTCCACCAGCTTGCTCACCCTGCGGCCCAGCAGCAGCCCGTCGACCAGCATCACGGCCATCAGCAGCAGCATCGCCGGGGAAACGTAGAGCTGCAGCTGCGGGGTGGTGAACAGGGCGAACATCAAGAACAGCGTCGCAGGCATGAACAGCCCCAGCAGGTTGCGCCGGGCGTCCACCACGTCGCGCGCGTAGCGCCGCACCGGGCCCTGGTCGCGCGGCAACAGGTACGCCTCGTCGCCGGCCATCATGCGCGCCCGGCGATCGGCCATCCTGGCGCGGCTGGCGGCCCGGTCGGCCCTGCGCTCGTCGCGGCTGAGCTTGGGACCGGCCAACGACTTGCGGCGGGCCCGCGCCTCGGACGCGGTCATTGGTGCGGGCGCGACCGGACCCTTGCGCGCGGTGCGCCGCGCCTCGTTGCGTTTCGGCGTCGGCCGGCCCTTGGGGCCCGTCCCCCGCGCGCCCCGAGACGTCGTCTCGGGGGCGCCGGCGGCATCGAGCGCCGGCGCGCCCTCGTCAAGGTCTTCGTCCTGGCCCTTCTTGCGGCCCATCAACTTCACAGAGGCCAGGTTACTTCGCGGATGGGCCGCCCCGGAATCGGCTTGGAATGCCTTGCTATTAGACCTGCGTCAGCGCCTGTATTGGCCCTACTCTTACCAGTGATGAACGGCTGCCTGTGATGGATGACGGCACCATGGCCTCGGATGATGCTGCTTTGGGCCTCGCTCCCGGCCGTCTGCAGCTGCCGGCCATGCTCGTCCTGGTCGCCCCCGATTGCTATGGCGACAGCATGACGGCCGTGGAGGCCGCGGCGGCCATCGCCACCGGGTGGACCCGATGCCGGCCGGGTGATCGGTTCATCGTCGCCCCGCAGTCCGACGGCGGCCCGGGGTTCGTCGAGGTGCTCGCCAGCCGGCTGGGCAAGGCCCGACGGCTGAGAGTCTCAGGGCCGCTGTCGACCATGGTCGAGGCCGCGTGGGTGTTCGATCCCGCGACGACGACCGCCTACCTGGAATGCGCGCAGGCCTGCGGCCTGGCCCTGCTCGGCGGTCCGCCCACCCCGGAGACCGCGATGGCGGCCCACAGCAGGGGAGTGGGGCAGCTGATCGCCGAGGCGCTGCGGGCCGGGGCGACGCGGATCGTGGTCGGGCTGGGCGGCAGCGCCTGCACCGACGGCGGGCAGGGCATGATCGCCGAGCTCGGCGGCCTGGACTCCGCCCGCCGCCAGCTGGCCAACGTGGAGCTCATCGCCGCCTCCGACACCGAATACCCCCTGCTCGGGCCGTGGGGGGCGGCCAGGGTCTTCGGCCCGCAGAAGGGGGCGGACACGGTCACCGTCGCCGCGCTGGAGGTTCGCCTGCAGGCGTGGGCGCTGATCCTGGAGGCGGTCGCCGGCCGCGACGTGAGTTCCGAACCGGGCGCGGCCGCGGCTGGCGGCATCGGCGCCGGGTTGCTGGCATTGGGCGGCCGGTGCGAGTCGGGCGCGGCGATCATCGCCCATCACACCCGCCTGGCCGATGACCTGGACATGGCGGAGCTGATCGTCACCGGGGAAGGCCGGTTCGACGAGCAGTCGCTGCACGGCAAGGTGGTGGGCTATCTCGCGGACGCGGCCCGGCCGCGGGGTGTGCCGGTGATTGTGCTGGCCGGCCAGGTGGGCCTGGACAACGCCACGGTGCGCTCGGCGGGCATCATGGCCGCTCTGTCCATCGCCGAGCACGCTGGTTCTGCGCGGTTGGCGCAGGCCGACGCGGCCAATCAGCTCATGGGGCTGGCATCCGTGGTGGCGGCGCGACTCGGGAATAGCGGTCCTGCAAGGTACCGTTGAGGGAGTGGACTTTCTCGGGCCCAGCCTGAAGACCTAGCCAACGAGAGGCATGTAGGAGAAGCAATGACGGTGCAAAACGAGTCGAACGCCAAGACGCACGGCGTGATCCTGACCGAGGCCGCCGCCACCAAGGCAAAGTCCCTGCTCGACCAGGAGGGGCGGGACGACCTGGCGCTGCGGATCGCGGTCCAGCCCGGCGGATGCGCGGGCCTGCGCTACAACCTCTTCTTCGACGACCGGACGCTGGACGGCGACCTGACCGCGGACTTCGGCGGCGTGACGTTGACGGTGGACCGGATGAGCGCGCCGTACGTGGAGGGCGCGTCCATCGACTTCGTCGACACCATCGAGAAGCAGGGCTTTACGATCGACAACCCGAACGCCACCGGCTCCTGCGCCTGCGGCGACTCGTTCAACTGACCGGGTGAGCCCCGCTCAGTACGAGCCGCCGGTGCGCAGCACGTACGAGCACACCATGATCTGGCCGCGCTGAAACAGCAGCTGGGCTATGCCCTGCAAATCACCGCGCATCGGGCCCCCGACCGCGGGCGACGCCTTCATGGTGAACAGCGCCTGGGCCTGGTACTGCGACAGGTAGACGATCTTGTCGATCGAGGTGACCTCGACCTCGGAGAACTGCTTACGGAACGCGTCGCTGCTCAACTTGGCCAGCGCCTGGTCGGACCGTTTGTCGCGGACGCCGTCGTACATGCCGCACAACGTGTTGCGTTCGATCTCCTCGACGTCGCGGTGATCCAGCGCGTCCAGGTACCCCTGGATCGCCGTCTTGGCGGCGCCCTCGGAGAACGTGGCGCCCGTGTTGGCCCCATTGGTGCGCACGCCATAGACGATCGCCACGGTCAGGGCGGCCGCCAGCGCCACGGCCAACAGGATGCCGATGATCAGCCGCCGCTTGGACCGCCGCTGCGGGTAGGGCGTCAGCGGCGGTGGCTGCCCGGCATAATTGACGGGAGCCGCGCCGCCGGCGCGGGGGTCGTCGGGAAACTCGAGGGGCTGAGACTCCGCTGGTTCGGGTCCGCTGCCGCCGACAGTGTGGTTCGGCGAATGCGGACCTGCCATCGTGGTCTCCTACGGTGGTAGAGGGGCCTTCGTGCGGTACACCCCGACCGCGCATCGTGTCCCGGCGACTTGAGCGAGTTCCCTAGGGAGGCTAGCGCACCGCTTCGCGCCGACCGTGCACACAGCGACGGTCCAGGCGCGTGCGTAAGCTAGATAACCTTACTAACGAAGGGCGGAGACATTCGTGACGATCGCGGTGACAGGTTCGATTGCGACCGACAATTTGATGCGGTTTCCGGGCAAGTTTTCCGAACACCTGCTGGCTGAACATCTGCAGAAGGTATCGCTCAGTTTTCTGGTCGACGATCTGGTGATCCACCGCGGCGGGGTGGCGGGCAACATCGCCTACGCCATCGGGGTGCTCGGCGGTGACGTGGCGCTGGTCGGCGCGGCCGGCGACGACTTCGACGACTACCGGCAGTGGCTGCAGGCGCACAACGTCAACTGCGACAACGTGCTCATCTCCAAGACGGCGCACACCGCGCGCTTCACCTGCACCACCGACGAGGACATGGCCCAGATCGCGTCGTTCTACCCCGGAGCGATGTCGGAGGCCCGCAACATCAAGCTCGCCGACGTGGTGTCGTCCATCGGTGAGCCCGACCTGGTGATAGTCGGGGCCAACGACCCGGACGCGATGGTGGTGCACACCGAGGAGTGCCGCAAGCTGGGCCTGGCGTTCGCCGCCGACCCGTCCCAGCAGCTGCCACGCCTGTCCGGCGAGGAGATCGACAAGCTCGTCGACGGCGCCGCCTACCTGTTCACCAATGACTACGAGTGGGAGCTGCTGCTCAACAAGACCGGCTGGTCGGAAGCCGACGTGCGGGGCAAGGTCGGCCTGCGGGTGACCACGCTGGGACCCAAGGGCGTCGACATCGTCGAGCCCGACGGCACGACGACCCACGTCGACGTGGTTCCCGAGACCAGCCAGACCGACCCCACCGGCGTCGGCGACGCGTTCCGCGCGGGCTTCCTCACCGCGCGCAGCGCGGGCCTCAGCCTGGAGCGCTCCGCGCAGCTGGGCTCGCTGGTCGCGGTGCTGGTGTTGGAATCCACCGGAACGCAGAACTGGGACTGGAACCGCGAGACCGCGGTGAGCCGGTTGGCGGGCGCCTACGGCGACGACGCGGCCAGCGAGATCGCCACGGTGCTCGCCTGAGCCTGGCCACGCGGATCGAGTGTGCGCTCTTGGCTTCGCGCGTGCGCTGAGGGCGCCAAATTCGAGAAATCTCCGCCCAGGGCGCACGCTCGAAGCCCTCATTGCACCCTAGGCGTAAAGCCGACGGCCTCAGCGCTGGCGGGGATTTAGAGCTGGACCGGATACACCGGCTCGCTGATCTGCGGCACCACGCTGTGCTCGACGAAGATCGCGTGCCAGAGCATGAAGATCAGCAGGGTCCACAGTCGGCGGCTGTGATCGCTGGCGCCGTTGCGGTGCTCGTCGAGCATCCGCCGGACGGCGGCCAGGTCGACGAGGTGACCGGCCTGCGATGACGCCACCAACCCGTGGGCCCAGTCCAGCAACTCGCCGGCACGCAGCCAATGCCGGATCGGCACCGGGAATCCGAGCTTGGGCCGGTGCAGCACGTGCGCGGGAACGATGGGCTCCAGCGCCCGCCGCAGTGCGTACTTGGTGGTGGTGCGGGTGATTTTGGCCTCGACCGGCAAGCGCGAGGCCACGGCGAACACCTCGGGATCCAGGAACGGCACCCGCAGCTCCAGTGAGTTGGCCATCGTCATCTTGTCCGCCTTGACCAGGATGTCGCCGCGCAGCCAGGTGAACAGGTCGATGTGCTGCATGCGGGCCACCGGGTCCCAGCCCTTCGACTGCGCGTACACCGCGGCGGTGACGTCGGTGTGGGTCCATTCCTCGCGGAACCCGGGCAGCACGTCGCGCAGCTGGGTGTCGGAGAAGCTGCGGGCGTTGCCGTAGTAGCGCTCTTCGAGCGTCAGCGAGCCGCGATGCAACAGGCTCTTGCCCCGCATCCCCTCCGGCAGCGGTTTGGACACCTTGCCCATCGACCGTCGCAGCGGTCGCGGCAGATAGTCGAAAGGCTTGAGCGACAACGGTTCCCGGTAAATCGTATAGCCGCCGAACAGCTCGTCGGCCCCCTCCCCGGACAGCACCACCTTGACGTGCTTGCGGGCCTCGCGGGCGACGAAGAACAGCGGCACCAGCGCGGGATCGGCCACCGGCTCGTCCAGGTACCAAACGATCTCGGGTAGGGCCGCGACGAACTCGTCCGGGCGGACCACTTTGGCGATGTGCCGGGCGCCGATCGCCTCGGCGGAGGCCACCGCGACGTCGATCTCGGAGAAGCCCTCCCGCTCGAAGCCGGTGGTGAAGGTGATCAGCTGGGGGTTGTGCCGGATGGCCAGCGCCGCGATGGCGGTGGAGTCGATGCCGCCGGACAGAAACGCGCCGACGGTGACGTCGGCGCGCATGTGCTTGGCCACCGAGTCCTCGAGCACCGCGGTGATCTCGTCGTAGCGTGCCTGCTCGGTGCCGCGGGTGATCGGCGTGGCGGCGAACCTCGGCACGAAGTAGCGGGTGACCTCCGGCGGTAGGCCGGGCCGGATGCGGGCGTAGCAGCCCGACTCGAGCCGTCGCACCCCGCGATGCAGCGTCTCGGGCTCGGGCACGTACTGCAGCACGGTGTAGTGCTGTACCGCCCGCTCGTCGATGCCGGTGTCGAATCCGCCGAGCTCGGCGAGGTCCAGCAGGCACTTCTTCTCGCTTGCCACCGCGGTGCCGCCGGCGCCGGTCGCCATGAAGAGCGGCTTGATGCCGAAGGGGTCACGGCCGCAGAACAATTCGCGGGTGTGGGTGTCCCACAGGGCGAAGGCGAACATGCCGCGCAGCCGGGTGAGCACGTCGGCGCCCCAGTAGTGGTAGCCGGCGACGATGGCCTCCGCATCACCGTCGGTGGCGAAGACGGCGCCGTGCGCGGTGGCCAGCTCGTCGCGCAGCTCCAGGTAGTTGTAGATCTCGCCGTTAAACACCAGCACGTAGCGGTCGGGCGCCTCCGCCGGCCCCCACCGCAGCGGCTGGTGCGAATGCGCGATGTCGATGATCGACAGCCGGTTGAAGCCGAACACGACAGACCCGTCGGCACCCGGATCGGTCCACGTGCCCGGCTCGTCGGGGCCGCGGTGGCGCATCAAATGCGACGCGCGCGCGACCGCATCGTCGGCCCGGGCGGCAGAAACACTGGCACCGTCCGGGGCAGCGACGAACGCCAGCAGACCACACACGGCGCCCAAGTATGCCGCACTCGGACGGCGCTTGTGAGGTGGCGCAGCCGTCACCGGCCGGGGTTTCGTCGCTCCGGTCAGCGGCGTGGTCTACGCTGCGTAGTATTCGATATCCGAGCAGGAGGCGCCAACGTGACACCTCGCGAGCAGGTCCGTTCGCAACGTTTGTCGCAGGGCAGGTTTGACAGCCTTTCTGGCCGCCGTTCCGGGGGCATCCGGCGGGGTCGGTCTCGTCGTCTGCGGCCGCTGGCGCTGGCCGCGATTTTCGGCGTGTTGGCGGTCACCCTGAGCGGATGCAGCTGGTCGGACGTGCTGGCCCTGGGCTGGCCCAAAGGCATCACCCCGCAGGCCCACCTCAACCGCGAGCTGTGGATCGGGGCGACGATCGCCTCGCTGGTCGTCGGAGTCATCGTGTGGGGCCTGATCTTCTGGGCGTCGGCCTTTCACCGCAAAAAGGCCACCGACACCGAGCTGCCGCGCCAGTTCGGCTACAACATGCCGCTGGAGCTGGTGCTCACGGTCACGCCGTTTCTGATCATCTCGGTGCTGTTCTACTTCACGGTCGTGGTGCAGGAGAAGATGCTGCACGTCGACAAGGACGCGGAGGTGGTGGTCGACGTCACCGCCTTCCAGTGGAACTGGAAGTTCGGCTACCAGCGCGTCGACTTCAAGGACGGGACGCTGACCTACGACGGTGTCGATCAGGCGCGCAAGAACGCGATGGTCTCCAAGCCCGAGGGTAAAGACGCTCACGGCGAGGAGCTCGTCGGGCCGGTCCGCGGGCTCAACACCTCCGACCGCACCTACCTGAACTTCGACAAGGTCGAGGTCCTGGGTACCAGCGACGAGATCCCGGTACTGGTGTTGCCCACCGGCAAGCGCATCCAATTCCGGCTGGCCTCGGCCGACGTCATCCACACGTTCTGGGTGCCCGAGTTCCTGTTCAAGCGCGACGTGATCCCCAACGCCGAGGCGAACAACTCGGTGAACGTCTTCCAGGTCGACGACATCAGCAAGCCCGGGGCTTTCGTCGGGCACTGCGCCGAATTCTGTGGCACGTATCACTCGATGATGAACTTCGAGGTTCGGGTGGTGCCGCCCAACGACTTCAAGGCTTACCTGCAGCAGCGGATCGACGGCAAGAGCAACGCGCAGGCATTGCAGGCGATTGGTCAGGCGCCGCTCGCGGTGACCACCCACCCGTTCGACACCAAGCGCGGTCAGTTGGCCGGAAGCCAGTAGGTTAGGACACCAAATGCATATTGAAGCCAGGCTTTTCGAATTCGTCGCCGGGTTTTTCATTTTGGTGGCGGTGCTTTATGGGGTGCTGACGGCGCTTTTCGCCACTGGTGGCGAGGAGTGGGCCGGCACGACCGCGCTGGCGTTGACCGGCGGTCTGGCGTTGATCGTGGCCACCTTCTTCCGGTTCGTGGCCCGCCGCATCGACACCCGGCCCGAGGACTACGAAGGTGCCGAGATCAGTGACGGAGCAGGTGAATTGGGCTTCTTCAGCCCGCACAGCTGGTGGCCCATCCTGATCGCGTTGTCGGCCTCGGTTTCCGCGGTCGGTATCGCGTTGTGGCTGCCGTGGCTGATCGCCGCGGGCGTGATGTTCGTCCTCGCGTCGGTCGCGGGATTGGTCTTCGAGTACTACGTCGGTCCCGAGAAGCATTGATCCATATCCGCAAAGGTCACAATCAGATCACGTGATCTGTGGCCGCTTCGCCAAGACTTCTTTGCCCCTCTGCGTTCGGTAGTGTTTTGCCCAGGCAATTGACAATTTCTCAAGCGCGCGCGCAACGGTATGGCCGCGGGGCCCCGCGCGCTGGTGAGGCAGTCGGACAGGGCAGGCAGAGATGAGTGGGCCGAAACCCCCGGAATGGGAACCTGAGGAACCCGATTCGGTGAACGAGGCTCCCCACCAACCGGATTCCGGCGCAGAGGCCGCGCACGACCACGACGCCGCGGACGGTGACGAACTCGAACCGTTCGACGACGGCGCCGAGCCGGAAGCCGACGAAACGGGCCAGACCGACGCCTATTCGCGGGCCTATTCGGCCCCGGAGTCCGAGCACTTCATCAGCGGCCCATACCTGCCGGCCGACCTCGGGCTCTACGACTACGACACCTTCGACGAGTCCGCCGAGGTCGAGGACGAACACGCCGCCCCACGTTGGCCGTGGGTCGTGGGGATTGCCGCGATCGTGGCCGCCATCGCGCTCGTGGTGTCGGTGTCGCTGCTGTTCGCGCGCACCGATACCACCAAGCTGGCCAACCCCAACACGACCACCACCACCGTGCCGTCGACGCCCCCGCTGCAAGACGAGATCACGACCACCAAGCCGCCGCCGCCACGGCGGTACGCCGAATACCTGCTGACCATCAGCAACTCGTCTGCGGTGCGTCGTTGCTGTTCGCCGACAGGACCGTTCCGTCGCTCGTCGTGATCGAGCAGTTGAGCCGGCTGACCCGGAACAGGCTGGACGCCTCGACGGAGCCGACGTCGGACTGCGAGATCGGGGTGACGGTCATCGACCACGGGATGTACACGTTGTGCTGCGTGCGCCGCCGGCCGGACGCGTCGACGTAGGTCACCGAGATGATGTCCCCGGGCGCCTTGGTGCCGGTGACGGAGTAGGTCACCTGCCGGGGGCCGGCCGGGGTGGTCGGCGGCGGCGCGGCAGCGTGCGGTCATCGACGGGCGCGGCTCTGGTCGCGGCGTAGACGGCGACGTATCCGATGGCCG
>NZ_LZJI01000062.1 GCF_001667775.1 Mycobacterium sp. E1747
TCGGTGTACCCCTGGCGGAACAGCTTCGCGCAGCCGACCAGGTACTTCATGTAGCGGTCGTAGACCTCTTGCGACTGGATGGCGATCGCCTTTTCGCGGTTCGACTCGAGGGCGGCCGCCCACGTTTCCAGGGTCCGCGCGTAGTGCAGCTGCAGCGAGTGCACCCGGGTCAGCTCGAAGCCGGCCGTGACGGCGTACTCCCCGACGGTCTGGGGGGTCGGGAGCCAGCCCCCGGGGAAGATTTCGGTCAGGATGAACTGCGAGAAGTGCACGATCTCGTGGGTCAGCCCCATGCCTCGCGCCCTGGCCTCCTTGAAGGACGGGCGAACGATGGTGTGCAGCAACATGACCCCGTCGGATGGCAGCGCCTCGTAGGCCATCTTGAAGAAGCGGCCGTAGCGCTGGCGGCCGAAGTGCTCGAAGGCGCCGATGGAGACGATGCGGTCGACGGGCTCGTGGAACTTCTCCCAACCCTCCAACAGCACCCGTCGGGTGCGGGGGGTGTCCATCTCGTCGAACGTCTTCTGCACGTGCTCGGCCTGGTTCTCCGACAACGTCAACCCCACGACGTTCACGTCGTACTTCTCGACCGCCCGCTGCAGCGCTCCGCCCCAGCCGCAACCGATGTCGAGCAGTGTCATCCCGGGCTCGAGATT
>NZ_LZJI01000063.1 GCF_001667775.1 Mycobacterium sp. E1747
ACGGGCAAGAAGTTCCTGCGCGAGTACCCCTACCGCGAGGCCTACTTGTTGCGGCACGCCAAGCTGTTCCGGGCCGAGCTGACGATGCCACTGATCCTGCTCGGCGGCATCACCAACCGGGAAACGATGGACCTCGCGATGGCGGAAGGGTTCCAATTCGTCGCGATGGGCCGGGCGCTGCTGGCCGAACCCGACCTGATCAACCGGATCGCGGCCGACGGTCCCGCGCACAGCGTGCATTCGGCGTGCACGCACTGCAACAAGTGCATGGCCACCATCTACACCCGCACCCAGTGCGTGGTCACCGGCGCCCCCGATCTGCTAGCGCGCTGACGATGCGCGCCGCGCAGCGGCGCGAGGAGAAAGCGGGCAATCCGACCTAGCGCGCTGACGATGCGCGCCGCGCAGCGGCGCGAGGAGAAAGCGGGCAATCCGACCTAGCGCGCTGACGAGAGCCGCCCCGCAAACGCACATTTGGGCCTCAGGGCGGCCTAGGTTTCACGCGATACAGTTGGTCCGATGAGTGCACCAGCCCCGCCCGTCTTGACCGTCCGTTATGACGGGTCAGAACGCACCTTCGCCGCCGGTCACGACGTGGTGGTCGGACGCGATCTGCGCGCCGA
>NZ_LZJI01000064.1 GCF_001667775.1 Mycobacterium sp. E1747
GCGCGGTCACCGAGGCGGAGCTGGTTCCCGGGGTGCGCACTCGCGTGCCGACCGGCTACTTCGTCGTCGACGGCCACCACGCCGGCTTCCGCAGCCCGGCCCCTTCGGCGGGGCAGGACGGACCGGGTTGGCGCGGAAATCCCGCGGTGGTGCAATCACCGTCGGGCCGCATCGGCGACTATCCGTTTGCCGGGCTGCGCGTCCTTGATCTGGGCATCATCGTGGCCGGCGGCGAGTTGAGCCGCCTGTTCGGCGACCTGGGCGCCGAGGTGATCAAGATTGAAAGCGCCGAGCACCCGGACGGGTTGCGGCAAGCCCGCGCCGGCGACGCCATGAGTGAGTCGTTCGCGTGGACGCACCGCAACCACCTGGCGATGGGCCTGGATCTGCGCAGCCCCGCGGGCAAGGAGATTTTCACCCGTCTCGTCGCGGAGTCCGACGCCGTCTTCGCCAACTTCAAACCGGGAACGCTTACCGCGCTTGGCCTTTCCTACGACAACCTGCGTGCGGCCAATCCGCACATCGTGCTCGCCGAGAGCAGCGCATACGGCGATCGGGGTCCGTGGAGCACGCGGATGGGCTATGGCCCGCTGGTCCGCGCGGCCACCGGCGTGACCCGGCTGTGGACTGCCGACGATCCGCAGGCACACCAGGGCGGCCGGCACCACTTCTACGACGCGACCACGATCTTCCCGGACCATGTGGTCGGCCGGATCACCGCAATCGCGGCGCTGGCCGCGCTGATCCACCGTCATCGTTCGGGCGGCGGGTCGCACGTGCACATCTCGCAGGCCGAAGCGGTCGTCAATCAACTCGACACCTTGTACGTCACCGAAGCCGCGCTGGCCGCGGGCGCGCCGAGGATCTGCGCCGACACCAGCCTGCACGCCGTCTATCCGTGCGCCGGCGACGACGAATGGTGCGCCATCTCGATCGCCTCCGACGAGGAATGGCGTTGCGCCACAGGCGTTTTCCACCACCCGGAATGGGCCGACGATCCGCGCTTCGCCACGGGCGAGGCGCGGCTGGCGCACCGGGAGGAGTTGGTCGAGCTGGTGTCGGCCTGGACCCGGACGCGCATCCCGGCCCGGGCGGCCCAGCTGCTGCAGTCCTCGGGGGTCGCGGCCGGGCCGATGAACCGGCCGTCCGACGTCCTGGACGACCCGCAGCTTATCGAGCGAAAACTGTATGCCGAGATGCTGCATCCCCTCGTCGCACGTCCGCTGCCCGCGGAGACCGGCCCGGCGCCCTTCCGGCACATTCCGCCGGCCCCGCAGCGCCCGGCGCCCGTGCCGGGCCAGGACACCGTCGACGTCTGCCGACGGGTACTCGGCATGAGTCCCCAGGAGATCGACCGGCTCACCACCGAGGGCGTGCTGTTCGGGCCGCCCGGACGCGGCGAACCCTGACCGCGCGGCCATCGGGATCGATAGCCCCGCTAAGTTTGACCCATGACCGTGGACCCCAGGACACCCGTGCTGATCGGCTACGGCCAGGTCAACCACCGCGACGAGATCGACCCGAACAGGCGGTCCGTGGAACCCGTGGACCTGATGGCGGCCGCGGCCCGGCAGGCCGCCGACGCGCGGGTGATCGAGGCCGTGGATTCCATTCGCGTGGTGAACATCCTGTCCGCGCAGTACCGCGACCCCGGGTTGCTGCTCGGGCAGCGGATCGGCGCCAGCGACTTCACCACCCTGTACAGCCCCGTCGGCGGCAACGTGCCGCAGGCGCTGGTCAACCAGGCATGCCTGGACATCCAGCGGGGCCGGGCTCAGGTGGTGCTGCTCGCCGGCGCCGAGACCTGGCGCACCCGCCGGGGCCTGCGGGCCAACGGCGGCAAGCTCGAGTGGACCGAGCAGGACGACTCCGTGCCGATGGCGCAGATCAGCGGCGATGACGTCCCGATGGCCGGTGACGCCGAGATCAGGATCCGGCTGGACCGGCCGGCCTACGTCTACCCGATGTTCGAGCAAGCGCTGCGGATCGCCAACGGCGAGCCCATCGAACAGCACCGCAGGCGCATCGGTGAATTGTGGGCCCGCTTCAACGCCGTCGCGGTCGACAATCCGCACGCGTGGATTCGCAAACCGGTGACCGCCGAGGAGATCTGCGAGCCCGGCCCGCAGAACCGGATGATCAGCTGGCCCTACACCAAGCTGATGAACTCCAACAACATGGTCGACCAGGGCGCCGCGCTCGTCTTGAGCTCGGTGGAGCAGGCCAGGCGACTGCAGGTGCCCGCGGACCGCTGGATCTATCCGCAGGCGGGCACCGACGCGCACGACACCTCGGCCATCGCCGAGCGCGATGAGCTGCATCGCTCTGCGGCCATCCGGATCGCCGGCGGCCGGGCGCTGGAGCTGGCGGGCCTGCGCATCGACGACATCGACTACGTCGACCTGTACTCCTGCTTTCCCTCGGCCGTCCAGGTCGCCGCGGCCGAATTCGGGCTGCCCGTCGACGATCCCACCCGCCCGCTGACCGTCACCGGGGGGCTGACGTTCGCCGGCGGCCCCTGGAGCAACTACGTGATGCACTCCATCGCCACCATGGCGGAGTTGCTGGCGGCCAACCCCGGGCGTCGCGGACTGATCACCGCCAACGGCGGCTATCTGACCAAGCACAGCTTCGGCGTGTACGGGACCGAACCGCCCGCCGAGTTCCGTTGGGAGGACGCGCAACCGACGGTCGACCGCGAGCCCACCTGTGCCGGATTGGTGGAGTGGGAAGGTGTCGGCACGGTGGAGGCGTGGACGACGCCGTTCGACCGCGAGGGGCGACCGGAGAAGGCCTTCGTGGCCGTGCGCACGCCCGACGGCTCGCGGACCCTGGCGGTGATCACCGACAGCGCCGCGGCGCAGGCCACCGTGCAGGAAGACATCGGCGGCGCCAAAGTAGCCGTCTCCGCCGACGGCAGTGCCACGGTGCAATAAGCGCCCGGAGCGGTCCTGCCCGGCTCGGACTGACGTTTGTTCAGTAACGGTCGCGTGGGCCATGCCGTCTGCCTATTGTTGAGTTTGAGGTCGGGGAGGTGAGCCCAGGTGCAGATCCTGGTTACCGACGCCACCGGCGCACTCGGGCGGCTGGTTGCACGGCAGCTGACCGCTGCCGGGCACACGGTCAGCGGCATTGCTGAGCGCCCGCATCCCTGCCTGGACCCCGATGTCGAATTCGTTTGCGCGTCGCTGGGTGACCCCGTCCTGCGTGAGCTCGCCGACGACGCCGACACGGTGATCCATCTGGCCCCGGTCGACACCACCGCGCCGGGCAGCGCCGATATCGAGGGCCTCGCGCACGTGACCGACGTCGCCGCCCGCGCCGGCGCCCGGCTGCTGTTCGTGTCCCAAGCCGCGGGCCCACCGGAGCTTTACCGGCCGGCCGAGGACCTGGTGACCACCAGTTGGGCTCCCAGCCTGGTGGTCCGGATCGCCCCGCCGGTCGGGCGCCAGCTCGACTGGATGGTGTGCCGCACCGTAGCGACGCTGCTGCGCACCAAAGTCTCGGCGGAGCCGATGCGGGTGTTGCACGTCGAGGACCTGGTGCGCTTCCTGGTGGCCTCGGTGAACACCGACCGCACGGGCGTGGTGGACCTCGCCTCGCCGGGCACCGTCAACGTGGTCACCGCATGGCGCATGCTGCGGTCCGCCGACCCGCGGTCCCGGTTGAACCGGGTGCGCAGCTGGCCGCAGCTCATCCCGGAGATGGACATCGCTGGGGTGCAAGAGGATTGGTCGTTCGAGTTCGGCTGGCAGGCGCTCGAAGCGGTCGCCGACACCGCACGCGGCCTCGTCGGCCGCCGGATCGCCGCCGCGGGCGCCACCGGGCACGGTCGCCAACTGGCGCTTCCGGTCGAGGTGGTCCCGCGCCCGGGCCCCTCCGGCGAGGAGCGCAGCGCGGCCCCCGAGGGCGTCGAGGGCGAATTCGACGACCGGATCGACCCGCGCTTTCCCGTCTTCAGTGCGGGCGATCTCGCCGCGGCGCTGCCCGGCCCGCTCACCCCCATCACGCTGGACGTGCAGCTGCGCGGGCTGCGCGAGGCGAATCGGGTGCTGAGCCACGTGCTCGCGCTCGGCGGCGTGGTCGGCGAGGAGTGGGGAAACCGGGCCATCGCCGTGTTCGGCCACCGGCCCTACGTCGGGGTGTCGGTCAACATGGTGGCCGCCACGCAGCTGCCTGGCTGGGACCAGGACGCCGTCGCCCGCGAGGCGCTGGTAGGCCGGCCGCACGTGGGCGACCCCCTGCCGTTCGGTGAGCCGGCATTGGCCGGCGGGGCGCTCGGGTTCATCGCCAAAGCCGTCGTCGCGGGCCGGTCGCTGGCATTGTTGCGCCATCTCAAGTCCGACACCCGCGCCTACAGCGCCGCCGCCGAGACCGAACACCTCGATGCGGCGCAGCTGGCGTCGCTCCCCGATGCCGGCCTCGAGGTGCGGATCGGCTTGCTGCGGGACCGCATCCATCAGGGCTGGATCCTGACCGGGTTGTGGCTGATCGACAGCGGTGTCACCGCGGCCGCTCTGGAGCGCAGCAAGGCGGCACGGGGTGTCCCCGGGGTGGGCATGATCATGGAAAGCAGCATCGTGGCGACCGAAACCGCCCGGCTGGCCGCCGCGCTGCGGGCCGACCCGCCGCTGTGTGTCCTGGCCCAGGAAGGCAACCTCGCCAGCATCCGGGCGTTGTCTCCCTCCACCGCGGCCGCCGTGGACGAGGCCGTCGCCCGCATCGCCCATCGCGGGCCCGGCGAGGCGGAGCTGGCCAGCCAGACGTATGCGGACGACCCGACGATGCTGCTGAGGGCGGCCGGGGAAGTCGCCGTGGCCGCCGCCGCGTCCTCCGATTCACCGCCGCCGACGCTGGCCCAGCGGCTCACCGCCAGCGCCCGCGATTCACGCGAGCTCGCTCACGACGCCACCCTGCGGTTCACCCATCAACTCCGGATAACGTTGCGCGAGTTGGGTTCTCGCCGAGTCGCGGCGGACCTGTTCGATGTCGCCGATGACGTGTACTACCTGACCTGTGACGAGCTGGTCACCATGCCCGGCGACGCCCGGTTGCGGATCAAACGTCGCCGCGCCGAGCGTGACCGGTTGCAGGCGCAGCGCCCGCCCGAGGTCATCGACGGGGCGTGGACCCCCGTCGATGAGGTTTCCGACTAACCCAGCAGCTCGCGCAGGTACAGCGCGTTGCGCACCGCGTGGCCGCCCAGGTCGTTGTTGAAGTACATCCACACGTCCTTTCCGTCAGCGTTCCACGCGGCGATTCGCTCGGCCCACCCCCGCAGCTGGTCGTTCGAGTAGGAGCCCGCGTAGATCGCGTCCTGATCCGGACCGTGCATGCGCACATACACCAGATCGGTGGTGGCCCGCGGCACACACGCCAACCCGGCGCCGCTCATCACCACGTAGGCGGCGCGGCGACGTTCGAGCAACTCATAGACGCCCTCGTCGTTCCAGGACGGATGGCGCAGCTCGACGGCCACCCGGATCGACTCCGGCATGCCCCCCAGAAAGGCGTCCAGGCGCGCTTCGTCGCGCTGCTGCTCGGGGTGCAGCTGAACGAGCAGCACTCCATGACGATCGCCCAGCAGTTCCCAGCAGCGCTCGAAGCGCTCGATCCACGGCCCGACGGACGCCAGGCGACGGTAGTGCGTCAGACCCCGATGCGCCTTGACGGACATTTTGAAGCCGTCGGGCAGCTTGTCGCGCCATCCCGCGAAGGTCGTATCTTTGGGCCAGCGGTAGAAACTCGCGTTCAGCTCGACGGTGTCGAACACCTCGACGAAACGAGCAAGCCGGCGTGCGGCGGGCAGGCCCGTCGGGTACAGCACGTCCGCCCAATGGTTGTAGGACCACCCGGAGGTACCGATCCGGACGGTCAACCCGTCACCTCCCGGCGCACCTCGTCGTCCAGCGACACCCTGATGAGCGCGGCGGCCAGCCGCGCATTGGCCTGCGGCGCAAGGGCTCCCAGCTTTGCCGGTTGCGCCGGCAGGCCCAATTGCGTGGCCGCGGTGGTGGCGCGGTCGTCGAAGTACGGCCGCAGCCAGGTCCAGACGTCCTGCACCTCCCGCAAGAAGATGTCGGCGCCGGTGTCCCCAATGCCCTTGAACTGCTTGAGTAATCGTTTAGTCGCGGCGGCATCGTGTTGGCTGCGTTCGGCCAGTTCGCGCAGATCGCCGGAATATTCGTCGCGCACGCGCTGGGCCATCTCGGTGAGCCGGGTGGCCGAACTTTCGTCGTAGCGCACGTAGTGGGCCCGGCCGAAGGCGTCGATCATGGCCTGCCGGTCGGCGTCCAGGACCGCCTTGGGCGTGCGCAGACCCGCCTTGAACAGCTCGCGCCCGGCGGCCATGGCGATGGCGGCATCGATCGGCTTGCTGGCCAGCATGCAGACCACCAGCAGCTGAAACAGTGGCATCGGCTTGTCGCCGAGGCTGATTCGCGCCTCGGTGGCGTAGGTGGTGCCGGCAACGTCGAGCAGTCGTCGCACCAGTCGCTCGCGGTTGGGCATACCCGATCACGTACCCGCGCCGGGTGTCAGCAAACCGCGCGGCTCACTTGGCCGGCAGGCTGCGCGCGTAGCCGACGCCGCGTGTCACCCAGCTCCGAAGCTGGCGTTTGGTGCGCACGCCGGCGGGGTCCACCCGCACCCAGCCACGGATGTCGCGGCCGGCCATCACCATGGGGCTGACATGGTCTCGCCGCAGCACGTTGTCGAGGTCGTCCTTCGGGACGCGGACCAGCAGACCACCCTGGCCGCTGATCGCGACGGACATGTTGCCGTTGACCAGGAAGGCGAGGCCGCCGAACATGCGTTTCTCCTCGACGCCGCGCTCGGAGGCCACGAGCTCACGGATTTCGTTCGCCAGGCTCTCGTCGTAGACCATGCGAGGCGTCAGTCCAGATCCACCCGAATGGTCAGCAAGTCGCTGCCCATCAGCCGCACCACCGCGCTGTTGAGACGCGGCAAGTCGCCCAGCCGGCGCAACGGGTCGTCGTTGGGCAGCAGATGCGCGGTGCCGCTGCGCCATTGACCGCCGATGCGCACCCGAACGGCAGGATTGGCCTTGATATTGCGGACGTAGTCGGAGTGTTCGCCGTGTTCGGAGACCATCCAGAACTGGTTGTCGATCAGCCGTCCGCCCACGGCGGTGCGTCGCGGCTTGCCGCTCTTGCGGCCGGTGGTTTCCAAGCTGATGCCAGGCATTTGCCGGCCCACTGGATTGACGAGGAGGCGTTGCACACGATGGACCACTCGGCGTTTGAGACTCACGGTTTTATTCAACGCCAGCCCGCCGCCGATGTCACCGCGCAGCGAAAACGGCCGCCCCCGATACCGGGGGCGGCCGCTTCCTCATACCGTTTTATGCCACGTAGGCGACGAACTGACCGCTGGGCAGGTAGACACCCCACTGGTTCACGGACGCGTTGAACACGACTGGGTAGTCGCCGGGTTGGCCCGGCGGGGTCCAGCGCGCCGGCAGTCCGTAGCCGATGGGGTCGTTGTAGTGCCCCGGCGGCGGGAAGCCGTGCTGCCCCGGCGGCAGCGGCGTGCCCGGCCCGTTGCAGTTGGCGCCCGGGCCACCGTTACAGATCGGCACCCCTGGCGGCGGCAGCTGGCCCGGGCCGCCCAGGTCCGGACCGTTGGGTCCAGGCACGTTCGGGCCCGGGACGTTCGGCCCGGGAATGTTCGGGCCGTTCGGGTCGGCCTGCGCGATTCCGGCGCCAATTCCGAACGCCGCGGACGTGATGGTTCCGGCCATGACAGCGCCGGCTGCGATTTTGCTCAGATTCATCAGTGAACCCCCTTGTCGAGCGATTTGGCTGCCTCAATGGCAGCTCAACCATTGACTTGGTGATTCGCTCACCCCACCGCCCTTGCGGGCAGTCGAACCTCCAACACCCCAGATACCCGGGGCATGGACGGTGAAAACCTCTTCGCGCTCGGGCGCGCCGGGGGCGGGCACGCCGACGGCGTGCAATGCCCATTCATGCGGGACCGAGAAACTCAGCGAACGGCGGGGTGGGCGGCTCGTTTCACGCGGCGAACGTAGCGGTCTGTGCGACCGGTTCCAGCGCCTGAGCCACGATGTCGGCAACGTCGGTCATCGACCGCACTTCCAGCGCGTCGAGCACCTCCGCGGGCACGTCGTCCAGATCGGGTTCGTTGCGGGACGGGATGAAGACCGTCGACAGGCCGGCCCGCTGGGCCGCCAGCAACTTCTGCTTCACGCCCCCGATCGGCAACACCCGCCCGTTCAGTGTGACCTCCCCGGTCATCCCCACGTCGGAGCGCACCTGACGTCCGGTGGCCATCGAGACCAACGCGGTCACCATGGTGACACCGGCCGACGGGCCGTCCTTGGGCACCGCGCCGGCGGGCACGTGGACGTGGATGCGCCGGTCGAGGGCCTTGATATCAATGCCCAACTCAGCGGCGTGGGAGCGCACGTAGGAGAGCGCGATCTGCGCCGACTCCTTCATCACGTCACCCAGCTGTCCCGTCAGCTGTAAACCGGGCTCACCGTCGGTGGCGCCGGCCTCGATGTAGAGCACGTCGCCGCCCAGGCCGGTGACGGCCAGGCCGGTGGCCACGCCGGGCACCGCCGTGCGCTCGGCCGATTCCGGGGTGAACCGCGGACGGCCCAGGTAGTCGACCAGATCCGGCTCGTCAATGATGATCGGCTCGGCGGCGTCGGCCAGCTTGGTGGTGACCTTGCGCAGCGCCTTGGCGAGCAGCCGCTCGAACTGGCGCACCCCGGGCTCGCGGGTGTAATCGGCGGCGATCTTGCGCAGCGCGTTGTCGGTCAGCGTGACCTCGTCCTCGGTCAGCGCCGCCCGCTCCCGCTGCCGGGGCAGCAGGTAGTCCCGCGCGATGGCGACCTTGTCGTCCTCGGTGTAGCCGTCGATAGTCACCAGCTCCATGCGGTCCAGCAGCGCCGACGGGATGTTTTCGATCACGTTGGCGGTGGCCAGGAACACCACATCGGACAGGTCCAGGTCCAAATCCAGGTAGTGGTCGCGGAACGTGTGGTTCTGCGCCGGGTCGAGCACCTCCAGCAGCGCCGCGCTCGGGTCACCGCGGTAGTCGGATCCGACCTTGTCGATCTCGTCGAGCAGCACAACGGGGTTCATCGAACCGGCCTCACCGATGGCCCGCACGATCCGGCCCGGCAGCGCGCCCACATAGGTGCGCCGGTGCCCGCGGATCTCGGCCTCGTCGCGCACACCGCCCAGGGCGACACGCACGAACTTGCGGCCCAGTGCCCGGGCGACGCTCTCACCCAGCGACGTCTTGCCGACCCCGGGCGGGCCGGCCAGCACCATCACCGCACCAGAGCCGCGCCCTCCGACGACCTGCAGCCCGCGCTGGGCGCGGCGCGCCCGCACCGCCAGGTACTCGACGATGCGGTCCTTGACGTCGTCCAGCCCGTGGTGGTCGGCGTCCAGGACGCCGCGCGCGGCCTTCAGGTCGGTCGAGTCCTCGGTGTGTGCGTTCCAGGGCAGGTCGAGCACGGTGTCCAGCCAGGTCCGGATCCAACCGCTCTCCGGGCTCTGGTCGCTGGACCGTTCCAGCTTGCCGACCTCACGCAGCGCGGCCTCGCGGACCTTCTCGGGCAGCTTGGCGGCCTCCACGCGGGCCCGGTAATCGTCGGATCCGTCGGGCTCGCCCTCGCCGAGTTCCTTGCGGATCGCGGCCAGCTGCTGGCGCAGCAGAAATTCCTTCTGCGTCTTCTCCATGCCCTCGCGCACGTCCTCGGCGATCTTGTCGTTGACCTCGACCTCCGCCAGGTGGGCGCTGGTCCAGTCGATCAGCACGCGCAGCCGCTCGGCGACGTCGACGGTTTCGACCAGTTGCCGCTTCTGCTCGCTGGACAGGTAGGACGCGTAGCCGGAGGTGTCCGCCAGCGCCGACGGGTCGGTCAACCGGTTGACGTAGTCGACGATCTCCCAGGCCTCGCGCCGCTGCAGCATGGCAAGCAGCAGCTTCTTGTACTCCGCTGTCAGTGCCTTGATCTCGTCGGTCGTCTCGGCCTCGGCGACCTCGGTCACCTCGACCCACAGGGCAGCGCCGGGCCCGGACGCGCCGGTCCCAATCTGCGCCCGCCGCTCGCCGCGCACGACGGCCGCGGTGCCGCCCCCCGCGATGCGTCCGACTTGCAAAATCTTTGCGATCACACCGTGTGACGGGTAGCGGTCATCGAGCCGTGGCGCGATCAGCAACTGCCCCGATTCGCTCGCCTGGGCGGCGTCGATCGCCGCCCGCGCGGCCTCAGAGCTCGAGTCGAGCGCGATCGGCACGACCATTCCGGGCAACACGATGGTGTCGGTGACGAACAGCACCGGCACCGATTTGGCTTCAGCCATCAATCCTCCAAAAACTGAGTCTGATGCGCTCAACCCAGCCCGGCGCCCGTTTGTTCCCGGGACGGTTTCCCCTGCCCAATGTGCGCCAGGCCGCACAGTGACGATGGATGATGCCGCCCCGCCGAATTTGCGGCTGGCCGCACGTTCGCCCTCGACTGTGCGGCC
>NZ_LZJI01000065.1 GCF_001667775.1 Mycobacterium sp. E1747
GCTGGCGCCGGCCCTGATTGCGGTCGCCGGGTTCGACCCGCTGCGCGACGAAGGGGAGAGCTACGCGGCGGCGCTGCGGGCGGCGGGTACCGCGGTCGATCTGCGGTGCATGGGATCGCTGACGCACGGCTTCATCAACTTGTTCCAGCTCGGCGGTGGCAGCGCCGCCGCGACCACGGAGTTGATCTCGGCTCTGCGGGCCCACCTGAGCCGGGTCTGATCCGTTGCGCGGTCGGCGCCGGTAACCTAGAGGCGCCCACGAACGACCACCCGATGACCGAAGGATCGCGCAACTGTGGCCGACAAATCCAAACCGCGCTTTGACATGAAGGCGGCCGACGGTAAATCGGGCCGACTCGTGCAGATCGGCGGCACCGCCGTCGTCGTCATCTTCCTCGTCGCGCTGGTCTCCTACATCGTGGTCACGCACCACAAGAAGACCGCCGCGATCGGCGCGGGCGACACGGTGCGGGTGACGTCCAGCAAGCTGGTGACCCAGCCCGGGACCAACAACCCCAAGGCCGTCGTCACGTTCTATGAGGACTTCCTCTGCCCGGCCTGCGGCAACTTCGAGCGGACCTTCGGTCCGACGGTGTCCAGGCTGATCGACGTCGGCGCGATCGCGGCCGACTACTCCATGGTGTCGATCCTCGACAATGCCAGGAACCAGAATTACTCGTCGCGGGCCGGGGCCGCGGCCCTGTGCGTGGCCGACGAGTCGCTCGACGCGTTCCGCCGATTCCACACCGCGCTCTACACCACCGACCTGCAGCCCAGCGAACGCGGCAGCAGTTTCCCCGACAACGCCCGGCTGATCGAGCTCGCCCGCGAGGCCGGCGTCGTCGGCAAGGTGCCCGACTGCATCAACAGCGGCAAGTACATCGCCAAGGTCACCGGCGAGGCGGCGGCCGCAAAGATCAACGCGACGCCGACCATCAAGATCAACGGCGACGACTACGACCCGTCCACACCTGACGCGCTGGTGGCCAAGATCAAGAGCATCGTGGGCGACGTGCCGGGCATCGACGGCGCCACCGCCCCTCCGGCCACCTGATCGCCCGGTGTCGACCCAAACCGCCGACCTGACAGCGGAGTCGAGTCAGCAAGCGCGCGTCCCCGCCCCCAGCGCCTGGTGGGTGCTGATCGCCGGCGTGATCGGCCTGGCCGCCTCCGCGACGCTGACCGTGGAGAAGATCGACCTCCTGCTCAACCCGGCGTACGTGCCGTCGTGCAACTTCAACCCGGTCCTGTCGTGCGGCTCGGTGATGGTCACCCCGCAGGCGTCGGTGCTGGGCTTCCCCAACCCGCTGCTCGGCCTGGTGGCCTTCACCGTGGTGGTCGTCACCGGCCTGCTCGCGGTGACGAAAGTGTCGTTGCCGCACTGGTATTGGATCGGGTTGACGATCGGACTGCTGGCCGGCGCGGTGTTCGTGCACTGGTTGATCTACGAGAGCCTGTACACGATCGGCGCGTTGTGCCCGTACTGCATGGTGGTCTGGGCGGCCACTGTCACGCTGCTGGTGGTCGTCGCGTCGATCGCGTGGCGTCCGGCGCTGCAGCGGCGGGGACGCGGTGTGGTGTGGGTGCTCTACCAATGGCGGTGGTCCATCGTCGCGCTGTGGTTCACCGCGGTGTTCCTGCTGATCATGGCGCGATTCTGGGACTATTGGTCGACGCTGCTGTAGGCGTGGGCACGTGACCCGCATCATCGGCGGCGTGGCCGGCGGCCGGCGCATCGCCGTCCCGCCCCGCGGGACCAGGCCCACCACCGACCGCGTGCGTGAGTCGCTTTTCAACATCCTGGCCGCGCGCGTAGACCTGACGGGCGCGGCGGTGCTGGACCTCTATGCCGGTTCGGGTGCACTGGGATTGGAGGCGCTGTCGCGGGGGGCCGCCTCGGCGCTGTTCGTGGAGTCCGACCAGCGCAGCGCGGCGGTGATCGCACGCAACGTCGACGCCCTGGGGCTGACCGGCGCCACCGTGCGCCGCGGCACGGTCGCCACCGTCCTGGCCGCCGGCACCGCGAACCCCGTCGACATCGTCCTGGCCGACCCGCCCTACGACGTCGCGGCCGCCGAGGTGGAGGCTGTGTTGGCGGCGTTGGTCACCCACGGCTGGGTGAACTCCGGAACCGTCGCCGTGGTGGAACGCGCGGCGACCGGTGCGCCGCTGACCTGGCCGGTCGGCTGGTCCGTGCGGCCGCCGCGCGTCTACGGCGACACCCGGTTGGAGATGGCCGAGCGAGGGTGAGGCCGGCGTGTAGCGTCTTTCGTCATGAGCGCCGCTCTCCCCCGCAAGCGGGCGGTACCCCCACCTCATCACCGCGTGCCGCGTCGTCTTGGGCGCGCGTCATGAGCGGCGCGGTATGCCCGGGATCGTTTGACCCAGTGACGTTGGGCCACATCGACGTCTTCGAACGGGCCGCGGCCCAGTTCGACGAGGTGGTGGTGGCGATCCTGACCAACCCCGCGAAGAAGGGCATGTTCGACCTCGACGAGCGGATCGCCATGATCAACGAGTCGACGACGCACCTGCCCAACCTGCGCGTCGAGGCCGGACAGGGTCTGGTGGTCGACTTCGTCAGGTCGCGGGGGATGACCGCCATCGTGAAGGGCCTGCGCACCGGCACCGACTTCGAATACGAGTTGCAGATGGCCCAGATGAACAAGCACATCGCCGGTGTCGACACCTTTTTCGTCGCGACCACGCCGCAATACTCGTTCGTCTCGTCGTCGTTGGCCAAGGAGGTCGCGACGTTCGGCGGCGACGTGTCGGAGCTACTGCCCGAACCGGTCAACCGGCGCCTGCGCGAAAAGCTCGCCGGCCGCCCTTAAAGCGTTGCGCCGCAAGTCATCAGCGCGCGGCTATCTTTCGAGCCGCAGCTCCCACCCCGGGTCTTCGCCCGGTTGGCCGGTCGGGCTCGCGGACAATGGATTCGGCGCCGCTAGTGGCACTCGTGTTCGTGCCCGCCGTCGGGGGATCCGCCCATCATCCGCGCCATCGGAATTCCGCCGGTCATGACGAATCGGATGACCAGAATGGCCGCGAGGGCGAGGAAGGCGATGTTCAGCCAGGTCGTGTAGTTCCACGAAACCGCCGCTTCCATGACGGTGGCGTTCCGCTGCTTCGGAATGAGACGCGTTGCGCCGAAGATCATTTCGACCAGATAGCCCGCGGCGACCATCGCGGCGTAAAAGGTGCCCAGCAGCGTCAGCATCATCTTGGTGCCGTAGTACTTGCGGTAGATGTTGAGGATCGGCAGGATCAGCAGGTCGGCGTAGATGAACGCGATCACGCCGCCGAAGCTGATGCCCCCGTTCCACAGCACCGCGGCCAGCGGGACGTTGCCAATCGAGCAGACGAAGGACATCATCGCCACGATCGGCCCCACTAGGGGCCCCCATATCGTCGACCAGGTTGGATGGTCGACGAAAAAGAAGACCTGCCAGAACTTTTCGGGCACCCACGCCGCGACGGCGCCCGCGATCAACAAGCCCAGCACCAGATCGCGCAGAATCGCCAACCACTCCATGACGAACACGTGGGCGACCGAGGTGAAGCCCTCCGCGGAGAACAGCCGCTGCGCGAACGAACCCTGCTTTTTGATGGACATGTCCATGGCGGCATGGCCTTCCATCGAGCCGGCGATCCCGCGGTCGGCCTGCTCACGGGCGGCATCGACCAGCCGCGAGCGCACGAACAGGCGGAACAGGACGGCGAGGACCACGATCATCAACGGGCCGCCGACGAACTCCGCGGCGGTGAACTGCCAGCCCATCAGCAGCGCCAGGATGATGCCCAGTTCGATCACCAGGTTGGTGGAGCCGATCTCGAATGCCATGGCGGCGGTGAAGTTGGCGCCCTTGCGGAAGAGCGACCGGGCCAACGCCACCGCGGCGTACGAGCACGACGACGATGCCGCGCCGAGGCCGGCGGCCAGCGCCAGCGTGCGCGGGCGGTCGTCGCCCAGCAGCGCGACGACCGTCGAGCGCCGCACCACCGCCTGCACCACCGCCGACAGGGCGAACCCCACGATCAGGGCCCACAGGATTTCCCACGTCATCGATCCCGCCACCGCCAAGGCGTGTCCGACCGCTGCTAGCACGAGTGCTCGATCCTCCCCGTAGGTGGTTTCCGGGCCCCAAAAGTATACCCCGCGGGGGTATCGGTCAATGGCGCAAAGCGCCGTGGCCAAGGGCGGGGGGCGGCCGCGATCCCTAGAATGGCCCCAACAGGCGCCATCCACCTTGGCGGCGCGGAACGGGCGTTTCGATGGGATTCAGGCGGGACTGCGGTATCGCTGCCGACTCGGGCGGCGCTTCTGGTCGCCGACAGGGTCGAATGTCCGACACACCGGCGTCGCCACCACTGTCACAAGCGCAACACCAGGCACACTGGTAACAACAAGTTTTGCAGACGCCAGGAGGATATGGCCGTGTACCGAGTCTTTGAAGCGCTCGACGAATTGAGCGCCATCGTTGAAGAAGCGCGCGGCGTTCCGATGACGGCCGGCTGCGTGGTGCCCCGCGGTGACGTGCTGGAACTCATCGACGACATCAAGGATGCGATCCCCGGCGAGCTCGATGACGCCCAGGACGTGCTCGACGCCCGGGACTCGATGCTGCAGGACGCCAAGTCGCACGCCGACTCCATGGTGTCTTCGGCGACCACCGAGTCGGAGTCGATGCTCAACCACGCCCGCGCGGAGGCCGACCGGCTGCTGTCCGACGCAAAAGCGCAGGCCGACCGCATGGTGAGCGAGGCACGCCAGCACAGCGAGCGGATGGTCGGTGAGGCCCGCGAGGAAGCGATGCGCATCGCCACGGCGGCGAAACGCGAATACGAGGCCAGCGTCGGCCGTGCCCAGGCCGAGGCCGATCGGCTGCTGGAGAACGGCAACATCTCCTACGAGAAGGCCGTGCAAGAGGGCATCAAGGAGCAGCAGCGCCTGGTCTCGCAGAACAGTGTGGTGGAGGCGGCCAACGCCGAGGCCACTCGTCTCATTGACTCGGCGCACGCCGAGGCCGACCGGCTGCGCGGTGAATGCGACATCTACGTCGACAACAAGCTCGCCGAGTTCGAGGAGTTCCTCAACGGCACGCTGCGCTCCGTCGGGCGCGGACGTCACCAGCTCCGGACGGCGGCCGGCACGCACGACTACGCGGTGCGCTGACCCCCGCGGGGGGCCGTGCCCTGGCGTTATGCGCTGGGCGCCGTAGGATTTCTCCTATGACGCGGCAGCACAGCACCACCTCCCAGCGCCGTTTGAGCTCGCCGATGTCCATCGACATCACCAGGCTTGGGCGCCGCCCGGGCGCCATGGTGACCTTGCGCAAGACCGTGCCCAGCCCGTCGCGCATCGGGCTGGACATGATCGCGATCGCGCAGGACGCCCCTCTGGAACTCGACCTGCAGATTCAGTCCGTCTCCGAAGGCGTCTTGGTGACCGGGACGGTGGACGCGCCCACGGGCGGCGAATGCTCCCGCTGCCTGACCCCGGTCAGCGGTCGGGTGCAGGTCAGATTGACCGAATTGTTCGCCTATCCCGACAGCACGACGGAGGCGACCACCGAGGAGGACGAGGTCGGTCACATCGTCGACGACACGATCGACCTCGAGCAGTCGATCGTCGACGCCGTCGGGCTGGAGCTGCCATTCGCGCCTCTGTGCACACCCGACTGCCCGGGGCTGTGTCCCGAATGCGGGGTCGCCCTGGCGGCCGAGCCCGACCATCGGCACGACAGCATCGATCCGCGGTGGGCCAAGCTGGCGGGCATGTTTCCCGACCGCGACGCGCCGCGGGGTGAGCAATGACGTCTCCCCAGGATCTGCTCGACGCGCTGGGGGTCGAGCTGCCCGATGAGCTGCTCTCGCTGGCGTTGACGCATCGCAGCTACGCCTATGAGCACGGCGGTCTGCCCACCAACGAACGCCTGGAATTTCTCGGCGACGCCGTGCTGGGTCTGACCATCACCGACGAGCTCTACCACCGGCACCCCGACCGCTCGGAAGGTGACCTCGCCAAGCTGCGGGCCAGCGTCGTCAACACCCAGGCGCTGGCCGACGTCGCCCGCAAGCTGACCCCGGACGGCCTGGGCGTTCACCTGTTTCTCGGTCGCGGGGAAGCCAACACCGGGGGCGCCGACAAATCGAGCATCCTGGCCGACGGGATGGAATCGCTGCTGGGCGCCATCTATCTGCAACACGGCATCGACACCGCCCGCGAAGTGATCCTGCGCCTGTTCGGTGGCCTGTTGGACGCGGCGCCGACGCTGGGCGCCGGGCTGGACTGGAAGACCAGCCTGCAGGAGCTGACCGCCGCCCGCGGCATGGGCGCGCCGTCCTACGTCGTCACCTCCACCGGCCCCGACCACGACAAGGAATTCACCGCGGTCGTCGTCGTGATGGACACCGAATACGGCTCGGGCGTGGGGCGCTCCAAGAAGGAAGCCGAACAGAAGGCCGCGGCCGCCACCTGGAAAGCCCTGGACGAGCTGGATCCGGCCGACAAAACGTCCGTCTAGGTGTCCGACTAGATGCCTGAACTGCCCGAAGTCGAGGTGGTGCGCCGCGGCTTGCAGGCCCGGGTGGTCGGCAAGACGATCACCGCCGTTCGGGTGCATCACCCGCGCGCGGTGCGCCGCCACGAGGCCGGCCCCGCCGACCTCACCGCACGTCTGCTCGACGCGCGCATCACCGGCACCGATCGGCGGGGCAAGTACCTGTGGCTGCTGCTCGACGGCCAGCAGGATCCGGACACGGCGCTCGTCGTGCACCTCGGCATGAGCGGGCAGATGCTGCTGGGTGGGGGCACCCCCGGCGGCGAAGCCGCGAGGGGGAAGGTGCCCCGCGCCGACCACGTGCGCATCTCCGTGCTGCTCGACGACGGGACCGTGCTGAGCTTCGCCGACCAACGCACCTTCGGCGGGTGGATGCTCGCCGATCTGGTCAGCGTGGACGGCAGCGTGGTTCCGGCTCCCGTCGCACATTTGGCGCGCGACCCGCTGGACCCGCTTTTCGACCGCGAGGCGGTCGTGAACGTCTTGCGGCGCAAGCATTCCGAGATCAAGCGCCAGCTCCTGGATCAGACCGTCGTGTCGGGTATCGGCAACATCTACGCCGACGAGGCGCTGTGGCGCGCCAAGGTCAACGGGGCCCGCATCGCCGCCACGCTGAGCCGCCGCCGGCTGGGTGCGATCCTCGACGCCGCGGCCGATGTGATGCGCGACGCGCTGGCGCAGGGCGGGACATCGTTCGACGCGCTGTACATCAACGTCAACGGCGAATCCGGCTACTTCGACCGGTCGCTGGACGCCTACGGCCGCGAAGGGCAGAACTGCCGGCGTTGCGGGGCGGTGATTCGCCGGGAGAAGTTCATGAATCGGTCGTCGTTCTATTGCCCCAGATGTCAGCCCCGGCCGCGCCTTTGAGTGCGACCACGGCTTCGAGTGCGCGCCCACGGTTGCGACACGCCAAGCGACGCAACCCTGGGCGCCCATTCGATGGGCGCAGGCCGGGCGTTTGCAAGAAAGGTGAGGTTATCCTCACCTCGCGTCGTTATCCTGGGTGGCATGGTGAAGCGATGGAGCCGGGTCGGCTAGTGCGGAGCTCACTTCGTGGATCGGGTTCGCCGACCGTGCTGGCCCAGCTCGCGCCGGGCCAGCGGGCAACCATCCTGGGCGTGGCGCCGGCGGCGTCTCCCGTGGTGGCGGGCCGGCTGCGGCAGCTTGGGTTCCGGCCGGCGTCGGACGTCGAGGTCATCCGGCGCGCGCCGATGGGCGACCCGACCATCTACCGCGTGCAGGACACCGAGCTCTGCCTGCGCCGCCGCGAGGCGCGGCTGATCCAGGTCGACCCGGGGAGCGTCGCATGACGTCCTGCCACGAGGAAGGCGCCGCGGTCACAGTTGCCGGTGTGGCACACGTCGCGCTGGTGGGCAGCCCCAACGCGGGCAAGACGTCGGTGTTCAACCACCTCACCGGGCTACGCGCCAAGACCGGCAACTATCCGGGCGTCACCGTCGGACGCAGGGTCGGCATCACCAAAATGGACGGCGTCGAGATCGCCGTGGAGGATCTGCCGGGCACCTACAGCTTGCAGCCCATCAGCCCGGACGAACAGGTGGTGGCCGACCTGCTGGCCGGCAACGTCGCCGACGCCGGCCGTCCCGATGCGATCGTCCTGGTCGCCGACGCCACCACGCTGCACCGCTCCATCATGCTGGTGGCCCAGGTGATGCGGCTCGACGTCCCGTGCCTGTTGGCGTTGACCATGACCGATGAGTTGACCGCGCGCGGTGGCCGCATCGACGTCGACGCCTTGTCGGCGGCGCTGGGCATCCCGGTGCTCCCGGTGATCGCGCACCGCGGCGGGGGCATCGACGCCCTGCGCGCGCGGCTGGCGTCCTTCGACCAGTGGCAGCGGCCCCCGATCCTGCCCCCGGGCGACGACGACGCCGTCGACGCCTGGGGTAAGTCGGTGCTGCGTGCCGCCAATTACGTTGCGCCGCAGCCTGATCAACGGACCCGCGGGATCGACCGGATCGTGCTGCACCCGCTGTGGGGCACCGTCATCTTCTTCGCGGTGATGTTCTGCTTCTTCCAGGTCGTCTTCACCGTCGCCGCGCCGCTGCAGGACCGCGTCGGCCAGGGCCTGGGATGGCTCGGCACGCTGGTCAGCGACCACGTCGGGAACTACGTCGTGCGGGGTCTGCTCGGCCAGGGGCTCATCGGCGGCGTGGGCACAGTGTTGCAGTTCATTCCGCAGATTGTGTTGCTGTTCTTGCTGATCGCGTTGCTGGAGAACGTCGGTTACATGGCGCGGGCGGCTTTCCTGATGGACCGGGTGATGGCGGCGACCGGGCTGGAGGGCCGCGCCTTCGTCGCGATGCTCTCGTCGTTCGCCTGTGCGATCCCGGGGATCATGGCCACCCGGACGCTGCCGTCGTCGCGCGACCGGATCGCCACCATCATCACGGCGCCGTTGATGACCTGCTCCGCCCGGCTCCCCGTGTTCACCCTGCTGGTCGGGCTGCTGGTCTCGCCGCAGACCCAATGGTGGGGGTTCAGCGGGCAGGGTGTGGCGATGTTCCTGCTGTATCTGTGTGGGGGTACTTCGGCGCTGATCGCGGCGTCGTTGTTCAAGTCGACGATCCTGCGCAGCGATCTGCTGCCGTTCACGATGGAGCTTCCCCCGTACCGTTTCCCGTCGCCCAAGAACGTGCTGATCACCATGTGGGATTCGGCGAAGGTGTTCCTGCGCAAGGCCGGAACCATCATCCTGGGCACCTCCGTGGTGTTGTGGGTGCTGCTGAATTTGCCGGCGCGCCAAGCGGAAACCGCGCACATGTCGGCGACGGAGTCCACCACTTACGTGATGGACCACAGCTACGCCGCCGACGTCGGGAAGGCGATCGGGCCGGTGTTCTCACCGCTCGGTTTCGATTGGCACATCAACGTCGCCCTGCTCGGTTCTTTCTCGGCACGTGAGGTTTTCGTGTCCACCCTCGGCCAGGTGTCGGCGGCGACGAGTCCCGACGATCCGCATGAGGCGCTGGTCACGATGACCGACGACGGCGGCCACAGGGTGTTCACCGCGCCGACCGTCATCGCGCTGATGGTGTACTTCATCTTCGCGTTGCAGTGCATGTCCACCGTCGCGGTGATGCGCCGCGAGACGAACTCGTGGCGGTGGCCCGCGTTCGCGTGGTCCTACATGTTCGTCCTGGCCTGGACGATGGCATTTTTGGCCCGCTCGATCGCGGTCGGTGTCGGCGCATGATCCCCATCCACGCCACGGCGACGGCTGACCCGCGTCAGCTGCGCTGGGTGGTCCCACCCGACCGGCTACCGGCGCGTGGCGAGGTGCGCGGCGCCCCGGGCCGGCTCGGCGCCCTGCTGGACAGCGGGGTGATCACCGAGGTTGTGGTCGGCGCCGGCGACGTCCTGATCACGATCGGCGCCGGGGGCAGCTGGCGTGAATTGGGCGACGACGTCCGCGAAGCGCTCGCCGAGGCGCTGCTGGACCCGCAGGGCTGGACGGTCGACGAGTCGTCCGGTCCGGATCTGGAAGCCGTTGCCACGGAACTGCTTGCCGGGCCCGTCGGTGCGCTCGCCGCCTCGCACGGCGGGTCGATAGAGCTGGTGTCGGTGGCCGGCCACACCGTCACGGTCCGGATGGTCGGCGCCTGCGACGGATGCCCGGCCGCGTCGTCGACGCTGCGGGACGTCTTCGAGCGCGAGCTGCGGCAGCGGGTCGGCCAGCAGGTAGTGGTATCCACCGAAAACAATTCGGCCGCAATCTCATTCGGTAAGAAGCTGCTGTCGCTGATCGTCCGCTGAAGGCTCGCCGGCGCGACGTCTGGCGAGTCAAGCAAAGATGTCGCGGCGGGCAGCCCCCACGGGCAGGGCGGGGTCGACGAACCATTCACGGGGAAAGAGCAGGCCGAACGCCAGCGGTGGCAGCCGCAGTAGGACGTCATACATGCGCGCACCCACGCTGGACTCGCCGATCTGCGAGCGGTGGGCGGCGAACGCGTCCCGCTTCTGGCGGGCGAAGCGGAAGACGTCAATCCGGTGGGTGATGCTCGCCCGCGGCGCGTAGGCCGTCCGGGCCACGTCCGGCTCGTAGGGCGGCGGGAGTTTAAGCGCCCGGGCGAGCCGGCCGGTGCGCACCAGTAGTTCGCGTGGCATCGTCGCCTCGAGCACGCGAGGCGTGGCCGCGAGTTCGGCGGCCCGCTTGCCGACGTGATGCACCTGGACATGATCGCGGTGACCGTAGCCGCCGTTTGGTTGGTAGCTGAGCAGAAGGTCGGCGTCTTCCTCGGCGAGGATGGCCGCGAGCCGCTGCGCCGCATCCTCGACGTCTGCGCGCCCGAAGCGGATTCGCCCCGGCGGGTCAGGGTAGAACTGTGGGCCATAACCGCTGTCGGCGTAGCCCAGGCATTCGACCCGGTCAACTCCCAAAATCCTTGCGCTCGAATGTAATTCGTCTAGCCGGAAGCCGTCCTCCGCGTTGTGTACTCGCCCGTCGGTCGCGGCGACGACGACCACTCGATGCCCGTCTGCCGCCGCCCGCGCGAGCGTGCCGCCGGTGAGGATCACCTCGTCATCCGGATGGGCGTGGAATGCGACCACGGTGGCCATGAACGCAGTATGCCCGCGACACGATGCGTGCACTGCCCGGTAGAAATGAGCCATGACCGAACTCTGGGTGGAGCGCACGGGATCGCGCCGTTACACCGGACACAGCTCCCGCGGTGCGCAGGTACTCGTCGGCTCCGAAGACGTCGACGGCGTGTTCACCCCCGGCGAGCTGCTGAAGATCGCGCTCGCCGCGTGCAGCGGGATGTCCAGCGACCAGCCGCTCGCCCGCCGGCTCGGCGACGACTACCAAGCGGTGGTCAGGGTGTCCGGGGACGCCGACCGCGAACGCGAGGTGTACCCGCTCCTGGAAGAGACGCTCGAGCTCGACCTGTCCGGCCTGTCCGCGGAGGAGAAGGAGCGGCTGCTGACGGTGGTCGACCGGGCCATCGACCTGGTCTGCACCGTCGGGCGCACGCTGAAGGCCGGTACGCAGGTCGACTTCAAGGTCGCCGATGTCGGAACCTGACGTCCGGCTCACCGCCTGGGTACACGGGAAAGTGCAGGGCGTCGGCTTCCGCTGGTGGACGCGCAGCCGGGCGCTCGAGCTGGGGCTCACCGGCTACGCCGCCAACCAGGCCGATGGCCGCGTGCTGGTGGTCGCGCAGGGGCCGCGCGAGGCCGCCGAGAAGCTGCTGGCGCTGCTGGAGGGCGGCGAGGCGTGGCCGTCGCGGCCCGGCCGCGTCGACAAGGTGGTTGCCGACTGGTCGCAGCCGCGGGAACGGTTCGAGGGTTTCGTCGAGCGCTGACGCGGCGCGACACCGCCATCCCGGGCGTGACCGATGTGGCCATTGTGACCAGTGCGTCAAGGTGTGAACAACGGGCGCATTTGGCGCCGTCCGACACCCCTCGGTACGGCCGACCCGGACGATTCGAGCGGTAGTCTGGCTCGCCGTGTACCTCAAGAGTCTGACGCTGAAGGGCTTCAAGTCCTTCGCTTCGCCGACGACTCTGCGTTTCGAGCCGGGCATCACCGCGGTAGTCGGACCCAACGGTTCGGGCAAGTCCAACGTCGTCGACGCCCTGGCCTGGGTCATGGGGGAGCAGGGGGCCAAGACCCTGCGCGGCGGCAAGATGGAAGACGTCATCTTTGCCGGCACCTCGTCGCGGGCCCCGCTCGGCCGCGCGGAAGTCACCGTCACGATCGACAACTCCGATAACGCGCTGCCGATCGAATACTCCGAGGTGTCGATCACCCGGCGGATGTTCCGCGACGGCGCCAGCGAGTACGAAATCAACGGTGCCAGTTGCCGTTTGATGGACGTCCAGGAGCTGCTGAGCGACTCCGGGATCGGCCGGGAGATGCACGTCATCGTGGGGCAGGGCAAGCTCGACGAGATCCTGCAGTCGCGGCCCGAAGACCGTCGCGCCTTCATCGAAGAGGCCGCCGGGGTGCTCAAGCACCGCAAGCGCAAGGAAAAGGCGCTCCGCAAACTCGACGCGATGTCGGCGAACCTGGCCCGACTCACCGACCTCACCACCGAGCTGCGCCGCCAGCTCAAACCGCTGGGCCGCCAGGCCGAGGTGGCCCGACGCGCCCAGACCATCCAGGCCGACCTGCGCGACGCCCGGTTGCGCCTGGCCGCCGACGACCTGGTCAACCGGCAAACCGAGCGCGACGCCATCTTCGAGGCGGAGGCCGCCATCCGCCGCGAGCACGACGAGGCCGCCGCCCGCCTGACCGTGGCGTCCGAGGAGCTCACCACGCACGAGGCGGCGGTCGCCGAACTCTCGCAGCGGGCCGAATCGGTGCAGCACACCTGGTTCGGGCTGTCCGCGCTGGCCGAACGGGTGGCCGCGACGGTCCGCATCGCCAGCGAGCGCGCCCACCATCTCGATGTGGAACCGGCGCCACCCAGCGACACCGACCCCGACGCGTTGGAAGCCGAGGCCGAGCGGGTCGCCGTCGCCGAGCGGCAATTGCTGGCCGAACTCGCCGAGACGCGCACGCGGCTCGAGGCCGCCCGCGCCGAACTGGGCGAGCGTGAACGCGAGGCCGCCGAGGCCGACCGGGCCCATCTGGCGGCAGTGCGGGCCGAAGCCGACCGCCGCGAGGGCCTGGCGCGGCTGGCCGGCCAGGTCGAGACCATGCGGGCCCGCGTCGAGTCCATCGACGACAGCGTCGCGCGGCTGTCCGAACGCATCGAACAGGCCGCCGCCCGCGCGCAGCAGTCCAAGGCGGAATTCGAGACCGTGCAGGGCCGCGTCGGCGAGCTCGACCAGGGCGAGGTGGGCCTCGACGAACACCACGAGCGCACCGTGGCCGCCCTGCGGCTGGCCGACGCGCGCGTCGCCGAACTGCAGGCCGCCGAGCGCGACGCCGAACGCCGGGTGGCCTCGCTGCGGGCCCGCATCGACGCGCTGGCGGTCGGGCTGGAGCGCAAGGACGGCGCGGCCTGGCTGACCGAAAACCACGGCGGGGCAGGGCTTTTCGGGCCGATCGCCAAGCTGGTCAAGGTCCGCTCCGGCTACGAGGCAGCGCTGGCCGCCGTACTGGGATCGGCCGCCGACGCCCTGGCCGCCGAGAGCTTCGGCGCGGCCCGGTCCGCGGTCGCCGCCCTCAAGCAGGCCGACGGCGGACGAGCGGCGCTGGTGCTCGGCGATTGGCCCGCCGACGAGGCCGCGTCGCGCGACGCGCTGCCCGGCTCCGCCCGCTGGGCGCTGGACCTGATCGACGCACCCGAGCGGCTGCGCGGCGCCATCGCAGCGATGCTCTCGGGCGTCGCGGTGGTCGACGATCTGGATCGGGCGCTCGAGCTGGTGGCGGCGCGCCCGCGGTTGCGTGCGGTCACGCTCGACGGCGACCTGGTGGGTGCGGGCTGGGTGAACGGGGGCTCCGACCGCAAGCTCTCCACGCTCGAGGTGACCTCGGAAATCGACAAGGCCGGCAGCGAGCTGGCCGCCGCGGAATCGCAGGTCGCCCAGCTGACCGCGGCGCTGTCCGGCGCGCTGACCGAGCAGGCCGCCCGCCAGGACTCCGCGGAGCAGGCGTTGGCCGCGCTCAACGAATCCGACACCGCGATCTCGGCGATGTACGAGCAGCTGGGGCGGCTCGGGCAGGAAGCCCGCACCACCGAAGATGAGTGGACCCGGTTGCTGCGGCAACGCGAGGAGCTCGAGGCCGGCCGCGCGCAGACCGTCGAAGAAGTCACGCAGCTGGAAAACCGGCTGCGCAATGCGCAAGAGACGCAACACATTCAGGCCGAAGAGCCCAACCATGCCGAGGTCCGGCAGCGGATCGCCGCGGCGGCCGAGGCCGCCCGCAGCGCCGAGGTGGAGGCCCGGCTGGCGGTGCGCACCGCCGAGGAGCGGGCCAACGCGGTCCGCGGACGAGCGGATTCCCTGCGCCGTGCCGCGGCCGCGGAACGCGAGGCGCGGCTGCGGGCCCAGCAGGCGCGCGAGGCGCGGCTGCGCGCGGCCACCGTCGCCGCGGCGGTGGCCGACGCCGGACGGCTGCTGGCGCAGCGGCTGGACCGGGTGGTCGGGTCGGCGTCGAAGATCCGTGACGCCCTGGCGGCCGAACGCCAGGACCGGGCGACGGCGATGGCGGCCGTGCGCGACGAGGTGAACGCGCTCAGCGCCCGGGTCGCCACCCTCACCGACTCGCTGCACCGGGACGAGGTGGCCAACGCGCAGGCCGCGATGCGCATCGAACAGCTCGAGCAGATGGTGCTCGAGCAGTTCGGGATGGCGCCGGCCGACCTGATCGCCGAGTACGGCCCGGACGTGGCCCTGCCGCCCACCGAGCTGGAGATGGCCGAGTTCGAGCAGGCGCGGGAACGCGGCGAGCAGGTGGTCGCGCCCGCGCCGATGCCGTACGACCGGGCCACCCAGGAGCGGCGGGCCAAACGCGCCGAGCGGGAGCTCGCGGAGCTGGGCCGGGTCAACCCGCTGGCGCTCGAGGAGTTTGCCGCCCTGGAGGAACGCTACAACTTCCTGTCCACCCAGCTCGAGGACGTCAAGGCGGCCCGCAAGGACCTGTTGGATGTCGTCGCCGACGTCGACGCTCGCATCCTGCAGGTGTTCAGCGACGCGTTCGTCGACGTGGAACGCGAATTCTCCGAAGTCTTCACCGTGCTGTTCCCCGGCGGCGAGGGCCGGCTGCGGCTGACCGATCCCGACGACATGCTCACCACCGGCATCGAGGTGGAGGCGCGCCCGCCCGGCAAGAAGATCACCCGGCTCTCTTTGCTGTCCGGTGGCGAGAAAGCGCTGACCGCGGTGGCGATGCTGGTGGCCATCTTCCGCGCCCGGCCGTCGCCGTTCTACATCATGGACGAGGTGGAGGCCGCGCTCGACGACACCAACCTGCGCCGCCTGATCAGCCTGTTCGAGCTGCTCCGAGCGCGGTCGCAGCTGATCATCATCACGCACCAGAAGCCCACGATGGAGGTCGCCGACGCCCTGTACGGCGTGACCATGCAGGGCGACGGCATCACCGCGGTGATCTCCCAGCGGATGCGTGGGCAGCAGGTGGATCAGCTGGTCACCAGCTCCTCCTAGGCTCCTCTTAGGCATCCGACATCGCTCCGGAATGGTCGAGGGTGAACTGACGGCCTTGCGCGTGCACTGAAGGCGGGATTTCGGCGATTTCTCCGCCCGGGAATCACACCCGGCGCCCAGGACGCACACCCGATGCCCGCCGAGCGTCGGCCCGCTTGAAACAATGTCAGCGTGTCGCAAGGTCTTTGGATCGCCATCGCGGTCGTCGCCGTCCTGGTTGTCATCGCCGCGCTGGTCCTGGGCCTGGTGCGCTATCGCCGCCGCCGGATCAGCTTCACGGCCAAGCCGGAGCCCGGCGCGATCGACCGGTCGGGCGGTTACACCGCCTCCTCCGGGATCACCTTCAGCCAAACCACCCAGGCCGACCGGCTCGACACCACCGGCCTGCCCGCGGTGGGCGACGACGCCACCATTCCCCGCGATGCGCCGCGGCGCACGATCTCCGAGGTCGAACTCCCGGAACCGGAGGCCCCGGAAACCGTTGCCCCGCCGCCGGTAGCTCCCCAGCGGCCGTCGACCCCCGAGCCACCGCCGGCGCCCGAGGCCGCCCCCGAGGCCCCGGAGATCGAGGCCATCGCGCCGCCGGAGGGCCGGCTGGAGCGGCTGCGCGGCCGGCTGGCCCGCTCGCAGAACGCGCTGGGACGCAGCGTGCTGGGCCTGATCGGCGGCGGCGATCTCGACGAGGACGCCTGGCAGGACGTCGAGGACACCCTGTTGGTCGCCGACCTGGGCCCGGTGGTCACCGATTCGGTGATGACGCAGCTGCGCGCCCGCCTGGCCGGCAGCGACGTGCGCACCGAGGCCGACGCGAAGGCCGTCCTGCGTGACGTGCTGATCCGCGAGCTGCACCCCGAGATGGACCGCTCGATCCGCGCCCTGCCGCACGCCGACCACCCGTCGGTGCTGCTGGTCGTCGGCGTGAACGGCACCGGAAAGACCACCACCGTCGGCAAGCTCGCGCGCGTGCTGGTGGCCGACGGGCGCCGCGTCGTGCTGGGCGCCGCCGACACCTTCCGGGCCGCCGCGGCCGACCAGCTGCAGACCTGGGCGTCGCGGGTGGGCGCGGAGGTGGTGCGGGGGCCCGAAGGCGCCGACCCCGCATCGGTGGCCTTCGACGCCGTCGACAAGGGCATCGCCGCGGGCGCCGATGTGGTGCTGATCGACACCGCCGGCCGGCTGCACACCAAGGTCGGGCTGATGGACGAGCTCGACAAGGTCAAGCGCGTGGTAACCCGGCGCGCAGCTGTCGATGAGGTGCTGCTGGTGCTCGACGCCACCATCGGACAGAACGGGCTGGCCCAGGCCCGGGTGTTCGCCGACGTGGTCGAGATCACCGGCGCCGTGCTGACCAAGCTGGATGGAACGGCCAAGGGCGGCATCGTCTTTCGCGTCCAACAGGAACTCGGCGTGCCGGTGAAGCTGGTCGGGCTGGGGGAGGGGCCCGACGACCTGGCGCCGTTCGAGCCGGGCGCCTTCGTCGACGCCCTGCTCGGCTGAACCGCTTACACGGCGCGCGGGACGTTAATACCGCCGAAACACACTGGCCCCACTGCGGAAACAACCATTGCGCAAGGTTCTGGATCAGGTCACAGGCGTCGCCTGACGGCCATTCATGTCCTGACCGGAGGTGAGCGAGTGGCATTCCCGCAATTGGGCCAACCAGATACCGGCGATACCGCCTGGATGTTGGCGAGTTCCGCGCTAGTGCTGTTGATGACGCCGGGCCTTGCGTTCTTCTACGGCGGCATGGTGCGCACCAGAAGCGTGCTCAACATGCTCATGATGAGCATCAGCGCCATGGGCGTGGTGACAGTGCTCTGGGTGCTCTACGGCTACTCGATGTCGTTCGGTGACAGCAAGGGCGGTGTCGTCGGCAACCCCACCGATTACTGGGGCCTGGCGAAGCTGATCGGTGGCAATGCCGTCAAGGGCGACTCGAGCAAGGGCGTCACGCAGGTCGACATCCCGTTGGCCGGGACCATGCCCGCCACCGTGTTCGTCGCCTTCCAGCTGATGTTCGCGATCATCACCGTCGCGCTGATCTCGGGCGCGGTCGCCGACCGGCTCAAATTCACCGCGTGGCTGGTCTTCTCCGGACTGTGGGCAACCCTGGTCTACTTCCCGGTCGCGCACTGGGTGTTCGCGGCGGACGGCTTCGCGTCCGAGCACGGCGGCTGGATCAACAACAAGCTGCACGCCATCGACTTCGCCGGAGGGACCGCGGTCCATATCAACTCCGGTGTGGCGGGCCTGGCCCTGGCGATCGTGCTGGGCAAGCGCAAGGGTTGGCCCACAACGCTGTTCCGACCGCACAACCTGCCGTTCGTGATGCTCGGCGCCGGCTTGCTGTGGTTCGGCTGGTTCGGGTTCAACGCCGGTTCGGCGACCAGCTCGAACGGTTCGGCCGGTACCACCTTCATGACCACCACGATCGCGACGGCCACGGCCATGCTGGCCTGGCTGCTCACCGAGCGCATCCGCGACGGCAAGCCCACGACGCTGGGCGCGGCGTCGGGCATCGTCGCCGGACTGGTCGCGATCACCCCGTCCTGCTCGTCGGTCAACGTGCTCGGCGCGCTGGTGATCGGCGCGGTGGCCGGAGTCGTCTGCGCGCTGGCCGTTGGGCTGAAATTCAAGCTCGGCTACGACGACTCGCTCGACGTCGTCGGTGTGCACATGATCGGTGGTTTGACGGGCACCCTGCTGGTGGGTCTGCTCGCCGCACCCGAATCCCCGGCGATCAACGGCGTGACCGGGGTGTCGAAGGGGTTGTTCTACGGCGGCGGCTGGTCCCAGCTGGAGCGGCAGGCGGTCGGCGCGTTCTCCGTCCTCTTCTACTCGGGCATCGTCACGCTGATCTTGGCCTTGATCCTCAAGTACACGATCGGGCTGCGGGTCGCGGCCGAAGACGAATCAACCGGCATCGACGAGGCTGAGCACGCGGAAAGCGCGTACGATTTCGGAACGATCGGTGGGCAAGGATCCGTCCTTCCGACGGCGCGGACTCCCGTGGATGACCGCAACGGCCTGGAGGGCGATCGAGTGGGCGACAAAGTGGAGGCAGAGCAGGCATGAAGCTAGTCACCGCAATCGTGAAGCCGTTCACCCTCGATGACGTGAAGACCAGCCTCGAGGACGCGGGCGTCCTGGGGATGACGGTCAGCGAAATCCAAGGGTACGGGCGGCAGAAGGGCCACACCGAGGTGTACCGGGGTGCTGAGTACTCGGTGGATTTCGTGCCGAAGGTGCGAATCGAGGTCGTGGTCGACGATTCCATCGTGGACAAGGTCGTGGACAGCATCGTCCGGGCGGCGCGCACCGGCAAGATCGGTGACGGCAAGGTCTGGGTCACGCCCGTGGAAACCATTGTGCGAGTGCGCACGGGTGAACGCGGAACCGATGCCCTCTGACCGTGGCCGCGTATCGCTGAACCAGGCCGGACGGGCCGGGAGGGCATGACAAGCCCCCCCGACCGGTCATCTGAAGCGGGGACAGGAAGCGCCAGCGGGGCAGTCGATTTGGCTGCCTCGCGGCGCCGACTGCTGTCGGAGGGCCGCGAGCTGGCTCCGGCGGAGCTGCGCAAGGCCTGGCTCGAACTACACGAATCGTGGCTGGCGGCCAAGGCCGACGAGATCTGCATCACCGACGACAGCGGTTTCGCCATCGTCGGGGTCGGCGGGTTGGGGCGCCGCGAACTGCTGCCGTATTCCGATCTCGATTTGATGTTGTTGCACGACAACAAGTCTGACGAGGTGTTGCAGCGGGTCGCCGACGGGTTGTGGTACCCGTTGTGGGACGCCAACGTTCGGCTCGACCACAGCGTGCGGACGGTGTCGGGGGCCCTGGGCGTCGCCAACAGCGACCTGGTCGCGGCGTTGGGCATGCTGGACGCGCGCCACATCGCCGGCGACGAGCGATTGTCGGCGGAACTGATCGACGGGGCGCGACGCCAGTGGCGCAGCGCCATTCGATCCCGCATGGACGAGCTCGTCGCCATGACATACCAACGCTGGCAACGGTGTTGGCGGATCGCACAGCGGGCCGAGCCCGACCTCAAATCGGGTCGCGGCGGCCTGCGCGACGTCCAGCTGCTTGACGCGCTCGGCGTCGCGCAGCTCATCGACCGCCACGGTATGGGCCATCCGGACGCGCCGGGCGGATCGCTGGACGCCGCGTATCTGACGATGCTCGACGTGCGCACCGAACTGCATCTGGTATCCGGGCGCGGACGCGACCAACTACTGGCGCAGTTCGCCGACGAGGTGAGCGCCGCGTTGGGCGTCGGCGATCGATTTGCGTTGTCGCGCTTGCTGTCCAGCGCCAGTCGTACCATCGCCTACCACGCCGAGACCGGGTTGCGAACCGCGCAGAACGCGCTGCCCCGGCGCGGGCTGACGGCTTTGGTGCGGCGCCCCAGGCGGCGACCGCTGGACGAGGGCGTGGTCGAATACGACGGCGAGGTGGTGCTCGCCCGCGACGCCCAACCCCAGACCGACCCCGGGTTGGTGCTGCGGGTGGCGGCCGCGTCGGCGGGCACCGGCCTGCCCATCGCCGCAGGCACCCTCAAACGGCTGGCCGACAGCGCTCCGGACCTGCCGTCGCCATGGCCGCGGGAGGCGCTGGATGACCTGCTGGTGGTGCTCTTGGCCGGGCCCACGGCGATCGACACGATCGAGTCGCTGGACCGCACCGGGTTGTGGGGACGCCTCTTTCCGGAATGGGATGCGGTGCGCGACCTGCCGCCGCGCGACGTCTCGCACAAGTGGACCGTCGACCGGCACATCGTCGAAACCGCGGTCAACGCCGCGCCGCTCACCACGCGGGTGGCGCGCTCGGACCTGCTCGCGCTCGGCGCGCTGCTGCATGACATCGGCAAGGGGCGCGGTACCGACCACTGCGTGCTCGGCGCCGAACTGGCCATCCCCATCGCCAACAGGCTGGGCCTCTCCGACGAGGACACCGCCACGCTCGCGGGCATGGTCCGCCATCATCTGCTGCTGCCCGTGACGGCCACCCGAAGTGACCTCAACGACCCCGAGATCATCCAGGCGGTGGCCGCCGCCCTAGAGGGCGACCCGCACCTGCTCGAGCTCCTGCACGCGCTGGCGGAGGCCGACTCCAAGGCCACCGGGCCAGGGGTATGGAGCGACTGGAAGGCGTCTCTGATCGAAGACTTGGTCCGCCGCTGCCGGTTGGTGATGGCGGGAGAGCGGCTTCCCGAGGCGGAACCGGTTGCACCGCACTATCTTTCGCTGGCGGCCGACCGGGGTGTGCACGTGGAGATCAAGCCCAATGAGCGCGAGCGCCTGACCGCGGTGATGATCGCGCCCAACCAGCGGGGGCTCGTCTCGAAAGCCGCTGCGGTGCTGGCCCTGAACTCGCTGCGAATCCATTCGGCGTTGGCCAACATTGACGAGGGCGTCGCGATCGTCGAGTTCGTCGTGTCGCCGGTGTTCGGCTCGCCGCCCGAATCGGGTTTGCTGCGACAACAATTCAACGGAGCCCTGGCCGGTGACCTCGACATCCTCGGTACGCTGGAAAAGCGGGACAGCGACGCGATCAGCGCAGCGACCGCGCGGGCCGGGGAGATTCAGGCCGGGGTGCCCGTCACCCGATCGACCGCACCGCCGCGCATCCTGTGGCTCGACGCGGCGACCGCCGGCCAGTTGGTCTTCGAAGTCCGCGCCATGGATCGGCTGGGGCTGCTGGCGCTGCTGACCCGCGCACTGGAACAGGCCGGGGCGGACATCGTCTGGGCCAAGGTCAACACGTTCGGCTCGACGGCGGCGGACGTCTTCTGCGTGTCGGTGCCGGCGGACGCCGAGCACGACGCGCGAGCCGTGATCGAGGAACATCTGCTCGCCGTGTTGGGTGGCCCCGCGGTCGAAGTGCTTCAAGAGCCGGTCGGGGACTAGAGGCGTCCAGCGCCTCAGGAGTGCTCGGCGTTGAGGCGCCGCAAGGCCTCGATCCGGGCCTGGATCTGTTCGCGGGTCGCCGCGGCGATCGGCGGCCCCCCGCAACGACGGCGAAGTTCGCTGTGAATCCAGCCGTGCGGCTTGCCGGTGCGGTGGTGGGTGGCCGACACGAGGGAGTTCAGCTCGCGGCGCAGGTCACGTAGCTGGCCGTGCAACGTGGGGGCCGCGGATACCGCGGCCGGCGCGCCCTGCGCCGCCCGTCGCTGCAGCTGCTCGTCCTGGCGGCGGTGCAGCAGTGCGCGCATCTGCTCGGCGTCGAGGAGGCCCGGGATGCCCAGGTAGTCGGCCTCCTCATCGCTGCCGGCCGGGGCGGCGGTGCCGAACGACGACCCGTCGAAGATGACCTGGTCCAGCTCCGCGTCGGCGCCCAACGAGGTGAAGCCGTTGTCGGTTTCGGTTTTCTCGGTCTGCGTCCTGGTGGCCGGGTCACCGTCGAGGGGGTCCTCGGCCGGGCGATGCGGCTCGCCGAGCACGTGGTTGCGTTGGGCCTCCAGCTCGCTGGCGAGCTGCAGCAGGTTGGGCACCGAGGGCAGAAAGATGCTCGCCGTCTCCCCGGCGCGGCGCGACCGCACGAACCGGCCGATGGCCTGCGCGAAGAACAGCGGCGTAGACGCGCTGGTGGCGTAGATGCCGACCGAGAGCCGCGGGACGTCGACGCCCTCGGAAACCATTCGCACCGCGACCAGCCACCGGCTGGTGCCGGCGGCGAATTCGCTGATGCGGGCGGACGACCCGGGGTCGTCGGACAGCACCACCGTCGGCGCCTCCGCGGTCAGCCTCGTCAGCAGGGCGGCGTACGCGCGGGCCGCCGTGCGGTCGGAGGCGATGATCATGCCGCCGGCGTCGGGCACATGCTCGCGTTTCTGGCGCAGCCTTTGGTCGGCGGCCGCGATCACCGCGGGCATCCATTCGCCGGCCGGGTCGAGCGCCGTGCGCCAGGCCCGCGCCGTGTGCTCGGCGGTCAGTGGCTCGCCCAGCCGCGCGGCGTGCTCCTCGCCGGCGCTGTCCCGCCAGCGCGCCTCCCCGGAGTAGGCCAAGAACACCACCGGCCGGACCACCCCGTCGGCGAGGGCCTCCGCATAGCCGTAGGTGTGGTCGGCCCGCGAACGCCGCACCCCGTCGGCTCCGGATTCGTAGTCCACGAACGGGATGGGGCTGTCGTCGCTGCGAAATGGCGTGCCCGTCAGGGCGAGCCGGCGGGTGGCATCGCCGAAGGCCTCGCGGATGGCGTCACCCCACGTCTTGGCATCGCCGCCGTGGTGGATCTCGTCGAAGACGACCAGCGTCTTGCGCTGCTCGGTGCGCACCCGGTGCAGCGTCGGGTGCGCGGCGACCTGTGCGTAGGTGACCATCACGCCGTGGTATTCGCCCGACATCTGGGCGTTGGAGTTGGAGAACCTGGGATCCAGCGCGATGCCGTGCCGCGCCGCGGCCTGCGCCCACTGCACCTTGAGGTGCTCGGTGGGCACCACGACGGTGATCTGCTCGACGGCGCGCTGGCCCAGCAGTTCGGCCGCCACCCGCAACGCGAACGTCGTCTTCCCGGATCCGGGGGTCGCCACGGCCAGGAAATCCCGCGGTTGGCCGGCCAGGTATTTGACCAGCGCCCTGCGCTGCCATCCGCGCAGCGCCCGGCCGCCGCTGTCGTCGACGGAGGTCTCCGTGCGAGCGACCGGTTGCACGGACATTTCCCCCCGGAGGTCGTAGTTTCGGTGTGGTCAGCCTGATTAGGTGATGGCTGTGAAATCTAGCACGCCAACGCTTTTCGGCGCGGTAACGACTCGTGCGGGGTTAGGGCGCCCGGCCCGCCAGGTCGCGCGCCGCCAGCCACCCGCGGATGCGTTCGGCGACGTCAGGCCAGCCGGGCTCGAGCATCATGTTGTGTCCCATCGGGAAGAAATGCGGCTCGGTCCGGTATGCGCGCGCCGTCGCGCGCACCTCGCCGATGCTGACGAACCCGTCGTATTCGGCGCCCAGGACCAGGATGGGGGTTCTCACCCGCCGGGTTCGGACGCGGCGGAGCACCGGATCGGTCATGGCGGCCCGGACGCTCTCGGCTCCGGCGCGTTGCCTGCAGGATTCGACGATGGCCTCCGGCGTGTCGGCGCAGAACAGGTACTCGCGGGCCAGCGCCGGGGTGGCGAGGAATTTCAGCAGCGTGCGATCGCTCCAGGCTTCCATGGTCATCGACGGCCGGCGGCGCCAGACCCGCAACGCCAAGGTGAGCACGCCCTGCGGCGGCACGGAGCCCACCAGCACGGCCGCCGGCGCGCTGCGCTCTTCGAGGTAGCGCTGGATGACGAAGCCGCCCAGCGAATGGCCGATCAGCACCGGCCCGCCGCCGAGTTCGTCGGCCACCGAACCGACGTCCTCGATGTAGTCGACGATGGAAACCTTGTGCAGTGGCTTCGCCGTCGGACTGCCGCCGTGCCCGCGCAGGCTCACCGCCACCGCGCGGTAGCCCGCCTCGGCGAAAAAGTCCAGGAAGTGCTCCCAGCACCACGCGCCGTGCCAGCCGCCGTGCACGAAGAGCAGCGGCACCGGATGGTCGCGCGTGCAAGATCCTTTGTCGATCACCTCGAGCATGAGCTGACTTTTCTTCGCTGCCGGCGAGCCGTCAAGCCCTTCCAAAGCGCCGAGCGCCCGGCTAGCCGCACATTCGAACGCCGAGTGTGCGCCCAGCCGCACACTCGCGCTACGAAAGCGCCCGCAGCGTGGTGGACTCGCGCAACCACTAGGCTGGCGGGGTGTTTGAATCGCTCTCCGACCGGTTGACCGGTGCCCTGGCAGGGCTGCGCGGAAAGGGTCGCCTGACCGACGCCGACATCGAGGCCACCACCCGCGAGATCCGGCTGGCGCTGCTGGAAGCCGACGTGTCGTTGCCGGTGGTGCGGGCGTTCGTCACCCGGATCAAGGACCGCGCCAGGGGCGCCGAGGTTTCCGGTGCGCTCAACCCGGCGCAGCAGGTCGTCAAGATCGTCAACGAAGAGCTCATCGGCATCCTGGGGGGCGAGACCCGCCAACTGGCCTTCGCCAAGACGCCGCCGACGGTGGTGATGCTCGCCGGTCTGCAGGGTTCGGGTAAGACCTCGCTGGCCGGCAAGCTGGCCGCCTGGCTGCGCGGTCAGGGGCATACCCCGCTGCTGGTGGCCTGCGACCTGCAGCGGCCGGCCGCGGTGAACCAGCTGCAAGTCGTCGGCCAGCGCGCCGGCGTCCCGGTGTTCGCTCCCCATCCCGGCGAGTCCCCCGAATCGGGGCCCGGCGACCCGGTCGCGGTGGCCGCTGCCGGTCTCGCCGAAGCCCGGGCCAAGCACCACGACGTCGTGATCGTCGACACCGCGGGGCGCCTGGGCATCGACGAGGAGCTGATGGCCCAGGCCGCGGCCATCCGCGACGCCGTCAACCCCGACGAGGTCCTGTTCGTGCTCGACGCGATGATCGGGCAGGACGCCGTCACCACCGCGGAGGCCTTCCGCGAGGGCGTCGGCTTCACCGGCGTCGTGCTGACCAAGCTCGACGGCGACGCCCGCGGTGGCGCGGCGTTGTCGGTCCGCGAGGTGACCGGCGTCCCAATCCTTTTCGCCTCCACCGGCGAGAAGCTGGAGGACTTCGACGTCTTCCACCCGGACCGGATGGCCAGCCGCATCTTGGGCATGGGCGACGTGCTGAGCCTGATCGAACAGGCCGAGCAGGTCTTCGACGCCGAGCAGGCCGAAGCCGCCGCCGCCAAGATCGGCACCGGCGAGCTGACGCTCGAGGACTTCCTGGAGCAGATGCTCGCCATCCGCAAGATGGGTCCGATCGGCAACCTGCTGGGCATGTTGCCCGGGGCCGGGCAGATGAAAGAAGCGCTGGCCCAGGTCGACGACAAGCAACTCGACCGCCTGCAGGCCATCATCCGCGGCATGACGCCCGCTGAACGGGCCGACCCGAAGATCATCAACGCCTCTCGGCGGCTGCGCATCGCCAACGGGTCCGGCGTCTCGGTCTCCGACGTCAACCAGCTGGTCGACCGTTTCTTCGAGGCCCGCAAGATGATGTCGTCGATGCTCGGCGGCATGGGCATCCCCGGCATGGGCCGCAAATCGGCGACGCGAAAGGCCAAGGGCGGCAAAGGCAAGAAGGGCAAGAAGGGCGGACGCGGCCCCACTCCGCCCAAGGTGCGCAACCCACTCGGCGCCGGGATGCCGGGCATGCCGGCCGGGTTCCCCGACCTGTCGCAGATGCCCGAGGGCCTCAACGAGCTGCCGCCCGGGCTGGCGGACTTCGACCTGTCCAAGCTCAAGTTCCCGGGCAAGAACTAGCCCGCCGTGCGCCTGCACGTGCGTGGTGTCGGGCTCCCGGAGGAAGCCCCGACCGAGCTGTGGATCGTCGACGGCCGCATCAGCACCGAACCGGTCGCCGGCGCCGACACCGTCTTCGACGGCGGCTGGATTCTGCCCGGCCTGGTCGACGCCCACTGTCATGTCGGCCTCGGTGAGCGCGGGGAGATCCCGCTCGACGACGCGATTGCCCAAGCCGAGATCGAACGTGACGTCGGTGCGCTGCTGTTGCGAGACTGCGGCTCACCCACGGACACCCGTACCCTCGACGACCACGACGACCTGCCCCGCATCATCCGGGCCGGGAAACATTTGGCCAGGCCCAAGCGCTACGCGGCGGGCTTCTCCCGCGAGTTGGAAGACGAGTCGCAGCTGCCCGCGGCGGTCGCCGAGGAGGCGCGCCGCGGGGACGGGTGGATCAAGCTGGTCGGCGACTGGATCGATCGCCGCGTCGGCGACCTCGCCCCGTTGTGGTCTGACGACGTGCTCAAGGCCGCCATCGAGACCGCGCACGCGCACGGCGCCCGCGTCACCGCGCACGTCTTCAGCGAGGACGCGCTGCCCGGCCTGATCAACGCCGGCATCGACTGCATCGAGCACGGCACCGGCCTCACCGACGACACCATCGAGCTGATGGTGGAGCGCGGCACCGTCCTGGTTCCCACGCTGGTCAACATCGTCGAGAACTTTCCCGGCATCGCCGACGCCGCCGCCGCGAAGTACCCGGCCTACGCCGCCCACATGCGTGACCTGCATGCCCGCGGCCCAGGCCGGCTCGCCGCGGCCCGCGACGCCGGCGTGCCGATCTACGCCGGCAGTGACGCGGGCACCATGGTCGCTCCCGGGCGCATTGCCGACGAGGTCGAGGCGCTCAAGGGCATCGGGATGACCGGAGGTGAGGCGTTGGGCGCGGCATGCTGGGACGCCCGCCGCTGGTTGGGCCGCCCCGGCCTCGAGCACGGCGCGTCCGCGGACCTGGTGTGCTTTTCGGACGACCCGCGCTCGGGCCCGGCCGTCCTGCGCCGCCCGGACCTGGTGATATTGCGCGGCAGGGTGTTTCGCCCCTCGGCGTAGCCCGCGCCTTCCCCGCCCCGGTGGCGAATTCCGGTGGCCGACGCGCCGCCGGCTGTGCCGGTTCCCGATCCATTGGCCCTGCCCGCCGACAAGCTGAGCCGCTTCGACCCTGGTCAGGGGAGCGCGCACCGATCTCCAAAAAAGATTGCGAGCGCTTGCTATCTATGTTACGGTCTGTTTCACCACGACGACTGGAGGCAAAAGTGGCGTACGACGTGATCATTCGCGACGGGCTGTGGTTCGACGGCACCGGCCGTGCACCGCAGGCCCGCACGCTGGGCATCCGCGACGGCGTGGTGGCCACGGTGTCCGACGGCCCACTGGACGAAACGGGTTGCCCCGACGTGATCGACGCGGCGGGCAAGTGGGTCGTGCCCGGCTTCATCGACGTGCACACGCACTATGACGCCGAGGTGTTGCTGGACCCGGGCCTGCGGGAGTCCGTGCGCCACGGTGTCACCACCGTGTTGCTGGGGAACTGCTCGCTGTCCACCGTCTACGCCAACTCCGAGGACGCCGCCGACCTGTTCAGCCGCGTGGAGGCCGTGCCCCGCGAATACGTCTACGGCGCTTTGCAGAACAAGAGCTGGTCCTGCGCGGCGGAATACATCAAGGCGATCGACGCCCTGCCACTCGGGCCGAATATCGGCTCACTGCTTGGCCATTCGGACCTGCGGGCCGCGGTGATGGGTCTCGACCGGGCCACCGACGCCGCCGTCCGGCCCACCGACGCCGAAGTGGAGCGGATGGCGAGCCTGCTCGACGAAGCGCTCGACGCCGGGGTGCTCGGCATGTCGGGGATGGATGCGGCCATCGACAAACTCGACGGTGAACGCTTCCGGTCGCGGGCGCTGCCGTCCACCTTCGCGACGTGGCGCGAGCGGCGCCGGCTGATCAAGGTGCTGCGCAAGCGCGGCCGCATCCTGCAGAGCGCCCCCAACGTGGCCAAGCCCGCGACCGGGATGCTCTTCTTCCTGGCCAGCAGCCGAATATTGAACCGGGGCAAGGGCGTTCGCATGAGCATGC
>NZ_LZJI01000066.1 GCF_001667775.1 Mycobacterium sp. E1747
ACTTCTGCCTCGGCGCGCATCTGGCCCGGATGGAAGCCCGGGTTGCGCTCGCCGAGTTGTTCAAGCGAATCCGCGGATACGAGGTGGACGAGCCCAACGCCGTCCGCGTTCACTCGAGCAATGTCCGCGGATTCGCTCACCTACCGATGACCGTGGAGGTCCGCTGAATGCCCCGCTTTGACCCTCTGCCCGAACGACGGCCGGCGATCGTGGCCGGCGCCTCCTCCGGTATCGGGGAGGCCACCGCCATCGAACTTGCGGCGCACGGCTTCCCGGTCGCGCTCGGCGCGCGCCGGGTGGAGAAGCTCAACGACATCGTCGGCAAGATCAACGCCGAAGGCGGCGAGGCGGTCGGGTTCCACCTGGACGTGACGGACCCAAACTCAGTGAAATCCTTTGTCGCACAGTCTACCGACGCGCTCGGTGACATCGAGGTGCTGGTGGCGGGGGCGGGTGACACCTACTTCGGCAAGCTCGCCGAGATCGCAGGCGACGAGTTCGAGTCGCAGCTACAGATCCACCTCGTCGGCGCCTTCCGGTTGGCCTCAGCCGTGCTGCCGGGCATGCTCGAACGGCAGCGCGGCGACCTGATCTTCGTCGGCTCAGACGTGGCCCTGCGTCAGCGGCCGCACATGGGCGCTTACGGGGCTGCCAAGGCGGCGCTCGTCGCAATGGTCACCAACTTGCAGATGGAGCTCGAAGGCACCGGCGTGCGGGCCTCGATCGTGCATCCCGGCCCGACCAAGACATCGATGGGCTGGAGCCTGCCGGCCGAGAAGATCGGGCCCGCGCTCGAGGACTGGGCCAAGTGGGGGCAGGCCCGCCACGACTACTTTCTGCGCGCGGCGGACCTCGCGCGCGCCATCACGTTCGTCGCCGAGACCCCGCGCGGTGGGTTCATCGCCAACATGGAGCTTCAGCCCGAAGCCCCGTTGGCCGAGAAGAAAGATCGCCAGAAGCTGGCGTTAGGCGAAGAGGGGATGCCAGGACATGGCTGATGCAACCACGGCGAAGACCGCGCTCGTGCCGCGGGTTTCCGGCGGCGAGGAGGAGCACGGTCACCTCGAGGAATTCCGCACGGATCCAATCGGTCTGATGAAGCGCGTGCGGGAGGAATGCGGCGACGTGGGCTGGTTCCAGCTGGTCGACAAGCACGTCATCCTGCTGTCCGGGGCGGGCGCCAACGAGTTCTTCTTCCGCTCCGCGGACGAGGATCTGGACCAGGCCGAGGCCTATCCGTTCATGACGCCGATCTTCGGCAAGGGTGTCGTCTTCGACGCCAGCCCCGAACGGCGCAAGGAGATGCTGCACAACTCGGCGTTGCGCGGCGAGCAGATGAAGGGCCACGCCGCCACCATCGAGGGCGAAGTCAAGAAGATGATCGCCGGCTGGGGCGAGGAGGGCGAGATCGAGCTGCTCGACTTCTTCGCCGAGCTGACCATCTACACCTCGACAGCCTGCCTGATCGGGCTGAAATTCCGTGAACAGCT
>NZ_LZJI01000067.1 GCF_001667775.1 Mycobacterium sp. E1747
GCGGAAGCCCGTCCCGACATCGCGTATGAGATCGTCGCGCTGGACACGGTGACCTTCCAAGAGCCCGAGCGGATCCGCGGGTTGCTGACCGAGGTGTCCGACGGGTTGGCCAAGGGCGACTGGACGCCACTGCCCGCCGAGATCTACCCGGTGACCGAGGCTAGGACGGCGTTTCGCCGCATGCAGCAAGCCCGGCACATCGGCAAGATCGTGCTGCAGATGCCGAATCCGCTTCAGCCGCGGGTTGATCGAAGCTATCTGATCACCGGTGGGCTCGGTGCCATCGGCCTGCACACGGCGTCGTTCCTGGCCCAGCGCGGCGCCGGTGACCTCGTGTTGACCAGCCGGCGCGTGCCCGATGCGGACGCGCAACGGCTGATTGACGAGGTCGCCGAGCGCTACAGGTGCCGCGTCCACGTCTTCACCGCCGATGTCGGCGACGAGTCCGAGGTGGCGCAGCTGCTAAATCGGATCCGCGCGGAGTTGCCGCCGCTCGCCGGGGTGGTGCATCTGGCCGGCGTGCTCGACGATGCGCTGCTGTCCCAGCAGAACCTAGATCGATTCCGAACAACGTTGGCGCCCAAGGCGTTCGGCGCCTGGCATTTGGATAGCTTGACCAAGGACGACGATCTGGACTTCTTCATCGTGTCCTCCTCGGTATCCAGCCTGTTCGGTTCACCGGGCCAGTCCAACTATGCGACGGCCAACGCGTTTCTCGACGGGCTGGTCGCGCGGAGAAGGGCGCGAGGTCTGCCGGCGACCGGTGTCAACTTCGGTCCCTGGGCCCAGGGCGGCATGGCGTCCTCGGAGGCGGCGGCCGCCAATATCGGTGCCCAGGGACTGATTCCGCTGGAACCGTCGGCCGCGCTCGGCGCCCTCGCCGATATCGTCGCCAATGGAACCGGCCAGGCCACCGTCATCAAGGCCAATTGGCAGCGCGCCGCGAAGGTGTTGGGCGGTTCGCGCCCACCGATTCTCGACCTGGTCTTGCCGAGTGCGATCGGGGAGGTGACCGGCGACAGTGAGTTGCTCAAGCAGCTGATGGAGGTACCAGTGCCGCAGCGTGCCGGCTTCGTGACCGAATTCCTTCAGCGCGAGGTGCAGAACTTCTTACGGCTGGCGCAACCGCCGGCCGCAAGCAGTCGGTTCCTGGATCTGGGCACGGATTCGCTGATGGCGATCGAGCTACGCAACCGGCTGCACAGCCAGTTCGGCGGCAAGTTCACGATCAACGCGACCGCGGTGTTCGACTATCCGACCATCGGGGGGCTCGCCGAATACCTGGTGGGTCAGCTGCCCGATGCGGAGTCAGAGTCGAGCCCGGAACCGGTCGCGGCTCCCGAGCCGAGCTGATGTGCGGCGGTCAGTCGCTGATGTCGAAACCGGCGATGACCTTGGTCGGACGCAGCCGCACCACGAGTTCGCCGGGAACGGCGTTGCGGCGGCCGAATTCTTCGGCACGGTCGGCACCCATGTAGCGCGCGCCGGTCCGGGTCGCGATGTCGAGCAGGTCGGCCGGATCCTCGCTCACTGTCGCCACCCCCTGCACCTGAACGAAAGAGTACGGCGGATGGGGATCGTCGACACACATCACCACTCGCGGATCGCGCTGCAGGGCACGGCCTTTCGATGTGTCATGGCCGGTGTTGAACGCCAGCTGCCCGTCGTCGACGACGAACCACACGGGTGCCACCAGCGGCCTGCCGTCGGCGGCGACGTACCCCAGCATGCCGGTGCGGGTGCCGGCTGACAGGAACTCAACGACTCTGTCGGACAGCGCTGCCATCGGCTAGAGCCGGGCCAAGTCGTAGTCGCCGATGTGGTCGACCAGATTGTGCAGGTGTTCGCTGGAGGTTCCCAGGGTGTGTTCGATCGCGGTGAGCCGCGCCGCATAGTGGGCCACCGGGTATTCGGCGGTCACGCCGATTCCGCCGTGCAGCTGGATCGATTCCTGGGCGATGTGCCGGCCCGAGCGGCCGATCTGCAACTTGGCGCGCGAGGCGATCACCGGATCCAGGTTACCGTCGGCGATCGACATCGAGGCGTACAGGCTCATGCTGCGGGCCAGTTCCAGCGAGACGTACATGTCGGCGGCCCGCTGGGTGAGTGCCTGGAATTTGTTGAGCGTGACCCCGAACTGCTTGCGGGTCTTCAAGTAATCGGTGGTCAGTCGCAACGCTTCCTCCATCGCCCCGACCGCTTCGGCGCACAGTCCCGACTGGATGCGGATGACGGCGCCGTGGATTGCTTGCGCTGCGTCGCCGCCGTCCCCCAAGGGTTCGGCCGGGGTGGAGTCCAGATCGATCTGGGCGCCGCGTTGTCCGTCGAACGTCGGGTACGGGTGCCTGGTCACCGCCCCCGCATCGACCAGAAACAGGCCGGTGCCGCCGTCCGGCAGGGCGGCGCTGACTACCAGAGTGTCGGCGGAGTCACCGGCGAGTACCGGGTTCTTCCGGCCGCTGAGCGCCCACGAATCACCTTGCCGCACAGCCTTGGTGGCCACGTCAGCGGAGGGTTTGCGCTGGCCGGGTTCCAGGTGGGCGAACGCCAGCAACCGTTGCCCACCCGCGACCTCGTCGAGCAGTTGCTTCTGCTGTTCGCTGCCCAACTCGGCGATCAGCGCGCCGGGTCCGAGCGCGGCATGCAGGACCGGTTCCGGTGCGAGCCGGCGTCCGATCTCGGTGAGCACGACCGCGATCTCGATCTGGCCCGACTCGTCGGGGTCGAAGCCGAGGCCGAGGATGCCGGTGTCGGCGAGCTGACTCCACACCTCACGGCTCCACCCGAGATCGGAGTCGATGACCTTGTTGCGGCTTTCCGGGTCGTAGGTGCGCGCCAGCAGTTCGCGGGTCGTGTCGCGGAGCAGTCCTTGCTCGTCGCTCAGCTGAAAGTCCATGGCTGCCTCACAATCCCAGGATGGTGGACGCGATGATGTTGCGTTGCACTTCGTTGCTGCCGCCGTAGATCGACGTCTTGCGGTAGTTGAGGTAGTGCGGCGCGCTGCGCTGCGCCCAGGACGGCGACGAGATGTCCTCACCGTCGGTGGGCAGCGCGTCCGGCCCGGCCACCTCGACGAGCAGTTCGGTGGCTACCTGTTGCAGCTGGCTGCCGCGCAGCTTGAGCACCGACGACGCGGGGTTGGGTTGTCCGTTCGCGGAGTCGGTGACCACCCGCGACTGGGTGAGTTCCAGTGCCAGCAGCTCGTTTTCGGCCTCGGCCAGCCGCGCCGCGAACAAGGGATCTTCGAGCACCCCGGTGGCGGCGGCGTGCTTCTTCACCTCGGCGAGACGCACTTTGGTCCGCCCCACGCCCGCAATGCCGGTGCGCTCGTTGCCCAGCAGGAACTTCGCGTACGTCCAGCCCTTATTCTCTTCCCCAACAAGCTGATTGGCCGGTACGCGGACGTCTTCAAAGAAGATCTCGTTGACCTCGTGGCCGCCGTCGATCGTCTTGATGGGCCGCAGCGTGACACCCGGCGTCTTCATGTCGAACAGCAGGAAGGAGATGCCGGCCTGTCGCTTGGGCGCCTGCGGGTCGGTGCGCACCAGGCAAAAGATCCAGTCCGCGTACTGACCCAGCGTGGTCCAGGTCTTCTGGCCGTTGACGACGTAGCTGTCCCCGTCCCGCACCGCGGTGGTCCGCAGGGATGCCAGGTCCGAACCCGCCTCTGGCTCGGAGAAGCCCTGGCACCACCAGATGTCGAGGCTGGCAGTCGGCGGCAGGAAGCGCTGTTTGACTTCCTCCGAACCGAATTCGGCGATCACCGGGCCCACCATCTTGGTGTTGAAGTTCAGCGGCTCCGGGACGCACGCCAGTTGCATCTCGTCGGCCCAGATCTGGTGCTGAGTGGGCGTCCAGTCCTTGCCGCCCCACTCGACCGGCCAGTTCGGCACCGCAAGGCCGTGCTCGTGCAGGATCTTGTGGCTGGTGAGGATGTCCTCGTGGTTCACCTCCGCCGAGCCCTGGCGCACCCGCTCGCGCAGCTCTTCGGGAATCTTCGTGGTGTAAATGGTGCGGAGTTCGTCGCGGAACGCGGCTTCCTCCGGTGTGAGCGCCAGTTGCACGGCGGCCTCCTGTCGTCGGGGGTGAACGTGGCTACCAGCGTCGGATGGATGCCCGGTGCTGGAATGCGTTCCTGGTTCCATATTGAACCCACCGCGGGGAGTGGTTGTGCACAGCCTCGGTTTCGTCCACAACCGTCGGTCGGGGCGCCGCCCGGCGGGGCCGATTCGGCGCTCGGCGCACCTACGGTCGGCGCATGCGGACAGAACTTCCCGCCGAGCGCCTCCAGCGGCGACTCGGTGCCGAACCGGACGCCGAGCCCGACGGCGCGGAGTCGACGTCACCAGGGGAGGCGGCGGACGAGGACCCGAATTCGCTGCTGCCACGGTGGCTGCCCGATGCGTCCGCGGACCGCGGGTGGATGGCCAGGCTGCGCGCGGACCCGGGGCGGGCCGGTGCCATCGGATTGGCGATCGTGGCCGCGCTGGCCGTGCTGGTCACGGTGTTCACGCTGCTCCGCGACCGGCCCGCGCCGGTGATGTCGGCCAAGCTGCCGCCGGTGGAGAAGGCGTCGACCGCCGGCCCCAAGCCGTCGGCCGACCCCAGTCCGGGCGCCGACCGGCCCGTGGTGGTGAGCGTGGTGGGCCTGGTGCACAGCCCCGGTCTGGTCACCCTGGCGCCGGGCGCGCGGGTCGCCGATGCGCTGCAGGCCGCGGGCGGTGCGGTGAACGGGGCGGACACCGTCGGATTGAACATGGCGCGCCCGCTCGGCGACGGCGAGCAGATCGTTGTCGGGCTGGCCCCTGGCCCCGGGCAGCCGACGGCGTTGGGCAGCTCGGTGGCGACCGGTTCGACGCCGACGTCGAAGCCGCCCCGGCCGGGGACGGGGTCGGTCAAGCCGAAGACCGGTGAGGCACTCGACCTGAACACCGCCACCGCGGAGGACTTGGACGCGCTGCCCGGCGTGGGGCCGGTCACCGCCGCGGCGATCGTCGCGTGGCGGCAGGCCAACGGCAAATTCACCAGCGTCGATCAGCTCGCCGATGTCGACGGGATCGGCCCGGCGCGCCTGGAGAAGCTGCGCGCCCTGGTCCGTGTCTGACACCGGTGAACCGGCCGGGTGCGATCGAATCGGGCGCGGCGCGCCTCGATGCGCGCCTGGTGCCGGCCGCGCTTACCTGCTGGGTGGTGACGGCCGCCGGCATCTGGTGGCCGATCGGCCGGGTGGTGGCGGCGTGCGGTGTGGTGTTGGCCGCCGTCGCCGGTGCGTTGGCCTGGCGCACGGCGGCTCGACCCGGCGGAGCCGGTCGGTGGCGGGCCGTCGCCGCCGGACTGGTCGCGGTCGGCGTCACCGGTGCGGGATTCGGCTTGGCGGTGGCGCTGCGCGCCGAAGCGGTAGAGCGCCACCCCATCACCGCGGCGTTCGGCACCACCGCCCCGGTGACGGTCACCCCTAGCGAAAGCCCCGTGTCGTTGGGCCGCGGACGGCTCATGTTTCGGGCCACGCTGCAGCGCCTGCGCGACGAGCAGATCTCGGGCCGGGTGGTCGTCTTCGCGCGCGCCGCGGATTTCGAATCGGATACCGATGGGCTGATGGCGGGCCGGCCGGTGCGGTTCACCGCGCGGATCGGGCGCCCGACCCGCCGTGACCTCACTGTCGCCGTCCTCAACGCGTCGGGCCGCCCGAGCATGGGCACCGCGGGCGTCGTGCAGCGGGCGGCCCACACGGTGCGCGGTCGATTCGCCGCCGCGGTGCGCGGCACGCTGCCCGCCGAGCAGGCGGCGATGCTGCCCGCCCTGGTCCTGGGTGACACCTCGGCGGTCACTGCCGAGACCGACCGCGATTTTCGGGCGGCAAGCATGACGCACCTGATGGCGGTGTCGGGCGCCAACGTGACCATCGTCTGCGGGGCCGTGCTGTTCTCGGCGCGGGTGATCGGACCGCGGGCGGCCGTCGTCCTCGCCGGACTGACCCTTGCCGCGTTCGTCTTCGTCGTGCAACCGACGGCGAGTGTCCTGCGGGCCGCCGTAATGGGCGCCGTCGCCCTGGCCGGCATCCTGAGTTCGCGCCGCCGCCAAGCCATCCCGGCACTGTGCGCAACGGTGCTCGGCTTGCTCGCGTTGGCCCCACAACTGGCCGTCGACGTGGGCTTCGCGCTGTCGGTGGCCGCGACGGCCGCGCTGGTCGTCATCGCGCCGGGCTGGTCGCGCCACCTCACGGGGAGAGGCTGCCCCAAACCGCTGGCCGACGCGCTGGCGATCGCCGCGGCGGCGCATGTGGTGACCGCCCCGCTGGTGGCCGGCATCTCGGGGCGGCTCAGCCTGGTCGCGGTCGCCGCCAACCTCGCGGCGGCACCCGTGATAGCGCCGATCACCGTGCTGGGCAGCGCGGCGGCCGTCTTGAGCGTGCCGTGGCCGTCCGGCGCCCAGTTGTTGATCCGTTTCACCGGCCCCGAGCTGTGGTGGGTGGTGCGGGTGGCCCGGTGGTCCGCCGGCGCGCCCGCGGCGACGGTGCCTGTGCCGTCCGGCCTGCCGGGGGTGCTGCTGGTCGCCGGGGTGACCGTGCTGATCGTCGTGGTGGCCGCCCGGCGGCGCGGAAGGCGCTGGCTCGGCGTCGCGGCCGTCGTCTGCGCGCTGGCTTGGTGGTTGTCCACCCTGCTGGATCCCGGGGCGACCTAGTCGGTCGGTCGTGACACCATCGTGGGATGAGCGAGGATTCGCCGTTGCACCTGGTCCTGGGGGACGAGGAACTGCTGGTCGACAGGGCAGTGGCCGACGTCTTACGGTCGGCGCGCGAGCGGGCCGGCGTAGACGACGTGCCGGTCAGCCGCATGCGGGCGGGCGACGTCAGCACCTACGAGCTCGCCGAGCTGCTGAGCCCATCGCTGTTCGGCGACGAGCGGATCGTCGTGCTCGAGGCGGCCGCAGAGGCGGGCAAGGAGGCCGCCGCGGTGATCGCCTCCGCCGCGGCCGACGTCCCGCTCGGCACGATGCTGGTGGTGGTGCACTCGGGCGGCGGGCGGGCCAAGGCGCTGGCCGCCGAGCTGCAATCGCTCGGCGCCATCGTGCATCCGTGCGCGCGGATCACGAAGGCCAGCGAGCGGGTCGACTTCGTCCGCAAGGAGTTTCGCGCGCTGCGGGTCAAGGTCGATGAGGAGACCGTGACCGCCATGCTGGACGCGGTCGGCTCCGACGTGCGGGAGCTGGCGGCGGCCTGCTCGCAGCTGGTCGCCGACACCGGCGGCGTCGTCGACGCCGCCGCGGTCCGCCGCTACCACAGCGGCAAGGCCGAAGTGAAGGGGTTCGACATCGCGGACAAGGCGGTGGCCGGCGACGTGGCGGGAGCCGCCGAGGCGCTGCGCTGGGCAATGCTGCGTGGTGAGCCGCTGGTGGTGCTGGCCGACGCGCTGGCCGAAGCCATCCACACGATCGGGCGCGTCGGGCCGCTGTCGGGCGACCCCTATCGGCTCGCGTCGCAGTTGGGCATGCCGCCGTGGCGGGTGCAGAAGGCCCAGAAGCAGGCCCGGTATTGGTCGCGCGACAGCGTGGCGGCGGCGATGAAGGTGGTGGCGACGCTCAACGCCAACGTCAAGGGTGCCGTGGCGGACGCCGATTACGCGCTGGAGTCGGCGGTCAGAACGGTGGCCGAGCTCGCGGCCAACCGAAGCCGGTGAGCGGGGCTCAGAGCTTGTTGAGCGCGCGCGCCAGGGCCGACTTCTTGTTGGCCGCCTGATTCTTGTGGATCACGCCCTTGCTGGCCGCTTTGTCCAGCTTGCGGGTGGTCGCCGCGAGCAACTCGGTGGCCTTCTCTTTGTCGCCGGAGTGGGCAGCCTCGCGGAACGCGCGGACGGCGGTGCGAAGCGACGACTTCACCGACTTGTTGCGCAGTCGAGCGCGCTCGTTGGTGCGATTGCGCTTCTGCTGCGACTTGATGTTGGCCACGCTTTAGTTCCTTCTGCGATTCGACGTTTGCTTGGGCGCCGGATACCACCACGGCGACTGCCCAGGTTATCAGTCGGTTACGTTTTCTCCCAAAACGGGAACCCGTGGCCTGCCATAACGTCAATGTGAGGCAGCATCTAAAACCGTGAGTCTTCCGAGCCAGCTTGAAGAAAGCAGGGCGCGTCTGCGCGCCGCGCGCACCGAGCGCATTTTCGGCGGATACAACAGGTCGTCGGATGTCTACGCGATGGCGTTCGACGAGATGTTCGATGCGCACGGCGCCGTGCGGGGGCCCTATAAGGGCATCCACGCCGAGCTCGCCCCGTCGGACGCCTCGGAGCTCAAGGCGCGCGCCGACGCGCTGGGCCGGGCGTTCATCGACCAGGGCATCACGTTCTCGCTGTCGGGTCAGGAGCGGCCCTTTCCGCTCGACCTGGTTCCGCGGGTGATTTCGGCCGCCGAATGGAGCCGGCTGGAGCGCGGCATCATCCAGCGCGTCAAAGCCCTCGAGATGTATCTCGACGACATCTACGGCGACCAGGAGATCCTCAACGACGACATCATCCCGCGCCGCCTGGTCACCTCCTGCGAGCACTTCCACCGCGAGGCGATGGGCATCGTCCCGCCCAACGGCGTGCGCATCCACGTCGCCGGCATCGATCTGATTCGCGACGAGAAGGGGAACTTCCGCGTCCTCGAGGACAACCTGCGCTCGCCCTCCGGGGTGTCGTACGTCATGGAGAACCGGCGGACCATGGCGCGGGTCTTCCCTAATCTGTTCGCCACCCACCGGGTGCGTGCGGTCGACGACTACGCGTCCCACCTGCTGCGCGCCCTGCGCAATTCCGCGGCCACCAACGAGGCCGACCCCACGGTGGTGGTGCTGACCCCCGGTGTGTACAACTCGGCCTACTTCGAGCACTCGCTGCTGGCCCGCCAGATGGGCGTCGAGCTCGTCGAAGGCCGCGACCTGTTCTGCCGGGACAACCAGGTGTACATGCGCACGACCGACGGGGAGGTGCAGGTCGACGTCATCTACCGGCGCATCGACGACGCCTTCCTGGATCCGCTCCAGTTCCGGGCCGACTCGGTGCTGGGCGTGGCCGGCCTGGTCAACGCCGCACGCGCCGGCAACGTCGTGGTCTCCAGTGCCATCGGCAACGGTGTCGGCGACGACAAGCTCGTCTACACCTATGTGCCGACCATGATCGAGTACTACCTGGGGGAGAAGCCGCTGCTGGCCAACGTCGAGACCTACCGGTGCTGGCTCGACGACGAACGCGAAGAGGTGCTGGACCGGATCGACGAGTTGGTCCTCAAGCCGGTCGAAGGGTCCGGCGGTTACGGCATCGTGTTCGGGCCGGAGGCCTCCGAGAAGGAGTTGGCCGCCGTTGCCAAGAAGGTTCGCGACGATCCGCGCAGCTGGATCGCCCAGCCGATGATGGAGCTCTCGACGGTGCCGACGCAGATCGGGAACACGCTCGCGCCCCGATACGTCGACCTGCGTCCGTTCGCGGTCAATGACGGCGACGACGTGTGGGTGCTGCCAGGCGGGTTGACCCGGGTCGCCCTGGTCGAGGGCTCGCGGGTGGTCAACTCCAGCCAGGGCGGTGGCTCGAAGGACACCTGGGTGTTGGCGACGCGGACCTCGGCCGGCGACCACGAGCTCGGCGCCGCGGAAGTGGTGCGCTCGCTGCCGGAATCGATGCCCGACCCGGAGGTCGACGGCTCGCCGCGCCGGACGCAGACCCAGTCGCTGACCAAGGAGTCGCCGCAGGAACAGCAGCTTCAGCAACAGCAGCGGCGAAAGAGGCGCTGATGCTGGCCCGCAACGCTGAAGCTCTGTTTTGGATCGGTCGCTATGTCGAGCGCGCCGACGACACCGCCCGCATCCTCGACGTGGTGCTGCACCAGCTGCTTGAGGATTCCAGCGTCGACCCCGACCAAGCGTCTCGGCTCCTGTTGCGGGTGCTCGGCATCGATCCCCCGAGCCACGACCTGGACGTCTGGTCATTGACCGACCTGGTGGCCTTCAGCACCAATGCATCGGGCGGTTCGTCGATCGTCGACGCGATCACGGCGGCCCGGGAAAACGCGAAGTCGGCGCGGGAGGTCACGTCCAGCGAGATCTGGGAGTGCCTCAATGGCACCTACCATGCGCTGGCCGAACGCGAGCGCGCCGCCAAACGCCTTGGGCCCCATGAGTTCCTGTCCTACATCGAGGGCCGGGCGGCGATGTTCGCCGGGCTGGCCGACTCGACGTTGTCACGCGACGACGGGTACCGCTTCATGGTGCTGGGCCGTGCGATCGAGCGGATCGACATGACGGTTCGGCTGTTGCTTTCGCGGGTGGGGGACAGCGCGTCGTCCCCGGCATGGGTGACGTTGCTGCGCTCCGCCGGCGCGCACGACACCTACCTGCGCACCTATCGCGGTGTGCTGGACGCCGGCCGCGTGGTCGAGTTCATGCTGCTCGACCGGCTGTTCCCGCGTTCGGTGTTCTATTCGCTGCGGCTGGCCGAACACAACCTCGACGAACTGCTGCGCAACCGGCAGAGCCGCATCGGCGCCACCGGCGAGGCGCAGCGGCTGCTCGGCCAGGCCCGCAGCGAGCTGGAGTTCGTGCAGCCCGGCGTGCTCCTGGAGTCGTTGGAGAGCCGCTTGGCGGCCCTGCAGCGAACCTGTCGCGACGTCGGAGAAGCGTTGTCGGTGCAGTATTTTCACGTCACTCCCTGGGTGGCGTGGTCGGATGCCGCCGACCGCCGGCTGGTCAGCAGGCAGGGGGACGCCTGATGTGGCGGCTGCGGGTGGTGCACACCACCGGATACGCCTACCAGTCGGCGGTGACCGCCTCCTACAACGAGGCGCGGCTGACTCCGCGGTCGAACACCAGGCAGAACGTCATCCTCAATCGCGTCGAGACGATCCCGGCAACCCGGTCCTACCGCTACATCGACTATTGGGGCACCGCGGTGACGGCCTTCGATCTGCACGCGCCGCACACCGATCTCACCGTGACGTCGTCCTCGGTGGTCGAGACCGAGCGGCCGGAACCGGCGGTGACCGACGTCGGCTGGGAGGATCTGCGCTCCGAGGCGGTGATCGATCGGTACGACGAGATGCTGCGCCCCACCGCGCACACCCCGGCGAGCAAAAAGGTCGCCTCCGTGGCCAAGAAGATCGCCAAATCGCACCAGCCCGCCGAGGCCGTCGCCGCCGCGGCGCACTGGGTGCGCGGCGAGCTGGATTACCTGCCGGGCACCACCAGCGTGCACTCGTCGGGGCTGGACGCGTTGAATGCGGGCACTGGCGTCTGCCAGGACTTCGTACACCTGTCGCTGATGTTGTTGCGCGCCATGGGGATTCCGGCACACTACGTATCGGGTTACCTGCACCCCAAGCACCACGCCGTCGTCGGCGACACGGTCGACGGGCGCAGCCACGCGTGGATTGCGGCGTGGACCGGAGGGTGGTGGAGCTACGACCCGACCAACGAGACCGAGATCTCCGAGCAGTACGTCAGCGTGGGTGCCGGCCGCGACTACACCGACGTTCCGCCCCTCAAGGGCATTTACTCCGGTGAGGGCGCGACCGATCTCGACGTCGTAGTAGAGATCACTCGGCTGGCTTAGCCGCGCGGGTGCCTGGCGTTGTCTTGGCTGGTGCTGGCCGGGGCACTGTTTTCCGTTGCGGCGCAACGACATCGGCAGTGAGGAGTTATGGGTCGCCGATCTCGACGCGATGCAGGTCGTCGCCGAGCTCGATGCGCCCGCCGAACCGCGAGGCCGCGAGCGCGCGCCACTGTTCCTCTTGGCCCGGCACCAGCGCCGGCACGTAGTGCGTCATGACGAGGGTCCCGACGCCCGCGCGCGCGGCGGTTTCCGCCGCTTCTTCGACGGACGAGTGGTAGTCGCAGATGTCCTGCAGCCGCTGTTGCGGGATGTTGCCGACGATGTCCTTGCGGATCACGGTGTGCACCAGCGCGCCGGCTCCGCTCGCCAGCTCGTCAAGGCTCGCGCAGGGCACTGTGTCCCCGGCGAGCACCACCGACGCCGTGCCGTAGTCGACCCGGAACCCGATGGTCGGCGCTACTGGTCGGTGATCGGTCGGCGCGACGCGGATCGACACGCCGTCGCGGTCCCACACCGCCCCCTCGGCGCATTCGTGGACCTCGACCGCCGGCGGGGCGTTCAAATCGGCGTGGTGGGCGAGCCGGTACTCGATGTCGTGGTGGAACGCGTGCAGCGTGGCCTCGACCGTTTCCGCGGTCCCGGGCGGTCCGACGATCGGCAGCGGCGCGGGGTCGGGTGCGAAGGTGCTGATCCAGCGGGTGATCAGGAGATCGCCGAGGTCTCCGATGTGGTCGCTGTGCAGATGCGTGATCAGCAGCGCCGACAAACCCGCCGCGCCCACGCCGACCGCCGCCGCGCGCTGCAACACGCCCCGCCCGCAGTCCACCAGAAACACCTGTCCGCCGGCCCGCACCAGAGTCGACGGTCCGGCCCGGTTGGGGTCGGGGATCGGGCTTCCGGTTCCCAGCAGCGTGATCTCGATCATGGCCCTTATCTTGCAAGGCCCGCGCCTGCGCAGAGGCCCAATCGCGCGATCCGATTCCGCGCGCCGGGTCGAACGCCGACGTCAGGGCATGGGCACGGATCGGCTACGGGTTCTCGCCGTGGCTTTTGCACCGCGCGAGTTAGCCGTAGCCTGGTGTGAAGCCGATCACAACCAGCTGGAGGTCTTGATGCGGATTGCAGACGTCTTGCGGAACAAGGGCGCGGCGGTGCTGACCATCAATCCCGAGGCGACGGTCAAAGAACTGCTCGCGGGCCTCGCCGAGCAGAACATCGGTGCCATGGTGGTGGTCGGCGACGAGGGTGTCGTCGGCATCGTCTCCGAGCGCGACGTTGTGCGTCAGCTGCACGCGCACGGGGCCAGCGTGCTGTCGCGACCGGTCTCCAAGATCATGACCGCAACCGTTGCCACCTGTACGAAAGCCGACACCGTCGACTCGCTGAGCGTGCTGATGACGAAGAACCGCGTGCGGCACGTCCCGGTGCTCGACGGCAAGAAGCTGATCGGCATAGTCAGCATCGGTGACGTGGTGAAGACCCGGATGGAAGAACTCGAGGCCGAGCAGCAGCAGCTGCAGTCCTACATCACGCAGGGCTGATTGCCCGGCTCCTCAGCCGGCCGCGTTGCGGCCCGCATCGTCGTCGGGCGGGGCTGATTGCCCGGCTTCTCAGCTGGCCGCGTTGCGGCCCGCATCGTCGTCGGGCAGGGCTGATTGCCCGGCTCCTCAGCCGGCCGCGTTGCGGCCCGCATCGTCGTCGGGCGGGGCCGACCCGCCGATTCGCCGAACGTGCACTCACGGCGAAGATTCGGCAGTTTTTCCGCCCTGGTTACACGTTCGGCGAGCGGCTAGCTCCAGGCGTAGTCCGCCCGCAGCCGGGCGGCGATAACGTCGAAGATTTCGCGATCCAGGATCGCGCCCTCGCGGCGAATGCCCTCCTCGGGCACGTCGAGCACCCGGTCCAGGCGGACCCAGCTTTCCCGACCCTCGTGATCCCACACGCCCGAGCCGATCCCGACCCAGTCGCGATCACCGGCGTGGCGCTCCTGGCTGGACACCATCAGCCCCAGCAACACGCGGCGGTCCCGGCCCACCACCAGGACCGGCCGGTCCTTGCCGCGGGTGGGGTCGTCCTCGTAGACCACCCACGTCCAGACGATCTCGCCGGGATCGGCCCGGCCATCGAGGTCAGGGGCGTAGACCACCTTGCGCGCCCGCTGCGCGGTGGGGAAGCTGGCGTTGGTCACCGGGCGGCCCGCGGTGACGGCGGGCGGTTGCGGTGCGGCCGCGGCGATGACGTCTGCGGTGATCTTCACGGCCTGCTGAAGCTCCCGCGCGACGACCTGGGCGGTCTGCGCGTAGATGACCGCATTGCGGGCGAACCGCTGCAACGTCTTCCACTGGGATTTCCGGGGGGACGCCATATTCGCAGCATAACCACGCGCAGTCGGGCGCGAATGTATCCAAGTAGGTCCCGGCGGCCCCGCACAGATACCCTGGACACACCGCTCAAGCGGCCTCCAGCGGGCCCAGACCAGGAGATTCCCATCAGCAGTTTCGCCGACAAGACCTTCACCGCGCCGGCGCAGATTCGGAACTTCTGCATCATCGCCCACATCGACCACGGCAAGTCCACGCTGGCGGACCGGATGCTTCAGCTCACCGGCGTCGTCGACGAGCGATCGATGCGTGCGCAGTACCTGGACCGGATGGACATCGAGCGCGAGCGCGGGATCACCATCAAGGCACAGAACGTCCGGCTGCCCTGGAAGGTCGGTGACGAAGAGTACGTCCTGCATCTGATCGACACCCCGGGGCACGTCGACTTCACCTACGAGGTGTCGCGGGCGCTGGAGGCGTGCGAGGGCGCGGTGCTGCTGGTCGACGCGGCCCAGGGCATCGAGGCGCAGACGCTGGCGAACCTGTACCTGGCGCTGGACCGCGACCTGCACATCATCCCGGTGCTCAACAAGATCGACCTGCCGGCCGCCGATCCGGAACGCTACGCGGGGGAGATCGCCCACATCATCGGCTGTGAGCCCGGCGACGTGCTGCGGGTGTCCGGCAAGACCGGTGAGGGCGTCGCCGACCTGCTCGACCACGTCGTGCGCGAGGTGCCGCATCCGCAAGGCGACGCCGACGCGCCCACCCGCGCGATGATCTTCGACTCCGTCTACGACATCTACCGCGGCGTGGTGACCTACGTCCGGGTGATGGACGGCAAGATCGTCCCGCGGGAGCGCATCCTGATGATGTCCACCGGCGCCACCCACGAGCTGCTCGAGGTGGGCATCGTCTCGCCCGAACCGAAGGCCAGCGCGGGGCTGGGGGTGGGCGAGGTCGGCTACCTGATCACGGGTGTGAAGGACGTCCGCCAGTCCAAGGTCGGTGACACCGTGACGACGGCCCGGCACGGCGCCACCGAGGCGCTGACGGGATATCGCGAACCCAAGCCGATGGTCTACTCGGGCCTCTATCCCGTGGACGGCTCCGACTACCCGGTTTTGCGTGATGCCCTGGACAAGCTGCAGCTCAACGACGCGGCGCTGACCTACGAGCCGGAAACGTCGGTGGCGCTGGGCTTCGGCTTTCGGTGCGGCTTCCTCGGCCTGCTGCACATGGAGATCACCCGCGAACGCCTGGAGCGCGAGTTCGACCTGGACCTGATCTCGACGTCGCCGAACGTCGTCTACCGGGTCGTGAAAGAAGACGACGCACAGATCGTCGTGACCAACCCGTCGGACTGGCCCGAGGGCAAGGTGCGCACGGTCTACGAGCCCGTGGTGAAGACGACGATCATCGCGCCCAGCGAATTCATCGGCACGATCATGGAGCTGTGCCAGTCGCGGCGCGGTGAGCTCGGGGGCATGGATTATCTGTCGCCCGAACGGGTGGAGTTGCGTTACACGATGCCGCTCGGCGAGATCATCTTCGACTTCTTCGATTCCCTGAAGTCGCGCACCCGCGGCTACGCGAGCCTCGACTACGAGGAGGCCGGCGAGCAGGAGGCCGAACTGGTCAAGGTCGACATCCTGTTGCAGGGCGAAGCCGTCGACGCGTTCAGTGCGATCGTGCACAAGGATTCGGCGTTCGCCTACGGCAACAAGATGACCACCAAGCTCAAGGAGCTGATTCCGCGCCAGCAGTTCGAGGTGCCGGTGCAGGCGGCCATCGGTTCGAAAATCATTGCGCGCGAGAATATCCGGGCCATCCGCAAGGACGTGCTATCCAAGTGTTACGGCGGCGACATCACCCGCAAACGCAAACTCCTGGAAAAGCAGAAGGAAGGCAAGAAGCGGATGAAGACCATCGGACGGGTGGACGTGCCGCAGGAAGCATTCGTGGCGGCGCTGTCCACGGATGCCGCCGGCGACAAATCCAGTTCGTCAGGCAAGAAGTAGTCGTGCAGCTGATGCGAGCCGTCGGTGTTGTCGGTCTCGGCCTGCTCGGCACGGGATGCGTCACGACGGTGGCCGGAACCCCGACGCACACCGGCCCGCTTGGCGTAGCCGCCTTGCCGCTCGGACAGATCCTGCCGGACGACGCCGAGATCAGCGCCGCCGTCGGGAACGAGCTCCCGCCCCACAGTCCGCCGTTGGTGGGTGGTATCGATGTGCTGCCCAACGGGATTCGTGACGCTGGTGGCGCCGCTCCCGTCGAATGCCTCGGGGTCGTCGATCCCGCGATGCGCCTCGTCTACGAAAAGGGACCGGTGCGCCGCGTCGCGACGCAGAGCTACTGGAACTATGGCTCCGGCATCCAGGTGTCCAGCGCATCGGCTGCGGCGATCGAGCTGGCGGCCACGTCGGACGCGCAACGGCTGTTCGCGTCGTTCGTCGAGCAATGGCAACGCTGCACGGACACCACGGTCACCATGTACACCCACGACCAAAGCAACACCGAGTTGTACTCGAAGGTGACCGACGTCCGCGTCGACGGACCGATACTTTCCGCCACCGTCATCGCGTGGGACAACCATCACACGCCGCCATCCCCGGACGAGCGGGCAGTGGGGACCGCGGGCGACGTCATCGCTGACGTCAAAGTCGCCGTCGGGCCGCACGCGCAGGCCGGGACCCGGGCCAGCCAAGTCGTTCAGGCAATGTTGCGAAAAGTCTCGAGTACCAACTGATGTCGACGCGCCGGATGATCCTCACGGGCCTGATCGCCGTCGCGCTCGCCACCGGCTGCACCGTCGACGGCACCGCGCGGCCCGCGCCGAATCTGAAACCCCACCCGGTCATCGGGCAACCCGTCAAAAAGGTACTCCTCGACGACGCCGAGCTGTCGAAGCTGCTCGGCCAGTCCTTTGGAAGCAAGAACGAACTCCCGGGCCGCATTCTTGACGTCGGCGGATCGGTAGGCGTCCTTGACCATCATCGAGGTGACACCGACGCAATTGGCGGGTGAGACCGCGCCGAAGGCCGGCGGCAACACCTCGGGACCGCCGAACCGGCCCGGGAGTTCGTTCTTGCTTCCAAAGGACTGGCCGAGCAGCTTCGACAGCTCGGCGTCGTCGAGGAGTACGCT
>NZ_LZJI01000068.1 GCF_001667775.1 Mycobacterium sp. E1747
AGGTGCTCACCAGCAGCGCCGTCAGCACGACGATCGCGACGGCCACCCGCCTGTCGCGCTCGGGGTGGGCGAACGCGCGCAGCCACCCGGGGGCCGGCCCCCAACCGGGGAGCGGTATGCGGCCCAACACCTGCGCGATGCCCAGCACGATCGGGATGCGGACCACCGACCCCAGCTTGTGCACGTTGCGCAGCGGCGCTCCGCCGGCGTCCAGGAACGCCTGCACCGTGTGCGCCACCGGCGAGCCGAGCCCCCCGCTGTAGCCGGCGGCCATCAGCACCACCCCGGTCAACAGCATCGTCACCAACCGTCCGCGGGCCGGCATGGCCGGATTCGCCAGCCCCGCCAGCCCGGCCGCCGCGACCAGACAGGTAGCCAGGACGGCCGCCGACCCGGTCACCAACGGCGCGCCCGCTGTCGCGGTCGGCGCTACGTACGGCGTCCAGCTGTCGGTGCCGCGCAGGATCTCAGTCAGCGACGACCATTGCGTTGTCACACCGGAGGATTCGATGAAGTCCAGGAAGGGCGGGCTGATGGCCCGCAGCATCACCAGCGCGACCACCCACCACAGCATCGCCAGGAAGAGCGCCAGCAACCACCACCCGGTGTAGCGCCACCACAACCGGTTGGGGCGGTGGCAGGCCCACCAGATCACCGCGGGCAGGCAGCCGGCCAGCGTGGCGATCGCGTTGACCGCGCCCATCAACGCGACGGCCAGGCCGGCCTGCGCGGCGAGGGCCCGGACCGACCGGTTGCCCGACGCGCGCAGCGCCAGGATCGTCGGCAGCAGCACCCACGGCGCCAGCATCATCGGCAAGGTCTCCGACGAGATGGACCCCAGGGTGGTCAGCACCCGCGGCGACAGGGCGAACGCGGCGGCGCCGATCACCCGGGACGCCGGGCTGCCGATGCCCAGCGCTTCGGCCACCCGCAACAGCCCCCAAAAGCCGACGGTGAGCAGCAGCGCCCACCACAGCCGCTGGGTGACCCACCCGGGCACCGAAAACAGGTGACCCATCGCGAAGAAGGTGCCGTGCGGGAACAGGTACCCGTAGGCCTGGTTCTGCGCCTGCCCGAACGGCAGCTCGCTGTTCCACAGGTTGGTGGCCCGGGCCAGGAAGCGCAGCGGGTTGGCGGTGAGGTCGAGCTTGGTATCGGGGGAGACCCGGCCCGGGGATTGGGCGAAGGTCAGGAGCAGGGCGATCGCCCCGACCAACCACAGCCACCGGCGCGACACGCGCGCGGCCTGCGAATCCACGGCCGGCGCGCCGGCCCGAGTGACCGGGCTAGCTACGGTTGCCGTACTCGACCCGGTTGAGCACTGACGACTGCGGATCGCCCCCGGGGAGTGGCGGTTTCGTGTCCTGCTGCACCATCAACGTGATGCCGAAGATCGCTGCCGCGCCGAGCAACAGACCCACCACCACGCTCGCGGCGGCGGGCGCAATGATCCGGTTCATCGACGGCTCCTTACAGGATCTTCGAAACGTAGCGGCGGCCTAGCGCCAACCTAGCAGAAGCGTGGCCGGCGCCCCTGAGCGCTCGTCAGGGCAGACAGTGCCCGTGAAAGCACCGGTCGCCGTATTGCACCAGGTGGGGTTCCAGCGGAATCAGCGCGGCGGGGCGGACCCGCACCCCGGTCACGCCGTGGTCGGCGACGGCCGGCGTGACGCCGAGGGTGGTCGTGACCCCGATCGTCAGACCCACCGCGATGCTGGCGGCGGCCGCCAGGGTGAAACCGGTCATCGCTGGCTCCTTGATCTCGCCCCCCGCTAGCCCAGCTAGCACCTGCCCAGGAATGCCCGCGTGGCCGAACGGGAAAACCTCGCCGCTCCCCAGACCCGGGGGCCGGGACCCCGCCGTGCAAACATGGCCCGATGTCATTCTCGCGCACCATGACCGTCGCGGGGGCCGTGCTCGCCTCCGTGTCGGCTTTGGTGGCGGGCTGCGCCCACCACGCCGCCCGGCCGCCCGGCCCGTCGACCTCGGTCAGCAAGCCCGCGGCCGCGCCCGCACCGCCGGCCTGCGGTGACGTCACCACGCTGCCGGTCCGCGACAAGCTGGCGCAGCTGCTGATGGTGGGCGTGAAGAACGCCGACGACGCCCGCTCGGTGGTCAACGGTTACCACGTCGGCGGCATCTTCATCGGGAGCTGGACGGATCTGTCGATCTTCAAGGGCCCGCTCGCCGACATCGCGGCGAAGGCCGGGCCGCTGCCGTTGGCAGTGAGCGTCGACGAGGAGGGTGGCCGAGTCTCGCGGTTGCGATCGCTGATCGGCTCGGCGCCGTCGCCCCGGCAACTGGCCCAGACCCAGACCCCCGCTCAGGTCCACGACATGGCGGCCGATCGCGGCAAGAAGATGCGCGACCTGGGCATCACCATCGACTTCGCCCCCGTCGTCGACGTCACCGACGTCACCGAGGGCGTCATCGGGGACCGCTCGTTCGGCGGCGATCCCAGCACGGTCACCGCCTACGCCGGGGCGTACGCGCAAGGCCTGCGCGACGCGGGCCTACTGCCGGTGCTCAAGCACTTTCCCGGGCATGGGCACGGCTCCGGGGACTCGCACACCGGCGGCGTGGTGACGCCCCCCCTGAGCGAACTGCAGGGCGTCGACCTGGTGCCCTACCGGACGCTGGTGACCGCCGCCCCGGTCGCGGTGATGCTGGGCCACCTGCAGGTGCCCGGGCTCACCGGTGACGACCCGGCGAGCCTGAGCCCGGCGGCGGTGCGGCTGCTGCGCGACGGCGTCGGCTACGGTGCCCCGCCGTTCAACGGCCCGGTGTTCACCGACGACCTGTCCAGCATGGGCGCCATCTCCGACCGGTACGGCGTCGCCGAGGCGGTGCTGCGCACCCTGCAGGCCGGCACCGACGTCGCGCTCTGGGTCACCACCGACGAGGTGCCCGCGGTCCTGGACCGGCTGGAGAAGGCGGTGGCCGCCGGCGAACTGCCCGGGCAGCGGGTCGACGACGCGCTAGGGCGGGTGGCGACGATGAAGGGCCGTAGCCCAGCCTGCGGCCACTAGCGGTGATCGCAAGCACCGTCCAAGCCGCGCGAAGCGGGTCGCCGTCATGGCCACTACCGTGTGTGCGGCCGCCTCGCGTTGCTTAACCTGGAGTCGGATAGACGGGCTAGAGAGGTAAGCAATGGCGGGTGGCACCAAGCGGTTACCGCGCGCTGTCCGCGAGCAGCAGATGCTCGACGCCGCCGTCCAGATGTTTTCGGTCAACGGCTACCACGAGACCTCGATGGATGCGATCGCCGCCGCGGCGCAGATCTCCAAGCCGATGCTGTACCTGTACTACGGCTCCAAGGAGGACCTGTTCGGTGCCTGCCTGAACCGGGAGATGGGCCGGTTCATCGACGCGGTGCGCGCCGACATCGACTTCACCCAAAGCCCAAAAGACTTGCTGCGCAACACGATCGTGGCGTTCATGCGCTACATCGACGCCAACCGGGCGTCGTGGATCGTGATGTACACCCAGGCCACCAGCTCCCAGGCGTTCGCGCACATGGTGCGCGAGGGGCGAGAACAAATCATCGAGCTGGTCGCCGGGCTGGTGCGGGCCGGTAGCCGCACCACCCGGACTGATCGCGAACACGAGATGATGGCCGTGGCGCTGGTGGGGGCGGGCGAGGCGATGGCCAACCAGCTCAGCACCGGCGACATCGACGCCGACGAGGCGGCCGAACTGATGATCAATCTGTTCTGGCACGGCCTGCGGGGCGCACCGGAGGAACGCGAGGCCGCCGCCGCGGCGCTGCCCCAGAAGGGCGGAACCGGCGCCGCCAAGCGCTAACCCCTACATTCGTGATGTGGCTCGACCGCCCGCCCGCCGCAACGTCGACTTCTTCTGTGCCGTGGTCATCGTCGGGCTGCTGGCCGGGGTGGCCGGATTGGCGACGACAGTGGTGCTGCGCTTCGTCCAGCACGTCACGTACAACTACTCCTTCGGCGCGCTGCTGGCCGGGGTCGCTGCCAGCAGCCCGGTGCGCCGCGCGGTGGGGCCGATGGTCGGCGGCGCGCTCGCGGCGATCGGGTGGTGGCTCTTGCGGAGGCGGACGGATGTGCCGTCCCTGGCCGAAACCATCTTTAGCCGCAAACGGGTACCGCGGCTGGCCTGGAGCCTGGACGCCGCGCTGCAGGTGCTGCTCGTGGGGTCCGGGGCGTCGCTGGGCCGGGAAGGGGCCCCGCGCCAATTCGCGGCCGCCCTCGCTGATGTCGGGACCGGCTGGCTCCGACGGCTGTCTCCGCGCGACCGCGAGGTGTTGTTGGCCTGCGCGGCCGGCGCCGGGCTGG
>NZ_LZJI01000069.1 GCF_001667775.1 Mycobacterium sp. E1747
CTGCAGGTCGTACTCGTAGATCTCGGTGACGTCCAGGATGGCGATGGGAACGTCGAGGTACTCCAGCACCACGCTGGCTCCCTCGCGGACGCCCAGCCTCTCGATGTCGTCGGCGGACAGGTCGAACACGATCGGGATGCTCCACAGCGTCCCGTCCGGCAGCGCCAACTTGTCCAGCGTGGTGTCGACCTCCTGTCGGCCCATGAAACCGGTCAGCGGCGTGAAGAACCCGTAGGACAGGCTGATGACCTCGTGCGCGGTCGCCTTGGAGATGGGCACCCGCGCCAGGCCCTGAAACCGGGCGACCGCCCCTTCGGTGGACACCCGCTCCACGATCGGCTTGCCGTTGTGACCCGTATAGCTCATTCGCTGACCCTCGCTTCGCAGTCCGACACTCTCCTCGAGAACGTCTTCGCCGCCGGTGCCGATTCCTAAACCCCGAGAGTCCCATCCTGGCTGCGGGCGAGCGCCGGGATGACGCCGACCTGCTCGAGGTGCGCGATCACCTCCTCGGCCAGCGTGTCCGCGTCCTTGGCACCGCCCTCGAGGCGCAATTCCGGTTGCGCCGGAGCCTCGTACGGGTCGTCGATGCCGGTGAATCCCTTGATCTCGCCGGCCCGGGCCTTCTTGTAGAGCCCTTTGGGATCGCGCTTCTCGCAGATCTCGATGGGGGTATCGACGAAGATCTCCTGGAAGTCGCCTTCGAGCAGCGTTTCGCGTACCGCATCACGGTCGCGCCGGTAGGGACTGATGAATGCCGTCAAGGCGATGACACCGGCCTCGCAGAACAACTTCGAAACCGCACCGATGCGCCGGATGTTCTCCTCACGGTCTTCGGCGGAGAAGCCCAGGCCGAACCTCTTGGCGAATGCCACGCCGTGGCGCGGCTCGAGGGTGTCCGGGCCGGCGTTGAGCCCGTAGCGGACGTTGTCCCCGTCCAGGAGATAGCTCCGGATGCCCCGCTCGTACAGTTTCTGCTCGACGGTGTTGGCCACCGTGCTTTTGCCACTGCCGCTGAGCCCGGTGAACCAGAGGACGCAGCCTCGGTGCCCGTTGAGCCTTTCCCGACTGTCGCGGCTGATGTGGTGTTCGTGCCAAGTGATGTTGTTCGACATTTTCGGCTCCTCAACATCGATCTCGTAGAAGTCCGCCCACGACCTTCACCAGATCGCCCACCAATAAAACCGGGTTGCGAGCGGTCGGTTACTTAAGTGGGGCAATTTACCGGAGTTTTCGGGTTCGCCGCCACCACGGCGGGGCGGCGTTCGGCCGGCTCCGGGCGCCGTGGTTTGAGCGCCGACTCGCGGGCGGGCGCGGACGCGCCCCCGGCCCGGGCACCGATGGTTACGACCGCGGTGAGCCGAATGCCCTAAACTTCGCCGTCGTCCCCCGACTCGCCGGAGTCGACCGCTTTCGCGGGATCCTCGATGACCTGATACGTCGGGTCGACCATCGAGATGGGCCGGCTGCCCGTCTGCCGCGCCTTCCCAGTGATCCGCAGCAGCTGGCCGGGCTGAATGTCGGCGCCGCCGTGGCCGGGACGGAAGGTGATCGTCATTTCCCCGCTGTTGTCCCCGACGACGACCTGTCGGGAGGTCCGCCCGCGGTCGGTGACGTCCTCGACCTGATTGACCCGTCCCTCGACGGTGGCCCGCTGGCCCGAAATCAGGCCGGCGACCAGAATGACCGACGCCGGCCGCTCGGGGTGTTCGTAGGAGTCCACCTTCTGGTCCTCGCCCCGCGACACCCACGCTTCGAGCTTGTCGATCTCCTGCGCGATCCGCTGCTCGAACGTGTCGGGGTAGGCCTCCCTGATGCGCGATTCGACGTCGTAGGGCACGATCGTCGCCGCCGCATCGGGAATCATGCTCACCGCGCGGGAGATCTTGTCCGCGGTGCGATCATGCAACACGCGGCCCAACAGCCGCGCAAATGTGCGACGCGGCAGCAACACGGTGACATTGGTGTGCGGTTGTTCGTCGCGGGCCTTGGCCACCAGAAGCTGCGCGGCCCGGCTGATCCGCCGGTCCGGGCAGTCGATCACGCGCAGCGGGGTGTCCAGATCGAAGTGATCCCAACGCTTCCGCAGTTGTGCGGCGTGGGCCGGGTCGACCATGAAGTGCACCGCGGTCAGCTCGTCGGCGCGCAATCCCCTGCCGTAGCGCAGCGCTTCGATCACCGCGAGGTCGACGGAGTCGACGAGAACGAACACCCGGTGCCGCGCGTACTTCACCAACTCCGGGCGGTCGGTGCGGAACATCTCGAGAATCGCTGCCTCCGCGCGGTATTCGCGGTTGAGCCGCATCAGCATGAACACCAGCAGCGGGAAGACCACGACCACCAGCCACGCACCCTCGGTGAATTTGGCCACCGCGAAGATGCCCACCACGATGGTGGACAAGACCGCCGCGGACAGGTTGATGGCCAGCCGGCGGCGCCATCCCGGTTCGCGATGCGTCAGGTGGTGTTTGGTCATCCCGTAGCCGGCCATCGAGAACCCCGTGAACACACCGATCGCGTAGAACGGGACCAGTGCGTTGACCGAGCCGCCGGTCACCGCCAGCAGCAGCACCGACAACGCCGTCAGGGTGATGATGCCGTTCGAAAAGACCAGGCGATGACCGCGTTTGGTGAGTTGGCGCGGCAGGAACCGGTCCTCGGCGACGAAGCTGGCCAGCGCGGGGAATCCGTTGAAACTGGTGTTCGCACCGGTGAACAGGATGGCGGCGGTTGCCGCCTGAACCAGGATGTAGAACACGTCGCCGATCACGCCGTTGCCGAAGACGGCACGGCCGATCTGCGACAGCACCGACGGATACTCGGTCAGGTACGGCGTGGCGTGGGTGACGTGCGCCAGATACGCCACGCCGGCCAGCAGCAGGCCGAGGATGGTGGCCATCGCGGTGAGCACGCGGCGGGCGTTGCGGCCCTGAGGCTTTCGGAAGTAGTCGACGGTGTTGGAGATGGCTTCGACGCCCGTCAGCGACGAACCTCCGTTGGCGAACGCGCGGAGCAGCACCAGGATCGTTGCGCCCAGCACCAACCCGTTGCCCTGATGAACCGGCACGGTTCCGGACATGTGCGCGGGATCGTAGGTCGGGAGGTTCCCCGCGATTGCGCGAACCACACCGACCACGATGGTCAGGCCGACCATCACGATGAAGGAGTAGGTGGCCACCGCGAACGGCAGGCCCGCCTCCTTCAAACCGCGCAGGTTTGCGTAGCAGATCGCAAGCACCACGCCGACGGTGAGTTCGAGGCTGTACGGGCCCAGCGCGGGGACCGCCGACACCACCGCGACCGTCCCGGCCGCCGACTGCACGGCAACGGTGACGACGTAGTCGATCAGTAGCGCGGCGGCGGCGATTTGGGCGACCCGGGGCCCGAAGTTGTCGCGCGCGACGATGTAGGAGCCGCCCGCCCGGGTGTAGGCCATCACCACCTGCCGGTACGACGCGGCCACCAGCACCAGGATCAGCAGGATGACACCGGTGATGGGAAGCAGCAGCAGGAACGCGGCCAGCCCGGCGTGCGGCAGCAGCTCGATCAGGATCTGCTCCGGGCCATAGGCGACCGATGACACCGCATCCGGCGAAAGCGCGCCCAGCGCAACCCCATTCGACAACTTCTCGGAGGCGATGTCCTCGGTGATCAGCGGCTTGCCCAGAAAAACACGCTTGACGATGTCGCCGAGCGAAAGGGGAATGCGCAGCTTGCCGGCCGAAGTGGCCACAACCACCGTCCTTACCGTGAGCGGTCGAACAACCTCCGATGCATTGTGCACGTTGGCCGCCGTCTCGGTGGGAGCCGGGCGGCGCCGGCTAGGCGAGTCGCTGCACCGCGGCGGCGATCCGCTCGTCGGTGGCCGTCAACGCGACGCGCACGTGCTGTGCGCCGCGCGGGCCGTAGAAGTGTCCGGGCGCCACCAGGATGCCGCGCCCCGCCAGCCAGCCGACGCTGTCGGCGCACGACTCGCCGCGCGTGGCCCACAGGTACAGGCCGGCTTCGGAGTGGTCGACGGCGAATCCGGCCGCCCGCAGCGCCGGCAGCAACGCCGCGCGCCGCCGTTCGTACCGCTCCCGCTGCGCCCGCTCGTGGGCGTCGTCGTCCAGGGCCGCGACCATGGCCGCCTGCACCGGTGTGGGCACCATCATCCCGGCGTGTTTGCGGACGGCCAGCAGCTCGGCCACCAGGTCGGGGTCACCGGCGACGAATCCGGCCCGGTAACCGGCCAGCGACGAGCTCTTGGACAGCGAGTGGATCGCGAGCAGCCCGCTGTGGTCGCCGTCGCACACGGACGGATGCAGGATCGACAGCGGTTTGGCCTCCCAGCCCAGGCCCAGGTAACACTCGTCGGAGGCCACCACAGCGCCCCGCCCGCGCGCCCAGCCGACCACTTTGCGCAGGTGGTCGACGCCCAGCACGCGGCCGGTCGGGTTGCTCGGGGAGTTCAGGTAGACCAGCGCCGGCGACTGGGGGCCCAGCTGGGTCAGCGAGTCCGCGCGCAGCACCGGCGCCCCGGCGAGCCGGGCCCCGACGTCGTAGGTCGGATACGCCAGCTCGGGCACCACGATCACGTCCGCCGGTCCCAGACCCAGCAGCGTCGGCAACCAGGCGATCAGCTCCTTGCTGCCGATCACCGGCAGGACGGCGGCCTCGCTCAACCCGGTGATGCCGAAGCGGCGGGCCAACGCGGCGACAGCCGCCTCCCGCAGTCGCGGGGTGCCGGCGGTGGCGGGGTATCCGGACGCGGAACCGGCGGCGGCGAGCGCCTCTTGGATCACCGGCGCGACGGGGTCGACCGGGGTTCCGACGGACAGGTCGACGATCCCGTCGGGGTGGGAGCCGGCAAGCGCCTTCGCGTCGGCCAGCGTGTCCCACGGGAACTCCGGCAGGGACGCCGACACTCGCCCGCGTGCGGCGCGCGGCCTCACCCCGGGCTTATCCAGCACCGGCCCGCTCAGTCGCCCTCACCCTGCGGCGGCAAATCCTTGACCACCTGGGGGTCATTCTCGGTCAGGCCGACCTTGGCGGCGCCGCCCGGCGACCCCAGCTCGGTGAAGAAGTCGGCGTTGATCTGGGTGTACTGGCTCCACTGCTCGGGCACGTCGTCTTCGTAGTAGATCGCTTCGACGGGGCAGACCGGCTCGCACGCCCCGCAGTCGACGCACTCGTCGGGGTGGATGAACAGCATCCGCGCGCCCTCGTAGATGCAATCGACCGGGCACTCCTCGATACATGCCTTGTCTTTGATGTCGACACAGGGCTCGGCGATCGTGTAGGTCACAGACGTCTCCTCCATGTACTAATTCGTGTGGGCTGCTCTTCGGCTCGCGCCCGGTGCTTCCGGCCGCTCCAGACAAAGCTTTCGGTTACTGATACTAGACGTTGCACATACACGTCAACCACTTGGCACGCCAGTTAAACCGCCGATTTAAGACCGTCAGTCTCGGAGCCCGCGACCGGGGCCCGTTTCGCCAAGGGCGAACATCGGCCGGGGGCCGTCGACCTGCGCATAGTCGCAGCCCAGCGGGGTTGTGCGATAACCGTTGAGATGGAGGCACGGTCGTGGCGCCTGGTAACCTCGACCGGAAGACGGCAACCGATGGGTGAGATGTCGTCGCCTTTATAGCGGTGCATTAACGGGGAAGGTGTCCACACATGAGGCTGTCGTTGACCAAATTGACCGTCGCGATCGGTAGCGCGGCGGTGGCGTTGACCGCCGGCGCCGGGATCGCATCCGCGGACCCGACGGACGCGATCATCAACACCACCTGCAACTACGGACAGGTGATCGCGGCCCTCAACGCCACCGATCCGGCGGCCGCCGCTCAGCTGAACAACTCGCCCATGGCGCAGTCCTACATCCGCAGCTTCCTGGCCTCGCCGCCGCCGAAGCGCCAGCAGATGGCCCAGCAGATCCAGGCGATGCCGTCGGCGCAGAAGTACTACGACGACATCAACCAGGTCGCGGTCACCTGCAACAACTTCTGAACCCCCGGGTTCAGTAACCGCTGAGCAGGCCGCGCACGCACGAGCGCCACTCCGGAGCCGGTCGTCGGCGCTCTGTCGGTTCACCGGTCGTCGGCGCTCTGTCGGTTCACGGCGTCGAGATACCCGCCTCGTCTGGGCGCTACGCGGCCCGCGGGGCGTAGGTGGTGGTGCGTTGACGCGCCGGGCGCCCGATCCCTTCGGCGATCTCGGTCAGCTCCTCGACCGTCTTGGCCGACCCGTGTTCCGAACCGGCCATCCGCGAGATGGTCTCCTCCATCAGCGTGCCGCCCAGATCGTTGGCGCCGCCGTTGAGCATCACCTGGGTGCGCTCGACGCCGAGCTTCACCCAACTGGTCTGAATCTGGGAGATTCGGCCGTGCAACATGATTCGCGCCAAGGCGTGCACGGCGCGGTTGTCGCGGTGGGTGGGTCCCGGACGCGCCGCGCCCGCCAGGTACAACGGCGAGCTCTGGTGCACGAAGGGCAGCGGCACGAACTCGGTGAACCCGCCGGTGCGGTCCTGGATGCCGCGCAGCACGTTGAGGTGGGCGACCCAGTGCCGCGGGCTGTCGACGTGCCCGTACATCATCGTCGACGACGACCGCAGGCCCACCTCGTGCGCGGTGGTCACGATGTCGATCCACTCCGAGGTCGGCAGCTTGCCCTTGGTCAGCACCCAGCGCACCTCGTCGTCCAGGATCTCGGCGGCCGTGCCCGGGATGGTGTCCAGCCCGGCCTCGCGCAAGCTGATCAGCCACTCGCGCACGCTGAGCCCGCTCTTGGTGACGCCGTTGGCGATCTCCATGGGCGAGAAGGCATGTACGTGCATCGACGGCACCCGCGCCTTGACGGCGCGGACCAGGTCGGCGTAGCCGGTGACCGGTAACTCCGGGTCGATCCCGCCCTGCATGCACACCTCGGTGGCGCCCTCGACGTGCGCCGCCCAGGCGCGGTCGGCGACCTCGTCGGTGGACAACGAATAGGCGTCGGCGTCGCCCTTGCGCTGCGCGAAGGCGCAGAACCGGCAGCCGGTGTAGCAGATGTTGGTGAAGTTGATGTTGCGGTTCACCACGAACGTCACGTCGTCGCCCACCGCGTCGCGGCGCAGCGAATTAGCCAGGGCGGCAACGGCTTCCAGCGCCGGTCCGTCGGCCGTGGCCAGCGCCAGGTACTCGCTGTCGCTGCAGCCTGCGGGATCGCGCTCCGCAGCCCGCAGCGCGGCAAGCACATCGGTGTCGATCCGCTCGGGGGCGCGTGCGGCCAGTTCGTCCACCTGCGCGCGGATCGATTCCCAGTCGCCGAAGGCGCTGTCCAGATCGCTGCGGGCCTCGGTGGCGCGGCCCTCGGTGTCGATGGCGGCGTTGAGGTCGACGCGACCCGCGGACGCGACGTCGTCGGGCTCCTGCCAGGGCAGCCCCACCGGATTGACGTCGCGGGCCAGACCGGTCGCCGGGTCGGCGAGCGCCAGCACGTGCCCGCGCACCCGCGGGTCGATCCACGCGGCCCCCGCCTGGACGTACTTGGGCTGGGCCGTAAGCCGCTGAACCAGTTCGTATCCGGCCTGGGCGGTGATGTCGGCGAGGTCGTCGAGTGCGGGCCACGGCCGCTCGGGGTTGACGTGATCGGGCGTGAGCGGTGAGACGCCGCCCCAGTCATCGACCCCGGCGCCGACCAGCGCCAGGCACTCGTCGGGAGACACCAGGTTGGGCGGTGCCTGGATGCGCATGCCGGGGCCGAGCACCAGCCGGGTGACCGCCACCGTCGCGAGGTAGTCGTCGATGACCGCGTCGGGCACGTCGGCCATCGCGGTGTGCTCCTTGGCCCGGAAATTCTGCACGATCACTTCCTGAACGTGCCCGAACTCCTTGTGCGACTTGCGGATCGCGTGCAGGGTCTCGGCCCGTTCGGTCAGCGTCTCGCCGATGCCGACCAGCAGGCCGGTCGTGAACGGGATGGACAACCGGCCGGCGTCGGTCAGCGTGCGCAGCCGGACGGCGGGGTCCTTGTCCGGGCTGCCGTAATGCGCAAGCCCTTTCGTCTCGAACAGCCGTCGCGAGGTGGTCTCGAGCATCATGCCCATCGACGGCGCCACCGGCTTGAGCCGCGCCATCTCCGACCAACTCATCACGCCGGGGTTCAGGTGTGGCAGCAGCCCGGTTTCTTCCAGCACCCGGATCGCCATGGCCCGCACGTAGGACAACGTGGAGTCATAACCCCGTTCGCCGAGCCACTGCACCGCCTCCGGCCACCGATCCTCGGGACGGTCACCGAGGGTGAAAAGCGCTTCCTTACAACCAAGTTCGGCCCCGCAGCGGGCGACGTCGAGGATCTCGTCGGGCTCGAGATACATGCCCGCACCCTGGGCGCGCAGCCTGCCAGGGACCGTGACGAACGTGCAGTAGTGACACGTGTCGCGGCACAGGTGGGTGACGGGGATGAACACCTTGCGCGAATACGTGATCGGCAATCCGCCGCCGGGGCCGCGCCGGCCGGCCGACGCCAGCCCCGCATCGCGCACCCGCGCCGCGCTGGCGCACAGGTCCGCGAGGTCGTCACCCCGGGCGGTCATCGCGACGGCCGCCTCGTCGACGTTGAGCGCGACGCCGTCTCGGGCGCGGCGCAACACCCGCCGCAGCGCGGATGCGCTCGTCTTTGGCGGAACCACAGGATTTGGAAGAGCGGTACGCTCCTCGCCCGGAGTCAGCGGCACCTTCGTGTAACTTCCCCACGATCGAATTTCATCCGCGTGTCCCAACATGTGAAATTTTCTCTTTCAGGCCCGTGCGGGCCCCCTCTGCGCAACAGTCAACAGTAGCGTCAGCCCCACACCGGCAAGCGGGGACATCCCTGCCCGCGACCCGCACGAACGTCAACCCCGGTGGCCGCGCCGCCACAGCACCCAGAACGGGGGCGCCGCCCCCAACACGATCAGCAGCAACGCCCCATAGGCCAGTACGCCGCTGCCACCCAGGATGACGTCGTCTGCCGGGCCGCCCATGCTGATCACCGCCACCGTGAGCAGCCACGTCCACAGCGGCAGCGCGGCCAGCCGCGACGACGTGGTCCACCGCCCGGCCGCCCAGACCAGGGCGGCGTTGACCAGTCCCGAAATCAGTGCGCTGATGGGGAACGGGATCGACCCGAGGTAGGAAGGCAGCAGCAGGGCCCCGGCCAGTGCGGAGAGGACCCCGTCGACGGCCAGCAGCGCCAGGACAACGAAACGGATCGCGGGGTCTGTCGCGCCGACGTCTTCGACACCTACGGCGCGCGGCTTCGTTTCGGTCAGGTCGGAACGCTGTCGAGGTTGGAGAGTAACGAGCCGATCACCCACTGCAGGCTGTCGAGCCGGTCCTGCCAATGCTGCTGATTAGGGTCCAGGTCGGGGTCCATGCGAAATCCTTCCGTGGCTGCCTGATTCGCAAGCCTACCGCGTGACGACCGCACCCAAATCAAGCCCGGCAAGCAGGTCCGTCTCCCAGCCGCGCTCATCGCGCTCCCCCGCCGTGCCGGCCGCCAGCACGTAGTGTTCGTCCGCCAGGATCGGCAGCGCCATGTTGTTCGACAGGGCGCAGGCCCGGCCGGTCGGTCCGACGACGACCTGGGTGGCGTGCGCGGCCAGCGCCGCCCTCTTCGCCGCCCACGCCGCAACGGCGGGCTCGACGACGGCGTCGATGTCGGCGTCGGCGTACCCGAAGCCGAAGTCCTCCTCCGGGGGGATCGTCCACTCGGGCCGCAGATCCTCGGGGTCCAGCGCACGTATGCCCGCCAGAAAGGCGCGGGTGGCGAACACCGACCAGTAGAACTTCGGCACGGTCCACGGCTCGCCGGGGAAGCCGTCGGAGGCCGCGGCGGCCACGGCGCGCGCGGTGACCGTATGGGTGTGGACGTGATCGGGGTGGCCGTAACCGCCGCCCGGGTCGTAGGTCACCACGACGTGCGGCCGGTGCCCGCGGATGATGTCGACCAGCGCGCCGACCGCCTCCCGCTCGTCGGCGTCGACGAACCGCTGGCGCCGCCGTCCTGGCGTGCCCGGCATGCCCGAATCGCGCCATCGCCCGGCGCCGCCCAGGTAGTGGGGTTCGCCGACGCCGAGCTCGCGCAGCGCGGCGGTGAGCTCGCCGATCCGGTAGCCTCCCAACTGATCCGCGCGATC
>NZ_LZJI01000070.1 GCF_001667775.1 Mycobacterium sp. E1747
GCGCGCCACCACAACCAGTCGTGCAACGCGAGCGCGAGGCGAGAGGCCGGCGCCGGCAAGATCGCCACCGCTTGGCCGTTGGGTCGCATCGGGACGTGGTGCAGCGTCACCAGCGGAAGACCATGGTATTCCGCCACATTGGCGGCGATCTCCTGGTAAGTCTGGCCGGCGAGCACCAGGTCGGCCTCATCCGCCAGCGCCGTCAGCGTCTGGTTCATCTGCACCCAAGCCTGGGTGCTGATCTCCCACAGTTCGCGCGCCCACCTCGATCTCTCCCGAACTCGTCGGAAGGTGCCGAACCGGGACGTGAAAAAATTCCGGAACATGTCCAGCCAGGCCTGCGTCTCGGCTCCGTAGGGCACCGCGGTGAGCCCAGCCGATTCGGCGAAGCCAATCAAGTCGGGCGGGACCGCGATACGCACGTGGTGCCCTCGCCGCTGCAGTTCGGACCCGACCACAACCGACGGCTCGACATCACCTCGAGTTCCGTAGCTTGCCAGCACAAATTTCATCGCGGATCTTCACCCTTCCAGTTCCCCTGGCGCATGGTCGGATTTGGAGCGGCCGCGCAACGTCCCCGGTTCAGACGACCGCAGCATAACCGGATGCGCGCGGCTGTTCAGGCTCTTAGGAATACTCGCCGCTGGCCACCTGCGGCCTTCATGTCTAGGCTCTCGCACTACCGCAAATGGTAGGAAGGGACAAGGTGACTGACCGTGATGCGGCGTGCGGCTACGTCGAACCGCCCGCACTGAGATTTGTGCTGGCAAGCTACGGAACTCGAGGTGATGTCGAGCCGTCGGTTGTGGTCGGGTCCGAACTGCAGCGGCGAGGGCACCACGTGCGTATCGCGGTCCCGCCCGACTTGATTGGCTTCGCCGAATCGGCTGGGCTCACCGCGGTGCCCTACGGAGCCGAGACGCAGGCCTGGCTGGACATGTTCCGGAATTTTTTCACGTCCCGGTTCGGCACCTTCCGACGAGTTCGGGAGAGATCGAGGTGGGCGCGCGAACTGTGGGAGATCAGCACCCAGGCTTGGGTGCAGATGAACCAGACGCTGACGGCGCTGGCGGATGAGGCCGACCTGGTGCTCGCCGGCCAGACTTACCAGGAGATCGCCGCCAATGTGGCGGGATGC
>NZ_LZJI01000071.1 GCF_001667775.1 Mycobacterium sp. E1747
CCTCTTCGAGCGTCATGTCTTCGCGTTCGAAATAAGCGCACGTATAGCCCATTGTCGGGTCTAGGAACAGTGCAAAGTTCCTCGACCCTACCCAGACGTACAGCTGCGCCTACTTCGAGCGCGACGACATGACCCTGGAAGAGGCGCAGCTCGCCAAGATCGACCTGGCGCTGGGCAAGCTGAAGCTGGAACCGGGTATGACGCTGCTGGACATCGGCTGCGGCTGGGGCGCGACCATGCGCCGGGCCATCGAGAAGTATGACGTCAACGTCATCGGGATCACGCTGAGTCGCAACCAGTTTGCCTACAGCAAGGCCAAAATGGCCGCCATCCCCACCGAGCGCAGCGTCGAAGTGCGGCTGCAGGGCTGGGAGGAGTTCGAAGACAAGGTCGACCGGATCGTCAGCATTGGCGCCTTCGAGGCGTTCAAGGCCGACCGGTGGCCGGCGTTTTTTGAACGCGCCCACCACATCCTGCCCGATGACGGTCGGATGCTGTTGCACACCATTTTGACCTATCAATGGCAGCAGATGCCCGCACTCGGCATCAAGCTGACGATGAACGATGTGAAATTCGCGCGATTCATCGGCACCGAGATTTTTCCGGGTGGCCAGCTGCCGACCCAGGAAGATATTTTCAAATTCGCTGAGCCCGCCGGATTCTCGGTCGAAAAGGTCCAATTACTGCGTGAGCACTACGAGCGGACTCTCAATATTTGGGCGGAAAATCTAGAGGCCAATAAGGAAGCGGCC
>NZ_LZJI01000072.1 GCF_001667775.1 Mycobacterium sp. E1747
GCGGAAGCCCGTCCCGACATCGCGTATGAGATCGTCGCGCTGGACACGGTGACCTTCCAAGAGCCCGAGCGGATCCGCGGGTTGCTGACCGAGGTGTCCGACGGGTTGGCCAAGGGCGACTGGACGCCACTGCCCGCCGAGATCTACCCGGTGACCGAGGCTAGGACGGCGTTTCGCCGCATGCAGCAAGCCCGGCACATCGGCAAGATCGTGCTGCAGATGCCGAATCCGCTTCAGCCGCGGGTTGATCGAAGCTATCTGATCACCGGTGGGCTCGGTGCCATCGGCCTGCACACGGCGTCGTTCCTGGCCCAGCGCGGCGCCGGTGACCTCGTGTTGACCAGCCGGCGCGTGCCCGATGCGGACGCGCAACGGCTGATTGACGAGGTCGCCGAGCGCTACAGGTGCCGCGTCCACGTCTTCACCGCCGATGTCGGCGACGAGTCCGAGGTGGCGCAGCTGCTAAATCGGATCCGCTCGGGCTCTTGGAAGGTCACCGTGTCCAGCGCGACGATCTCATACGCGATGTCGGGACGGGCTTCCGCCATCTGTTCGGGAGTCCAAATGTCGCGCTTGGCGATCTCCGCGAAGCGGCCATTACGGGCGGTTGCCCGTACGGTCGCTTCGATGAAGCCCTCGTTGGTCAAACTGTTGAGCACCACGTCGACACCTGCGCCGTCGGTGTCCGCGAGGATCTGGTCAGCGAAATCGGTTGTGCGTGAGTCGTAGACGTACTTCACACCCAGTTTGCGTAGCGCCGCTCGCTTGTAGGTGCTGGCGGTGGCGAAGACGACGGCACCGTGCTGCTGAGCAAGCTGGATGGCGGCCAGCCCCACGCCACCGCTGGCGGCGTGGATGAGCACTCGGTCACCGGGCTTCAGATCTGCCCAGTCGAACGCGAGTCGGACCGTCAGCGCCGCGGCGGGGATCGTGGCGGCGTCGACCGCACTCACTCCGTCCGGAATCGGCGCCAACAACTGGGCCGGCACGTTGAACCGGCTGGAGAACGCGCCCTGCATGAACCCGTAGACACGTTGGCCCACCTCGAGTCCGCTGACGCCGCCACCCGACTGCGTGACGACGCCGGCGAAGTCCCCGCCGATCGGCCCGGGGTCGCCCGGGTAGAGGCCCAGCACATTGAGCACATCGCGGAAATTGAGGCCCGCCGCCTCCACCCGGACCTGCACGTAGCCCTCGTCCGGCGGTGGGACGTTCGTCTCGGTCAGCCGAAGGTTGTCGATCGCACCGCGTTCGGTGGGCGCAAGGACGTAGTCGGTGGAACGCGGCACCGCCAGATGACCGCTGCGCGCCCACGGCAAGAGCCGGGAGGCCAGCAGTTTTCCTTGCCGCAGCGCGAGTTCCGGTTCGTCGGGCGGGCCGGCCAACAGGCCGGCCAGCACCACAACCGCCTCCGGTGATCCGTCGCAATCGACCAGCTTGCAGCGCAGCGCCGGTTCCTCGTTGATCGTGGTCCGCCCGAAGCCCCACAGCGCGGCCTGCACCGGGTCGACCGGTTCGCCGGACTCGGTCGCGACCGCCCGTTCGGTGACGATCCACAGGCCGTTGGGCAGTTTCACGTCGCCGCCCTGCGAAGCGTGCACGGCGCTCAGCAGGTTGGCGATTTCAGTCTCGATGCGCGCGGCGGCGTCAACACCCGACTCTTCGCCATTGCGCCCCCTGCTGCGCCAGACGACGCCGGAGACGGGCACTCCACGCTCGTGCGCCTGAGTGAGTAGCTGCCCTAAGGGCTCCGGATCGGTGGTGCGGTCGAACGGAATGCAGCCGGGCACCTTGGCTGCCAGTTCGTCGAATCCGGCGATCAACCAGGTGCCGTTCTCGGTGTCTTCCGTCGGCTCAGGCGGTGCAACCTCGTGCCAACCAAGGGTGTAGAGCAGCCGGGTGGCATCGCCGCCGAGGCCACGAAGAAGCGCCTCGCGCGGTGCACGTTTGACCGTGAACTCGCGAATCCCGCCCAAGTGACGGCCATCTCGATCGACGTAATCGAGGTCGAAGACCTGCGTTTCGCTGTCGAGCGCGCTCTCGTGCCACCGTGCGCGGCAGTAGAACCGTCGAGGCATCTTCTCCCGCAGCGTCACCTGCCCGTACCGCAATGGCAGGAACAGATCGTTGACGCCTTGTTCGGCTGCGAGAAGTGCCGGGAACGCCGGGAAGGCGACTCCGGTGCACAGGTCCATCAGCACTGGGTGCATCGGCTCGGCCCCAAGGTGTTCGGCGAGTTCTTCACCGATGACGATGTCGCCGATGGCCTCGCGCTCACCGAGCCACAGTGACTTCAGAGAACCCGACCAGGTTGGCCCCCATGCCAACTCCAAGTCGGCGAAGGTCTCGAACAACTCCTGCGGGCGCATGCGGTTCGATCGTTCGATCGCTTCTTCGAGTGGGACCGCCGCATCGGAAACGGGTTCGTCGGTGTTGTCGCCCGCGCCGCTCACGACGGTGCCTTCAGCGTTCAAGGACCACTCAACACCGCGTTCACCGTACGGGCGGCTATGCACCTGGAACTTGGATTCACCACCGTCCTGCCGCGGACGCAGGGTCAGCTGCACCTCGCGAGAACTCTTCTCCGGCAGGATGATCGGCTCGTAGAAGAAGACGTCCTTCACTCGCGCCGGCACGCCGACTGCGGCCAGCGCCATCGCTGCATATGTCGCTCCGGGTACAACGACGGTGCCATAGATCACGTGGTCGGACAGCCACGGCTGCGACTTGACGGACAACCTGCTGGTGTAGACCGAATCGCCGGAGGCGAGGTCTTTCACATTTCCGAGGATTCCGGATACCGCCGGACCGTCGACCGAGATGCTGGACGTCTTGGGCCAGAACCGGCGGCGCTGGAACGGATAGGTGGGCAATTCCAGTCTGCGATGCGGCCGACCATGCACCGCAGTGAAATTGGGGAGGTGGCCGCCGACGTACGCAGCGGCCAAGGCATCGGCGATCTGGCGCCGGTCGCCGACGCCTTTCCGTAGTGAGACGATTGCCCGCGGCGCGGCCAAATGCTCCGGCCAGACCTGCACCGCGGCCGCGGTCAGCACGGGCTGCGGTCCGATCTCCATCAACACCGAGCAGCCCAGTGCCGCCACCGTGCGCACGCTCTCGGCGAACTGGACCGGCTGGCGGGAATGCCGCCGCCAGTATTGAGCGTCGAGCGGCGTCTGGGCGGTGAGCACGGCGCCGGTCCGGTTGCAGACCAGCGGCATCGTCGGGGCGGCGGCCGGCAATTGCGCTGCATACGACTCGAATTCATCGAGCACCGGGTCCAGCAGTTCTGAGTGGAAGGCGTGACTCGTCTGCAGCTTGGTGCAACGGATCCCCTCCGCACCGAACTTGGCGACGATCGATTCCAGATCTTCGCCCGGACCCGAAAGCACGGTGTTGGGCCCGTTGTAGGCGGCGACCGACAGGCGCGGGAATTCGCCGGCCACGTCCTCGACGCGTTTGGCATCGGCGAACACCGCTACCATCTGCCCACCGTCGGGCAGGCTGCCGAACATCCGGCCGCGCTCGGCCATCAGCCGGGCGCCGTCCTCGAGACCGAACACGCCTGCCACACAAGCGGCCGCGTATTGACCCACGCTGTGCCCCAGCACCACATCGGGCTCGATCCCCCAGGACTGCCACAGCCGGGCCAGACCCATCTCGACCGCGAAAAGCGCCGGCTGCGCAAACGACGTGTGCCTCAGTCTCGCTCCGGCTTCGCCGCCGGTTTCCCGATCGGTGGCGAACAGCACTTGAAGCAACGGATGCGGCAGTAAGTCGCTGACCGCGTCCGCACAACGTGTCACGGTTTCGGCGAAAACGGGCTCGGCGTGGAACAACTCACGCGCCATCCCCGGATACTGGCTGCCCTGGCCGGCGAACAACCACGCCGTCGTCGGGTGGTGTGCGTGCTCGCCACGAACGACACCGGGCCGCAGCCGGTTCTCGGCCAATTCGGCCAGGCCGTCGCGCGCACCCTCGACAGAATCCACGACCAGCGCCGCGCGATGTTCGAAGTGTGAACGACCCGTTCCCGCGGTAAGGCACACCTCGGAGAGGTCCGCATCCGGGTGGTCGCTGAGCCAGTTCTGGTAACGCAGCGCCAGTGCCGCCAGTGCTTCCGGTGACCGCGCGGACAGTGCCAGCACCCTTACCTGTTCGTGCTGAGCTTCCGCGGACTTCGCCACGACGTCGTCGTCGAGGCCTTCGCCGGCGGGTGCAGCTCGTGTCGGAGCCTCCTCAACCAGCACGTGCGCGTTGGTACCGGTGAATCCGAAGGAGCTCACGCCGGCGCGCCGCGGCCTGCCGTTGGTCTGCCACGGCAGGGCCTCATCCACGACCCGCACGGGCAGTGAATCCCACGGTATGTGCGGGGACGGCTGCTCGAAGTGCAGGCTCTGCGGCAGGACCCCGTGTTGCAACGACAACACGACCTTGATCAAACCCGCTGCACCCGAAGCCGACTCGGTGTGCCCGATGTTCGTTTTCACCGACCCCATCAGCAGTGGCCGGTCGGCATCACGCCCGACACCGTAGGCGGCCGCGGCCGCCTGCACCTCGATCGGATCACCCAGCGGCGTGCCCGTCCCATGCGCCTCGAGGTAGTCGACGTCACCGCCGGCCCAACCGGCGCGAGCCAGTGCCGCCCCGATGAGCCGCTGCTGCGCACCGCCGTTGGGCACCGTCAAACCACTGGAGGCCCCGTCTTGGTTCACCGCGCTGCCAGAAATGACCGCGCAGATCCGGTCACCGTCGCGCTCGGCGTCGCTCAACCGCTTGAGGACGAGAATCCCGCAGCCTTCACTGCGCACGTAACCGTCGGCGGAGGCGTCGAACGTCTTGCATCGCCCGACGGGGGAAAGCATCCGCGCGCGCGAGGCGGCGATGACCGTCACCGGTGAAAGCAGAACGTTCACCCCGCCCGCCAACGCCATGTCGCAGTCACCGGAGCGCAAGGCCTGGACGGCCTGATGGACCGCCACCAACGCCGAGCTGCATGCGGTGTCGACTGCCATGGCGGGGCCCTCGAGCCCCAGCGCGAAGGCAACCCGACCGGAGATGGCATTGAGTGCATTGCCGGTGATGAAGTAGGGCTCGATCTTGTCGATCGACTCCGACGACAGCAGATGCGCGTACTCGTTGGCGGCCACGCCGGCGAAGATGCCGGTTCGGCTGCCGCGCAACGACGCCGGCGCGTACCCGGCCCTTTCGAGACCCTCCCATACGGTTTCGAGCATCAGCCGCTGCTGCGGCTCGATCCAGACGGCCTCGCGCGGCGAGATGCCGAAGAATTCGGGATCGAATCCGTCGATTTCGTCGAGGAATCCGCCGAACCGTGTGTAGGTCTTGCCCGGCGTCTCCGGATCCGGGTCGTAGAACTCGTCGATGTCGAATCGGTCCTCCGGCACCTCCCGGATTGCGTCGACCCCGTCGAACAGCAACGCCCAGAAGGCTTCCGGGTCGGGTGCCCCCGGGAAACGGCACGACACCGCAACGACGGCGATGGGTTCATCCGTGCGCGTCGCCACCGATGACGCCGGTCGTGGGGTCGGCTTGGCCTGGTCGCTGAGCTCAAGCACGTCCCCGAGCAGGTAGTCGGCCACGTCGGACAGCCGCGGGTGATCCATCGCCAGGGTGGCCGGGATCTCCTTGCCCACCCCTTGTTCGATGCGGCGCCGCAATTCGACAGCCATCAGCGAATCCATGCCGAGGTCGAAGAACCCCGCGTCCTCGCGGATCTCCGCGGCGTCGACGCGCGTCACCTCCGCTACCGCGTCACGCAGGTAGTCGGTGAGAAGTTTCTTGCGCTGCTGCACCGGGGCGGCGGTGAGCCGCTCGACCAACGGGGTCTTCCCGGCCGGCGCCAAAGCTTGCTCAGGAGAAGGCACCTCACGTTCCAACTCCGCCAGCAACGCCCGCCTACCAGCCTGCTGGTAGAGCGGCAAGAAGCGCGCCCAGTCGATGCGTGCCACGACTCCCTGTACGGGGCCAGGCGACGCAACGGGCGAGAGGACGTCGGCCAGACCCGCGAGCGCATCGGCGGGTGACAACGTGCGGACCCCGCGCTGATCCAGCCGCGCACGAGATTGCGCGTCGGCCATGCCCGCCGACCACGGACCGAAATTGACGCTGAAGCCGGGAACGCCCTGCTCGCGCAGGCGCCAGGCCAGCCCGTCGAGGAAGGCGTTTGCCGCGCCGTAGGCGGTCTGGCCGAATCCGCCCCACACCGAGGCGATCGAGGACGTGCTGATGAAGAAGTCGAGCGTCAGGTCAGCCGCCGCTTCGCTCAAATGCCAAGCACCCCAGACCTTGCCGGCGAATACACGATCGACCTCTGCGTCCTGCTGGTGACTCAGCGGGGTGGTACCGATCTCGCCCGCAGCGTGGACGATGCCGGCCAACGGTGGCAGCTCCGCCTGCACACCTGCGAGCAGGCGTGCGACGTCGTGCGCATCGGCGACATCGGCAGCGACGACGCGGACTTGGCAGCCGTGCTGTTCTCGCAGGGCATCGATGCGCTGTTGCGCAGCAGCGCTTGCCGCTCTCCGGCTGGTCAGCACCAGATTCCTCGCGCCGTGGGCGGCCAGGTACCCGGCGATCTCCAGCCCGATCGCACCCAGCCCACCGGTTACTAAATACGTTGCGTCGTCGCGCAGTTGGAGCGTCGTGCCTTCCGGCGGGTCCGCGCGCCGAACCAACCGGGGAACGTAGACCGCCTGACCACGCAGCGCGAGCTGGTCTTCCCTGATCGCCGAGCCGGGGGGCGTCGCGATCCGGTTGACGAGCTGAGACCATTCCTCGGCGGTACCTGCGCCCAGATCGGCAAGGCCGCCCCACAAGTGCGGAAATTCCAGCGCCGCGGCACGACCGAATCCCCACAGGCAGCTCTGCTGCGGTGCCACGGTGTCCGAGGCGACGACGCGCTGTGCGCAGCGGGTCACGACCCAGATAGGACTCCGGAGTTCAGCTAAGACCGCGGCGCGAAAGAGCCGCCGGGTTCCCCGGAGGATCCGGTGCTGCATCCGCAGCAGTGAGCGCATCGATGGTGTGGTCGCGGCCTCCAGGGCCGCGACATGCACGATGCGAAGCGTCGAACCCTCAGGTGCGGCAGCGCGGAACGCGTCTGCGAGCCGATCCTCGTCTGCGTCGGACATCGGCAGTCCCACGATCCGGTGCTGGTGGTTGTGTGAAACCAGCATGTCGACCAACGGCTGAACCGCGTCGGCGTCATCCCCGACGACGATCCAGCTCGATCCCTCGGCCCCTTCTGCGCGGGAGACTGCAGCAGCTGATTTGTCCCAGCGGATCTCGTATCGGTCGTCCGCGATAGACCGGGTCGTGCGCTGTTGGTTGTGTTGCGCCGCAAGCTTGGTCAGCACATTCAAGGTCTGATGATCGCCACCCGCACCGTCGAGCAGAGTCGCGAGCTCCTCGATTCGGCCGTCCTCGAGAAGGCGGACGGTCCGGGTGCGCTCGCCACGATGCTGTTGTTGCCCGGCGCGATCCGGGGTGTCGTTCCCGTTGTTCGCCCGATTGTCGCGGAACCAGTATTGACGGCGCTCGAACGGGTAGGTGGGCAAGTCGAGCTTTTGCGCGTGCGGTTGCCGCAAGGCGTCGAAGTCGGGCAGGTGACCCGAAATGTACGCGTCGGCAACCGCTTCGGTGATCTGCCGGTGGTCGGCGGTGTTTCGGCGCAGAGACGCGATTGCTCGCGGCGCGGTGGCCGGGTCAGGCCATGCGGCAAGGGCCGCGGCGGTAAGCACCGGGCGCGGGCCGAGCTCAAGCAATACCTTGCAACCCAGTTCGGCCAGGGTGCGCACGCTCTTGGCGAATTCCACCGGTTGCCGCGCGTGGCGGCGCCAATAGGCGCCATCGAGCTTCACGCTCCGGCCGAGCGCGGCACCGGAGCGATTGTCGATCAAAATCCGTTGTGGCGCCTTGAAGTCGAACCGCCCCGCATACGATTCGAATTCGTCGAGGATCGGATCCAGCAGCGCCGAGTGGAACGCGTGGCTGGTGTCCAGCCAGTCACACCGGACACCGGCGCCCGCCAGTTGGGCCACCGCCCGCTCCAGATCCGCGGCGGGTCCGGACAATACGGTGTTGGCGCCGTTGTAGGCGGCGACGGACAGGCTCGGAAACTCGTCGGTCAGGTGCTCGACCCGATCGGCGGCGGTGAAGATCGCGACCATCCGGCCGCCGGCAGGCAGGCTGCCGAAGAGGCGCCCGCGTTCGGCGATCAGCAGCGCGCCGTCTTCGAGACCGAACACGCCCGCGACGCAGGCCGCCGAGTATTGGCCGACGCTGTGACCCAGCACCACGTCTGGCTCGAAACCCCAAGACTGCCAGAGTCGGGCCAGGCCCATCTCGACCGCGAACAACGCGGGCTGGGCGTAGGTGGTCTGTTGCAGGGTCGCTTCGCCCTCGGGGCCGTCCACATCGAAAATGACGTCCAGCAACGGCTTTTCGACAATATCGGCGACCGCAGCAGCACAACGATTCAGCGTCTGCGCGAACACCGGCTCGGTGTCGAACAACTCCCGGGCCATCCCGGGATACTGGCTGCCTTGACCGGTGAACAGCCACGCCGTCTTCGGCGCGTCACGAGATTCCCCGCGAAACAGACCGGGCGCCGGGCGGTCGTCCGCGAGCGCGCCGAGTAGCTCGATGGCGGATTCCCTGGAATTGACCACCAACGCGGCGCGCTGTTCCAGGTGCGCTCGCCCCGCCCCGGCGGTGAAGCACACGTCCGCCAGGGTCGCCTCCGGGTGGGCGCTCAACCAGCTGCGATATTGATCGGCGAGCCGCACCAGCGCGGCCGGCGTTCGCGCCGACAGCGGAAGGATGCTGAACCGTGGGTTCCCGGGTCGCTCGACCGGAGCCGAGGGGACCGCTTGCTCGGGCGCTTCCTCGAGGATGACGTGCGCGTTCGTCCCGGCAAACCCGAACGAGCTGACTCCAGCAATGCGCGGCCGCCCGTTGCGTTCCCAGGCGGTGGCGTCCTTGACGACCTCCACCGCAAGCCGGTCCCACGGAATGTGGGGAGACGGGTTCTGAAAGTGCAGGTGCTGCGGCAGCAACTCGTTCTCGAGCGAGAGGATGACTTTGATCACGCCGGCGATGCCCGCGGCGGCTTCCAGGTGCCCGATGTTGGTCTTCACCGAACCCATCAGCAGCGGCTGTCCGGGGTCGCGTCCGGCGCCGAGCACCGCACCCGCGGCCTGCGCCTCAATGGGATCGCCCAACGACGTACCGGTGCCGTGCGCTTCCAGGTACCCGACGTCGCGTGGTTCGAGGTCGGCGCGCTTCAGCGCCTCGGCGATGACCCTTTGCTGGGCAACGCCATTGGGCACCGTCAACCCACCCGATGCGCCGTCCTGATTGATCGCGCTGCCGCGGATCACGGCCCGAATCCGGTCACCGTCGCGAATGGCGTCCTCGAGACGCTTGATCACGATGACGCCACATCCCTCGCCGCGCACATAGCCGTCCGCGGCCGCGTCGAACGTCTTGCACCGGCCGTCCGGCGCGAGCATCTGCGCGCTGGAGAAGGTGATCATGGTCGCCGGGGTGAGCAGCACGTTCGCACCGCCCGCCAGCGCGAGGTCGCATTCGCCCAGCAGAAGCGCTTGACACGCCTGATGGATTGCCACCAGCGAAGAGCTGCACGCCGTGTCCACGGCGACCGCGGGGCCCTGCAGCCCCAACCGGTAGCTGATCCGGCCCGCGGCTGCGGCATTCGACGTCCCGATGGCCATGTAGGCCTCGATCTCGGGGTAAGTCAGCTCGTCGGATGCCATTCCGAGGTAGTCGTGCGTGGCCAAGCCGACATAGACACCGGTATTGGTGTTAGCCAGAGCCGTGGGTGCGATACCCGCATGCTCCACCGCGCGCCACGCCATCTCCAGCAAGATCCGGTGCTGGGGGTCCATCAACCTGACCTCGCGCGCCGACATACCGAAAAACGGCGCGTCGAAACCCGTTACGTCGTCGACGAAACCCGCACGACGGGTCACGACCTTGCCCGGCGCCCCTGGTTGCGGGTCGAAGAACTCGTCCACATCCCACCGGTCCTGCGGCACCTCCGATATCGCGTCCCGGCCGTGCCGCAACACGTCCCAGAACTCGTCCGCATCCGCGGCGCCCGGAAAACGCGCCGCGTAGCCGACGACCGCAAAACCTGATGACGGCTCATTCAGACCTTCGACAGATGCCATGCGCTTGTCCTCCTTGGCCGGCCATGATGGGCCCCTCGGGGTGGCCGGCTGCGCGCTCGAAGATCATCTCCAAAGACCAGCACTACAGTTGCAGCGCCCGCACCGCGCAGCGACAGCCCGTGCGGCTGCCGGCCTGCGTCCCTCCCCGGCCGTTCGATCGAACAACGGCCCACCGGATCCGTCAGAGAGTGTAGGCGGTGATCCGCGCATGCCTGCGACGGCAATCGCCGCGAGGGTTATCTTGGGTGTCGCCGACGTGGTCGGACTGAGCCGTTCAAACCGAGGAGGACGTCGTTTTGCGCATCGGGAAGATTACGATCGGCGCACTCGATGATTGGACGTTGACCCCGGGCTCGGTCACCTCATGGCACCCGACGGCGGCCGCCAGCGAAAAGGTCCGACAAGCGCCGGTCAGCTCCGTCCCGGTCAGCTACATGCAGGGCCAACATCTTCGTAACTACTGTGAACGGGCGGCCGCGGGGCTGAACTTTTCCCGGCAGATCATCGCTACCTGTGAAGTACCCGGGAAGTGCGATGTCTCTGCCATGGACCACGCCGTCAACACCTACCTGCGCCGGCATGACACGTTCCGCAGTTGGTTCGAGCATGCCGGTAACGGCGAATTCGTCAGGCATACCACTGCCGATCCTGCTGATATCGAATTCGCGCCGGTCAATTTCGGCCCGATGACCGTCGAGGAAATACACGCTCATGTCGTCGCCATACCGAATCCACTGGAGTGGGGCTGCTTCACCTTCGGGATCATCCAGAGCGAGGACCATTTCACCTTCTTTGCCGCCATGGACCATGTCCACGGGGATGCGACGTTGATCGGCACCACGATGATGGAGGCCAACGGAATGTATACGGCGTTGAGCGGAGGCGGTCAGGCCCTCGTTCTTCCCGATGCCGGCAGCTTCGATGACTTCTGCACCCGCGAACGCGAGTACACGTCAAGCTTGACCCTGGATTCGCCCGAGGTGCGCGCCTGGATTGACTTCGCCGAAAACAACAATGGCGGTTTCCCTGAATTCCCCCTCCCACTGGGTAACCCGTTGGAGTCAAGCAGCAGTGCCATGACCTCTGAACTCCTGATGGACCCGGCACAGACGGAGCGGTTCGAATCAGCCTGCACGGCGGCAGGCGCACGCTTCGTCGGCGGCTTGTTCGCATGCTTCGCCCTGCTCGAGCACGAGTTCACGGGCGCGCTCACGTATCACGGGCTCACGCCCAGGGACTCCCGGACGGGCGCCGACAATTTCATGACCCAGGGATGGTTTACCGGCCTGATTCCGATCACCGTGCCCATTGCTGCGGCCTCGTTCGGCGATGCCGCGTGGGCGGCGCAGACATCTTTCGATTCGAGTCTGGACATGGCGAGGGTGCCGTATTACCGCGTATTGGAATTAGCCCCGTGGTTGAGCTGGCCACAGCCGAACTTTCCGGTCTCGAACTTCTTCCACGGCGGCGCCGCTCCACTCAACGCCATTCTCGCCGCGGCCGACTTGGGCCTGGCGGACAATATCGGCATCTATCCCGACGGCCGCTATTCATACCAACTGACCATCTATACATTTCGGTACGGTGAGGGCACCGCAATGGCGATCATGCATCCCGACAACCCGGTCGCCCAGAAATCGGTTTCCCGTTACCTGGCGGCGATGAAGTCGGTATGCGGGCGGGTCGCCGGTAGCGGCCACTGGGGGCGCGTCGCGTAGCGTGGAGCCACTCGATGGCTAGGGCCGTTCTGGGAGCGCGAATTCCGGTCGAACACATGACGAATCCGCGCGGCTTGACACAGCGCCGGCGAGCGTCGCCGGCGGGCGCACACGACTGCGCCGACCGGGAGCGAGGGCGATATGCGACGGTTGGCTGATTTCGTGGTGCGGTGGCCCTGGGTGGTGGTCGGGCTCTGGGTCGTGATTGCGGCCGCGCTTCCACTGACGTTGCCATCCCTGGGCGAGATGGCCCAGAAGCACCCGCTCGCTATCTTGCCCAGCGATGCACCGTCGAACGCCACCGCCCGCAAGATGACCCAGGCGTTTCACGAATCGGGTACAGAAGACCTTCTGTTGGTGGTCCTGGCCGACGACAAGGGGCTTGCCCCCCCAGACGAGGCCACATACCGCAAGCTGGTGGACGCGCTGCACCAGGACACGCACGACGTTGTGATGGTGCAGGATTTCCTCAGCACGCCGCCCCTGCGCTCGGTCGTGACCAGTAAGGATCGCAAGGCTTGGGTGCTGCCGGTCGGCGTTGCCGGCGAGCTGGGCACCCCACAGTCGTACGCCGCTTTCAATCGGATCGGCGACATCGTCACGCGCACGGTCGCGGGAACGTCCCTGACGGCAAACGTCACCGGCCCGGCGGCAACCGTCGCCGACCTCACCGTCGCGGGCGATCGGGACCGGCTTCCGATCGAGCTGGCGATCGCCGTTCTGGTGCTCATCGTGCTGTTGGTGATCTACCGCAGCGCGGTCACCATGCTGCTGCCACTGCTGACGATCGGGACATCGCTGGTGATCGCGCAGGCGGTGGTAGCGGGATACTCCCAACTGATGGGCTCGGGCGTCTCCAACCAGTCCATCGTGTTTCTGAGCGCCATCATGGCCGGCGCCGGAACGGACTACGCGGTGTTTCTCATCAGCCGTTATCACGACTATTTGCGGTCAGGCGCGGATTCCGACCAGGCGGTCAAGGGCGCATTGATCTCGATCGGAAAAGTGATCGGCGCATCCGCCGCCACCGTCGGAATCACGTTTCTCCTCATCAGCTTTGCCCGAATGGGGGTGTTCAAAACCGTCGGAGCGTCGTCGGCGATCGGGATCGGCGTGGCATTCCTGGCCGCGGTGACGTTGCTGCCGGCAATTCTGGTGCTCGCGGGGCCACGCGGCTGGGTCAAGCCACGACGTGAACTCACCGCCCGGTTCTGGCGGCGTTCGGGCATACGCATCGTGCGCCGGCCCAAGGTCAATCTGCTCGCCAGTGTGCTCGTGTTGGTCATCCTGGCCAGCTGCGCTGGCCTGGTGCGCTACAACTACGACGACCGCAAGGCCCTGCGCTCGTCGGCCCCGAGTTCCATCGGGTATGCCGCGCTGGATCGTCATTTCCCGGTGAATCAGTCCATCCCCGAATACATCCTCGTCCAATCACCGCATGACCTCCGGACGCCGAAGGCCCTTGCGGACTTGGAACAGATGGCGGACCGAGTCAGCCAACTGCCGAATATCGCCGCGGTCAGCGGCATTACGCGTCCCACCGGCAATGTGCCAGAACAATTCAGGGCCACTTATCAGGCGGGCGCGATCGGCGCCCTGCTGGCCGACGGGTCCACCCAGATCAACGACCACACCGGTGACCTCAACCGGCTGGTCGCCGGGACCGGCTCGCTGGCCAACAGCCTCGGCGATGTCCGCGGCCAGGTCAGCCAGCTCGCGGCCAGCTTGGAGGAATTGCAAAGCGCCTTCTCATCGGCCAAGAGCCAGTACACCGGCGATGCGCTGGTCAAACAGGTCGACATCGCGGCCCAGCTCGTCGATCACGTCAACTCACTCAGCAACGCCATGGGCTGGAATTTCTCGGCGGCCAAGAATGTGTTCGCCTGGATAGGCCCGGTGCTGGCAGCGCTGCAGGGTAACCCGGTCTGCGACGCCGATCCATCGTGCAGCACCACCCGCGGGACATTTGAGCAGCTGGTGGGTTCGCGCGATCAGGCAGACCTCGACGCCATCAACGATCTGGCCCATCAGCTGCAGGATTACCAGGACAAAAAGGCGCTCAAAGCGTCGACGGACCGCGTGCGGGCCGCATTGGGAAAGCTCACCAAGGTGATGCACTCGATGGGGATGGACAAACCCGGTGGCCTGCAAGCGAATTTGAACAGCATGCAAGATGGCGCAAACCGCCTCGCCGGTGGAAGCCGCCAAGTGGCCGACGCGGTGGCGCAACTCGTCGACCAAGTCAAACAGCTCGGTGCGGGACTCAGTGAGTCAGCGGCGTTCCTGTTATCGCTGAAACGGGACGCGGCGCAACCGGCAATGGCCGGCTTCAACATCCCGCCGCAGCTGCTGGGTTTGGAGGAGTTCCAGAAGGCGGCCAAGGCCTTCATTTCGCCGGACGGGCACTCGGTGCGGTATTTGGTTCAGACGAAACTCAATCCGTTCAGCACCGAGGCCATGGATCAGGTCAACGCGATCACCGCGGCGGCTCGGGGAGCACAACCGAATACCGCGTTGTCGGACGCCACCGTATCGATGGCCGGATACACCGTGGGTCTCAAGGACACCCGCGACTACTACCAACACGACATCCGGTTCATCATCGCGGCAACCCTGCTCGTGGTGCTGCTCACGTTGATCGCGCTGCTACGCGCGATCGTCGCCCCGCTGTATCTGGTCGCTTCGGTGGTTATCTCGTACTTGTCAGCGGTGGGCATCGGCGTGCTGGTGTTTCAGTACCTCCTCGGCCAGCAGTTGCATTGGAGTGTGCCCCCGCTGGCGTTCGTGGTATTGGTCGCGGTGGGAGCCGACTACAACATGCTGCTTGTTTCGCGGATGCGTGATGAATCGCCAAACAGCATGCGTTACGGCATCGTTCGCACTTTGGGTTCCACCGGCGGTGTGATCACCGCGGCAGGTCTTATCTTCGCCGCCTCCATGTGCGGCCTGTTGTTTTCCAGCATCAGCACCGTGGTGCAGGGCGGCTTCGTGATCGGTGCCGGGATTTTGCTGGACACCTTTCTGGTACGCACCATCACCGTTCCCGCCATCGCTGCGCTGGTGGGATCGGCGAACTGGTGGCCGTCACGAGTGAGGCTACGACGGCCGCCGGTGCGGCGCGCCGAGCCGCAACCCAATTAGCGCGCGCACATGAGGTGTGTGAGACTACGAGACGATTCAAGCGGTCAGGAGTAGGGATGAAGAAACTACTCGCAGGAGTCACGGTGCTGGTAACCGTCGGCGCCACAGGATGTTTCGGCGTCATCACCGCGACGGCCGACGACACGCCAATCGGAGGTCCACCGACTCCCGACGCGCCGGGGGACCAAACCGCCTTCGCCCTCGGCGGCGCTCACGTTCTTGGCATCCCTTACGACGAATACATTCGCCAGGAGGGTGCTCAATGGTTCCCCGGTCAGAAGCGGGAGATCGTCCGCTACCCCGCAGGCCAGGTTCAGGGCCACGTGCTGGAGCGGCTCTTCCCGGGCATCGGCAAAGTCGGCGATGACCTGTTCCCCGGCCTGGGGCTCGACGGCCCCAGCGTCGGCGAGTCGGTCGACGCTGGAGTGGACAACCTGGATGCGGCGATCAAAACCGGTCGCCCCGGCACGGCGATCGGCTTGTCCGAGGGCGGGTTCGTGGTCGACGGCGAGCAGGCCCGACTGGCCAACGACCCGGCAGCTCCCCCGCCGGATAAACTGAACTTCGCGACGTTCGGCGACCCGATCGGGCGTCACGCCTTCGGTCAGAGCTTCCTGACCGCCATGTTCGGAGTCGGCAGCGTCGTTCCCGCGCTCGACTACGTCATGCCACCGCCGTATGAGAGCCAGTACGACACAAACCGGTTCGTGGCCGCGTACGACTCGATCGCGGACTTCCCCGACCGGCCGGACAACATGTTCGCTCTTGCCAATACGCTGCTGGGCCTCGCCACGGGTCACACCGCGGTGGCCTTCACCAACCCGAGCATGGTGCCCCCCCAGAACATAAGGACGACGATCAACTCTCGCGGCGCCAAAGACACCACGATCATGGTCCCCGAACAGCACCTTCCGCTGGTCATGCCGCTGAAATACATCGGGATACCGGAGGACACGCTGAACAAGCTGGACGCAATCCTGATTCCCCGAGTGAACGCGGGTTACTCGCGAAACGACGACCCAGCGACCGCTCCGGTCCAGGTGGACCCGGTGCACGGCTTCGACCCAGCGGAAGTTACCGCGCCGGCCAACCAGGCGACCTTCGGCGGGGGCGCCGACCCGTTCTCGCAAATCCTCAGCGGCGCCACGTCCGTGTTGTCCCACGGCGCAGGCTGACCACGCGCCTATGTCTCAGCCAACGATTCTCTCCATGTTGCACGGACGTGCCAGCATGCGGCCCGACGACGTGGCGTACACATTCACCCGTTACGAGGACGACCGGGCGGGCGTTCCGGAGAGCCTCACCTGGTCGCAAGTGGCCCGCCGAACTCTCAATGTGGCCCAAGAACTCGGCCCGCGCGGTTCGGTCGGAGACCGGGCGGTAATCCTGGCCCCGCAGGGCCTCGACTACATCACGGCCTTCCTGGGATCCATGCAGGCCGGGCTCATCGCGGTTCCGCTGCCCCTGCCGCATCGGGGTTCGAGTCATGAGCGGGTAACGGCGGTCCTTGCCGATACGTCGCCCTCGGTCATCCTGACGACGTCCGAAGTCGCGGAAGATGTGGCCGAATACGTCGATCAAACGCGCATGGAAGACGTGCCCAAGATTATCGAAATCAATTCGATGAATCTGGACGTGGATGGCGGAAGTAGCGTCCCGACAGCTGATTTGCCCAGCCTCGCGTACTTGCAGTACAGCTCGGGCTCGACACGCACACCTACCGGCGTGACGGTCTCGCACCGTAATCTTCAGGTGAATTTCGAGCAGTTGATGCGCGGCTTCTTCGGGCAACCGCATGCCAAGGCTCCAACGAACATGACGATTGTGTCGTGGTTGCCCTTTTACCACGACATGGGTTTGGTGCTGGGGGTGTGCGCGCCAATCCTGGGCGGCTATCGCGGCGAGCTGATGAGTCCGGTTGCATTCCTGGAAAGGCCGGCCAGATGGATGCGCGCCCTGGCTGAGAATCCGTCGTCTTGGTCGGCGGCGCCCAACTTCGCCTTTGACTTGGCGGCTCGCAAGACCAGTGACAGCGACCTGGCCGGGCTCGACCTGTCGGGCGTGCTGGGCATCATCAGCGGCGCCGAACGCGTGGAGCCGGCCACTTTGAATCGCTTCGTCGACCGATTTGCTCACTTCAATTTTCGGGACGACATGCTGCGTCCTTCCTATGGCTTGGCCGAGGCAACCGTCTTCGTGGCGAATGGCACCTGGGGTGACTCGTCGACGGTTCATTTCGACCTCGACGAGCTGGCCGCGGGTCAGGCGCGGCGTTGTGCGGGGACGGGCGCCGCGCTGGTGAAGTACGACGTGCCGCAATCGCCCACACTGCGAATCGTCGACGGCGACACGAACCGCGAGTGCCCGCCGGGGTCGGTCGGCGAGATCTGGGTGCATGGCGCCAACGTGGCCGAGGGCTACTGGAATAAACCGCCGGAGGAGCAGAGCTGCTTCGGCGCAACGCTCGTCGACCCGTCCTCCGGTACTCCCGACGGACCCTGGCTGAGAACCGGCGACCTCGGTTTCATCTATTCCGGTGAGCTGTTCATTGTCGGGCGCATCAAGGATCTGCTCATCATCCGTGGGCGTAACCACTACCCGGAAGACATCGAGGCGACGGTCCAGGAGATCACGGGTGGCCGGGTCGCGGCGATATCGGTTCCGGTGAACAGTACCGAGAAACTTGTCACCGTCATCGAGGTCAAGAAGCCCGGCGATGCCGACGAGGAGGCGATGCGTTGGTTCGCCTCCGTCAGAGCCGACGTCACTTCCGCCATCTCCAATGCGCACGGCGTGAATGTCGGGGACCTCGTTCTGGTCCCGCCCGGCTCGATTCCCACCACTACAAGTGGCAAGATCCGGCGCGCCGCCTGTGTCGAGCAGTACAGCCAGCACCGATTCGCCCGCTTGGACGCCTAAGCCCGGTCGGGGCCGCCGCAGAATGGCAATGCTCGTCACTGTCCTGTTGATGGCGGTCGCCGTCAGCCTCGAGCCTTTTCGGATCGGCATGACGGTACTCATGCTGAACAGGCCCAGACCCGTGCTGCAACTGCTCGCGTTTTTGGCTGGCGGTTACGCAATGGGAATGACGGTGGGTCTGGTTGTCTTGTTCGTCTTTCGACGCACATTGCTGGGCTCTGCCCACTTCCCGTTGCCCAAGGTTCAGATTCTGATCGGGTTCCTCACGCTGTTGGTCGCGGTAGTCGTGGCCGCCGACGTCCCCGGGCGGCTGGGCGCGCACACGACGAGAATGGCGACGCCTGCTCGACGCTTGCTGAACGGACATTCGTTGTCCATCGCCGGAATCGCCGGTCTCGGGATCGCGTTGCCGTCGGTCGATTATCTCGCGGCGCTGGCCATCATCTTGACCTCCGGCACCGCAGTCCTGACGCAAGTAGCCGTGCTCTTGCTGTTCAACGTCGTGGCCTTCGCGCTCGTGGAGCTCCCGCTGCTGGCTTATCTACTGGCGCCCAGAACAACCGCAACTTCGGTGGCGGCGCTACACAACTGGATTCGATCGCGTCGTCGCCTTGACGTGGCCGCCCTACTGGCCGCGGTCGGCTGTGGGGTCCTCGCGCTCGGTGTGGCAGGGCTTTGACCTTTCCCAGGCGGCGCGTAGCCGCTGACTAATAATTGAGTTCAACCGCAGCGGCAAAGGAGCCAGCATGAGCACCGCCAGCACCGAACGTCCCATCCGCGTCATCCAATGGACCACCGGCAACATCGGGCGACGTTCGCTGCACGCCATCATCGGCAGGCCGGACATGGAGCTGGTCGGGGTGTACGCACACGGGGCGGACAAGGTGGGCGTGGATGCCGCCGAACTGGCGGGGTGGCCGGAACCGACGGGCGTGCGGGCGACCAGTGACATCGACGCGCTGCTCGCCCTGGGCGCCGACGCTTGTTGCTATAACCCGTTGTGGCCAAGCGTCGACGAACTGGTGCGGTTGCTGGAATCCGGCGTCAACGTCTGCTCCAGCGCGGCGTGGATCACCGGCGGCAAGCAGACGCCCGGGGACCGCGAACGCATCGCCGACGCCTGCAAGCGAGGCGGTTCGACGATTTTCGGCAGCGGCGCGCACCCGGGCATGACCAACACGGTGGGCATGGTGCTGTCCGGCGCCTGCGAACGCGTCGACGAAATCCGCATCACCGAGTCGGTGAACTGCTCGACGTATGAGTCTGCGCAAACCCAAACCGCGATGGGCTTCTCGCAGGATCCCGATACTCCTGGGCTGGCCGAAAGCGTGCGCCGCGAAAGCGAGGTCTTCGCCGAATCGGCCGCCATGATGGCCGACGCGATCGGGGCGAAGCTGGACCGGATGACGTTCGACGTCACCTTCACCGCCGCCACCGGGGATTCCGATCTGGGCTTCATGACGATTCCCGCGGGAACCGTGGGCGGCGTCTACGGCTACCACCGCGGCTGGGAGGGCGACCGCAACGTGGTCAGCGTGGGGTTCAACTGGACCATGGGCAGTCACGTGGTGCCGCCCAAACCGTTGGAGCACGGCCACGTCATCCAGGTATTCGGGCTGCCCAACATGCGCACCGTCCTGCACTGCCTGCCGCCCAAAGACTGGGCCGAGCCCGGGTTCATGGGATTGGGAATGATCTACACGGCCATGCCGGTCACCAATGCGGTCCCGGCCGTGGTCGCCGCCGAGCCCGGGATCGTCACGCTGGCCGATCTGCCCCCCATCACCGGCCGCGTCGCACGCTAGGCCGCACCATCAGCCGTGCGCCACATCGACGGGCCCCGGAGGAACGCTTGCGTGCACTAAGGTTTAGAGTGCTTAGCTGAGGCAAATAGTCGGAAGACAGCGGTGTCATCGACGAACTAGGTGAGCTTTGCGGCAATGCCCGGACGGCGGGCAAGCGGAAGGCGGTCAGGTGGTGGCTGGTTCAGACTCGGGTCCACGTACTGGCACCGTGACCGGTGTGCTCAAGCGGGTGTGGATACCGCTGGTTTTGGTGGTCGTCCTGTCCTTCTCGGCATTGATCGTGTCGCGGCTCCACAAGATTTTCGGCTCTCAGGACCTCAACGCGAACGCCGGCAAGGGGATCGAAATCGTGCAGTTCAACCCGAAGGTCGTCGTCTACGACATCACCGGGCCACCCGGGGCCACCGCCAACATCAACTATTGGGACGAGAACGCCAACACCCATCAGGTGAACGCGGCGCCGCTGCCGTGGTCGACCACCGTCTCGACGACCTTGCCGTCGGTCAGCGCCAACATCATGGCGCAAAGCGACAGCGGTGAGATCAGCTGCAAGATCACCGTGGACGGTGTCGTGCGCGAACAGCGGAGTTCCGACGGCCACAACGCGCAGACCTTCTGCCTGGTGAAGTCTGCATGAGCAACACGAGCAACGAGACCCAACGTGACCTGAGCGCGGCCGACACCGGTCCGATCAACGCCAAGGGCCTGTCCAAGGCCGAGCGGGGCCACCGCCCGTACCTGCCGCACGCGATCCGCATCTTTGCGGTGCCGATCATCTTGGTCTGGTTGTTCGTGACGGTCCTGGTGAATGTCATCGTTCCGACACTGGAGAAAGTGGGCGAGGCCCACTCGGCGCCGATGACGCCGCTGGACGCGCCGTCGATGAAGGCGATGATGCGGATCGGACACAACTTCCGCGAATTCGACTCCAACGGCACGGTGATGGTGGTGTTGGAGGGCCAGCAACCGCTCGGCCCCGACGCGCACCAGTACTACGACAAGCTGATTCGGCAACTCCGCCAGGACCCCAAGCACATCCGGCACATCCAGGACTTCTGGGGTGACCGGCTGACGGCGGCGGGCGCGCAGAGCGCTGATGCCAAGGCCGCCTATGTGCAGATCTACGTTGCCGGAAATCAAGGCACGACGCAGGCGAACGAATCCGTGGATTCCGTCCGCAAGGTGATCGAGGAGAACAAGGCGCCGCACGGCGTGAAGGCCTACGTCACCGGCCCCGCCGCGCTGTCCGACGACACGCACATCATCGGCAACGCCAGCCTGGCCAAGATCACGCTGTTCACGTTGGGCGCCATCGCGATCATGTTGCTGCTGGTCTACCGGTCCATCGTCACCACGCTGGTCCAGCTGTTCATGACCTTTGTCGCGCTGGCGTGTTCGCGGGGGGTCGTCGCGGTTCTGGCGTACCACGACGCATTCGGGCTCACCACCTTCGCCGCCAATATCCTCACCATGTTGGCGATCGCCGCGGGGACGGACTACGGCATCTTCCTGATCGGCCGTTATCAGGAGGCGTTGGCCGCAGGTGAGGACCGAGAAACCGCGTACTACACCACGTTCAAGGGTGTCGCACCGGTCATCTTGGGGTCGGGCCTGACGATCGCGGGCGCGACCTATTGCCTCAGTTTCTCGCGGCTACCCTGGTTCAGCACCATGGGGCCGCCCGTGGCGATCGGCATGATCGTCGTGGTGCTGGCCGGCGTCACACTGGGGCCCGCGGTGGTCTTCGTCGGCAGCCGCTTCCACCTGTTCGAGAGGCAGGCCAAGCGAGGCCGGCTGTGGCGCCGGGTGGGTACCGCCGTAGTACGTTGGCCGGCACCGATTTTGGCCGTCAGCGCCGCGGTCGTGCTGGTCGGCATGACCGCCTTGCCGAGCTTCCACACGAGTTACAACGACCGCCATTACCTGCCGTTGTCAGCGCCATCAAATCAAGGACAAGAGGCCGCGAACCGGCATTTCTCCGAGGCGCGGATGAACCCGGACCTGTTGATGATCGAATCCGACCACGACATGCGAAACCCGGCCGACATGCTGGTGCTGGACCGGGTGGCCAAAAACGAGATGCGCACGCTGGGCGTCGCCATGGTCCAGGACATCACCCGGCCGCTGGGCATTCCGATCCAGCACAGCTCGATACCGTTTCAGAACAGCGTCCAGAGTCAGACGACGATGCAGAACATGGCCTTCCTCAAGGAACGCATCGCCGACATCCTGCGGATGGCCGACGACCTGCAGACCCAGATCGACACCACGCAACGCCAATACGAGGTGTCGCTAGACCTGGCCAACGCCGCCGACGACAGCGCGAAGACCACCGCGGTGACATCGGAGATCACCGACACCCTGCGTAACCACATCGCGGATTTCGACGACACCTTCCGGCCGATACGCAGCATCTTCTACTGGGAGCGGCACTGCTACGACATTCCCGTCTGCATCGGATTGAGGTCCCTGTTCGACACATTCGACGGGTTCGACCAACTCGCCGAGCAATTCCATTACCTGACAACCGATATCCAGCACACCGCCAAAGCCTCACGCGACCTGACCGCGCTATTTCCCACGCTGATCACCACGCTGAAGACCACCAGGGGCATCACGCTCACCCTGTATCAGACGTTCAAAGCGATGATCGACCAGATGGAGGCGATGAGCAACACCGCGATCGTGATGGGTCAAAGCTTCGACGCATCGAAGAACGACGACTTCTTCTACCTGCCGCCCGAGGCCTTCGACAACCCGGACTTCCAGACCGGCCTTCGAATGTTCTTGTCACCGGACGGTAAATCGGCGCGGTTCTTCATCACGCATCAGGGCGATCCGATGTCGCCGGAGGGCACTGCGCAAGTCGACGCCGAACGCACCGCCGCGCAGGAGGGTCTCAAGCAGTCGTCGCTGTCCGACGCCCGGGTCTATCTGGGCGGAACCGCCGCGACGTTCAAGGACATGGGCGACGGCGAGAAATACGATCTGATGATCGCCGTGGTGTCCGCCTTGACGCTGATCTTCATGATCATGCTGCTGCTTACCCGCAGCGTGGTAGCCGCGTTGGTGATCGTCGGCACCGCGGCCAGCTCGATCGCAGCGTCGTTCGGCCTGTCCGTGCTGATTTGGCAGGACCTGTTCGGCATCAGGATCCACTGGATCGTGATGGCGCTGTCCGTGATCATCCTGCTGGCCGTCGGATCCGACTACAACCTGTTGCTGGTCTCCCGGTTCAAAGAAGAGATCCATGCCGGCCTCAAGACGGGAATCATCCGGTCGATGGCGGGTACCGGTGGGGTGGTGACGGCGGCCGGTCTGGTGTTCGCGTTCACCATGGCGGCCATGTTGGGCAGCGACTTGCGGGTGCTGGGGCAGTTCGGTTCGACGGTGTGCATCGGTCTGCTGCTCGACACGCTCGTCGTGCGCACGTTGCTGATGCCGTCGATCGCGACGCTGCTGGGCCGTTGGTTCTGGTGGCCGCGGGTGGTGCATCCACGGGGCGACAACGCTCGGCGGTCGGTGGCGGCAGCCTCCGCCTAAGGCGTCGGCGGCTGGACGACGACGGCGACGGCTCCCGCGCCGACGTGCAGTGCCAGCACCGGACCCAACGGGGTGATGATCGCCGGCTCGCAGGCCGGCAACCGCCGCGCCAGCGTCGCGGCCACCTCCTTGGCGCCGTCCGGGTTGGCGACGTGGTGCACCGCCAGGGCGGCGGGGCCGTCGCCGACAACCTCGCAGACCCGGTCGATCATCGCCTCCGTCGCGTGGCTGATGGTGCGCACCCGTTGGGCCAGAACGAGTTTCCCGTCGTCGATGCGCAGTAACGGCTTGAGTGCGAGCGCGGTGCCCAGCCACGCCTTGGCACCGCCGATCCGCCCGCTGCGGCGCAGGTTGTCCAGTTGATGCACCACCATGAACGCATGGGTCTGCCGCGCGGCCGAATTCGCCGCCTCGGCGACGGCGTCAAGGTCACCACCCGCGGCCGCAACCCGCGCGGCCGCCAACGCCACGAAACCGGTGCCCATCGCGGTCGACTTCGAGTCGACGACGCGCACGTGGGGGTCCAGGTCGGCGGCGGTCCGTTGCGCGGCGCCGCAGGTGCCCGACAGCGCGGACGAGATGTGCACCGCCACCACGCCGTCTCCGCCGCTGTCGGCCAACGCTTGCTGATACGCGTCGGCCAGTTCGGCGGGTGTGGCCGCCGCAGTGGTCGCGTGGCGCTGGTAGATGTCTTCCGGGATCTGATCCACACCGTCCCGCAGATCGACGCCGTCGAGCAGAATATGCAGCGGGACAACGCGAATCGCCCACTCGTCCAGCAAGTCGGGAGGCAAGCGCGCCGACGCGTCGGTCACCACAACGACAGACACGGGGGCTACCCGCGCGGCTTATCGGTCGCCACGCCCGCCTCGGCCAGCGCCTTGAGCATCAGCTCGGCAACCGCCTGGTGCGCCTCGAAATTCCAGTGGATGCCGTCCGGATTGCCCCGGCCGGACATGATCTGCTCGGCGACGGCGGCTTTCAGGTCGACGAGGGGCACATCGTGGGTCTGCGCCCACTCGGTGATCGCCGCCACCGTTCCCGGGCGGCCGTGGTGGGCCTGGGCGTAGGTGTCGGCGATGTGCACCGAGGGCAGTGACGCGACGATCGGGATCCCGGGCCGGTTGAAATCGATTGCGCCGCGGGTCTGTTCGAGGTATTCGACGCTGAGGTGCGGGGGCAGCGCCGACCTGGCCACCGGTGAGAGTCGGGGCTGTAGCCAGCCGTAACCGTCGCGAACCCAGCGGCGCAAGCGCGGCGGGCGCACGTAGCGGATGAGTTCCCGCAGCGCGGTCGGCAGCACCGACGGCAGCGAATCCATGCCGCCGGTGGCGAAGATGACGGCGCCCGCCCTGGGCAGCGCCGCCCACGCGCGCGGGTCCTGGGTGGCCGCCCACCAGATGTCGCGGCAGGTCCAGCCGATGCGACCGATGAGCTCGACGTCCCAATCCAACTGTTTGGCAACGATGTTCGGCCAGATGCGGGGATCGTCGGCGGGCAGGCCGCCGGTAGGTCCGTAGTACGCCAGGGAGTCGGCGAAAATCAGCAGCGTCGGTCGTGGCTCAGAGGACATCGTTGGACACCTGCGCCGAAGCGTTCCACACGTCGAGGCGCCAGCGGATCGCATCGAAACTCGCGCCTTGCTCGTTCCAGTGACCGGAAAGCTGGACCCAGCTCGCGTTTCCCATACCGCCCAATACCGGCCAGTTGGCAACCGGAAGTTTGAGCAACGCGGCCGACAGCGCGGCGATCAAGCCGCCGTGAGCCACCAGCACCACCGGGCGATCCGCGTGCTGGGGATCGCCCCATTCCGGTTCGCCGGAGACCAATTCGGCGACCAGTGGCACACTGCGGGCGGCGACGTCGACGCGGCTCTCGCCGCCGTGCGGCGCCCAGGTGGCGTCCTCGCGCCAGGCCAGCCGGGCACCCGGAGCCTGCGCATCCACCTCGGTGTGCGTCAGTCCCTGCCAGTCGCCGAGATGGGTTTCCCGCAACCGCTTGTCCACCCGGATCGGCAGGCCGCTTCGCTCCCCCAGCCTGATCGCCGTGTCGTAGGCGCGATGCAGATCCGACGACACGATCAGCAACGGCTGCAGCTTGCCCAGGACCTCGGCGGCGGCGACCGCTTGGGCGCGGCCGAGTTCGCTAAGTCGGGAATCCAGCTGGCCCTGCATCCTGCTGCCTGCGTTGTACTCGGTTTGCCCGTGCCGCAACATGATCAGCCGACGAATCGTCATGGCGTGGCCGTCGAGTCGTCGGGGTCTTCGGTCAGGTCCACGGACACCACGGGGCAGTCTCCCCACAACCGGTCCAGGGCATAGAACTCGCGGTCTTCCTGGTGCTGGATGTGCACGACGATGTCGCGGTAGTCCAGCAACGTCCAGCGGCCCTCCCGGGTGCCCTCCCGGCGCGCGGGCTTGTAGCCGGCCCTGCGCATCTTCTCCTCGACCTCGTCGACGATGGCGTTGACCTGTCGCTCATTGGACGCCGAGGCGATCACGAAACAGTCCGTGATGACCAGCTGGCCCGACACGTCGATCACGATGACGTCATCTGCCAGTTTCGAGGCGGCCGCGCCGGCGGCCACGGTCGCCATGTCGATGGCCTCCTGCGTGGCGGTCATGTGTTGTTCCCGGCGGGCAGGGTTGATCGGCTCACGGTGTCCTTCGAGTGTTCGCCGGCGCGGTACAGCCGGCGCTTGGAGACGTATTGCACGACGCCGTCGGGCATCAGGTACCACAGGGGCCGGTGTTGTTCGGCGCGCAGCCGGCAATCGGTCGACGAGATGGCCAACGCCGGGATCTCGACGAGCGTCAGCACATCCTCGGCCAGCTCGCCCAGCACACCGGTGATGTGTTCGCGCCGCAGCTCGTATCCGGGCCGGCTGACGCCGACGAATCGCGCCAGGTCGAACATCTCCTGCCAACCCTGCCAGGACAGGATGGAGGCGAGCGCGTCGGCGCCGGTGATGAAGTACAGCTGCGAATCCGGGTTGAGAGCGTGCAGATCCCGCAGGGTGTCCTTGGTGTAGGTGGGACCGGCGCGGTCGATGTCGACCCGGCTCACCGAGAAGCGCGGGTTCGACGCGGTGGCGATCACCGTCATCAGGTACCGGTCCTCGGCCGCGGATACGTGCCGATCCTTTTGCCAGGGCTGGCCGCTGGGCACGAACACCACTTCGTCGAGGTCGAACAGGTCGGCGACCTCGCTGGCGGCAACCAGGTGCCCGTAATGGATGGGATCGAACGTCCCACCCATCACACCTAGCCTGCGCAGCTCCTTTTGCACGATTTGCCAGCTTACTTGAGGCGCCGACCAGGCCCGATTTGGTCACAGCGGCCACAGCAGCCCCGAGCGGGCAGCCGGCCGATCGCGCGACACACGCTGGCGTGACGCTCGGCGCTCGGGGTCACGCTGGCGTGACGCTGGCCATCGTGGGTGGCGCCCCCGTGAAGAGCGACAAGGCGATGGGGGCTCACACCGGCAGCAGTTGGTCGATCACCGCGGCCAACTGCTTGGCCGACCGGCATTCGTGCATCGTGATGACCTCTTGGTAGCGCGGCACCGCCGAGTCGCCGCTGCCCCACAGGTGCTTGGGCTCGGGATTGAGCCAGTGCGCGTGCCGGCTGGCGGTCACCATGTGCGACAGCAGCTCGGTCTCCGGATTGCGGTAGTTGGTGCGCCCGTCGCCCAGAACCAGCAGCGAGCTGCGCGGCGACAGCGCGTTCGGGTGGGCCTGTAGGAACGAGGCGAAGGCGTTGCCGTAGTCGGAGTGCCCGTCACGGCTGTACACGCCGGCCTCCCGGGTGATCCGCTGGATCGCCACGGCTAGGTCGGCTTCCGGGCCGAACATGTGGGTGACCTCGTCGGTCGTGTCGATGAACGCGAAGACCCGAACCCGTGAGAACTGCTGCCGCAGGGCGTGTACCAGGAGCAGGGTGAAGTGACTGAACCCGGCGACCGAACCCGAAACATCGCACAGCACCACCAGTTCCGGCCGGGCCGGGCGGGGCTTGGCCAGCACCACGTCGATCGGCACGCCGCCGGTGGACATCGATTTGCGCAGCGTCTTGCGCAGGTCGATGGTGCCGGCCCGGGAGCGCCGCCGCCGGGCCGCGAGCCGGGTCGCCAGGGTGCGGGCCAGCGGCGCCACGACCCGTTGCATCTGGCGCAGCTGTTCGCCCGAGGCGCGCAGGAATTCGACGTTCTCCGAAAGCTGTGGGATGCCGTACATCTGGACGTGGTCGCGGCCGAGTTGCTCGGCGGTGCGCCGTTTGGTCTCGGCGTCGACCAGTTTGCGTAACTGCGAAATCCGCTGCGCGGCCAGGGCTTTGGCGATCTGCTCCTGGGTTGGCGTGGGCTCGTCGCCGTACGGGGCGAGCAGGCCCGCCAACAGCTTGCCCTCCAATTCGTCCAACGCCATCGCCTTGAGCGCCTGATACGAGGAGAACGAGGGGCCGCGGCTGGAACTGTACTTGCCGTATGCCTCGACGATGCGCGCGATCATCGCGACGAGCCGCTCGTCCATGGCGGCGAGGTCGGGGTTCTCGTTGAGCAGGTCCAGCAACATCTGGCGCATCGCCTCGACGTCGTCGGGCGGCAACGAATCGTCGTCTTGTGGCCCGTCGGCTCCCTCGTCGGCGACCACCGCGCGTGCGCCCAGCGCCGCGGGAAACCACAGGTCGAACATGGCGTCGTAGGTGTCGCGGTGATCGGGTTGGCGCAGCACCGCGCAGGCGATGCCCTCGCGCAGCACCTCCCGGTCGCCCAAGCCGAGCGTCACCATCACCCGGCCGGCGTCCACCGTCTCGGACGGGCCCACCGAAATACCAACTCCGCGAAGCGCTTCGACGAAGCCCACCAGGTGGCCCGGCAGTCCATGCGGGGCGAGCGGCCGGGTGAAGCGGATGCGGCGGGAGGCCATGGGTTCCTAGTTCAACCGGAGTTCGCCGCTTGCGCGCTGCTGATCGGACTGATGCTTGAGCACGACGCCCAACGTGGCGGCAACGACGGCGTCGTCGATGGTGTCCAGGCCCAGCGCCAGCAGGGTGCGACCCCAGTCGATGGTCTCGGCGATGGACGGCACCTTCTTGAGTTGCATGCCGCGCAGCACGCCGATGATGCGCACCAGCTCATCGGCGAGGTGCTGGGGCAGCTCGGGCACGCGCGACAACAGGATGCGGCGCTCCAGTTCGGGACTGGGAAAGTCGATATGCAAGAACAGGCAGCGACGCTTGAGGGCCTCGGACAGCTCCCGGGTCGCGTTGGAGGTCAGCACGACGAACGGCGTCCGTTCCGCGGTGATCGTGCCCAGTTCGGGGACCGTCACCGCGAAGTCGGACAGCACCTCGAGCAGCAGGCCCTCGATTTCGATGTCGGCCTTGTCGGTCTCGTCGATCAGCAGCACGGTGGGCTCGGTGCGCCGGATCGCGGTCAGCAGCGGCCGCTGCAGCAGGAACTCCTCGCTGAATACGTCGTCCTTGGTTTGGTCCCAGTCCCCTGAGCCGGCCTGGATACGAAGTATCTGCTTGGCGTGGTTCCACTCGTACAGGGCGCGTGCCTCATCCACCCCCTCGTAGCACTGCAGGCGGACCAGCCCCGAGTCGGTCGCCTGGGCGACGGCGCGGGCCAGTTCGGTCTTACCGACACCGGCGGGACCCTCCACGAGCAGTGGCTTGCCGAGCCGGTCCGCCAGGAACACGGCGGTGGCGGTGGCGGTGTCGGGCAGGTAACCGGTCTCGGCCAACCGCCGCGACACGTCGTCGATGTCGGCGAACAACGGCTTGGGCCGGGCGGGCACGCTCACTATCTGGGTTCTCCTAAAGCACTTTTCGTCGCGTTGTCAGGTGGGCCGGACTTGCCCGTCACCCCACGCAATCCACTTGGTGGAGGTCAACTCCGGCAGGCCCATCGGGCCGCGCGCATGCAATTTCTGGGTCGAGATACCGATTTCCGCGCCGAAGCCGAACTGCTCACCGTCGGTGAACGCCGTCGACGCGTTGACCATCACCGCGGCCGCGTCGACACCGTCGCTAAACCGTTGGGCGGCAGCCATATTGCTGGTCACGATCGCCTCGGTGTGCCCAGTCCCGTACTCGTTGATGTGAGCGATCGCGGCGTCGATGCCGTCCACCACCGCAACGGCGATGTCCATCGACAGATACTCGCGGCGCAGGTCGTCCTCCCCGGCGTCCGCCGAAACCCCGCCGTGCACGGTCACACCCGCATTCTCGAGGGCGCCAATCAACCGGGGCAGCGCCTTCTTCGCGATCGTGGCGTCCACCAACAGCGTCTCGGCGGCGTTGCAGACGCTGGGGCGGCGGGTCTTGGAGTTCAGCAGGATTCGTTCCGCGAGATCCAGGTCGGCTCCTTCGTGCACGTACACGTGACAGTTGCCGACACCCGTCTCGATGGTGGGCACCTGCGCATCGCGAACCACCGCGTCGATCAGGCTCGCTCCCCCGCGCGGGATCACGACGTCCACCAGCCCGCGGGCCTGAATCAGGTGCGTCACCGTCGAGCGATCGGCGGCCGAAAGCAGTTGCACCGCATCGGCGGGCAGGTCCTCACTGACGAGCGAGGCGCGCAGCACCTGCACCAGCGCCTGATTCGACCGCGCCGCCGACGAACTGCCCCGCAACAGCACCGCATTGCCCGACTTGAGTGCCAGACCGAAGGCGTCCACGGTGACGTTGGGCCTACCCTCATAGATCATGCCGACGACGCCGAGCGGCACGCGCTGTTGCCGCAGATGCAAACCGTTGGGCAGGGTGTAACCCCGCAGCACCTCCCCGACCGGGTCGGGCAGCCCGGCGACCTGGCGCAGGCCGGCGGCGATTCCCTCGACGCGTTTGGAGTCCAACGCCAGCCGGTCGAGCATCGCGGTAGGGGTGCCGGCGGCTTCGGCCGCGCTCAGATCTTCGGCGTTGGCGGACAGAATCAGATCGGTGTGGGCCGCTATCGCGTCGGCCGCGGAGCGTAGCGCCTGGTCCTTGGCCACCGTCGGCAACAATGCCAGGACGCGGGAGGCGACCCGGGCGCGCCGAGCGGCATTGTGGACCTCCCGGCGCAAGTCAGGAAGCGAGGGTGCTTGCAGACTCATTGAACCAGGGTATCGGGCGTTAGCCGGACGAGCGCGGCGGCCCGGGTCTGACGTCATTCGCTGCGCACGTAACGCGCCGCACCGAGATTGCGAGCGTCGGCGGGTCAGCGCAGCGGTTTCGCCGGCTCTGGCGGCGCGACGCCGGCCTGCCCGACCCGGTCGCGGTGGGCCGCCTCTCGTACCTTGGTCTGCCGCTCTTCGATCAGTCGCCCTAAGTCTTGGAGCAGCAACGGTTTACGCATCACGAGGTGCTCGAGGTGCTCACGCTCGATCTGCAGCGCCGTCACCTCGTCCAGCGCGTACGCGCCGGCCAGGTTGGGTTGACGGGTCAGCGCGGTCAGGCCGAGGAACGATCCCTCGTCGAGGATGCTGGCCGGCACCACCGACCCGTCTTCGGTCGTCGCCGTCAACCGGACGCGGCCGGCGATCAGGAAGGTCATGCCGGAGGACACCTGACCGGCGGACTCGATGATTTCGTCGGCACCGTAGCGGACGAGCTTGGCGTACGGCACCAGCGATTGCTGATCGGTGTGACTCAGCCGCAAGGCCGGTGCGACCACCGTGCGCAGCGCTTTCTCCACGCGCCGCCTGGTGGAGTAGTTGTCGTCGGCACCGTCCAGCCGCAGACGGGCCCGCCGCGCGGCGTACCACACCCAGCGCAGGAAGGTGGCTTCGGTGGCTTCCGCGTCGGCGGGCGACATCAGCCTGATCGTGGTGCGGTACTGGGCGCCGCCCAGCGCGACCGTGGTGGGCAAGACCTCGGGTTTGCGGGCCGGCAGCGCACCCGCGACCCGCGTCAACATGGCGCACACCTTGTCCGGGGAATCGCCGGCGGAGAACTTCGTGGTGATGGCGCAGTCGTAGGCGCGCAACGGGCGACTCAGGTTCGTGAACGAGGTGCTGGCCAGCATCGAGTTGGGCATGATGCGGATGCCGCTGCCGGTGTCGATGTGGACGGACCGCCAGTTCACTTCGACGACGCGGCCCCGCGTCGTACCGGTGTCCAGCCAGTCATTGATCCGGAACGGCTGCTCGAACAGCATGAACAAGCCGGAAACGACCTGGCCGACGGAGTTCTGCAGCATCAGGCCGATGACGACCGAGGTGATGCCCAGCGCGGTGAACAGGCCGCCGATCCGGACGCCCCAGATGTAGGAGAGCATCAGCGCCAGGCCCACGCCGATGACTCCGAAGCGGGCGACGTCGATGAAGATGGCGGGCAACCGCTTGCGCCAGCTTTCTGCGGGCGCGCCCTCGAACACGGTGGCATTCAGCGCGGAGAGCACCAACACCAGCACCAGCAGCCCGAAGACCGTGGTGAGGATGCGCACGGAGCCGTCCCCGGCCGGAATCTGCGAAGCCTTGACGACCAAGAGCAGCAGCGCACCCAGCGGCAGCAGGTAGTTGCGCAGCAGGCTTATCTGTCTGGCCAGGTGGCTTCTCCGTCGGACCAGCGCGCGGTGCAACTCGGTGAGCAGGATCAAACAGACCGGGAATCCGACCGCGACCCCGATCGCCCAGTAGAACCACGACGATTCGAACAGGTTCATGATCGCTCCGCCAACCGGTAGATCGCCTGGTCGCTACCGCCGACCGAGATGGTGCCGGCAGGAGCGAACTGGCGCACGTCACGCATCGCCTCGTACACCTGCGATGTGACGTAAATGCCCGATTGGTCTGAACCGCTTTGCATTTGGTAGGCGAGGCTCACCGCGGCGCCCCACATGTCATAGACGAGCCCCGAGCGGCCGACCAGCCCGCTGATGACGTTGCCGGTGCTGATCCCCACTCGAAGGCGCAACTCGTGACCGGTTTGGCTGTTGAACCGCTCGATGACGTGCCGCATTTCGAGCGCGAAGTCAACGCTTCGGTGAATGCTGTCCAGCCGCGGCGTCACCACGCCGCAGCTGGCGAGGTAGCCGTTGTGGAAGGTGCGGATTCGCTCGACGCCGAGAGATTCGGCGGCCGAGTCGAATTGCCGGAAGAGTTCGTCGATGATGCCCACCAGCTCGTCACCGGATAAGTCGACGGACACCTCGTCGAGTCCGACGATCTCGGCGAAGATGACGGCCACGTCTTGGTGTTCCTGCGCGATGGTCTCCTGGCCCTCGCGATATCGCTGGACGACGGATTCGGGCATCAGCGCCAGCAACAAGCGGTCGTTTTCCCGACGCTGTTCGTTGAGCAATTCCTCCTTGATGGCCAGGTTGCGGCTCATCTCGTTGAAAGCCGAAGTCAGCTCGCCGATTTCGTCACGCGTCTGCACCGGGATGTTGACCTCGTAGTCACCGGAGCTGATCTTCTGCGTGCCGGCCTGCAGGCGACGGATCGGGCGCAACATCAGCTGTGCCAGCACCATCGACGCCACGCAGATGGCGAAGATCATGATCGACACCGCAAGCACGAGCGTTCTGCTGAACCGTCCGAGACGCGCAAAGGCATCGGAGTTGTCGCGCGTCGCCAGGATCGACCAATGCAGATCGGAATTCGGCACCGTCAGCGGAGCGTAGGCCTCCAGCTCCCTGTTGCCCAGATAGTCGGTGGCGCTGATGACCCCGGTCTGTCCGTGTTGGGCGGCGCGAAGGCCCGCGGTCGCGACCGGCTGCACCAGCGTCGTGCCACCCAGGCGGATCGCTTCCTCGACCACGTCGGGCGGGGTCCCGGAGGCGATGGCTTCGCGCCGGTATTCCGCCGGGTCCTCGAGGAAAAGCCTTGAGTCAGAACGCATGAGGTTGTCGGCGCCGGCGAGGTATGTCTCCGTTGCCGGACCCATGCCGGCGTCCTCCCAGTGCTTGCCGGCGGTCATGATCTTGTTGATCTTGGAGATCGGCAGGGGCAGGGCCATGACGCCGTTGAATTTGCCGTTCATTCCCACCGGCGACACCACCCACGCCGTGGGAGTGTCGAGTTGCGGCTGGTATGGCTGAAAGTCGGTGATCCAGACGAACTCGAGATCGTTGGAGCGCAAGGCTTTTTGATATGCGTCTCGCAGTTGGGATTCGCGGTACGGGCCGGTGAGAATATTGGTGCCGAGGTCTGGCCCCTTGTTCACCGAAAACACGACGTTGCCCTGCATGTCCAACAGCAGCGCGTCCGGGTATTCGAAGCGGGTGACGATGTCGCGCATGTAGAAGCTGTAGCGGGCGCTGGCCGCCGACCAAGCGCTGCCGTCGCCGGCGTCCTCCACCTTCCTCGCCTCGGCGATCGAGGGGTACGGCGCGGTGTAGTTGGCCTGAAGGTACTTCTGCGCGTTGGAACTCGGGAAGATCGCGTTGCGGTCGAGGTCCTCCCCGGTGATGCGCTTGATCGGCTTGATCATGTTGTTGTCGTAGTAATTGACCAGGGCTTGCTGCTGGGCCGGGGTGATCGTCGCGTTGGACAACTGCGCGAAGCCGTCGGTGAACGCCGTGGTCGCCTCGACGATGCTGAAGCCGCCGCTGTAGACGATCAGGGAATTCGTCACCTCCTTGAACAGCGACTGCACCTGCCGCGCCTGGGACTCACGCAGCTCGGTGAGTCGCTCGGATTCGACTTGGCGCAACGCGTTGCGGCCCGATGACGCCCCGATGAAGCCGATCACCGCGATCGACAGGATGCTGCTCAACAGCAGCATCAGCAGAAGCTTGGATTGCAGGCCGATCCGGAAGAGCCGACGACGGCGAAACTTAGGTCTTTTGCGGGCCTCGCTCGCTTGCGTCACAACCGTTTCGGCCGGGGCGGGCGCCGGTGCGTTCTGGGAAGCCGGTTCAGCGGCTCGTAGCTCGCTCGATGTCACTCGACTTCGCCCTTCCTCGGACAGGCAGCATCGCTCACGCAGCACACTAGCGCGCGCGTCTCAGGATATGGGTGATTGCGGCAAAGCGTTCAAGGCGAAGAACGCTCGGGCCTTCATCAACCCCACGCAGTGCACCTATTCTTGGCGCTATGAGCGACTCGTGTGGGGACGGCTGCGGCGCCACCGACGTGGCAACCATCCGGGGTGCAGAGCGCGACGCCGAGTGGATACGGGCGGCGGGCTGGGCGCGGTGGCTCGCGTGGGCGAGCCTCCTCTGGATGTGCGCGGAGGGAGCGTTCGGACTGTGGCAGGGGTTTACCGTCGGGTCCATCTCGCTGATCGGGTGGGCGCTCGGTAGTGCGGTCGAGGGCCTGGCGAGCGTGATCGTCGTGTGGCGATTCACCGGTGACCGGATGCTGTCGGAGACCTCGGAGCGCCGGGCGCAGCGTGGGGTGGCTATCTCGTTCTGGCTCATCGCGCCCTACATCGCTGTCGAATCGGTCCGGAATCTGCTCACCGGCGCCCGCCCGGGCACGACGGTCATCGGGATCGCCTTGACCGCGGCGGCGCTGGTCTTGATGCCGCTACTCGGATGGGCCAAGCGGCGGCTCGGCGGCCGCCTGAACTCACGCGCCACCGCCGGGGAAGGCACCCAAAACTATCTGTGCGCCGCGCAATCCGCGGCGGTGCTGCTGACGCTCGCCGTCATCGCCTTGTGGCCGGGCGGCTGGTGGCTGGACCCGGCGGTCGGCCTGGTCATCGCCGGCGTCGCGGTCCGCGAGGGTTTCCAAGCGTGGCGCGGCGAGGACTGCGGGTGTTGACACGGCCGCCAAAATTGCTGCACCGCAAACGTTTTAGCCGTTGCTATCGGCTGACGTCGACGTAATGGCGCGCGTCTGTGTGGTCGGCAGCGCGAACATGGACCTGTCGCTGCGCGTCGACACTCTGCCCCGCCCCGGCGAGACTGTGCTGGCCTCGTCGTTGACCTCCGCGCCGGGCGGCAAGGGCGGCAACCAGGCGGTGGCGGCCGCGCGTGCGGGTGCACGGGTGCAATTCGTCGGAGCGGTCGGCGAGGACCCGGCCGCCGCGCGGTTACGCGCCCACCTGCTGGACAACGGGGTGGAGCTGGAGGGCACCGCCGAAGTGCCCGGGCCGAGCGGCATGGCGATCGTCGTTGTCGATGCGAACGCTGAAAACACCATCGTGGTCGCGCCGGGGGCGAACGCGCATCTGACGCTGGACCGCACGGCCGCCCGAACCGCCATCGGCGATTGCGACGTATTATTGACGCAATTGGAAATTCCCGTGCAGGCCGCAGCGACCGCGGCACGGCTGGCCCGTTCGGCCGGCGCCGTCGTCATCGTCAACGCCTCACCATCCGGGCAGGACCCCAGCTCGTTGTCCGAGCTTGCCGCCCTGGCCGATGTGGTCATCGCCAACGAGGCCGAGGCCGACCAATGGCCGTTGCGCCCCGATCACCTGGTGATCACCCTGGGGGCGCGCGGCGCGCGGTATCTGGGCGTCGACGGCGACTTCGCGGTGCCCGCGCCTGCGGTGGCCGCGGTGGACACCACCGGGGCGGGGGACGTGTTCGCCGGCGTGCTCGCCGGAAGCTGGCCACCCGATACGGGTTCGCCCGCCGAGCGGCTGCGCGCGTTGCGGCGCGCCTGCGCCGCGGGCGCGCTGGCGACGCTGGTGACCGGCGCCGGCGACTGCGCACCCGATGCCGAAGCGATCGAGGTGTCGCTCCAATCACTGTCCTGACCTGCGGTTGGCAGCAGTTGGCAGCGCTTGGCGTCGATCTGGCAGTCGTTCGCGGGCAACGTCGGTGGCGATTGCTATCAGCCATCGAGAAAGGAACCTCATGTCCGCTACCACCATTGATCGCACGGGCACCCGGGACGGATTGCTGCGCCTGGCCATGCGCGCCGACGCCGCCATCAGCGGATTGGTCGGTCTGGCCGGCATCCCGCTGGCGGGCCGGCTCGCCGAGCTCTCGGGCACCACGAAGGCGTTCGAGTACGGGATGGGCGCGTTCTTGATCGGCTACGGCGTGGCCGTGTTCGGGCTCGCCACCCTACCGTCGGTGCGCCGCGCCGGCATGGGCGTCATCATCGCCAACCTGCTCTACACGGTGGCCGCCGTCGTGCTGGTGCTCACGGACGTCTTCCCGTTGACCTCGGCCGGCGTCGCGTTGAACCTGGCGGCCGGGGCCTACACGCTAGTGTTCGCGGAGCTGCAATACCAGGGCTGGCGGCGCGCGAGGGGGTAAGCCGGGCGTTCGGGCCCGTCCGGCCGATCCCGGGCGGGCCCTGCGCGCTATTCCTCGGGGACCTGGCGGTCGATCTCGTCGAGCCAGATGCGCGCGGACATGTCCGACGGGGCGCGCCAATCACCGCGCGGTGACAGCGCGCCGCCGTGCGACACCTTCGGGCCGTTGGGCAACGCCGAACGCTTGAATTGGCTGAACGAGTAGAAGCGCTGCACGAAGACCCCGAGCCAATGCCGAATCTCCTTCAGCGAGTATGTCGGTCGCTTGTCCTCGGGGAATCCCGGCGGCCAGTTGCCCCGCTCGGGGTCGCTCCACGCGTGCCACGCCAGAAACGCGATCTTCGAGGGCCGGAACCCGTAGCGCAGCACGTGAAACAGCGAGAAGTCCTGCAGGGCATACGGTCCGACCTTGTCCTCGCTGCTCTGCAGCTCCTCCTCTTCGCCTTTAGGAACCAGCTCCGGGGAGATCTCGGTGTCCAGCACCGACCGCAGCACGTCGGTGACGTCGGATTCAAACTGGCCGGACGAGATCACCCAGCGGATCAGATGCTGGATCAGCGTCTTCGGGACACCGCCGTTGACGTTGTAGTGCGACATCTGGTCGCCGACTCCGTAGGTCGACCAACCGAGCCCGATCTCGGAGAGGTCGCCGGTGCCGAGCACGATGCCGCCACGCTGGTTGGCCAGCCGGAAGAGGTAGTCGGTGCGCAGGCCCGCCTGCACGTTCTCGAAGGTGACGTCGTAAACCTTTTCTCCGCGCCCGAACGGATGGTCCATCTCCTTGAACATCAGCATCGCGGTCTTGGTGATGTCGATCTCGGAGAAGGTGACCCCGAGCGCGCGGCACAACTCGATGGCGTTGCGTTTGGTGCGATCGCCCGTGGCAAAGCCCGGCAGCGTGAACGCGAGAATGTCGCTGCGCGGCCGTTCTTCCCGGTCCATCGCGCGCGCGGCGACGATCAGCGCATGCGTCGAATCCAGGCCGCCGGAGATCCCGATGACGATCTTCGGGTAGTTCAGCGCGCGCAGCCGCTGCTCGAGACCGGAGACCTGAATGTTGTAGGCCTCGTAGCAATCCTGTTCCAGGCGTTCGCGATTGGCCGGGACGAACGGGAAACGCTCGACGTCGCGGCGCAATCCGAGGTCGCCGGCAGGCGGGTCCAGCCGGAAGTCCACGCGCCGGAACGACTCGGCCGCCCCGCGGTGGTGGCGTCGGTTGTCGTCGAATGTCCCCATGCGCAGGCGTTCTGACCGCAGCAGGTCGAGGTCGACGTCGGCGACGCTGCGTCGCTCCCCCTTCGGGAAGCGCTCGGACGAGGCCAGCAGTTCGCCGTTCTCCCACACCATGGTCTGGCCGTCCCAGGCGAGGTCGGTGGTCGACTCGCCCTCGCCCGCGGCGGCATAGACGTAGGCGGCCAGGCAGCGCGCCGACGCCGAGCGGGCCAGCAGGCAGCGGTCCTCGGAGCGGCCGATCGTGATGGGACTGCCGGAAAGGTTGGCCAGCACCGTCGCGCCGGCCAGCGCCGCTTCCGCGCTGGGCGGGATCGGCACGAACATGTCCTCACAGATTTCGACATGCAGAACGAAGCCGGGGATGTCGGAGGCGGCGAACAGCAGGTCGGGGCCGAACGGGACGTCGGTGTCACAGATCCGGATGGTGCCGCGCTCGTCATCTCCAGGCGCGATCTGGCGGCGCTCGTAGAACTCCCGGTAGGTCGGCAGGTAGGACTTCGGCACCACACCCAGCACGGCGCCACGGTGAATCACCACCGCAGTGTTGTAGATGCGATGCCGGTGGCGCAGCGGGGCGCCGATAACGAGGATCGGCAGCAGATCGGTCGAGGACGCGACGATGCTCTCAACGGCGGCCGTCACGTCGTCGAGCAAGAGGTCTTGCATCACGATGTCCTCGATCGAATACCCGGACAACGTGAGCTCCGGGAACACCGCCACCGCGACGCCGTCGTCATGGCACTCGCGCGCCAGCCCCAAGACCGACTCGGCGTTGGCGGCCGGATCACCGATCGTGGTGTGCTGGGTGCACGCGGCAACCCGGACAAACCCCTGGCTGTAAGCGTTGTAAAAGTCCATCGCCCTTCCATTGTCGCCTGACCGGTGTCAACCTGCGGCCGCCGGGTATCCCCTTCATCATGAGCGATACTGCGGTGGTGGTGGTCGACATGATGAACACCTATCAGCATCCCGATGCTGAAGAACTAATACCCAATGTCGGCAAGATCATCGACCCGTTGGCCGATTTGGTCCGGCGCGCACGCGAATCCGACGACGTGGACCTGATCTACGTCAACGACAACTACGGCGATTTCGCCGCCCAGTTCTCCGACATCGTCGGCTCCGCGCTCGATGGTGCCCGGCCCGATCTGGTGAAGCCGCTCGTGCCGTCCGGAGACTGCCGCGTGATGACCAAGGTGCGGCACAGCGCCTTCTATGCAACCGCGCTGGCGTATCTGTTGAACCGGCTGGAGACCAAGCGCCTGGTCATCGCCGGGCAGGTCACCGAGCAGTGCATCCTCTACACCGCACTCGACGCCTACGTGCGCCACTTTCCCGTCGTCATCCCCACCGACGCCATCGCCGGCATCGACGCCGGGCTGGCCGAGGCGGCGTGCAAGATGATGGAGAAGAACATGTCGGCGGAGATCACCACCGCCGCGGACTGCCTGGGTTAGTCAGCGCGCACCGGCAGGGGCCGGTAGCGACCGACAGGCGCGTGATCGCCGGCGCGGCGCGCCGGTAGCGCCGCTCGTCGCGGTGACCACTTCTCAAGGGAGACGTCGGATGCTCGGCGACCCGTACCCTCGAAGAGATGACCACCCGATGCGCCGAATCGCCGGAGTTGGTCGCGTTGCTGGCCGGTCGCCGGATCGCGGTGCTGACGGGCGCCGGTCTTTCCACCGACTCCGGCATTCCCGACTACCGCGGGCCCGATTCGCCGCCCAGCAATCCCATGACGATCCGTCAGTTCACCTCGGATCCGGCGTTCCGGCAGCGTTACTGGGCGCGCAACCACATCGGCTGGCGACACATGGACGACACGCTGCCCAACGCCGGACACCGGGCGTTGGCCGCGCTCGAGCGGGCTTCGGTGGTGACCGGGTTGATCACCCAGAACGTCGACCTGCTGCACACCAAGGCGGGCAGCGCCAACGTCGTCAACCTGCACGGCACCTACGCGCGGGTGGTCTGCCTGGGTTGCGGATACACCATGAGCCGCGCCGCGCTGGCCGATCAGCTGGAAGCGCTCAACCCGGGATTCATCGAACGCGCCGAAGCGGTCGGCGGTCTGGCGGTCGCCCCCGACGCCGACGCCGTGGTCGCCGACACCGCCTCGTTCCGCTATCTCGACTGCCCAAGCTGCGGCGGAATGCTCAAACCGGACATCGTCTACTTCGGCGAAAGTGTGACCAAAGCCGTTGTCGATCAAGCATATTCACTGGTGGACGAAGCCGACGCGCTGCTGGTCGCCGGCTCCTCGCTCACGGTGTTCTCCGGTTACCGGTTCGCGCGCCACGCCGCCGCGCTCGGTACCCCGATCGCCATCATCAACCGCGGCCCTACCCGCGGCGATGACCTGGCCAGCGTCAAGGTCGACGGCGGCTGCTCCGAGCTGCTGACGTTGCTTGTCGACGAGTTATCGCCGCTCGCAATGCTTTAGAACGTGCACGGCATGCTGCGGATGGCGTGCACGAAATTGCCCGCCACGTAGGCGGGGTCGCCCGCCTGGATGTCCGGCAGCTGCCGCAACAGCTCGGAGAAGATGGCCCGCAGCTGCGCCCTGGCCACATGGGCGCCCAGGCAGAAGTGCAGGCCGCCGCCGCCGAAGCCAACGTGTGGGTTGGGATTGCGGCTCAGGTCCAATCGCTCGGGATGGTCGAACACCTCGGTGTCCCAATTGCCGGACGGGTAGAACATCACCACCTTCTCCCCCGCCCGGATCGTCTGGTCGCCCAGCTCGAAATCCGTTGCAGCCGTGCGGCGGAAGGTCATGACGGGGCTGGCCCAGCGGACGAATTCCTCGACTGCCGTTCCTATCCGGTTGTCGAAATCCTCCAGCAACCAGGCTCTTTGGTCTCCGAAGTCGGTGAGGGCTTTCATCGCGTGGCTGGTGGTCTGACGGGTGGTGTCGTTGGCGGCCACGGAAAGCAGCACGAAGAAGGCGGCCACCTCCGCGTCGGTCAGCCGGTCACCGTCGACCTCCGCGTTCACCAGGCCGCTGAACAGGTCGTCTCCGGGATGATCGCGGCGCTCGGCGGCGAGTGCGCCGGCGATTTGGTGCAGGTACCCCTGGTTTTCGAGCAGAACCTCAAGGGGATGGCGGCCGTCGAGGTAAATGGGGTCGGCCCAGGACACCAGCGCGTCGGCAGCGTGCGCCACCCGCTCTCGCTCAGATTCCGGGATCCCCACCATGTCCGACAGGGTGCGGATCGGCAGTTGCTTGGCGCAGTGCTCGACGAAGTCCGCGCCGCTGCCCGCGGCGCGCAACTCGTCGACGATCGCCCTCGCGTTCGCCTTGATCGAGTCCTCGACGCGGCGGATCTGGCGTGGGGTGAACGCGGCGCTGACCAGCTTGCGCAGCTTGGTGTGCCGAGGCGGATCCATCGCCAGGAACGACTGGCTAGCTTCGAGCAGTTCCACCGGGATGCTCTCGAACATCACCCCCTGGCCGGACAGGAACACCTCATTGTTGCGGCTGACGGTGGCGATGTCGGCGCGGCGGGTGACCGCCCAGTAGCCGCGGTCGTCGGGATCGGGCATCAGCGCGTCCTGGACCGGCGGGTGCCAGCTCACCGGTCGTTCGGCCCGCAGCACCGCGAACGACCGTTCCCGCTCGGCCGCCGTCGTCGACCAGAACGCGCGCGAGGACAGGTCGATGGGGTCATACGGGCGGCCCGGCCTTGCGTTGCCCGACGTCCCGGTCATCACGGTCATGGCGATCCTCCGTTGGATATGACCTCGGTCACAGACTGTCAGCGACGATATTCCTAGACATAGTGTCTAGTCAAGGCGTCCAGGAGCGCCGTATGCTGGAGAAATGCCATCGGTCACCCGGAAGCCGCAGGCCAACCGCGAACAGGAGCGGCAGCAGCGAAGAGAGCAAATCGAGCGCCGGCTGCTGGACGCCACCGAGCGACTGATGCGCGACGGCGCCAGTTTCACCGAGCTCAGCGTGGACCGGCTGTCGAGCGCGGCCGACATTTCGCGCGCGAGTTTCTATATCTACTTCGAGGACAAGGGGCACCTGTTGCGCCGCCTGGCCAATCAGGTGTTCGCCGACCTCGCGGACAGCGCGGACCGCTGGTGGAGCGTGGCGGGGCGGCACGATCCTGGCGACGTCCGCGCCGCGATGGACGGCATCATCGCCAGCTATCGGCGTCACCAACCGGTGTTGGTCGCCCTCAACGAGATGGCCGGCTATGACCCGCTGGTCGCGGCGGCCTACCGCAACCTGTTGACCGCTATCACCGGGCGGTTGACCCGGGTGATCGAAGACGGTCAGGCCGATGGCTCGATTCGGCCGGGTTTGCCCGCAGCCACCACCGCCAGCGCTCTGACGTGGATGGTCGAGCGCGCTTGCCAACAGAACCTGCCGACCGCGTCCGCCGGGTACGACGGCGAACTGGCCGCCACGCTGGCCGAGATCGTTTGGGGCGCGCTATATCTCAAGGCAACCTCGGCCGACTGATGCGCCGGTGCGGGTGTGACGAACACGATATAGTTAATGCCCTAACTATTCGTTTACCATTCGATGGTGGCGCAGTTGACGGCACCGGAGATCGACCCGCTTTCCCTGGAACAGCAGGTCTGTTTCGCGCTGAGCGCGACCAACCGCGCCGTTTTGGCGGTCTATCGGCCGTTGTTGGAGCCGTTGGGGCTGACGCACCCCCAGTACCTGGTGATGCTGACCCTTTGGGATCACCAGAAGACAGCTGGGGCCCGGCGGAAACCGCTGTCGGTCAAGGACATTGCCACCACGTTGCAAATGGATTCGGCCACCCTGTCGCCGATGCTCAAGCGCTTGGAGGCACTCGGCCTGATCACCCGCACCCGGAGCGTCGTCGACGAGCGCTCCACCGAGGTGAAACTCACCGAGAGCGGCACCGCCTTGCGTCGACGCGCACTCAAGATTCCGCCCGCCGTGATCGAGCGCCTGGGCGTCGACATCGGCGAACTTCGGCACCTGCACCAAGTGCTCAGCCGCGTCAACGCGGCCGCGCTGGCAGCGGGCGCATTACAGTCCTGACCCGCCCGCCCGTAGGAGCCACCATGACCGACACCAAACCGAACGCCTGGCAACGTATCGCCTACTCGTACGGTCGATGCCTACCCAGCTCGATGCGCACGTGGGTGGCCAACGATCTGGCCGGCCCGGGAGCCGTGCGCCGGCACATGATTCGGTGGGCCATCCCGCCGCTGTTCGTTCTCGCACCGTTCTGGCTGTTGCCCGCGTCGCTGTATGTGCACACCGAGATGACCGCGCCGCTCTACATCTGGGCACTGTTGATCTCGCTTGCGCTGAATAAGGTTTGGCGTAGGCACCGGCTGGCGCAGCACGGCCTCGACCCGAATCTGGTCGATGTGATCAAGAACAAGAAGCAAGCGAAGATGCACGAGGACTACGCCCGCCGTTTTGGGCCGCGTCCCGAATCGGCGGCCTGGCAGGACAACAGCAACCCGTTCAGCTAGCCGCCCTACACCGCCACGAGGTCGTCGGCGTGCACGGCGGGCCGACGGAGTTCGCCCGGCAGCTCCGAGGTTGACCGGCCTATCATGGTCGCCAGTTCGGTGGCGTCATAGGCCACCACGCCCCGGGCCACCATCGCGGTGTCCGGGCCGCGCAGTTCGACGACGTCCCCGGCGTAGAACCGGCCCGACACGGCTGTGATGCCGGCCGCCAACAGCGAACGGCGCCGGTCCACCACCGCGCGCACCGCGCCCTCGTCGAGCGTCAGCGCGCCGGCCGCTTCGGCGGCATACCGGACCCAGAACCGGCGGGCCGACATCCGGGCGGGCCGGGCGGCAAAGACCGTGCCGACCGAGGCGTCGGTGAGCGCGGCGGCGGCATCGGATGCCGCCGCCAGCAGGACCGGCACCCCGGCGTCGGCGGCCAGCAATGCCGACGACATCTTGGACATCATTCCTCCGGTTCCGAGGTCGCTGCCCGGGCCGGCCACCACACCGGCCAGATCCGCCGCGCCGGACACTTCCTCAATGAATCTGGCGCCCTTGAATTTTCGAGGATCGGCGTCGTACAGCCCGTCGATGTCGGAGAGCAGCACCAGGGCTTCAGCGCCGATCAGGTGAGCCACCAGCGCCGACAACCGATCATTGTCACCGAACCGGATCTCGTTGGTGGCCACCGTGTCGTTCTCGTTGACGATCGCCACCGCGTGCAGGGCGCGCAACCGATCCAGGGTGCGCTGGGCGTTGGTGTGCTGGGCCCGCATGGAGATGTCGTGCGCGGTCAGCAGCACCTGCCCCACCGTGCGGCCATACCGCGCGAACGCAGCGCTCCACGCATTCACCAATGCGACCTGCCCGACGCTGGCCGCGGCCTGTTTGGTCGCCAAATCCTTAGGACGGCGTGCCAATCCGAGCGGCTCAATGCCGGCGGCGATGGCGCCCGACGAGACGATCACGACGTCGGTGCCCGCCTTCATGCGCGACTCGATGGCGTCGGCCAGCTCGGCAAGCCGACCGGCGTCGAACACCCCGGACTCGCTGGTCAGCGCGTTGGTCCCGATCTTGACCACCAGGCTGCGCGCGGTCCGGACCGCCTCACGCTGAGCTGTCACGACGCGCCGCTCTCCCCCGCACGCGGGTGGAGGTCCCTCCCGCTGGGGGCGTACCCCACCCCATCGTCGGCGACGGTCACGACTCGTCACCGCGTTCTCTGGTTCTGCGCCGCTCCTCCGCATCGCTGCGTCCCCCGCAAGCGGGAGGTACCCCCACTGCATCGTCGCCGGCGCGGCGCTGACGCCGGGCCGCTTTACGCTCCGAGGCGCCGGCGCGCTCGCTGCGCTCCAACCGCACATCGGTGCCTCTCCCGGACATCGCCACGTGTTGTCCCGCGGGCGTTTGCGGCTCCCAGTCGAAGGTCATGTCTCCGATGGTCACGGCGCATCCGGGTTGCGCGCCCAGGCGCAGCAGTTCGTCCTCGACACCCAGGCGAGCCAGGCGGTCGGCGAGATAGCCGACGGCTTCGTCGTTGTCGAAGTTGGTTTGCCGGACCCAGCGCTGGGGGCGGGCACCGCTGACCACGAAGCCGCCCTCGCCGTCGGGCTCGACGGAGAAGCCGCTGTCGTCGACGGGAACCGGACGGATCACCGGCCGCCGCGGCACGATCTCCGGCTGGGCGGCGTGGTATTCCGAGATGATCCGCCAGAGCCCGAATATCAACGGCTGCAGCCCTTCCCGGGAGACCGTAGACACCAGGAACACCGGCCAGCCACGCTCGGCGATCTCGTCGCGGACGAACTCGGCGAGCTCGCGCGCCTCGGGCACGTCGATCTTGTTGAGCACCACCGCACGCGGCCGCTCGGCGAGATCACCCAGCGTCGTATCCCCCTGCAGGGTAGGCCGATAGGCGGCGAGTTCCGCTTCCAGCGCGTCGATGTCGGAGATCGGGTCGCGCCCAGGCTCGGCGGTGGCGCAGTCGATGACGTGCACCAGCACGGCGCACCGTTCGATGTGCCGAAGGAAATCCAGGCCCAGACCGCGGCCCTGGGATGCGCCGGGAATCAGGCCAGGAACATCGGCGACGGTGAAGGTGTGCTCGCCCGCCGACACCACACCGAGGTTGGGCACCAGTGTGGTGAACGGGTAGTCGGCGATCTTGGGCTTGGCCGCCGAAATCGCCGACACCAGTGATGATTTCCCGGCCGAGGGAAACCCGATGAGACCCGCGTCGGCGACGGTCTTGAGTTCCAGCGTCAGGTCCCGGGTCTCGCCCTCCTCGCCGAGCAGCGCGAAGCCGGGAGCCTTGCGGGCCCGTGACGCGAGCGCCGCGTTGCCCAAGCCGCCACGACCGCCGGCGGCCGCCTCGAAGCGGGTGCCCGCACCGACCAAATCCGCTAGGAGCCTGCCATTTTCGTCCAATACGACGGTGCCGTCGGGGACTTTGACTTCCAAATCCGCTCCGGCCGCTCCGTCGCGGTTGTTTCCCATCCCCTGCTTGCCTGACGGCGCGGTGACATGCGGATGGAAATGGAAGTCCAGCAACGTGTGCACCTGCGGGTCGACGACGAACACGATACTGCCGCCGCGCCCGCCGTTGCCGCCGTCGGGACCGCCCAGTGGCTTGAATTTCTCGCGATGGACCGACGCGCAGCCATTACCGCCGGAACCCGCGCGCGCGTGAATGACGACCCGATCGACAAATCGAGGCATCGAATACCAGCCCTTCGAGCTCCCCGAATGCGCTGCTGCTGCGAGATTCGCCTCGAATTATCGCAACGACTGCACGCTCGCGAAGCTCAGTCGGTCTGTCCGGCCGCGACGATGTTGACGGTTTTGCGGCCGCGCTTGATGCCGAACTCGACGGCTCCGGCAGCCTTGGCGAACAACGTGTCGTCGCCGCCACGCCCGACGTTGAGACCGGGGTGGAACTTGGTGCCGCGCTGGCGGACGATGATCTCGCCGGCCTTGACGATCTGGCCGCCGAACCGCTTCACGCCCAGCCGCTGAGCAGCGGAATCGCGGCCGTTGCGCGAGCTGGAAGCGCCCTTCTTGTGTGCCATTTATGTGGTCTCCGCTCAGTCTTGTCTGTTCTTCGCCTGACGGCTCATCACGCGATCCCGGTGACCTTCAGGACCGTCAGCTGCTGACGGTGTCCCTGACGCTTGTGGTAGCCGGTCTTGTTCCTGAACTTGTGGATGCGGATCTTGGGTCCCTTGGTGTGCTCGAGCACCTCGCCGGTCACCGCCACCTTGGCCAGGGCCGCGGCGTCGGTGGTCACCTTCGCGCCGTCCACGACCAGGGTGACCGGCAACGAGACGTTCGCGCCCGGGTCGGAGTCGAGTTTCTCGACCTTGACCACGTCCCCGACGGCGACCTTGTACTGCTTGCCGCCCGTCTTGACGATTGCGTAGGTCGCCATCGTTACTCCTGCCTTCTTTCCTCTGCTCAACCGGTTCTTCGGCTCGTCGCGCGCGAGCCACCGGCGTGCGCGTGGTGGGTCTGGGTTGCGGGTCCGCGCCGACTGCCCGGGAGCCCGCTGTCGCCGGCCAAAGTCCAAACGGGCTGGCGACAACTGTCCTAGGCTACTTGACCAGCGGCGAAAGGGTCAAACCGGCCCGGTCAGTCCGCATGGATCGGCGGCCCCGCCGGCCGACCAGCCGCGCGGCGCCGCCGGGGCGGTCCGAACCCCGGTCCGGCGCTGACGGAGCCCTCGTCGTCGGAGTCATCGGAGTCGTCCTCAACGTCGAGGTCGTCGTCGTCCATTTCCAGGTCGTCGTCGTCGTCGCCGAGGTCTTCCTCGTCGTCGAGGTCCTCGTCGTCCTCGTCGAGGTCGTCGTCAGAATCGTCGTCGGCGTCTTCGTCGGTGTCGTCGTCGGACTCCTCGAAGTCCTCCTGGTCGGTGTCCTCGACGTCGGCCACGTCCCGTTGCTGCTGCTCGTCGGGCTCGTTGGCCGCTTCCTCGGTGGATTCGTCGGATTCCTCGTCGTCGAGGCCGTTCTGGGCGGAGCCGCCGGCGGCCATCGCCTTGAACATCGGGTGCTCACCGGGCGCATGCGCGGGCACCTTGGCCACCACCGGCTCTTCGGCCCGGTTCTTCTTGGAGCGCCTGCCCCGGCGGCCACCGGACTCGGACTTGCGTCCGTTCGAGGGGGCCGAGTCCACCGGGTCGGTGTGCAGCAGGATGCCGCGGCCGCCGCAGTGGGGGCACGACGTGGAGAATGCCTCGATCAAACCGGTTCCCAGCCGCTTGCGGGTCAGCTGGACCAAGCCCAGCGACGTCACCTCGGAAACCTGATGGCGGGTACGGTCGCGGGCCAGCGCCTCGGTCAGCCGCCGCAACACCAGGTCGCGGTTGGACTCGAGGACCATGTCGATGAAGTCGATGACCACGATGCCGCCGATGTCGCGCAGCCGCAGTTGGCGCACGATCTCCTCGGCAGCCTCCAAGTTGTTCTTGGTCACGGTCTGCTCGAGGTTGCCACCGGAGCCGGTGAACTTACCGGTGTTGACGTCGACCACCGTCATGGCCTCGGTCCGGTCGATCACCAGCGTGCCGCCCGACGGCAGCCACACCTTGCGCTCCATCGCCTTGGCGAGTTGCTCGTCGATGCGATGCACGGCGAACACGTCCGGGCCGGCCTGCCCCTCGGGACCGCTGGGCGGCTCGTACTTATTCAGCTTCGAAACCAGATCGGGCGCAACGGCATTCACGTAGTCGGTGATGGTCGTCCAGGCTTCGTCACCGGACACGATCAGGCCGGCGAAATCCTCGTTGAACAGGTCGCGGATGACCTTGACCAGCACGTCCGGCTCCTCGTAGAGCGCGACGGCGGCGCCGGCGGCCTTCTCGGTGATCTGGGCGGCCTTGGCCTCGATCTCCTTCCAGCGCTCCTGCAGGCGGGTGACGTCGTTGCGGATGTCGTCCTCTTTGACGCCTTCGGACGCGGTGCGGATGATCACCCCCGCATCGGACGGCACGACCTCGCGCAGAATCTCCTTGAGCCGTTGGCGTTCGGTATCGGGCAGCTTGCGGCTGATGCCGGTCGAGGACGCGCCCGGCACGTAGACCAGGTACCGGCCGGCCAGCGACACCTGGGTGGTCAGCCGGGCGCCCTTGTGGCCGACGGGGTCCTTGCTGACCTGGACCACGACGTAGTCGCCCGGTTTGAGGGCCTGCTCGATCTTGCGATCCGACCCGCCGAGTCCCGCGGCTTCCCAGTTGACCTCGCCGGCGTAGAGCACGCCGTTGCGGCCGCGCCCGATGTCGACGAACGCGGCCTCCATGGAGGGCAGGACGTTCTGCACGATCCCGAGATAGATGTTGCCCACCAGCGAGGCGGACGAGGCAGACGTCACGAAGTGCTCGACGACGATGCCGTCTTCGAGGACCGCGATCTGGGTATACCGCGCCCCTTGATGCGGCGGCTCGGTGCGGACCCGGTCGCGCACCACCATGATCCGCTCGACGGCCTCGCGGCGCGCCAGGAACTCCGCCTCGGTGAGGACCGGTGGGCGGCGCCGGCCGGCGTCGCGCCCGTCCCGGCGGCGCTGCCGCTTGGCTTCCAGCCGGGTGGAGCCGTCGATGCCTTTGATCTCGGCGTTCGACGAGCCGCCGCCGCCGTCGTTCTTGCCGTTGCGCGGTGCCCGCTCGTGCACCACGGTGTTCGGCGGATCATCCGGCGACGAGTTTTCGTCACCATCGTCATTCGAGCCCGATTTGCGCCGCCGGCGCCTGCGGCGGCGGCGGCTGGCGCCCTCCGCCGAGCCGTCATCGCCGGTGTCCGAGTCGTCGGAGTCGTCCGAGTCGTCGCCCTCATCGTCCTCGGCGTCGGAGGAGTCGCCCCGGCCCGCCTTCTGGCCCCGCTGCTGCGGCTCGTCGTCGTCGCCGGCGTCGTTTTGGCCATCGGGTCCGCCCTGCTCGCCGCGCCCGCGTCCGCGGCCTCGACGGCCGCGACGTCGCCGCCGGTTGGCCGGGCGATCGGCCTGTTCGTCGTCTTCGTCGTCGGTGTCGGAATCGTCGGAGTCGGAGTCGTCGTCGGCGTTCTCGTCCCCTTCGTCGGCCTGCATCGGCTGCGGGGCGACGAACAGCGGCATGTAATGCGGCCGCTCGTCGGCGTTCTCCGGCGCCGCCAGCATCAGCCGGGATTCGGGTTCGTCGAGGTCTTCGCTGGTCGCGGCGGCATCGCTGGTCGCGGCGGCATCGGCGGCGTCGACGCCGGCATCGGGCTGGGCTCCCAGCAGGTCGCGGACGCGGACCGCGTCCGCGCGGTCCACGGTGGAGTGCGCGCTGCGAATTCGCCCGTCGAGGGCGCTCAGCGCGTCCAGCACTCGCTTACTGGTGGTTCCCAGCGTTCGTGCCAGCGAGTGAACTCTCAGACGGTCCGGCAATTCGTCGTGCCGTGTCGGCTCTTCGGATGACTCTGTGGATGGTGCACCGTCTACCACGTATTCTCCTCAAGCCCCCGGGCGCGTCCTTGCGACGCGGCCACGCGAGGGCTTCGCTATGGGCCCGGGTGGACTTCTCCCGGGCTTGTGATGGTCTCGCCCCGAGCGGTTCGCGGGGAACGCACTCGGCGCCGTGCTGAATGACGGCCTGACATGCCGCGCACCAACGCGGGATGGCGATGGTCGCGCTTGTCTAAGTCTTCATTCGGGTGTCCGACACCGGTCCGGCGACGTTCACCCTCCGTCAGTATCCCACATCACTGGGCGAGTCCAACCGCCCCTGAGCAAACCCGCCCCGTTCGAGGCCGTCCGGCGTGGTTAGCCGGGGCGCTATGCGTCGGGAAACCAGAGCGCGATTTCGCGCTTCGCGGACTCGGTGGAATCCGATCCGTGCACGAGGTTGAACTGCGTCTCCAGCCCGAAATCGCCCCGAATCGTCCCCGGGGTGGCCTTGTCCACCGGGTCGGTACCGCCCGCGAGCTGCCGAAACGCCGCGACCGCCCGCGGTCCCTGGACGATCGCGGCAACGACCGGCCCCGAGGTGATGAACTCCAACAGGGATCCGAAGAAGGGCTTGCCCTCGTGCTCGGCGTAATGCGCGGCGGCCAGGTCGTCGCCGACGCGCCGAAGCTCCAGCGCGGCAATGGTCAAGCCCTTGCGCTCGATGCGGCTGAGGATTTCCCCTATCAGCTGCCGCTCGACGCCGTCCGGCTTGATCAGTACGAGGGTCCGTTCGGTCACGGCGCACAGCGTACAGAACTGGTCGGCGATCTCCTCGGGCGGCGACCGCGGCCGGCCCTACCGCTGGCGGCGCAGCACCTCGGCCCGGAAGTACGCGATCACGGCCCACAAGCCGGTGAACAGCACCCCGATGAATCCCACGCCTGGGTACACCGCGAAGCCGGCGAGTAGGAGCAGCTGAGCGGCCAGGTTCACCCAGATCGCCCAGGGTTTGCGCTGTAACCCGCCCAGCACGATGAGCAGCCCGGCCACGCTGACCAGGTAGCCCAGGGACCCGGCGGTCAGCCCGCCGCCGACCGCGCTCACCACGGGAATCGCCAGCAACACCACGATGGCTTCCAGGAAAAGCGTGGCGGCCATCACGGCGCCGAAGCTCTTCCAGGGGTCGGGCCGGCTGGGGTCGGTCATTGCGGATCTCGGCCAAACAGGGTTCGTGCCACCCCCGCGGTGACGACCGATCCGGTGATGACGATCCCGGTGCCGGAGAAGGCCTCCGCGTCCGCGTCCAGCGTCGCGTCGTCGACCAGTGCGGTCGCCGCGTCGATGGCGTCACGCAGGTTGTCGGCCGAAATCACCCGATCGGGTCCGAAGCGCTCCCCGGCCGCCAGCGCCAGCGACTCGACGTCCAGCGCCCGCGGCGAACCGTTGTGGGTCACGACGACCGCGTCCAGCACCGGCTCGAGCGCGGCCAGGATGCCGCCGACGTCCTTCTCGGCCAGCACGCTGAGCACACCGACCAAGTAGCGGAAGTCGAATTCGTCGCTGAGCGTCTGCGCCAGCGCGGCAGCACCGGCCGGGTTGTGCGCGGCGTCGATGAACACGGTGGGCGCGCTGCGCATCCGCTCCAGCCGGCCGGGGCTGGTGACGGCGGCGAACCCGGCGCGCACCGCCTCGACGTCGAGCTGCCGCTGAGCACCGGCGCCGAAGAAGGCCTCCACCGCCGCGAGCGCCACCGCCGCGTTGTGCGCCTGGTGCTCGCCGTGCAGCGGCAGGTAGATGTCGGAGTACACCCCACCCAGGCCCTGCAATGAAAGCACCTGCCCGCCGATCGCGACTTGACGGCCCAGAACCGCGAACTCCGAATCCTCACGGGCCACCGCGGCGTCGGCGCGCACGGCCTGGGCCAGGAGCACCTCCATCGCCTCGGGCGCCTGGCGCGCGATGACGGCCACGGTGTCCGGTGCGCCGTCGGGCGCCTTGGTGATGATCCCGGCCTTCTCGCCGGCGATGCCGGCAAGGTCGTTCCCGAGGTACTCGACGTGGTCGATGCCCACCGGGGTGACGACCGCCACCGGCGCGTTGACGACATTGGTGGCGTCCCACCGCCCGCCCATACCGACCTCGATGACCGCGACGTCGACGGGCGCGTCGGCGAACGCGGCGAACGCCATCGCGGTCAACACCTCGAACTTGCTCATCGCCGGTCCACCGGCGGCTTGGGACTGCGCGTCGATCATCTGCACGAAGGGCTCGATTTCCCGGTACGTCGCGACGTACTGCGCCGGGGTGATGGGGCGTCCATCGATCGCGATGCGCTCGACCGCCGATTGCAGGTGCGGGCTGGTGGTTCGCCCGGTGCGCCCGTGCAGCGCCGTCACCAGCGCGTCGACCATGCGCGCGACCGAGGTCTTGCCGTTGGTGCCCGCGATATGGATCGAGGGATAGGCCAGCTGCGGCGACCCCAGCAGGTCCATCAGCGCGCTGATCCGGGTCAGGCTCGGCTCGATCTTCGTCTCCGGCCAGCGTTGGTCCAGCAGGTGCTCGACCTGCAGCAGGGCGGCGATCTCGTCAGGGGTCGGCGCGAGGCTGGTGGCGTCGCCGGGCTCAGACCAGTCGGAGGGCTCGCTCACTGCAACCCGGCCAACCGCGCGGTGATCCGGTCGGCTTCGTCCTGGGCCACCCGCTGGCGGTCGCGGATCTTGCCGACGACGTTCGGCGGGGCCTTGGCCAGAAAGTCCTCGTTAGCCAATTTGGCTGTGGTGGAAGCCAACTCCTTCTGCGCCGCGGCGAGGTCCTTCTCCAGGCGGCGGCGTTCCGCTGCGACGTCGATGGTGCCCGAGGTGTCCAGTTCGACGACGACCGTGCTGTCCATGGCGGGGCCGAGCCGCACCTCCAACGACACCGACGGCTCGAAATCGTCGCCAGGGGCGGTGAGCCACGCCAACGACGTCACCGCGGCCACCTGGGCGCTCAGATCCGCGTCGTCCACCCCGCCCAGTCGGGCAGGGACTTTCTGCCGGTCGGCCAGGCCTTGGTCACTGCGGAACCGGCGGACCTCGGTGACCAACCGCTGCATGTCACTGATCCGTTGCGCGGCAACGGGATCCAGGACGATCCCCGATGGCCGGGGCCAGTCGGCGATCACCAGCGACTCCTGGTTGGTCAGCGCCTGCCACAACGCCTCGGTGAGGAAGGGGATGACGGGGTGCAGCAGGCGCAGCAGCGTGTCCAGGACCGCGGCGAGCACGGCGGTGGTGTGCGCCCTACCCTCGGCCAGCTGCGTCTTGGCCAATTCGACGTACCAGTCGCAGAATTCGTCCCACGCGAAGTGGTAGAGCGCCTCGCAGGCGCGGCTGAACTCGTAACCGTCGAGCGCCGAATCAACCTCGGCGCGAACCTCTTCCAACCGACCCAGGATCCAGCGGTCCGCATCGGTCAGCTCGTCGTGCGCCGGCAGCGGCGCGAGCTGGGCGCCGTTCAGCAGCGCGTAACGGGTGGCGTTGAACAGCTTGGTGCAGAAATTGCGCGACGCGCGCACCGCGTCCTCACCGACGGCGAGGTCACCGCCGGGGCTGGCGCCGCGCGCCAGCGTGAACCTCAGCGCGTCCGCCCCGAACATGTCCACCCAGTCCAACGGGTCGATCACATTGCCCTTGGACTTACTCATCTTGCGACCGAATTCGTCGCGGATCAGCCCATGCAGGAACACGTCGGTGAACGGCACCTGCGGGCCGCGGCGGCCGTCGAGGGTGATGGCGTCGTCGCCGCCCACGAACGTGCCGAACATCATCATCCGCGCCACCCAGAAGAACAAGATGTCGTATCCGGTGACCAAAACGCTTGTCGGGTAGAACTTTTCCAGCTCCGGGGTCTTCTCCGGCCAGCCCAGCGTGGAAAACGGCCACAGCGCCGAGGAGAACCAGGTGTCCAGCACGTCGGGGTCCTGCACCCAGCCCTGCGGCGGCGTCTCGTCGGGGCCGACGCACATCTGTTCGCCGTTGGGCCCGTACCAGATCGGGATGCGGTGGCCCCACCATAGCTGCCGCGAGATGCACCAGTCGTGCATGTCGTCGACCCAGGCGAACCAGCGCGGCTCCAGGCTGGCCGGGTGAATCACGGTGTCGCCGTTGCGAACCGCGTCGCCGGCGGCCTTCGCCAGCGATTCCACCCGCACCCACCATTGCAACGACAGCCGCGGCTCGATCGGCTCGCCGCTACGCTCGGAGTGTCCGACGCTGTGCAGGTAGGGGCGCTTCTCCGCGATGACACGGCCCTGGGCGGCCAGCGCCTCGCGCACCGCGACCCGGGCCTCGAAGCGGTCCATGCCGTCGAATTGTGTTCCGGTGTCGGATATCCGACCCTTGGTGTCCATGATCGAGATCATCGGCAGCTGGTGCCGCAGCCCGATCTCGAAGTCGTTCGGGTCGTGCGCGGGCGTGACTTTCACTGCGCCCGTGCCGAATTCGGGGTCGACGTGTTCGTCGGCGACGATCAGCAACTGCCGGTCCACGAAGGGGTGCGGCAACGTGGTGCCGACCAGGTGGCGGTAGCGCGCGTCGTCGGGGTGGACCGCGATGGCGGTGTCGCCGAGCATCGTCTCGACCCGCGTGGTGGCGACCACGATGTGGGGCTGCGAGTCGTCGAGCGAGCCGTAGCGGAACGACACCAGTTCGCCTTCGATGTCAAGGTAGTTGACCTCGAGGTCGGAGATCGCCGTCTCGAGCACCGGCGACCAGTTCACCAGCCGCTCGGCCTGATAGATCAGCCCGGCGTCGTAGAGCCGCTTGAAGATGGTGCGCACCGCCCGCGACAGGCCCTCGTCCATGGTGAACCGGTCGCGGCTCCACGCCACCCCGTCGCCGAGCCGCCGCATCTGGCCGCCGATGGCGCCGCCGGACTCGCGCTTCCAGTCCCACACCTTGTCGACGAACAGCTCCCGGCCCAAGTCCTCTTTGGTCTTGCCGTCGACCGCGAGCTGCTTTTCGACCACGCTCTGGGTCGCGATACCCGCGTGGTCCATGCCGGGCTGCCACAGCACCTCATATCCCTGCATGCGCTTGCGGCGCGTCAGGGCGTCCATCATCGTGTGTTCCAGCGCGTGGCCCATGTGCAGGCTGCCGGTGACATTCGGCGGCGGCAGCACGATGGAGTACCCGGGTTTGGCGCTTGTCGGGTCAGCCTCGAAGTAGCCCGCGTCGAGCCACTTCTGGTAGATCGCGCCTTCGGCCGCAGCGGGATCCCACGACTTCGGCAGGTCGGTGGCTGGGCTGCGGCTGACGGTCACCCGTCAATTCTAGGGAGGGCCGTTCACCCTGATGTAACTGCCCAAATCGCAGGTGAGTCAGCTCACTATGCCAGTCGGTCCACGTGCAGCGTCACGCCCGCGGCGGGGAACCTGGCCAGCAGCGCGTCGCCCATGGCGGCCGCGGGGGTGAGCACGCCGCGCAGGTCGCTGAGCTTGTCACGGTCGAATGCCAGCGCAAGACCGCACTCCCCCAACAGCACCGAGGTCGCCTGGTAACCGGGATCTCCGCGCTGCTGCATGCGCGCCACATATCGGGCGCCGGCGGTCGTGGTGGTATAGGTCTCGATGCGGTAGTGACCACGCTCGCGGACCGCCGCGCTGGGCCCGGTCCCGGGCTTCGGGACGACGCGCTGCACCAGCCGGCGTGGCAACAGCTTGAAGTAGCGGCTGCCCAGCTCCATGCTCGCGTTGCCCACGCCGCTCAAGACGGCGGATCCCGCCGGGGCCAGCGGCGACGAGCCCAGGCTCATGCTTTCGGCGTAGCGGAACCGGCGGCCGTAGGCCCAGTCCAGTAAGGCATTGCTGCGCCGGACGATTCGCGTGTTGGCCGGCGCCATCATGAATCCGCCGGTCCACACGCCGGCCAGTTCGGGAGCGATGTCGCGACCACGACGCCAGGGCAGATCGGGCTGGCGGCCCAACTCCGGTTCGGCGGCGCGATCGCTGCTCAGCGTGTAGGGATCGGCCAGCTGCCGCCGGATGTCGGGATCCGCGGAGGCGGCCTCGAGAACTTCGAGCAGCGAGGCGATGGTGCCGCCGGACAGTCCGCCGGAGAGGGAGCGGACGACGAAATCGGTCTGGGCAAGCTCACCCGCGCCGTCGGCGCGCGCCGCGAGGTAAAGCGCGTACACCGTCAGATCCGAGGGAACGGAATCGAAGCCGCACGCGTGCACGATGCGCGCGCCGGTGTCGGCGGCCTGCTTGTGGTACTGGTCGATGCTGTTGCGGATGAAGGGAGGCTCACCGGTCAGGTCGGCGTAGTCGGTGCCCGCCGCGGCGCAGGCGGCCACCAGCGGGAGCCCGTAGCGGGTGTAGGGGCCGACCGTGGTGATGACGACCTGGGTGCGGGCCGCCATCTCGTTCAGCGTCGTCGGCGACGAGGCGTCGGCGGCGATCAGCGGCCAGGACTGCGCGGACTCGCCGAGTGTGTCGCGGACGGCCCGCAGCCGCTCGGGTGACCTGCCGGCCAGCGCCACCCGCGCGCCCGGCCCCGTCCGTGCCAGGTACTCGGCGGTCAACTTCCCGACGAAGCCGCTCGCCCCGTACAACACGATGTCGAACTCGCGCTGCGCTGCGGTCACGCGCCCGACGCTACCGGACCCGCAGATAAGTAGTGCCGGGCCTTGGGCCCGGCACTACTTATTGGTGCGATGGTCAGCCGCGGCGTCCGCAGACCGGCCAGGCGCCGATGCCCTGCGAGTGCAGCACATTCTCGGCCACCCGGATCTGCTCCTCACGGCTCGCGCCGGAGGGA
>NZ_LZJI01000073.1 GCF_001667775.1 Mycobacterium sp. E1747
TGGATCAGCACCGGTGCCCGGCACCCCGGCGCGAGATCGTGGCGCCGCCAGACGTCGAGCAGGTTGTCGCGGCCGCCCGGGCCGTAGGAGATGTTGGAGGTCTGCGCCGCGTACCGGCGATGCGGACCGGGCCGGCCCAACACGCCGCCGCGCGGTGCGCAGACCGGCTTGGTGGCGCCCGGGTGGCACACCTGCTCGCGGAAGTCCGCGCCGAACGACTCCTCGAGAGCCGCGGTGAGGGCCCGATCCGCCCGCTGCGCCGCCCAGCTGGCGCCGACGCGGCCGATGGATGGGTGCGAGACCCGCGACAACGCGTGGCCGGTGAGGACGTGCGGGGGAAACTCCGTGGACAGCCAGCCGGCGAGACACCCCAGCGCAAACGGTGAACCGCGCAGCAACAGTGCGCCGGCCCGGTAGGCGTCCATCGCATCGGCCGCCAAGCGTGACGCCTGGCCACTGGCCCACGAGCACCGTGAAGTCAAGTGCATGGTCACGCTCATGACAACGCCACCCGTCGACGCTATGCACACGTCCCAATGCGGTAAACGGCCGATGAGCAGCCGGTGTTGTACGTGTGTCAAGGGCCCCAACAATAGCCGATACTTGCGGTGCGCGAACGCTTTTCGTGCGCGACGCGGCGGCGAGTCGTGTCGCGACACGCCGTTGGAATAGACTGACCTGCGCATTGCCTCCGTAGCTCAGGTGGATAGAGCAAGGGCCTTCTAATCCCTAGGTCGCACGTTCGAGTCGTGCCGGGGGCACCCAACGTAATGTATGACGTCGGCTGATGCTTGACATTCCTGCTTCGGGTGATGCCTGACAGTGTTTCGGCTGATGCGTGACACCTACTTCGGTTGATCCTTGACACCCCCTCATGAGGAGGCGAGCGTCGGCAGAGCAGCGTCATCGGGCCGTGTCGGTCAGGCGCTAAACCCGCCGTCGACGTTCCAGGTAATGCCGGTGATGAAGTCTGCCTCCGGACTTACCAGGTAAGCCACGGCGCTGGCGATGTCCTCGGCGCGGCCGTAGTGACCGACCGCCGTGAGTTGCCGCATGGCGTCGGCGAATTTGCCCACATCCGGATTAGCGTCGGTCGCCGTAGGCCCCGGCTGGATGACATTGACCGTGATGCCGCGCGGGCCCAGCTCGCGGGCCAGCCCGCGCGTCAACCCGCCGAGCGCGGCCTTGGTCATGGCATAGACAGCGCTGCCCGGATGCGGAACGCGGTCAGCGAAGATGCTGCCCGTGGTGACGATGCGGCCACCGGCACCTAGGTGCGGAATCGCCCGCTGGATCGCCACGAATACGCCCCTAACATTGACCGCCAGCATCCGATCGAAGTCCTGCAACGCAAAAGATTCGGCGACACCGGAGTTACTCAGGCCGGCGTTGTTCACCAGGATGTCTAAGCCGCCGAAGGCCGCCACCGCGGCATCGACCGCATCGGTCACCTGTTGCGCGTCGGCGCTATCGGCCCGAATGGCTACCGCCGCGCCGCCCCGTTCCGACACCTCCGCCCGCAGCGTCTCTGCCGCAGTTCCCGAAGCGGCGTAGGTGAACCCCACCATCGCGCCGTCGGCGGCCAACCGCTTGACGATCGCCGCGCCGATACCCCGCGAGCCACCGGTTACCAGTGCCCGCCTCCCCACCAGAACATTCATATCGGTGCCCGCCTCCTTCAGCTTTGGGATCCGAAGACGCGCCGCGTCCAGTCGGCGAACGACTGCCACCGGATGTCCGGGTTCGCGGTGTGTAGGGCCTCGATGTCTACGCGGTAACCCGGGCCGTTGAGGAACTGCCACATCGCGTGCATATCGGGATTGGCGATGGACTCCAGCGGGGTCTGTTCATGTCGCACGGTGTGCCCCAGCGCCGCGCTGAGCGCGTCGGCCATCTGCGCCGGCGTCGGAGCGTCGCCGGCCAGCTCGATGCGCCGCCCCAAGTACGGCTCCGGATTCGCTAGCACCTTCGCGACGAACGCACCCAAGTCCGGACGGGCCAACTGTTGCAACGGACGATCGGGCGGCAATGGCAGATCGAGCACCCCGGCATTGATGCGGTCCATTCCGCCGAGCGCATTGTCGAAGAAATAGGTGGGGGCGGTAATGGTGTACGGCACACCGCTTGCGGTCAGCTCTGCCTCGATGATGGCTTTGCTTTCGAAATGCGGCACACCGGTGCGCTGATCCGCGCCGGCGACCGAACTGAACACCAGGTGTGGCACCTGCTCGTCGATGGCCGCCCTGACGATCGCACGGCCCTGGGCCACCTCGGCATCGACCCCCGCGTCGAACGGGGTGGTCAGCGCGAATACTCCTGCGACACCGCGCGCCGCCACGTCAAGCGCACTGCGGTCGTCGAGAGAGCCGACGACAATCTCGACGCCGCGCTCACGCAGCCGCCGAACCGACGGCACGTCTGGACGCCGCACCATTGCGCGCACCCGGGCTCCGTGGGCCAGCAACGCGGTGGCAACCGCGCCACCCTGCCCACCGGTGGCACCCAACACCAGAAAGGGTGATTCGGAGGTCGCTCTCAACAGGGTTCCTTGGCGCCACGGCCGCACACCGACTCAGTCTTCGACGTTTTCGCCCCCTTCTGGTGGCTGCCACCCGGCCAGCAGGCGCTCCATGTCGGTCAGCTCCTCGGAAAACACATCCCGACGAGTGCGGGGACCGCACGCTTGTACGAGCCGAGCGAAATCGTCGGCGGCTTTGCGGATCCTCTCCGAGAGGCCAACGGAACCATGTTGGGCGCCGAAGTCATGAGTGGCCGCGTACACCCCCGTCGGCGACACCACCGCATGCAGGTAGGAGAACATCGGCCGCAACGCGTGTTCGAGCACCAGCGAGTGCCGCTCGGTACCACCGGTCGCCGCGATCAGCACTGGCATGTCCGACAGGGTTTGCTCCGGCAACACGTCAAAAAACGATTTGAACAACCCGCTGAACGAGGCATTGAATGCCGGGGTCACGGCAATCACCCCGTCGGCGTCGGCGACCGTGTCGAAGGCGGATTCGAGGTCCGGCGCGGCGAACCCTGCCAGCATCGCGTCCACGATCGGGCGGGCCAGGGGGCGCAGCTCGATCACCGATGCGGTCGCGGTCAGGTTCCGGTCCGCCAACGCCGCACGCACCGCCGCGGTAATCCGGTCGGCCAGCAGCCGGGTCGATGACGGTTCTCGCAGCCCGCCGCTGATGATTGCCAACTTCGTCATGCGCGGTCCTGCCCTGAAGTGGCGGGCCGTTGTGCGCTGCTAGCGCCGGAGTCGCTGCTGGTCGCCGCCTTGACCAGCGCCTCATGCGTGGGAGCGTCGGGCACGTGGTCCGGTCTGCCGATCGCAAACTCCTTGCGCAGTACCGGTATCACTTCTTCTCCAAGCAGGTCGAGTTGTTCCAACACCACCTTCAGCGGTAGACCGGCGTGGTCAATCAGGAACAACTGCCGCTGGTAGTCGCCGGCATATTCGCGGAAACCCAGCGTCCGATCGATCACCTGCTGTGGTGAACCGACGGTCAACGGTGTCTGGGCGGTGAACTCCTCCAGACTCGGGCCGTGCCCGTAGACCGGGGCATTGTCGAAATAGGGCCGAAACTCCGCGGTCGCATCCTGACTGTTGGGTCGCATGAAAACCTGCCCGCCGAGACCCACAATCGCCTGATCGGCGGTGCCATGCCCGTAGTGCTCGAACCGTTGCCGGTACAACTGCACCATTCGTTTGGTGTGCCACGACGGCCAGAAGATGTGGTTGGCGAAGAAACCGTCGCCGTGATACGCGGCCAATTCAGCGACCTCCGGGGTCCGGATTGACCCGTGCCACACGAACGGTGGCACTCCGTCCAACGGTCGGGGCGTCAGGGTGAAGCCCTGTAACGGCGTGCGGTAATTGCCGCTCCAGTCGACGACGTCTTCGCGCCACAGCCGCCTCAGGAGGCCGTAATGCTCGACGGTCAACGGGATCGCTGCCCGGATGTCTTGGCCGAACCAGGGGTAGACCGGCCCGGTGTTCCCGCGGCCAAGCATCACGTCCACCCGTCCCTCGGAAAGATGCTGCAGCACGGCGAAGTCCTCGGCGATCTTCACCGGATCGTTCGTGGTGATCAATGTCGTCGAGGTGGAAAGAATGATCCGCTCGGTCTTTGCCGCGATGTAGCCCAACAGGGTTGTCGGCGAGGACGGCACGAACGGCGGGTTGTGGTGCTCGCCGGTGGCGAACACGTCAAGACCGACCTCTTCGGCTTTCTCCGCGATCATCACCGTGGCACGGATGCGCTCGGCTGCGGTGGGTGTGTAGCCCGTCGTCGGATCCTCGGTGACGTCACCGACCGTAAAAATCCCGAATTGCATACCGGACATCGAGTCACACCTCACGGCCGCGGTGCGCTTTGGGACCCGCTATGTCCGAATAGGCCCGCGGCGCGTGGAAAACGTTACGCCTCGTCCGCAGCACGGGTAAGTGCTTGACTAAAGACCTGGCCGCTAGATGCCGCACCGACGCAGGAGTGATCAGCCGATGACGCAGGACAACGATGCGTGGCCCAGCCTCCGAATTGACGACTGGGCTCCGACGCGGGCCACACTGCACATGTGGATGCAGATCGTCGGCAAGGTGCGACTCGCCCACTCGCCGATGGTCAACCATTGGTGGCAAGTCACTTCGTACGTGACTCCCCGCGGGTTGACAACCTCGGCAATTCCGTATGGGGCCGAGGTCTTCGACATCGAATTCGATTTCATCGATCACCAGTTGCGGATTCGAAGCAGCGCCGGCACCACCCGTGCCGTGGCCCTGGAAGCGATGTCGGTCGCCGAATTCTACGCGCGGACCATGCGGGCATTGGATGAACTGGCACTCCCCACGCGCATCCAGTCACATCCCAACGAAGTCGACCCGGCCCTGCCGTTCACTGAGGACACCGAGCACGCGTCGTACGACCCTACCGCCGCCAACCTGTTCTGGCGCCAGCTCCTTCATGCCGACCGGGTACTTGGGCAGTTCCGGTCGCGCTTCGTCGGCAAGGTAAGCCCCGTGCATTTCTTCTGGGGCGCAATGGATCTCGCGTGTACTCGATTTTCCGGCCGCAAAGCGCCTCGCCATCCCGGTGGTGCGCCGAATTGTGGGGACTGGGTCATGGTCGAGGGCTACTCACACGAACTGAGCAGCTGCGGGTTTTGGCCGGGCGGGGGTGATGAGGGTGCGTTCTACGCTTACGCCTATCCGGAGCCCGACGGATTCGCCGACCACGCGGTCAGCCCCGCCGAGGGTGGTTACCGCAAAGATCTCGGTGAATTCGTCTTGCCGTATGAGGTTGTGCGGCGGGCGACTGACCCAGATCGGACGCTGCTCGGTTTTCTCCAAGACACCTATGAAGCGGCGGCGCTCAATGCTGGCTGGAACCGCGCCGCGTTGGAAGACGACCCGAATCGGTGGAGCGCCTACCGAACACGCGGATGACCGCCGAACGAAAAGCCATTGCCGCGCAGCGAGTTCCGCTGACGTCGCCTGCGGCGCGGTGGCTGATCGCAGCTGCGGTCCTTGGCTCTGGCATCGCCTTTCTCGACGGCACAGTGGTCAATGTCGCGCTCCCCGCTATCGGACGTGACTTGCGCACCGGGTTGACGGGCCAGCAGTGGGTACTCGACGGCTACCTGCTGTCGCTGGCGACGTTGCTGCTTTCCGGAGGCGCGGCGGGCGACCGTTATGGCCGGCGCCGTATTTTTATCGGCGGCTTGGCCGTTTTTACCGTGGCCTCTCTCGCCTGCGGACTATCGCCGACCGTGAGCTGGCTGATTGGCGCACGGATGGTTCAAGGCGTCGGCGCGGCAGCGTTGGTTCCCGGCAGTCTTGCATTGATCGACGTCGGAATCAAAGACCAAGACCGAGGGCGTGCCGTGGGGATTTGGGCGGGCATGTCCGGGGTGACCTCGGCGCTCGGTCCGTTGATCGGTGGTTGGCTTGTCGACGCCGCATCCTGGCGATGGATCTTCTTTGTGAACGTTCCACTGGCTGCCGCCGCGGTGTGGATCGCGGCTCGCCACGTTCCCGAATCGAGCAACACCACCGCACGCGGAGGCCCTGATGTCCTCGGCGCCGCAGCGGCCGTGGTCGGCCTTGCGGGCGTCATCTACGCGCTGATCGAAACCCCTTCTCGCGGCTGGACTTCGGTCACCGTGGCGGCCGCCGCAATCGGCGTCGCGGCACTCGTGATGTTTGCGTTGATCGAGTCGCGTGCCGCCGCCCCGGTGCTACCGCTGCAGTTATTTCGCTTACGCCAATTCACTGGCGCGAACCTCACCACTCTCGCCGTCTATGCCGCGCTCGGAGGCGCTCTCTTTTTGTTGGCGCTGCAGTTGCAGCAAAGCCTCGATTACTCGGCGCTAGCCGCCGGCCTCGCGACGCTGCCCACCACCGTCATCATGTTGCTCGGCTCGCCGTTGGCCGGGGCCTTCGCGGAGCGTGCGGGTCCGCGGCTGCCCATGACAATCGGCCCACTGTTTGCCGCAGCCGGACTGGCCTTTATGGCACGCATCACCCCGGGGTCGTCATATCTCGAAGCGGTGCTGCCTGCAGTCACCGTCTTCGGCCTCGGCTTGGCGTTCACCGTCGCGCCGCTCACCGCCGCGGTCCTCGCCACCGTGCCGGAAGAGCTTGCCGGAACCGCTTCAGGCGTCAACAACGCGGTCGCGCGCCTTGGCGGACTGCTCGCCGTCGCGGTCTTGCCAACCGCGGCCGGTGTCGACGCCGGCATCGGACAACCGCTCGGCCGCAGCTTCGCAGTTGCAATGCTCATTGTCGCTGCAGTCTCCGCGAGCGGTGGGGTCGTCGCGGTCCTCACCATTCGTAGCGGCGTCCGCGTCGTACACCAAGTACTGCCCGGGGTTAACTGCGCCTGCCAGGACCCCTGCACGCGACATGCCGAAGGCTTGGAAGGCGTGTAGTCGCGATCGCCTGCTACAGCCGTGTTGAGCTCACTGCGGAGCCCGCGCAGGTCTCGTCGTATTTCACGGTGTTCACCGGGATCGGTCCGGACCACTACGGCCGCTACCGCGATGTCTTCGTCCCGCTCGGAAAGGCCTGGTTGATCGCGCACCGATTCGTCTCAACGGACCGGCGGGCGCCGAATCCGAACGACGGCACCACCGTCGTCGGTCGGTCTCATGACTCGACGCGCAGCGACGGCACGCGTTCGTACCGCTATTTGCCCATGCCGCGCGCAGCGCCGGAGTTATCCTTCGGCGAAGGAGGACCCATGACGCTCGCATCGACCGCCAGCCCTGAGCGGGCGGTGCTCGCTGGGTTCGGTGGTCGCGTCCGCCAGGCCTGCGACCAGGCGCGCACGGCTGTCGATCCGCGTCCGCTGGAGCGCCTCAGCGCCGAGCTACGAGCAGTGCTGCGTTCGCCGGGCCATCCGCCGCGGGTGTCCGCTGAGCTCACCGGGATGCTCGCCGAACTGGCACAGGCCCGTGCGGCCCAGCTCAAGCGCGGCGACTCGGTGTCGCCGGCGGGCGCCGTCAGCGCGGTGTACGAGCAATTGGACGGCCTTCGCACCGCCGATACCGCACCGGCACTGATCGAGGCCGCAGCGCACGCAGCAGTGTCATGCATCGGCGCCGACCGGGTGTTCGTCTCACGAGTGACCGCGTCATCCTGGATTGTGCAAGCCGTCGCCGGTAGCACGTCGGGTGGCGCGCTGGCGACGTTGGAGAAGCGTCTGCGCGGCATCCCCGCCGTGCTGGGGGCACCCGAACGAGCCTGCCTCGACAGCCGCCACGCTCTTCTGGTCGACGGGGACGCCGCCCAAGGTTCTGACTTCGGTCGCTCCACGGGCAGCGCAAGCTATGTCGTGGCTCCGGTGCTTGCGGCCGGCGACGTGGAGTTGTTGATCCACGCCGACCGGGAACCGACGCGGGGCCGACTCGACGTCGTCGCTCAGGAGACCGCCGGTCAGTTCGCCGACGGCCTGGGTCTGCTGCTGGACAACTTACAGCTGCGGACCACGTTGGTACGCGGGTCGCAGCGCCCCGACCCCGACCCGGCCGATGCGGCGCCGGGCCAACCGATACCCCTGGACGGCGCGCCGTTGCCGGGCGGGCACTCCCTGCCGGCCGGCGCCAACTCGGCTGCCGCCAAAGTGCTTTCGCCACGCGAACTCGAGGTCATGCAATGCATGGCTCGTGGTCAGCGCAACGCCGAGATCGCCGCGGAGCTGATCCTCGGCGAAGCGACGATCAAAAGTCATGTCGCCGCGATCATGCGCAAGCTGCACACCCGTACGCGTGCTGAGGCTGTGGCGCGTTACCTGCGCATGGCGGGTGGGACCGAACCCGAATGACCAGCCCGACCCTGAATTCTTCGTCCCGCCGGCAGCGCGATCTCGACCGACGCACCGATGAACTGCGCATCCGGGCGAGCGTCCTGCTGCGGACCGCACCGGCGGAGGACACCGACCGTGCCGCAGAGATGATCGCGCTGGTCAGCGCCATCTCCGAGGTGCTGGTCACCCAGCCATCGGGTAGCTCTGTCGCCGACTCCCTGACGGGGCTGGCGGCAGATCTGCAAGAGCTCGCATTCGACCTGTATCGGCACCAGGCCGCGGAGCAGGAGCTGCGCGTCGGCGGCTTCAGTAAGGCGTTACGGCGACTGCAGCTGAGCACCGACAGCGCCGTACTCGTCAAGGACGCCTGCGATGAGGTCCGCCGCAGTTGTGGCTTCGAGCGGGTGCTGCTATCCCGCGTCGATCACAGCCGCTGCCGCCCGTGGCGGGCCAGCAGCGACGCTCGCCGGCAGCCGTGGTTCACCAGTTGGGTCGACGGTGATATCAGCCTGCACGACCTCTCGCTGGAACATGTTGTCGCCGAACGTCATCCCGACGTCATCGATACCCGCCAAGCCGGCGGCCATGACATGATCCGGCAGAGCCGATCGACCTCGTACGCGGTGGCTCCGATCGATCCGGGCGGGCAGGTTTCCGGCCTGTTCCACGCCGACCACGGGGTCGGCGGTCGACCCTGTGACGAGACCGACCGCAACATCCTCAACGCCTTCACCGTGGTGTTCAGTCACGTCTACGAGCGGGCGTTCCTCCTCGAACGCTTGCGCTTTCAGCAGCTTCGGCTGCGCGAGACCCTGGCCGCCGTCGACGCCGAGGTCGGCAGGCTGGCGACCTTGCGACCGCTGAATTCGGGCGCTTCCCTACGCGCGGGACTCAGCCGGCGCGAGGACGAGGTGCTCGATCTGCTCGTCCGGGGGATGAGCAACAACGCCATCGCCGAGGCGCTCTGCATCAGCGTCCGCACGGCCAAGGCGCACGTGACCAGCATTCTGATCAAACTCGGTGCGAAAAATCGCTCGCAGGTGATCGCGCAGCTGCACTCGGTACCGAGGATCTCCGCCGACTGAGCTATGCCGCCCGGCTTACCGGGAGCAATCGGCACCTTTGGCGGAGGCCATTCCGTCGACGGTCCGATGTGCGCGACGGGGCCGCATCGCCACGGTAGAGGCGTACGCACACCGCTAAAGGAGCACTTCACACCATGAGCACTACCGTCACTGGTCATGTCAAGCGCTACGTCTACGGCCCCGAGGTCAACTACCTCGGCACCGAGGCGTATCCGCACTACTCGTTCTGCGACATCACCCAAGCCGGCAACACGCTGTACTGCTCGGGGGTCACACCGACTCGAGGTGTCCAGGACGGCACGAACTACCCATACAACCTCGAGGTCGTCTCGGCCGGTGACTTCCGCGGGCAGTACGACTGGGTGCTGGGCACCCTGGGCCGGATGCTCGTGCTCGCAGGTGCGCAATTCCCGCGCGACGTCGTGAACGTGACGGTGATGTGCACTGACATGCAGGCCCTCAACGGGAGTGTCGACATCTGGGCCAAGCACTTCGGCGACGCCTGGCCCGCCCTGACCTACATGCAGGTGACGGCCCTCTACCACCCGGAGCAGATGGTCGAGGCCAACGCCATCGCCGTGATCGGGGACAACTAATGGCAGCGGGCGAACACGTCGTCGAGATGACGGCGGCCGAGCAGCAGGAGGTCATTGCGGCGGCTCGTGAGCTGGCAGTCGAGTTCGACGCCGCCGGCGCAAAAGCCGACGAGGAGAACCAGTTCCCGTTCGCGCTGGTGCCGCGCTACAAGGCAGCGGGTCTGGCCCGGTTCGGGGTTCCCAAGCGTTACGGCGGTGGCGGAGCGGATATTTGGACGATCGCGCGGGTTTCTCGCGCGCTTGCCAACGGCGATCCCGCGATTGCGCTGGCGTTCAACATGCATCAGTGCATGCTCGGCATCTACAAGGCGATGATGACCGAAGAGCAGCGTGAGTACTGGCTGCGGCGCATCGTCGACGAGAACCTGCTGATGTGCGCCGCGTTCAGTGAGGACCGCGCCGGCGTCACCGGCCTGTCCGACGTGACCGCGACACCGGTCGACGGTGGATATCGCATCAGCGGGCGCAAGTCGTGGGTGACGCTCTCGGAGGCGGCCGACCTGCTGACGTTCAGCGCGACCGTCACTGATGCCGACGGCACCCTGCCGGAGGATCACGCGGAAAAGGTCAATCGCGAGCAGATCTTCATCGTCGACAAAAACTCGCCCGGCGTTGAGGTCCTGCGGACATGGAACACCCACGGTATGCGCGCCACCGGCACGCAGACCGTGATGTTCACCGACGCGATCGTGCCGACCGACGCACTTGTCGGCACCATGCGGGGCGGGTTGTTCGCGCAACTCGAGTGGGTCACGATGACCTTCTCGGGCGTCTACCTCGGGCTGGCGGACAAGGCATATGCATCCATGCTGAAAACCCTGCAAAAGAAGAGCCTTGGTGCCACCGCGGCCGCCTCCGACAATCCGTTGCGAGAGAAGGGCTGGGTGCAGCACGACGTCGGCCGTTTGAAAAGCCGCCTGGAACAGGCCGAGCGTCTACTCGAGATGTCCTGCCGACTGCTCATCGAGGGGCGTGACGCGAACTGGGATCCGATGGCCCGGCCGGCACTACTGAATCCGGTAAAGCTGTTTGTATGTGAGACGGCCCAGGACATCACCGAGACCGGCATGCGCTTGATCGGTGGCTCGACGTTCCGTCGCGGCAATCTCCTCGAGCGGCTCTACCGCGACGCGCGAAGTGGACCGTTCCAGCCCGTCACCCCGGACCAGAGTTACGAAATGCTCGGGCAGTTCGAACTCGGGTTGATGAGCGTTCCGGCACCACAACTGGCGCACGACGGCGAACCACAGCTCGCGGCCAGTCGCTGAACCTCGCTCAGGGACCGGATCGTCCACAGGCGGCCGGCGGGCGCTAACCCGCGACACCAGCCAGTTCGTGTGCCACCGCATCGAATGCGCGCAGCGTGTCCAACATGTGCGGTTCGTGGGAGTGGGCCTGGGTGGACACCTTGGCGGCGACGACCTCCGCGGCGCGGTTGACGTAGACCATCTGGCCGCACATGCCAAGGCACAGCACGACATTGCTGCCCGGGTACGGAAACCACATCTGGTTGCGGTACATCCCGCCGGGAAGATCGGTGTCGTGGTCGGGACTGGCGGCGAACGCCTCCCGCGAGTCGGTTCCGCCGTCGAAGGTGTCGGCGAGCCACGCCGCCGGCACCACTTGCCGACCGGTCAACGACACACCGTCGCGCAGGAACAACGAACCGAACCGGACCAGGTCGGTGAGGCAGGCGTTGACGCCGCCGTCGAAAAAGCCGGTGCCGACGGAGTCGACCGCGATGGTGGCGTCGCACTCGGCGCCGATGCGACTCCACAGCAGTTCCGACATCAGTTCCGGCATCCGCTGACCGCCGGCGGCCTCGCAGATCCAGCCGAGCACGTCGGTTTCACACGAGCGGTATTCGAACGGGCCGCCGTGCGCCGATTTCTGCCGCAGGGTCAGCAGGAACTCACGCAGCGTGGCGGGGGCGTCCGAGTTTCGCCTGGGCGCCCACCCCATCGCCTGGTCGAGCAGATGTATCTCCGCGGCCGGATCGTCGTAGTCTTCGGAGAACTTGATGCCCGACCTCATGTCCAGCAGGTGGCGTACCGTCGCACCGGCGTAGCCACAGCTCGCCAAGTCGGGGACGAAAGCCGTGACCGGCGCGTCGAGCTGGATGGCGCCGACCTCGTGCAGCGCGCCGACGACAGCGCCCACCAGCGACTTGCTCACCGAAAACAACAGGTGCCGGGTGTCGGCGGCCATGCCATGCAGGTACTCCTCGGCCACCATCGACCCGCGGTGGGCGACGGCCCACCCGTCGGTGGCCGTGGCGGCCATCACCGCCCCGACGGTGGTGGCTGACCCGTCAGCGCTGGCCAGGCCGATCTCGGCGACGGGGGCGCCTGCCGCGGGCAACGCGGCGACCGGTCCGGTCCCGCGGGGGATCATGGCCGTTGGCACGAAGTCTTCGACGTGTTGAAACGACCAATGCGCATAGGGCGCCGACAGCCAGTTGTCCAGGGAGATACCGGCCGGGGCGCTCACGCGCGCGCGACGAGGCGAGAGACGATCGGCGCGGCGGGCGTCAGGGGCGTCGAGACGAACTTCGCCTTCATGCCCTTCACCCAACGCTGGCAGCGCTCGCTGAGCTTGTAGTCGTCGGTTTGCAGGTGTGAGCGAGTGACGAGCACGCCGAGTTGCGCACCCTCGGAACGCAAGTCGCCGGGCGCGGCGACCCGCAGGTAGAAGGCCTCGGAGCCGTCGAGCAGCGTGGCCCAGTCGTTGGCGGTCCGTGAAAAGGAGACCCGACCGTCGTCGTCGATGCGCCATACCCCGGTGCGTGGCGTCGCGGTGAAGATCTCGATATCCGGCGACGTCTCCGTGATGATCACCTGGCCCCAGACCTCGTCTTCGCCATAGCCCCGCTCCCAGCGCGAGTTGATTTCGTCGACGTCGAGCTCGTACTCGACGTCCATGTACTCGAGCAGGTGAAAGAGGAACAGCGGGATGTCGGCGTAGGCCTCGGTGGTCAGGTTCGTCATCGGGCTCGCGCCGCTCAGGCGCGGGTTCACCTCGCCGAGGTAGAGCTCATCGGAGTCGAGATCATGCAGCAGGTCCACCTCGAAGTAGCCGAGGTAACCCTCGCGGCGCATGACGTCGCCCAGCTTCGACACCATCTCCCGCGCGGCGTGCGTCTGGGCCGGCGGCAACACCTCGCGCCAGATGTCGTTGCCGCACCAACTGCCCCGGCTCGGAGTCAGCTCCGAATAACCGACCAGACTCGTCATCGCGGGGCCGACCACGGTGCCGTGGCGGGTCACGGCACCTTCGAGGCACACCTCGACATTGCGGATGCGCTTCATGACTTTGACTTCCTGCTGCGAGGTCAGCGCACCGGCGTGCTCGTCCCAGTCGCGCTGACCGTGCACAAAGAACGTCCCGCTGCCGGCGGCGCCGTAGGCGATCGAGATGACGAGGTCGTCGCCCAATCCGGCGTTTTGCGCGAGCGTAAGCAGTTCGTCGTAGGAACCGACCCGTCCGATTGCGTGCGGCACGCTGGGTATGCCCGCCTCGTTGGCCAGGCGCGTCATGACGATCTTGGAGCCCAGGCGGTTGCGCAGCTCGATCGGCGGGTGCATGACCTCGAGGCCGGCCGACCGCGCGAGGGCCTGAATTTCCTCGTTCATCATCACAAAGCAGCATTTGCCGCCGGGGCCTTTGCCCGCGATGAACTCGAGCGTCTCGGGATCGGAGAGCAGGTGGCTGCACACCTCGTCCATCGAGTCGAAATCACGGCGGTCGCGCCGCCGGGGCACGAACACGCGCGAATGTGTGCCCTCAAAAGAGTCAAAGTAGGTGAGGTAGAAGAAGTTTCGTATCCAGCGGTCCACACCGAGCAGGTTGAACGGGGTCGGCGAGATGAAGAACAGCGGCACCTTGTTGGTGTGGAAGAACGCGCGGACGTCCGAAAGGCCTTTGAGCGGGCCGCGCCGGTCCGGTTCGGGCACGATCACGCCGCCCGCGCTGACGTTGACGGCAGGCGCGTTGCGATCGGCGAGCAGGCGGTGAAGTCACACGGTTTCATTGTTCAAGTGTGGACCGCCCACGGCCGTGCGGCAGTCGCTTAACGCAGTTCTTTCATGAACTCTTTCGCCAACGGTCCGGCGGAGGCCGGGTTCTGGCCCGTGAAGAGATTGCGATCCCGCAACGTGTAGGGCTTCCAGAGTTCGCCGCGCGAGAAGTCGACGCCCATCTTCACCAGCTCGTCCTCGGCGGTCCATCGCGCCTTCTCCCGCAGCCCAACGGCGTCCTCTTCGTCGTTGGTGAAAGCCGTGACCTGATATCCGGCGAATGGTGAAACCCCGTTTCGCCGAGTAGCCAGCATGGCGACCGGAGCGTGGCAGACGATGGCCAGCGGCTTGCCGGATGCGAGCGCCGCGGTCAGTAAGCGACCGGAGTCGGCGTCCTGCCACAGGTCCTCCATCGGGCCGTGGCCGCCCGGGTAGTAGACGGCGTCGTAGTCCTCGAGACGGGCGTCGGCCAACTCGATGGGGCGGCGCAATTCGTCAGCCGATCGCAGGATCTCCTCGAGTTCCCGGGCGATCTCTTCGCTGCCGGCCATCGATGGACGCAGGCTCATCACATCCACGTGCGGCACAACGCCTTTCGGCGTGGCAACCACGATTTGGTGACCGGCATCGGTGAGCTCGCGGTAGGGGGCCGCGAATTCCTCGGCCCAATAGCCGGTGGGATGCCGCGTGCCGTCCTCGAGGGTCCAGTAACTGGCACCGCTCACGACAAACAGAACTTTCGCCATCGCGCATCCCCTCGTCAGCGTGCACCGGATCGACTACCCAGCCTCACCCATCCGATGGCCGGCGTGCAACCGCGAACCACCATTACGACGCCGGTGCGAACTTCCACACGAGATCACGCGCACTCGCGGTCGTTCGATCGCAGGACACCGTGTGGCCGCTCGAGTCCTTCGTGGTCACATTCGGCATGGAACACGGGTGACCCGCGGCAGGTTTGTTCGCGGCGATGAGACCCAAACCGAGCGCGATCAGTGCGGCGATCACGGCAGAGACAATCGCCAGGCGGATGTAACCGATTTTCTTGTCCGTGTTGTTCTGCGCCACGGTTCGCATTGAGCGCTCCTGCCGTCGATGCATTGGGGTGGGTGGCCTCTGCGGCCCGCGATCAGCATCAGCGGCGGGCCTTGGAGGATCCTCAAAAGCTCCTTGGTGGCCCCCCGCAGCGGTGACCGCGCCGGACGACACGGCGGTGTAAATGGCTCTTAACAAGTGCCGGGTGCACATCGTCGCCCAGAGTTTGCCAATTAGATAGCTAAGGAATAACAATTGTCGTGTCGTGCGAGCAGATGACGCCTGCAGGGGGATCATGACTTAGGGCGTCTCTATTCGAGGGGTGGTCGATGTGACGTCGGACGACTGGCAACCGGTGGTGCGAGTTGGAGAACCAAAGTTCGTAGCCGGCCTTGGGAACCGGATCAAAGTTGAGGTCAAGACGCGGGGCTGGCTAAGCCGAGACTGGCGCAACTATTTCGGTCTCCAAGTATCGCTGCAAGGGCTCGATGCCAGGTACTCGTCGTACCCCTGCTGGGATGAGGTCCAGCGCATCGTGGGCACGTGTGCCGTCGATGAGGCGGAGCGCTACATCGAAATGATCGATGCCGCAATCCACTACGCGAACAACAGATTGCGCCACGACACAATGCCCACGACGGTGCTACCGGGGACGCAGCGGGATCACCGAGCATGCGCGGTGCGACGTCGCCAAGCGGCGCTCGATCAGCTGGCGAAGAAGTTGGCGCGGCCCGAGGCCGGGTAATGCCACACCCGGCGGCGAATCCGGCCGCGCGGCAGCAGTTTTACCATTAACCTGCTTAATTATCTCCGTGTAATCAAGCGTCCGCGATAGAACGCTGACTGCCAATCGAAAACTCATTCACGTCGTACGACCATTCTTTGGCGCCCGCATCCCCGGACTAAAAGCAAATCGTCGGCGGGCAGACTCAATACGATTCGGTAATTGACTCAAACGCGCAAGGGGCGCACCGGCGAGCGTGAGTTGGCACGTCGCGCAGTACCCTTACCGTGCCCCGGAGTCACAGCCGATGGCGCAGCATTCGTGCGTCGCCCGGACCCGTCAAACCCCAAGCCGCGGAGGTGCCCGATGGTCCAATCCGACCTGGTCTTGTCCACCGTCGACAATCGCGTCGCGCTCATCACCGTCAATGACCCCGACCGGCGCAACGCCGTGACCGCAGAGATGTCGGCGCGCTTGCGCGAGGCCGTGGAGCGGGCCGAGGCCGATCCCGACGTGCACGCCGTCGTGATCACCGGCGCCGGCAAGGCCTTCTGCGCCGGCGCGGACCTCAGCGCGCTCGGCGCCGCGGGCGGCGACAAAGCCGAGAAGGGCCTGCAGCAGCTCTACGACGGATTCATGGCCGTCGGCGGCTGCCGGCTGCCGACCATCGCCGCCGTCAACGGCGCGGCCGTCGGGGCGGGTCTGAATCTCGCACTGGCCGCCGACGTGCGCATCGCGGGCCCGGGGGCCCTGTTCGACGCCCGATTCCAGAAGCTGGGATTGCACCCGGGCGGGGGCGCGACCTGGATGCTGCAGCGGGCGGTGGGCCCCCAGGTCGCCCGCGCGGCCTTGCTCTTCGGGATGCGTTTCGACGCCGAGGCCGCGGTGCAGCACGGCTTGGCGCTCACCGCGGCTGACGATCCGGTCGCCGCGGCGCTGGAGTTGGCCGCCGGGCCGGCGGCCGCCCCGCGCGAGGTGGTGCTGGCGACGAAGGCGACGATGCGCGCGACCATCAGCCCGGGGGCGCTCGATCATGAGCAGCACGTCTTCGCGATGCGCACGGAGCTCGGCCCGCAGGCGTACTCCATCCAGTCGCCGGAATTCGCTCAGCGGCTGGCGGCGGCGCGACGGCGGTAGTGCCCTCGCAGGTTCATAGGTTGGGATCGGTAGCGGATCGGCCAGAGTGTGCTTTGCTACGAAGACGCCGGCAGGCCCGGCGCCCGACCAAAGGACGTGCACGTGGAGATCAACCGCACCCTCGCCCGAATCGCCGCCGGGGCCTTACTGGCCAGCGGCCTCGCGTCGGCCGGATCGGCTCTGGTCGAAGGCGTCGCCCAGGCGCAACCGGCTCCCGCGCCCCAGGTGTACTGGTGCCCGAACCAGCCGTGGAACCCGGCATGGGGCGAGAACAAGTACTGGAACCAATGCTGGGACACCGACAACCCGCCGCACTTGCCTCCCCCGCCTCCTTCTCGCGCGCCGAGCTTCAACTGCGGCCTGTTCTGGTGCCCCGTACCGCCGCACCCCTGAGCTCTCACAGGTCGAGCAACGCGGTCAGCGGTGACTCCACCAGATCCCGCAGTCCGGTGACGAACCGGGCCGCTTGGGCGCCGTCGGCGACGCGATGGTCGAAGACACAGGTCAGCGTCATCGTCGGGCGCACCACGACCTGATCGTCGACGGCGACCGGGCGCGGTTTGATGGCGCCCATCCCAAGGATGGCCGCTTCCGGGTGGTTGATCACCGGCACGCCGTCGTCGGCGCCCAGCGCCCCGAAGTTGGACACGGTGAAGGTGGAGCCGCGCAACTCCCCCGGCGTCAGCGTGCCCGCCCGCGCACCGCTGATCAACTCGGCTGCCCGAGTTGCCAGTTCGCGGGTGTTCTTGTCGTGCGCGTCGGCGATCACCGGGACCAGCAGGCCCCGCGGGGTGGCCACTCCGAATCCCAGGTGCACCCGCCGGTGGACTCGAACCTGCGGGCCGTCGGGCGAGTCGACCCAAGTCGAGTTGAGAATCTCGTTGTGCCGCAGCGCAATGAGTAACAACCGCATGGTCAGGACGAACGGCGTGACCTTCTGGTCGGCAGCCGTTCGGTCCGCCAGCCGCAAGAGTTCGGTGCAGTCGACCGCGACGCTGACTTTGGCGGCCGGGATCTCCTTGTGCGACAACGTCATCTTCTCGGCCATCCTGGCCTGCACGCCGCGGACGGGTCGGACGTCGGCCCCGTTTTGGTCGGCCGCCGCCAGCACGTCCGCGCGGGTGATGATGCGGTCGGGATCGCGCTGCAGCGAGCGCAGGTCCACCATCAGTTCCTTGGCCAGTTTGCGCGCCGGAGGGGCGGCGAGCGGGCGGCCGGTCCGTCGGCTGGCGTCGATGCCCTCGTCCGCCCCGTAGCCGACGAGCGTGGGCACCGTATCTGCCGTCGGCGGGATGGCCCCATTCGCCGGTGCCGTATCGATGCGAACGAGCACCGCCCCCACGTCGAGCACATCGCCTTCGGCGCCGTGCGTTTCGACGATTCGCCCCGCATAGGGACTGGGAAGCTCGACCTCGGCCTTGGCGGTCTCCACCGAACACAACACCTGGTTGAGCTCGACGTCGTCGCCCGCGGCGACGTTCCAGTGCGTCACCGTCACTTCCTGCAATCCCTCACCGAGGTCGGGAACACGGAACTCCTTGATCCCTGCGGTCATGGCAACTCCAGCGCACGCTCGACGCAGTCCAGCAGCCGGTCGGGGCCGGGCAACCACAGCCGCTCCAGTCGGGCCGGCGGGTAGGGGGTGTCAAATCCGCAGGCGCGCAACACCGGCGCCTCGAGCTCGTAGAACATGTCCTCTTGAATCCTGGCGGCCAATCCGGCGCCGTACCCCAGGCTGCGGGGCCCCTCATGCATCACCACGCAACGCCCGGTCCGATGAATCGACGCCGCGACGGTATCGAAGTCCAGCGGGACGAGTGAGCGCAGGTCGATGACCTCCAGGCTCCAACCACGTTGCCGCTGGGCCTCTTCCGCGGCGCCGACCGCGGTGCTGACCAAGCTGCCGTAGGTCACGACGGTGACATCGGAGCCGGTTCGGCGCACCATCGCCCGGCCGATCGGCGGTTCGGGCCGTTCGGTGTCGACGGTGCCGCGCACCTGATAGCGCCGCTTCGGCTCGAGGTACATCACCGGGTCGGGGCAGGCGATCGCGTGGCGAAGCAGCCAGTACGCGTCCGCCGGGCTGGACGGAACCACCACCTTCAGGCCGGCGGTGTGGGCCCAATACGACTCGGTGGAGTCCGAATGATGTTCGGCCGCACCGATTCCGCCGAAGGACGGGATTCGCACCGTCACCGGCATGTTGATCTCGCCGCGGGTTCGAGTGCGGTACTTCGCCAGGTGGCTGACCACCTGATCGAAGGCGGGGTAGGAGAACCCGTCGAACTGGATCTCGGGCACTGGCACGAAGCCGCGAAGCGCCAGCCCCACCGCGATCCCGATGATGGCCGACTCCGCCAGCGGCGTGTCGAAACAGCGTTTCTCACTGAACGTTTCGGCCAGGCCCTCGGTTACCCGGAAGACTCCCCCCTCGACCGAGACGTCCTCTCCGAACACCAGCACCCGGTCGTCGGCGGCCATCGCGTCATGCAGGGCACGGTTGAGCGCCTGCACCATGGTCAGCGACTGCGCGACGTCGGACGCTGCGGCAGTGAGCGTTTCGTCGGAGCTGGCCGGACGATCCGCGAGCTGGGTCATTCAGGCCTCCCCATCGCTGCGGTCCAGTTCTGCTCGCAGCTGTTGGCGCTGCGCCTCCAGACCGGGTGTCATCTCGGCGTACACCGTGGTGAACACCTCGTCGATGTCGAAATCGGGTGCGCCGAACACCGCGTCACGCAGATCCGCGCGCATTCGTTTGGCGCGCGCGGCGACCCGGTCTTCCAAGCGGTTCGACCACAGCCCCTGCTGCTCAAGGTAGGTGCGATAGCGCGGGATCGGGTCGAGCGCGGCCCAACGGTCCACCTCCTCCTGCGTCCGGTAGCGGCTGGGATCGTCGGAGGTGGTGTGCGGGCCGAGCCGGTAGGTGACCGCCTCGATCAGGGTCGGCCCACCGCCGGCGCGGGCGCGGGCGGCGGCCTCGGCCATCACCGCGTAGCAGGCCAGCACATCGTTTCCGTCCACCCGGATTCCGGGCATGCCGTAGCCGATTGCCTTGTGCGCGATGGACGGCGCCGCGGTCTGTTTGTAGATCGGCACCGAGATGGCCCACTGGTTGTTCTGCACGAAAAACACGCACGGCGTGGCGAACACGGCCGCGAAATTCAGCGCCTCGTGGACGTCCCCGACACTGGTGGCGCCGTCACCGAGGAAGGCCACCGTCACCGAATCCTCGCCGAGGCGCTGGGCGGCCATCGCGGCGCCGACGGCGTGCAGGGTCTGGGTGCCGATCGGGATCGAGGTCGGGGCGCAGCATTTCTTGGTGAATTCCAGTCCGCCGTGCCAGGTTCCGCGCCAAACCGCGCCGACGTGCCCGGGCGGGATGCCGCGGACCAGGTACGCACCGAGTTCGCGGTATTGGGGAAACAGCCAGTCCGTCTTGCGCAGACAGGCCGTCGCACCCACCTGGGCGGCCTCCTGACCGCGACAAGACGCGAACAGCGCCAACTCCCCCTGGCGTTTGAGGTTGACGAACTCGGTGTCCAGCTCGCGGGTGACCACCATCATTTCGTAGAGCCAGCACAGCGTCTCGGCCGGAAGATCGCGGCCGTACCGGGGTTCTTGGGTCGGAGCGCCGTCGGCGGCGACGAGTTGCACGGGCTCGAGGTCGACGGTCATCGGCAATTGGGGCACCATCGCCATACCGTCTCCCTACTTCGGTGCCGCAGGGGTCACAGCAAAAACTCAGCCGGGACCTACCGCGAGCCGAAGCCGATCGCCAGCTACCCGAAAGGCTTCGCTCGCCGCGACACTGGCGTATCCACCATTATGCGCCCGAATGAGAGGAGACCGCGGTGATCGCGAACGTGTCGCGCGCACCCGGTCGGAGCTTAAAACCACGACTTCTGATTTCGGATCGCCGGTGACTTTCGCGGAGTTCACCCGGTCGCGGACTGCCCCGCCCTGCGCACCAGCATTTCCGCGTGCTTGAGCACCGGCGAATCCACCATCTGACCCTCGAACGCGAAAACGCCGCGCTCGCTGCGCGCCGCAGCCAATACCCTTCGCGCCCAGTCGAGTTTTTCCTCGGTGGGGCGGTAGGCGTCGCGCACAACGGGGATCTGGGTCGGGTGGATGCAGACGGTCCCATGGAAACCCACCGCTACGGCGTCGGCGGCCTCGGCCCGCAAGCCTTCGACGTCGTGGATGTCCAGATGCACCGAATCCAGGGCGGCCCGGCCGAAGGTGGACGCCGCCAGCAGCACCGTCGACCGGACGTGGCGGGCGACGTCGCGGTAGGTGCCGTCAGCCAGGCGGTTGGAGCTGCCGCCCAGGGCCGCGACGAGATCCTCGGCACCCCACATCATGGCGATGGTCCCCTGCGCGGCGGCGATCTCGGTGCTGAAGACCGCGCCGCGGGGCGTTTCGATCAGCGCAATGACGTTGCGCGGCGCCAGCGCCGAAACCTGCGCGGCCGATTCCGTCTTGGAGAGCATCACCGTCGTGTAGGGAGTCTCGGCCAGGGCGTCCAGGTCGCGGCCGTGGTCGTCGGTGCCGGCCGCGTTGATGCGCACCACGGTGCGGTCGGGATCCAGCGGGGTCTCGCGCAGCGCCTTGCGCGCGGCGGGCTTGTCCGCCTCCGCCACGCCGTCCTCGAGGTCAAGGATCACCACGTCGGCCGCGGCGGCGGCCTTGGCGAACCGCTCGGGACGGTCCGCTGGGCAGAAGAGCCAACCCGGGCCGGCGTCGTGCAGGTTCATCGGTTCTCCTCTTAGTCGGGGCGCTTCTGGACCAGCGTGGTGCGCACGGCGCGCGCAACGACATCGCCGTCCTGGTTGCGCCCCGTGTGCTCGAGAGTAACGATGCCCTCGCCGGGCCGGCTCTTCGACTCACGTTTGCCGGTGCACACCGTTTCCGCATACAGCGTGTCACCGTGGAAGACCGGCTTGGGAAACGACACCTCGGAGAATCCGAGATTGGCGACGATGGTGCCCAGCGTCAGCTGTGACACCGACAGCCCGACCACCGTCGACAACGTGAACATGGAGTTCACCAGGCGCTCGCCCCGAAAGCCCGGCTGTTGGGCGGCCCACGCCGCATCCAGGTGCAACGACTGGGTGTTCATCGTCAGCGTGGTGAACAACACGTTGTCGGCTTCGGTGACCGTGCGACCGGGCCGGTGCAGGTACGTTGTGCCGATCTCGAATTCCTCAAACCACAGGCCCCGCTGGATAATTGACTTGTCGCTCATGACAGCCCCAGCGACCGCGCGATGAGCATCAGCTGCACCTCGGTGGTGCCCTCACCGATCTCGAGGATCTTGCTGTCGCGGTAGTGACGTGCCACCGGGTACTCGTTCATGAATCCGTACCCGCCGTGGATCTGGGTGGCGTCGCGCGCGTTGTCCATGGCCGCCTCCGACGCGATCATCTTCGCGATCGCCGCCTCCTTCTTGAACGGCTTGCCGGCCAACATCTTTGCGGCCGCATCGTAATACGCCGTGCGGGCGACGTGGGCGCGGGCTTCCATCCGGGCGATCTTGAAGCTGATCGCCTGGTAGGACCCGATCGGCTGGCCGAAGGACTGGCGTTGCGTGGCGTACTTGACGCTCTCGTCGACGCAGCCCTGCGCGGCGCCGGTCGCCAGTGCGGCGATCGCGATGCGGCCCTCGTCCAGGATGGACAGGAAGTTGGCGTAGCCGGTTCCGCGGGGACCGAGCAGGTTCTCCTCCGGCACGCGGGCGTCGGCGAAGCTCAACGGGTGGGTGTCGGAGGCATTCCAACCGACCTTGCTGTAAACCGGTTCGACGGTGAATCCCGGTGTGCCGTTGGGCACGATGATCGTCGAGATCTCTTTCTTGCCGTCACCGATCGTTCCCGTGACGGCGGTGACGGTGACCAGTTTGGTGATGTCGGTGCCGGAGTTGGTGATGAACTGCTTGCTGCCGTTGATCACCCACTCACCGTCATCGAGACGGGCCGTGGTCCGGGTGGCGCCCGCGTCGGAACCGGCACCCGGCTCGGTGAGCCCGAAGGCGGCCAGGGCCCGGCCGGCCGTCAAGTCCGGCAGCCACTTGCTTTTCTGCTCTTTGGAGCCGAAGCGGAAGATCGGCATCGCGCCGAGGCTGACACCGGCCTCCAAGGTGATCGCCACCGATTGGTCGACCCTTCCCAGTTCCTCGAGCGCCAGCGACAGGGCAAAGTAATCACCGCCCATGCCGCCGTACTCCTCGGGGAACGGCAGGCCGAACAACCCCATCTCGCCCATTTTGGCGACGACTTCGTACGGGAAGCTGTGCTCTTCATCGTGTTTGGCCGAAACGGGTGCGACCACGGTGCGCGCGAACTCGGCGACCGTGGCGCGAAGATCCTCGTATTCCTTGGTCAGCGTTCCCGCGCTGGTGGATGTCGTCATGTTTCGTCCTCACTCGAATCTGCTGCTTCGGGCTCTTCGGGCACCAGCCGGGCCAGTACCTGGTCGACCGTGACCTGGTCGCCGACGGAGACCAAGAGCTCCACTCGTCCCGAAACGGGTGCGGGGAGCGAGTGTTCCATCTTCATCGCCTCCACGACCACCACCACGTCCCCCTCGGACACCTCGTCGCCGGAAGCGGCCTGGACCGCGATCACGCTGCCGGGCATGGGGCTGAGGATCTCGGCCTGCTGCGCACCGGCGGCGCGGTGGATCTTGTGTTCCTCGGCCTCGCGCAGGTGCCACGCTCCCCGTTCGTCGGCGATCCACAGATGCCGGTCGGCCTCCGCCCAACGGTATTCGCGGCGCACGCCGTCCAGCGTGACGTCCATCCGTTCCCCGTCCACTTGCACGGCGGCGCACTGGATCTCGCCAGCACCCACCTGTACCCGGGCGTCGGTGGGTGGTCCCCAAACCGACACGGTGTCGCTGCGCAACGGGGTCTGCATCTCGGTCCGCACGGGCGCGGGCGCGCCCCCGACCCGCCATCCGGTCGGGACGGCCCAAGGGTTGCCCGCGGCGCGCCGGTCCAGCGCCCACTGGCGATAGAGCCCCCCGGCGGCGAGCACGTCGTCGGGCGCCGGCAATGGCGCGAAGTCCGCCACCCTCTCGTCCAGCAGCGCCGTATCGAGGTCACCGGCTTGCACCCGCTCGTCGGCGAGCAGGAACCGGAGGAACTCGATGTTGGTCTGCACGCCCAGGATCGCGGTCTGCGTGAGCGCCGCGTCGAGTTTCGCCAACGCCTCGTCGCGGTCGTCGCCGTAGGCGATCACCTTGCTCAGCATCGGGTCGTAATCACTGCCCACCACCGTGCCCGCCAGCAGCGACGAGTCGACCCGCACGCCGGCACCCGACGGTTCGGATACCCGCAGCACCTTGCCGCCGGTGGGCAGGAATCCCCGCGCGGGGTCCTCGGCGTACACCCGGGCCTCGATCGCGTGGCCCCGCAGTTCGACGTCGTCCTGCGCGAACCCCAGCTTCTCGCCCGCGGCCACCCGAAGCTGCCACTCGACCAGGTCCAGGCCGGTAACCGCCTCGGTGACGGGGTGTTCCACCTGAAGGCGGGTGTTCATCTCCATGAAAAAGAACTCGTCGGGCCGGTCGGCGGAGACGATGAACTCCACTGTGCCCGCGCCGACGTAATCGACGCTGCGGGCGGTGTTGCACGCCGCCGCCCCGATGCGCGCGCGGGTCTGTGGGTCGAGCAAGGGGGACGGCGCCTCCTCGATCACCTTCTGGTGGCGGCGCTGCAGGCTGCATTCGCGCTCACCCAGGTGCACCACGTTGCCGTGCGTGTCGGCGAGCACCTGCACTTCGATATGTCTGGGGCGCAAGACAAATCGTTCCAGAAAAAGGGTGTCGTCACCGAACGCGGCGGCGGCCTCCCGTCGCGCGCCGACCAGCGCGTCGCGCAGCCGGCTCGGGTCGTCCACCAGGCGCATGCCCTTGCCGCCGCCGCCCGCCGAGGGCTTGATCAGCACCGGATAGCCGATTTCGTCTGCGGCCGAGGCTAACTCGTCGTCGCTCAGCCCCGGCTTGGCCACCCCGGGCACCACCGGCACGTCGAAGGCGGCGACCGCGTTCTTGGCGGTGATCTTGTCGCCCATCACCTGGATGGCTCGCGCCGGCGGGCCGAGGAACACCACGCCGGCCCGCTCGCAGGCGGCGGCGAATTCGGCGTTCTCGGAGAGGAATCCGTAGCCCGGATGGATCGCCCGGGCACCGGTGCGTGCCGCCGCATCGAGCACCTTGCCGATGTCGAGGTAGCTCTCGCGGGCAGGGGCGGGACCGAGGCGGACGGCCGCGTCGGCCTCCTGGACATGCCGGGCCTCGACGTCGGCGTCGCTGTACACCGCGACCGATCGGATACCCAGCCGGCGCAGGGTGCGCATCACCCGGACAGCGATCTCGCCGCGGTTGGCCACCAAGACGGTCTCGAACATGGTCATCACATCCGGAAGACGCCGTAGGAGACCGGATCCAGCGGGGCGTGGGCGCATACCGAAAGGGCAAGCCCGACAACGGTTCTGGTGTCAGCGGGGTCGATGATGCCGTCGTCCCACAGTCGGGCGGTCGAATAGTACGGGTTGCCCTGGTCCTCGTATTGCGCGCGAATGGGCGCCTTGAACGCCTCCTCCTCGTCGGGCGGCCAGGGTTTTCCGGCCGCGGCGAGCTGTTCGCCGCGCACCGTCGCCAGCACCGAGGCCGCCTGCTCACCGCCCATGACCGAGATCCGGGCGTTGGGCCACATCCACAGGAAGCGTGGGGAGTACGCCCGGCCGCACATCGAATAGTTGCCCGCGCCATAGGATCCACCGATCACTACGGTCAGCTTGGGCACCCGGGCGCAGGCCACGGCCGTCACCATCTTGGCGCCGTGCTTGGCGATGCCGCCGGCCTCGTAGTCACGGCCGACCATGAAGCCGGCGATGTTCTGCAGGAATAGCAGCGGGATCTTGCGTTTGTCGCACAGCTCGATGAAATGGGCGCCCTTCAAAGCGGATTCACTGAACAGGACGCCGTTGTTGGCGACGATCCCGACCGGGTGGCCGTGGATGCGGGCGAACGCGGTCACCAAAGTCTTGCCGTAATTGGCCTTGAACTCGCTGAATTCGCCGCCGTCGACCAGCCGCACGACCACCTCGCGCACGTCGTAGGGCACCCGCGGATCCGGCGGCACCACATCGTAGAGCTCGCTCTGCGGGTGCTTGGGTTCGACGGACGGCAACACCTCCCATTGGGCGGGGTCGCGCGGGCCGAAGGTCGCGGCGATCGCCCTGACGATGCGCAGCGCGTGTTCGTCGTCGTCGGCGAGGTGGTCGGTGACACCGGAGATCCGCGAGTGCAGGTCTCCGCCGCCGAGGTCCTCCGCCGAGACCACCTCGCCGGTAGCGGCCTTCACCAGGGGCGGACCGCCCAGGAAGATGGTCCCCTGCTCACGCACGATGACGGCCTCGTCGCTCATCGCCGGCACGTAGGCGCCGCCGGCCGTGCACGAACCGAGGACGGCGGCCACCTGCGGAATCTCCTTGGCGCTCATGGTCGCCTGGTTGTAGAAGATACGGCCGAAGTGCTCGCGGTCGGGAAACACCTCGTCCTGGCGCGGCAGGAAGGCGCCGCCTGAGTCCACCAGGTAGATGCAGGGCAGGCGGTTCTGCAGCGCGACTTCCTGTGCGCGCAGGTGCTTCTTGACGGTCATCGGATAGTAGGTACCGCCCTTGACCGTCGCGTCGTTGGCGACGATCACGCACTCGCGGCCCGACACCCGGCCGATCCCGGTGATGATTCCGGCGCCCGGGGATTCGTCGTCGTACATGCCGTTGGCGGCCAGCGGGGCCAGTTCCAGGAACGGGCTGCCCGGGTCGAGCAGTCGATCCACCCGCTCGCGCGGTAGCAGCTTGCCGCGGCTGACGTGACGTTCGCGGGCGCGTTCGTTGCCGCCCAGCGCCGCGGCCGCCAGCTTGGCGTTCAACTCGGTCACCAGCCGGCGGTGCTCGTCGGCGAACGATGGCGCGGTCATCACTGCTGAACTCACGAATGCCTCCCGGTCCTCGCCAGCACAAGCGGCGGTTCGGTCTTGTCGCGCACCTCGTCGGCCGAGACGCCGGGGGCGGTCTCGACGAAACGCAGACCGTCATCGCATACGTCGATGCCGGCCAAGTCGGTGATGATGCGGTTCACGCAACCCGCGCCGGCCTGGTCCATCGCCGCAGCAACCTCCTTGCCGTCGGGCGGGGGTTTTGAGTTAATGCTCATTAACTCACGGCTGAGAATACCATCATCGATCCCGCCGGTCCAGGGACGACGACACCGGACCGTCGCACCCATTACGGCAGGTTAAGCCGCGGAAGACTCGTGCTAAGTTAGTGACGATTAACCAACTGGACGGGGATTCGTCATGACAACGTCCACCTCGGACGGGCAGCCGGGCCCACCGGATGTCCCAAATCGACGCAGCCAGTTGAAATCCGACCGCCGCTTGCAGCTGCTGGCGGCGGCCGAGCGCCTGTTCGCCGAGCGCGGCTTCCTCGCCGTGCGGCTGGAGGACATCGGCGCGGCCGCCGGGGTGAGCGGCCCCGCCATCTACCGCCACTTTCCCAACAAGGAGTCGCTGCTGGTTGAGCTGCTGGTGGGCATCAGCGCACGCCTGCTCGCGGGCGCCCGGGAGGTGCGGGCCCGCAGCTCCGACGCGGCCACCGCGCTGGACGGTTTGATCGACTTCCACCTGGACTTCGCGTTCGGCGAGCCCGACCTGATCCGCATCCAGGACCGCGACCTCGCGCACCTACCCCAGACGGCCGAGAAGCAGGTGCGCAAAGCGCAACGCCAATACGTCGAGGTGTGGGTCGGAGTGCTGCGCGAGCTGGACCCCGACCTGGCCGAGGCCGACGCCCGGCTGGCGGCCCACGCGGTCTTCGGCCTACTCAACTCGACGCCGCACAGCATGAAATCGCCCGACACCTCGCGCAGCAAATCCGCCCGCACCGCGCGGTCGCGCGCCGTCATGCGAGCGATGACGGTCGCCGCGCTGGCCGCCGGGAACCGCTGCCCCTGAGTCACCGCTGGTGAGGTGATTCGCCGTTCGGAGGCGCGGCGCAGGTACTCTGCAATCCATGAGGTGGACATGAACGATTCACGTCCCACCGAGCGGTTCAGCCCCTCTCTGCCGGGATCGGGCCCGCAGGGCCCGTGGTATCCGCCCGCCGACCCCGCATACGCCGATCAGGCGCGCTATGCGCCCACCTACGGCGGGCAGGCTCCGCCGTGGGCGCACGACATGAACGAGGCCAACACCACCAAGGAGTTGCCGGCGTACTGGCAGCACGAGCTGCCTTCGTCCGGACAACCCCCGGGGTCGGCGCCCCCACCGCCGGATGGCCCGAAGCCTCCGCCGCGGTGGCTGTGGATCGTCGCCGGCGCGGCCGTGCTGCTGGTGGTCGCCCTGGTCATCGCTTTGGTGCTGGTGAACGACGCGATCAAGACGCAGACCGCCGTCCCGCCGCTGCCTGCCATGCCGGAGACGACCGCGACGATGCCCAGCCCGTCGACACGCACGTCGACACCGCGCATCCCGGCCCCCGTGCCGCCCACCGGCGGTTACCCGACGCCCACCGAGTCCACCGGCCCGGCCGCGATGCAAGACATCGTCTACAGCGTGGCCGGCGAGGGCCGGGCGATCAGCATCATGTACATCGATACCGGCGACCTGATCCAGACCGAATTCAACGTCGCGCTGCCATGGACCAAAGAGGTCAGCCTGGCCAACTCGGCCGCGCATCCGGCCAACGTCACGATCGTCAACATCGGCCACAACGTCACCTGTTCGGTCACCGTCGACGGTGTCCAGATGAGCAAGCGCGTCGGCGTGGGCCTGACGATCTGCGACTCGAGGGGCTAAGCGCCTTAGGACGGTTCGGCCGCGAGAGCGCCGCGTGCGGGAACCCGAACCGCCAGCATCGCCAGCAGACCGGCGAGCAGCACCAGCGAGATGCCGCCCAGACCTGCGCGCACGGCGCCGAAGATGTCCACGAATACCGAGAACAGCCAGGGCGCGACGAACGCCACCGCCCGCCCGGTCATCGTGTAGAGGCCGAAGGCGACCCCTTCCCTGCCGTGTTTCGCCATCTGCAGCAGCAGGGCACGCGAGGACGACTGCGACGGCCCGATGAACATGCACAGCAGTAGCCCGCAGATCCAGAACGCCACCGGACCGGACAGCAGCATCAGCGTGATGCCCAGGACGACGATCGCGGCCAGCGACGCCACGATGACGGGTTTCGACCCGACCCGGTGATCGACGAACCCGCCCAGCACCGCGCCCACGGCCGCGACCACGCTGGCCACCACACCGAACACCAGCACGTCACCCTGCGAGATGCCGTACACGTTGACGCCGAGCACGGCGCCGAAGGCGAAGATCGCCGCCAGGCCGTCGCGGAAAAGTGCGCTGGCGAACAAGAAGTAGACCAGGTTGCGGTCTCGCCGCCATTCCGCGGAGACCTCGGTCCACAGCTTGCGGTAGCCGCCGAGCATGCTCGTCGGCTCGTAGGCCTCGGCCGAGTCGGGAAGCCGATGCGCGACGAACAGCAGCGGCAGGGCAAAGATCGCCAGCCAGGCCGCCGCGACCAGCATTGCCTCCCGGACGTAGAGGCCGTCGTGCATGGACACCCGCAAGAACCCACGCGTCGCGTTCGGCCCGGAGCCCTCCCCGGAAATGAACCCGCTGTAGACCACGAGCAGCAGCAGGACGCTGCCGACGTAACCGGCCGCCCAGCCCACCCCGGAAATCCGGCCAGCGGTCTGCGGCGTCGAAAGTTGGCGCAGCATGGCGTTATACGGGACGCTGGCCAGGTCGCCGCAGGCCGCCGTCGCCCCCATCAGCACCAGCCCGGCCCACAGATAACCGGGGCGGTCGTGGATGAAGAACATCGCGCACGTCAGCGCGACGGCCAAAGCGGTCAAGACGCTCAAGGCCACCCGCCGGCGATGCGGGGACTCCACCCAGACGCCGACGGCCGGCGCCAGCAGCGCGACCGTCAATCCGGCGATGGCGGCGGCGCGCCCCAACCAGCTTGCCGGCGTGGTGGCACCGGAGATGCCCACCCCCACGCTGCTGGTCAGATACACCGAGAAGACGAAGGTCCCCACGATCGCGTTAAGGCCGGTGGAGCCGCAGTCCCAGAGCGCCCACGCGACCACCCGGGATGGCACCGGCGTGAGCGAACGCGACGACGGCTGACCCATGCCCGGCACTCTATTTGCTTCGCAGCCGACCCGCCGCGCCCGGCTTCGCCGCGCTCGCGATCGCTGCAATTTGTTTCGCAGTCGACCCGCCGCGCCCGGCTTCGCCGCGCTCGCGATCGCTGCAATCTGTTTCGCAGTCGACCCGCCGCGCCCGGCTTCGCCGCGCTCGCGATCGCTGCAATCTGCTTCGCAGCCGACCCGCCGCGCCCGGCTTCGCCGCGCGCGCTGTCTACGATTGGCTCATGCCGATCCCCGCTCCCAGCCCAGACGGGCGTGCCGTTGTGACCGGAGCCTCGCAGAACATCGGCGAGGCGCTGGCGACCGAACTGGCCGCTCGCGGACACAGCCTGATAGTCACCGCGCGACGCGAAGACCTGCTCAACGAGCTGGCCGCCCGCCTGAGCGACAAGTACCGCGTCACGGTCGACGTGCGACCCGCCGACCTTGCCGATCCCGGGGAACGGGCGAAGTTGTGCGAAGAACTGGCAGCCCGGCCCATTTCGATCCTGTGCGCCAATGCCGGCACCGCGACCTTCGGTCCGGTGGCGACGCTGGACCCCGCGGGCGAGAAGGCCCAGCTGCAGCTGAATGTGCTGGGCGTACACGACCTTACGCTGGCGGTGCTGCCCGGCATGGTTGAGCGCAAGGCCGGCGGAATCCTGATTTCCGGGTCGGCGGCGGGCAATTCGCCGATTCCGTACAACGCCACCTATGCGGCCAGCAAGGCGTTCGCCAACACATTCAGCGAGTCGCTTCGCGGCGAGCTGCGCCACTCCGGTGTGCACGTCACGCTGCTGGCGCCCGGACCCGTGCGCACCGACCTGCCCGACGACGCCGAACGGTCGCTGGTCGAAAGGCTGGTGCCGGAATTCCTGTGGATCTCCACCGAACACACAGCCCAGGTGTCCCTGGATGCCTTGGCGCGCAACAAGATGCGCGTGGTTCCGGGCCTGACGTCGAAGGCGATGTCGGTGGCCAGCGGCTACGCGCCGCGCGCTATCGTCGCGCCCATCGTCGGCGGCTTCTACAAAAAGCTCGGCGGCGGGTAGTCGTTACTTCCGGCGGCGGCGGCCGGTACCGAAGATGTTCTTGGTGATTTCGCGGATCGCCGTGTTGATGCCGCTTTTCACAGTCGGGTTGCTCAGCACTTCCTCCCACATGGCGGGGCCTTTCGGCTCTGCCGGCTGCGGCATCGGCAGCGGCGGCTCGTTCGCCGGCACCGGCGGATAATCGGACTGGGCCTGCGGCGGCGGGGCCTGCCGATCCGGCGCGCCAACCTGAGGCGGAGCCGGCTGTTCGATGGTCTGCCCGTATTTCTCTTGCAGCGGACTGCTTTTCGCTGCGGCGGTGATCGCGTCATTTCCGATCGAGGCCATCAGCGACCGCGGCACCCGCATGCGGGTCCATGCGACGGGGGTGGGCGCGCCCTTCTCGGATAACACGGTGACGACGGCCTCCCCGATACCCAGCGACGTCAGCGCCGACTCCAGGTCGTAGACATCGGTTTTCGGATAGGTCCGCACGGTTTTGCTCAGCGCCTGCTGATCGTCGGGGGTAAACGCCCGCAGCGCGTGCTGGATCCGGGCGCCGAGCTGGGAGAGCACATCGTTGGGCAGGTCGGTGGGCAGTTGCGTGCAGAAGAACACCCCGACGCCCTTGGAACGGATCAGTTTGACGGTCCGCTCGACCTGTGCGAGGAACGCCTTGGAGGCGTCGGCGAACAGCAGGTGCGCCTCGTCGAAAAAGAAGACCAGCTTGGGCTTGTCGATGTCGCCGATTTCGGGCAGCACCGCGAACAAGTCGGCGAGCACCCACATCAGAAAGGTGGAGAAGATGACGGGTCGCAGTGACTGACCGCTGAATTCGAGCAGCGAGATGACACCGTGGCCCCGGTCGTCGACGCGCAGCAAGTCCTGGGGATCGAGCTTCGGCTCGCCGAAGAACGTGTCGCCGCCCTCGCCGGCGAGGTTGACCAGCGCCCGCAGGATGACGCCCGCCGTGGTCGGCGAAACACCGCCCAGGTCTTTCAGATCGGCCTTGCCCTCGTCGCTCGCCAAGTGGCTGATCACGCCGCGTAGGTCAGCAAGGGTGACCAGCGGGCGGTTGGCCTGCTGGGCCCAGTAGAAGATCAGCCCCAGCGTCGACTCTTGAGTGGCGTTGAGCCCCAAGACTTTCGACAGCAGAACGGGGCCGAAACTGGCAACGGTCGCCCGGACCGGCACGCCCAGTCTCCCGGTGCCCAGCGACAAGAACTCGACCGGGAATCCGGTCGCCGCCCAGTCGTCGCCGGTGTCTTTGGCGCGCGCGGCGGTCTTGTCGTTGGCCTCCCCCGGCCGGGCCAGACCCGATAGGTCGCCCTTGACGTCGGCCATCATCACGGCCACGCCCGCCGCGCTGAGTTGTTCGGCGATCAGCTGCAGCGTCTTGGTCTTGCCGGTTCCGGTCGCGCCGGCCACCAGGCCGTGCCGGTTGATGGTGGCCAACGGGATGCGAATCTGTGCCGTCGGGTCGACGGTGCCGTCAACGACGACCGTGCCCAATTCGAGTGCCTGCCCGTCGACGGCGTACCCGTTGGCGATCCGGCGCGCGGGTGTCTCGGCGGATTCGGTGCTCATCGTGCTGCGCCCCCATTCCCAGTGGTTCGGCATGCGGTCCGGCAACGCTCACCCTACTTCTCCGGCGCGATTAGGGGCGATGGCCAGCGCGAGCGCCACGTGGGCCTAGTCTGAGCGCTGTGCGAGACGAGTTGGTGTGGATTGATTGCGAGATGACGGGGCTGGACCTGGGCTCGGACAAGTTGATCGAGATCGCGGCCCTGGTCACCGACGCCGACCTGAACGTTCTGGGCGACGGCGTCGACGTGGTGATCCACGCCGACGACGGGGCGCTGTCGTCGATGATCGACGTGGTCACCGAAATGCACACGCGTTCAGGGCTGATCGACGAGGTGCGGGCGTCGACCGTCGACCTGGCGACCGCCGAGGCGATGGTGCTCGATTACATCGGCAAGCACGTCAAGCAACCCAAGACGGCGCCGCTGGCGGGCAATTCCATCGCCACCGACCGCGCGTTCATCTCCCGTGACATGCCGGCGCTGGACTCGTTCCTGCACTACCGGATGATCGACGTGAGCTCGATCAAGGAGCTCTGCCGGCGCTGGTATCCGCGGATCTACTTCGGCCAGCCGGTCAAGGGGCTCGCCCACCGGGCGCTGGCCGACATCCACGAATCGATCAACGAGCTGCGGTTCTACCGGCGCACCGCGTTCGTGCCCCCGCCGGGTCCGTCTACCAGCGAGATCGAGGCGGTGGTCGCCGACCTGAGCGGCGGCAGCGGGGCACCGGGACCAATCGATTCGGCCCCCGAGCCACCGACCGGTTAGTATCGACGTCGCCGCTCGTTGGCGGCAATGGTGGCTGTAGTTCAGCTGGTAGAGCACCAGGTTGTGATCCTGGATGTCGCGGGTTCGAGCCCCGTCAGCCACCCCAATCGGCCGGAAGCCCTTGCTGCTTCCTGACCGCTGGGTCGTTCCGGCCCACGCAACGCGAATGCACCCCGAACGGGAGGGACAGCGCGCCGTGCCGCCGAACCGTCATCGGCTCCCCCTGAACGCGGCCATCGCGGGCTGCGCTGCCCTGCTCGCGGCATGCGGGGGTTCGAACCAGACGGCGACCACCGTCACGTCGACGGTGCCGGCAGAGACCAAGACAGTGACCGTGACCGCCGCCCCGCCACCCCCGCCGGGACCGAAGACGACCATTGCCTCGGACGGCACGTTCATCATCGGCAGCGACATCGCTGCGGGCACTTATCGAAGCGCCGGGAAATACGGGTGCTACTGGGCGAGGCTGCGCAGCCTGGACACCACCGACATCATCGACAACAACGTCAACGACGGCCCGCAAGTGGTGCAGATCCTCCCGAGCGATCGCGCATTCATGACCAGAAACTGCGCGGCCTGGCACAAGGCCGACTGACACGCACGTCAGGTGTTGGCGTTACCCGCTTTCCACTGCGGCCAGGGAATGTTCCAGTCGCCCAACCCTTCCGTGCCGGGCAGCGTAGGCCCCACCGTGTTGATGACCTCGACGATGTCGCCGGTCTTGCTGTGGTCGTAGAACCACTCGGCGTTGCTGGGGCTCACGTTCAGGCACCCGTGGCTGGTGTTGGTGTGCCCCTGGGCGCCGACCGACCACGGCGCGGAGTGCACGAAGACACCGCTATAGGACATCTGGGTGGCCCAGTCGACTTCGGTGCGATATCCGTTGGGCGAGTTGACCGGAACGCCGTAGGTCGACGAGTCCATGATGATGTGCTTGAACCGGCCGCCGATGATGTAGAAGCCGTTGTCCGTCGGTGTGCTGTCCTTACCCATCGACGTCGGCATGGTCTTGACCACTTCGCCGTTGACGCGCACGGTCACCGTCTTGGTGGTGTCGTCGGCGGTCGAAATGACCTCGTCGCCGATGGTGAAGTGGGTCTTGACGTTGTCCTCACCGAACATTCCGTCACCCAGATCGACGCCGTAGGTGTTGACCGCCACGTCGATGGCCGTTCCGGATTTCCAGAAATGCTCGGGGCGCCAACGCACTTCGCGATTGTTGAGCCAGTAGAACGCGCCCTCGACGGGCGGGTTGGTGGTGATCTTGATGGCCTTCTGGGCGGCGGCACGGTTCGCGATGTTCTCGTCGAACCGGATCGCCACCGGCTCACCGATGCCCACGACCTCGCCGTCGCCCGGGGCGACGTAGGGCATCGTCAGGTGAGCGGGCGAACTCGTCTGGAAGGTCATCTGCCGAGTCGCCGCGCCGCCCATGCCCAGCGCTTTCACGTTCAAGGTGTAGCGCCTGTTGTAGCCGAGTTGCTCGGTGGTCGACCAGCGCAGCCCGTCGGGACTGAGCTGTCCGCTGATGGACTTGCCGTTCTCGTTGACCATGGTCACCGACGCCAGAACGCCGTCGGCGACACTGACCGTCACCGGGGCATCGACGGTGACTCCGACGGCGCCGTCGGTCACCGAGGAGGTGAGCTTCGGGACGAGCAGGTCAGCGAACGGGGTGCCCTTGTCGAAGATCACTTTCGCCGGCGCGGCGGTGTGGTCACCACCGCAGGCAGCGCCGAACACGGCAACCGAAGCGATCGCGGCAGCCAGCCACGACCGTCGTCTGCGCAAAGGCGTCATCGAGTGACCTTCCACCAAATTGATCCAGTTGGTCACCGCTGACCAGAACAGTGCACGCATTGTAATGGGTTTTGTGGCCCTCAGAGGCCGACCTTGACAGGTCCGTGACCAGGTGCCACGCCGGGCCGGCTGGATGGTGCGTTCAGGCCGGTTGGTCGATGCGGTCGCGGAGTTCGGCCTCGACCCGGTCGTGGGTCGTGACGGCCTCGATGCGCGCGAGCTTGACGATGGCCGCCGCCATCGCCAACACCGCCAGTGCGAGGACGCTCAGCCTGATCGGGCCCGCAGCCAGCGTCTCGTCGAGCACGACTACGCCCAGCGCCGCCCCCACGACCGGCTGCGACACCTGCAGCGCGGGCATCGACGCGGTCAGCGGTCCGGCCCGGAAGGCCGCCTGGCTCCACACCACACCACCGACCGTGACCAGAATCGCGGCGTACAGCTCCGGGGTTCGGATGACCGCCCATGCGCCGTCGCCGAGCCGGGCGACGACCTCCTTGGCGAGCACCGCGAAGATTCCCCACAGCGAACCGGACACCAGGGCGAACAGCACCGCCGCCGCGGAGCCACCCCAGATCCGGCCCGCCACCACGCACGCGACCAGCAGCGGCCCCAGCACAGCGGCCACGAGGGCCCAGGTTCTCAGGGGCGCGGACGAATGACCGGCCCGCGGATTGCCGACTACGGCGACCACCGTTACGGAGACCGTCAGCAGCCCGGCCCATATCCACTCCGCGCCGGTCATCTTTCGATGAAACAGCCTGGCGTTGATCGGCAGCGCAAACAGCAGCGAACACATGAGCAGCGCCTGCACCAAGAGCACCGAACCCTGACCCAGAGCGGCGGCCTGCAGTCCGACGCTCGCGACGAGCAGCGCCGCACCCCACCACCACCGCCCGTTTCGCAGCAGGCTAGCGAACAGTCCGACGTGACCAATCGACTTGTCCTCGATGCAATGCGCCGCCCGTTGCTGCAGAACGTCACCGGTCGCGACGCACAGCGCCGAACTCAGCGCGAGCACTGCGGCGATCTCCGCGTGGGCCATGGAAAGGTTCTCCGTCGATGTCGGAAGTCAGCCGCAAAGCCCGGCAGGCAGTAGCGACGGTCGTGCGTCAGCCACGGTTCGCCGCTTTCGTCGGCCATCTCTTGATCATCGGTCGTGCCGACTCGGGCGCGTCGGCGGCCCAGCGCCGCCGGCCCACCTCCGCGGCCGCGTCCTCACCGGTGGCCGACCGATTCCGCAGCCACTCCAACGGTCTGGGCGCCCACCAGGTCCACCGGCCAAGCGCGTGAATGAAGGCGGGCACCAACACCATTCGCACCAGGGTCGCATCGGCCAGCACCGCGAGCGTCAGGCCGAGGCCAAGCATCCGCATGAACGACACGTGAGCCGGGATCAGTGCGGCGAACGAGATCGACATCACCACCGCGGCGGTGGTGACCACCCGGCCGATCCCCGCTATGCCCAAGGCCGTGCTCTCGTCGGTGGCGGCGCGCTCTTCGGCGGGGCTCGGCGGTGTGTCCTCGATGGCTTGCGAGGCCAGCCAGTACTCGTGGATTCGGGACACCAGGAATACCTCGTAATCCATCGCCAGCCCGAACGCGATGCAGAACAACAAAACCGGGATGTTGGCGTTCAACGTCCCGTTCGGCGTCGTCCCCAGCGCACCGAGATTCCCGTCTTGAAAGATCCACACCATGGCGCCGAACGCGGCCGTCAACGACAGCACGTTGCACACCAGCGCCTGCAGCGGCAGCACGGCGCTCCCGGTGAGCAAGAACAGGAGCGCGAAGGTGATCAGGGCGATCAAAGCGAACACCAGGGGCAACCGCGTGGTGATCGCGTTGACGCTGTCGCGGTTGATCTGAGACAGGCCCGTCATCTCCACGGGATGTCCGGCCGGCCCGGCGACCTGGTGCAATCGGTCCAGCTGAGTGTTGGAGGCCTGCGAATACAGCGGCGCGGAGCTCGTCACGGACAGGAACGCAGCGCCGTTGGCCAGCCCGGTCGCCGTGGCGGCCGGACCCACCCGATTCCCCGCGACGAACGTTCCTGTCGGCGCGCTGACAGCGGACACGTCGGGTATCCGCGACAGATCGGCGGCGTAGCGCTCGAGGTCGGCCGGTGTCACACCGCGCGTGTCGGGAACCACGACGGTGACGCCCGTTCCGAACCCGTTGGCAAAGTCGTTGTCCAACATGTCCGCGACCTGACGGGACGACGCTGACCGGGGCAACACCCGCTCGTCCGGGAAGCCCCATTTCACGCCGAGGAAGGGAACGCCCAACAACAGCAGCAAGGCGACCACGCTCAGACCGACCGGCAGGGCGTGACGTAACACGAACCTGGTGGACCGGTACCAGAACTGGTCTTGTAGCGGCTGGTGCGCATGATCACGGAACGACCGCTGCCCATGCAAGACTCGGTGCATCACGCGACGGGCGTCCATCGCGTCCAGCCGGGGCCCCAGCAGCGCGATCGCGGCGGGGGTGATCACGACCGCCGCTACCGCGACGATGGCCGCGGTGGCCACGATGGTGTAGGCCGACGACTTCAGGAAATACATGGGGAACACCGCCATCACCGCCATCGACAGCCCGACGGTGGTCGCCGAGAAGAGCACCGTGCGGCCGGCGGTGGCCATGGTGCGGATCAGCGCCCGGTCCCGGTCGCCGCTGCGCGCCAGCTCCTCGCGGAAGCGGCTGATAATCAGCAGGTTGTAGTCGATCGCGAGGGCAAGGCCCATCGCGATGCTGAGATCCAGCGCGTACGTCGACACGTCGGTGGCGAACGTGATCAGCCGCAACACCGACATGGTGCAGACGATGGCCAGGGCGCCCAGCATGATCGGCAGCGCCGCCGCGACCACGCCGCCGAGCACCCACACCAGCACCGCGAAGCTCAGCGGGATCGCGATCGACTCCATCAACAGCAGGTCACGCTCGTTCTGGTCGTTGATCTGGGCGTACGCCACGGCCATGCCACCCGCGCGCACGGTCACACCTTCGCGGTCGTGCACCAGTTCGTCCGTCAACGCGCTGGCGTACTTCTGGGCGTCGTTCTCCCCGCCTTTCAGGCCGGCGACGATCATCCCGGACTTGTGGTCCTTGCTGACGAGCTGGGCGGCGGCTTGCGGTGGGGAGGTCCACGCCGAGGACACGTTCAGCACCCACGGCGAGGTTTTCAGGCGGTTGGCGATGTCGATCCCGACGTCACGGGCCTGGTTGCTCTGCACGCCGGCCGGGGCGGTGACGACGATGAGCATCTGCTGATCGGTCTCGTTGAACTTGTTTCGCAGGACCTCGGTAGCCCGGGAAGACTCGGAGGTGGGGTCCTGAAAACCGCCCCCCGACAGGCTGTTGATCACCGGCAGCCCGAAGGCCGCGGCTGCGACTAGCACCAGGAGGGCGATCCCGATGATGCGCCGCGGGGCGGCGATGGCGAGACGGGTGATTGCCTGCAGCATCTGTGGCCCTTTCTGTCCTAGTCCCAGCCCATGCCTATACCCGGCCGCGGGCCGCCTGACGCCCGCCCCACCGAATTGGTGTCGCCGCTGGAGCAGGTTGCCGCTGCGAGTGACCATCGCCACTCGCCAGCGGATAGGTCCAGGCGTTTAACACAATTAATCTAGAACCGCGTTTGATGTACCGGTGGTCGGGTATCGGTCGGAGCGGCGCCTTAGTTAGGAAAACTCGGTATGCATGGCGCCGGTTCGGTTGGACGAGTGTCGGATTGGATGAGCGATGAACACGACGGACAACGCGATCGCGATTAGGCACCCAACCGAAGACGACTGGCTGGCTCTGTATGAGAACCAGGCTCGCACATTCGGCGACCCGGCGGATTCGCACACCGTCGAAGCCTGGAAACGCCGAGTCTCGTTGGAAGACATTCTGATTGCGGAAGACGTCTCCGATCCGCAGGATCGATTTCCGGTCGGCACGTCCATCATCTACCGTTCGCGGCTGACCGTCCCGGGGGGCATCAGCCTGCGGGCTGCGTGGTTGACGATGATCTCGGTCGCCTCGACGCATCAGGGCAAGGGAATTTGGGCCCAGCTCAGCGCGCAGGGACTGCGAATTCTGCTGGATCGCGGCTACCCGATCATCTGCGGTGTCCCGACCCAAACCGCGATTTACGACGGTTTCGGCGCCGGCGTGGCGACGCACGGCCACACCTACGTGATCGAGCGGCGCGCGGCAAAATTGCGAGCCGCGCCCAGTACCAATCGGGCACGCGAGGTCAACGCCGCCCGCGCACGACGTCTGCTGCCGGAAATCTACGAGCGCTGGTGCGACATCACCCCCGGGGCCGTGGCGCGCAATAACGCTTGGTGGGAGGACTATTTGGAGGACAGGCCGACGCAGCGCGGCAACCGGTCTGCCCTGTATCACACGGTCCACCCGGACGGCTTCCTGACCTATCGGATCGCTGATCAGCCGCACCACACCTTCCAGCCACCCTTCGGCACGGTGATCGTCGAGGACTTCTGCCCGATCACGGACGAAGCACATACCGAACTGCTTCAGACGCTGCTGTTTCTGGACATGTTCGACCGGATAGAGATCGAGGTACCGCGCGACGACCCGCTGCCGCTCAAGTTGCGAAATCCGCGCGCCGCTCGGACCAAAGGAGTCAGCGATTTCCTCTGGGCACGCATCAACGACGTGCCAGAAGTGCTTGGTGCCCGCGAGTACGGCGCCGATGCCGACATCGTGCTGGACGTCGCCGACCCGCTCAACCTGGCGGGAGGGCAGTTCCTGCTGCAGACGCGGGATGGCGCGGGCAAGTGCACGCCGCACGACGGACCGGCTGACATCAAGATCTCACTGGCCGACTTGGCGACGATTTACATGGGCGCTTACCGGGTCCGCGAGCTGTTCCGCGCGGACCGCATCACCGAACTGCGTCCCGGCGCGCTGCGCGCACTCGACGCCGCCTTCGGCACCGACCGGGCGCCGTACTGCGGAACGCTTTTCTGAGTTGGGTTCAACGGCCGCAGGCTGTTTCGCCGGGCAAGTTCGGCGGTACGCCCGTCGACCGGCCCACCACCAGCGGCCGGCCCCCGCGGTCGTGGCTATCCTGGAGCAGATCGGAGGATTTCACAGCGCGGCAGGACGCCTGTTATTGTCGCGTACGCGGTCTCGGCCGTCGAAAGCGCCGTTAGCTCAGTTGGTAGAGCAGCTGACTCTTAATCAGCGGGTCCGGGGTTCGAAACCCTGACGGCGCACCACTGAAAAATCCGGGGACGCCTTTTCGCGCCCCGCTGGCCCGCGAATTGGGCCCGCCCGACTTTTTCGGCGTAATTCGGCTGCCGTGCGAATGTGGCGGCAGGTAGCTTCTCCTTCACGGCGAGTGCCCGGTGGAACGAGCCGTGCCGAAGGAGCTGCAATGGGGTTCATCCAGCCGAATCTGCCCGTCGTCGACGTGGCCGAATGGAGCCAGCAACCCCGCGCCCAGCGGATCGTGCCGATGGTGCGCCACATCGCCGAGAACGGCTTCGGCACCCCGCTGGTGATGCATGTGATGTACGGCGTGAAGATCGCGCTGTACGTGCTCGGCGGCTGGGTGTTCGGGTGGTGCACGACGGGCATCGGCAGCTTCACGGGCGTCGCCGCCTGGTGGTCGGAACCGATCGTGTTCGAGAAGGCCGTCCTGTACACGATGCTGTTCGAAGTCATCGGCCTGGGCTGCTGCTTCGGGCCGCTGGCCGGCCGGTACTTCCCGCCGATGGGCTCCATCCTGTACTGGTTGCGCCCCGGCACCGTCCGGCTGCCCCCGTGGCCCGATCGGGTGCCGCTCACCAAGGGCAGCGTCCGCAGCCCGATCGACGCGATCCTCTACGGCGCGCTGCTGGCGCTGCTCGCCGTCGCGCTGATGTCCGACGGCACCGGCCCAATTCCGCCCCTGCACACCGAGATTGGTGTGCTGGCGCCCTGGCACACCGTCGCGATCCTGGCCGTCCTGGCCGTCGTCGGCCTGCGCGACAAGGTGATCTTCCTGGCCGCTCGCGGCGAGGTCTACGCGCCGTTGGCCTTGGTCTTCCTGTTCTCCGGGGCGGACCCCATCATCGGGGCCAAGGTGGTCTTCATGGTGATCTGGTTGGGGGCGGCCACCTCAAAGCTCAACCGGCACTTCCCGTTCGTGATCTCGACGATGCTGGCGAACAACCCGTTCATCCCGTCCGGGGCGCTGAAGCGGTCGATGTTCAAGCGCTATCCGGACGACCTGCGGCCCAGCGCGCTGGCGGGTTTCATCGCGCACTTCTCCACCGCCGTGGAAGGCCTGGTGCCGCTGGCGCTGCTGTTCTCGCACGGTGGCTGGCCGACGGCCGTCGCAGCGTTCGTGATGGTCGTCTTCCACCTGAACATCCTGCTGGCCTTCCCCATGGGGGTGCCGTTGGAGTGGAACGTGTTCATGATCTTCGGGGTGCTGTCGCTGTTCGTCGCGCACGCCGGCCTCGTATTGTCGGACCTGGCCAACCCGTTGCCGGTGGCGATTCTCTTCGTCGTCATCGCCGGTGTCGTCGTCATCGGCAACCTGTACCCGCGCAAGGTGTCCTTCCTGCCGGGCATGCGCTATTACGCGGGCAACTGGGACACCACGGTGTGGTGCGTCAAGCCGTCGGTCGACGAGAAGTTCCGCACCGGCTCGCACGCGCTCGGTCCGATGCAACACCTGCAGCTCGAACGCCTCTACGGCTCAAAAGAGGAGACCCTGGTCCCCCTGCACCTCGCGATGGCGTTCCGCGGGATGAACACCCACGGGCGCGCGCTGTTCACCCTGGTGCACCGCGCGCTGGCCGGCTACGCCGAGGACGACTACAACCTGTGCGAGGGCGAGATCCTGTGCTCGATGGTGCTGGGATGGAACTTCGGCGACGGGCACATGCACAACGAGTGCCTCATCGAGGCGCTACAGCAGCGCTGCCATTTCGAGCCCGGTGACGTGCGGGTGGTGATCCTGGACGCGCAGCCCATCCACATCCAGCGCCAGGAATACCGGCTGGTCGACGCGGCGACCGGCGAATTCGAGCGTGGCTATGTCGACGTCGACGACATGGTCACGTCGCAGCCGTGGGCCGACGACATTCCGGTGCACGCGCAGAGCGGCACCAGCATGACCTGACTCGTCAGCGGTTCCGGACGCGGTGCACCACCACCACGACGACGAGGACACCGACGCCGGCCAGTGACACCGTCACCGCGGGCTTCTTGACGAACGCGATCACGCGAACCTTGAGGTCATCGGCCAGGCGGCGCGGGTTGGCCCGCACGGCAAGCGAGTCGACGGTAGCCGCCAGCTGGTCGCGGGCGACGTCGATGTCCCGCTTGATGGCCTCGGGGTCCCGGTCCGCCACGTGTCTGTCCTCCCAATCGGCCTGATGCACCTGAGGCACTACCCTAGATCAGCTGGCGATAACCCCAACGCTCCGGTGAACAGAAAGGGGCCCCGAAATTGGCCGAGACCACGCGGCTTGCGCCGGGCGACAAAGCGCCCTCCTTCAGCCTGCCCGACGCCGACGGCAACAAGGTGTCGCTAGCCGATTACAAGGGCCGTCGCGTCATCGTCTACTTCTACCCCGCGGCCTCGACACCGGGCTGCACCAAGCAGGCCTGCGACTTCCGCGACAACCTGCACGAACTCAGTGACGCCGGCCTCGATGTCGTCGGCATCTCCCCCGACAAGCCCGAGAAGCTGGCCAAGTTCCGCGACGCTGAGAAGCTGACGTTCCCGCTGCTGTCGGATCCCGACCGCAAGGTGTTGACGGCCTGGGGTGCCTACGGCGAGAAGCAGATGTACGGAAAGACCGTGCAGGGCGTGATCCGTTCGACGTTCGTGGTCGACGAGAAGGGCAAGATCGCGGTCGCCCAGTACAACGTGAAGGCGACCGGCCACGTCGCCAAACTGCGGCGCGACCTGTCAGTCTGAACCGGCCGGAATAGCCGACCATTGCACTCTGCACAGGCCAAAGCGATCATTTAGCGGTGGACTCGGACGACCCCGAGCAATACATTCGCGACCTCGAGCACGGCGCCGGCAAGGCGCCGGGCCCCGCGCCGCAGCCGTTCGGGACGCCCAGCGATGGGCAGTTCGGCGGCCCGCGCAAGTTCGGTGACGTCGCAAAGCTCGCGAACACGCCGCGGGGGAAGTTGATCTTGGGGGCGTGCGCGGTCGTGGCGGCGTCAGCGATCGCGTACTTCGTCAGTCACACCGGCACCACCGTGCAGGGCAACCTGGTGATGATCAACAGCGGCGCAAAAGACACCATCGACTGCAACAACGGAAACCTGAAGCTGGACGGCGACAACAACACCTACACCGTCACCGGCCACTGCGGACGGCTGGGGATCTTCGGCAGCGGGAATCACGTCGCTGCTGACAGTGCCGACACCATCGACGTTTTCGGCGACGACAACGCCGTGACCTACCACTCGGGCTCACCGAGGATCGAGAAGACCGGAAACAACAACGTCGTATCGCAACGGCGGTAAAGCGGTTGCCTGGCCGCCGTTAGGCCAGGTTGGCCAGCAGCAGCGCCTCGGCGATCGCGGCGCGTTCCAGCACACCGAGGTGCAGGCTTTCGTTGATGCTGTGCGCCTGGGTGCCCGGGTCCTCGACGCCGGTGACCAGGATCTTGGCTTGTGGGAACGCTTCGGCGAACTCGGCGATGAACGGGATGGAACCGCCCATGCCCATGTCGATGGGTTCGGTACCCCACGCCTGCCGGAAGGCCGCCCGCGCGGCGTCGTACACCGGACCGCTGGCATCGATGGCGTAGGGCTCGCCGACGTCGCCGCGGGTGACGGTGACCCGCGCGCCCCACGGTGCGTGCTCGCAGAGATGCGAGGTCAACGCGTCCAGGTGCGCGTCGGCGTCGCCGCCGGGGGCAACCCGCATGCTGATCTTCGCCCGGGCCCGCGGGGTGAGCGTATTCGACGCCTTCTCGATCGGCGTGGTGTCGATGCCGATCACGGTGATCGCCGGTTTGGCCCACAGCCGCTGCGGCGCCGAGCCCGAACCGATCTCGGACACCCCGTCGAGCAGCCCGGAGTCGGCGCGCACCCGCTCGGGCGGGTAATCCACAGGGGCGGCGGTACTTTCGTGCAGGCCGGCGACGGCCACGTTGCCGTCGTCGTCGTGCAGGCTGGCCAACAGCCGCACCAGGACGCTCAGCGCGTCGGGCACCACGCCACCCCAGATACCGGAGTGCAGGCCGTGATCGAGCGTGGCGACGTCGACGACGCAGTCGACCAGGCCACGCAGCGAAACCGTCAGCGCCGGAACGTCGGTGCTCCAATTGTCCGAGTCGGCGATGACGATGACGTCGGCGGCCAGCGCGTCGCGGTGGGCGCCCAGCAGCCGGCCCAACGACGGCGACCCGGATTCCTCTTCTCCCTCGACGAAGACCGTCACGCCGACCGGCGGTTGACCGCCGTGCGCCCTGAAGGCGGCCAAATGCGTTGCGATGCCGGCCTTGTCGTCGGCGCTGCCGCGGCCGTAGAGCCGCCCGCCGCGTTCGGTGGGCTCGAACGGCGGCGACGCCCACTGGCCGGCGTCGCCTTCGGGCTGGACGTCGTGGTGGGCGTACAGCAGCACGGTCGGCGCGCCCGGCGGCGCGGGGTGGCGTGCGATGACTGCGGGCGCCCCACCCTCGCTGACGATCCGCACGTCGCCAAAACCGGCCTGCGACAACAGGTCCGCCACCGCCTGCGCGCTGCGGTGCACCTCGTCGCGGCGGCCGGGATCGGCCCACACCGATTCGATGCGCACCAGGTCTTCGAGATCGCGGCGCACCGACGGCAACACCTCGCGGACGCGCTCGACAAGATCGCTCATGATCTCGAGGCTAGTCGGCTTACGCCCAGCGCCGCGCTGGCGTGACTCTGGGCGTCGACAGTCACGCTGGCGTGACTCTCGACAACGCTCAGGTCGTCTCCAGGATCGCCACCGCGGCCGCGGTATCCCCCTCGTGCGTCAGCGACACATGGATCGTCACGTCTGCCAGGTGTTTGGCGATGTCGCCGCTCAGCCGCACCCGGGGCCGCCCCCACATGTCGGTGACCACCTCGATGTCGCGGTGGATGTCCTCGGGCAGCACGGGCCGTTGCGCGAACCGGGACCCCGACCACGCCTTGATCACCGCCTCCTTCGCCGCCCATCGCGCCGCCAGGTGGCGCGCCGCGAACGAACTCTTATCCGAAGCGTCGCGGCGCTCACCCGGGGTGAACGTCTCGGAGAAGACGGTTCCCGGCTGATCGACCTGCTCGGCGAAATCAGGGATGGAGACGACGTCGATCCCCACACCGACAATTCCCATGGAACGCCAGGCTAACGGACGGTCGAATACGTCATCCGACCGAGACCTCGTAGGCCTCGCCCTCACCCAACCGGGATGCCGGGTCCAGCAGCATCGCCGCCTCCTGACGCTTCTCCGGTGCGTCATGGCTGAAACGACGGTCCGCCGGCCGCTCGTACATCGGCGCGCCGCCGGCGATGGCCGAGGCCAGCCGGCGCTGACCGGCCAGCAGTCGCGCCTCGGCACGCCGCTGGTAGTCCGCGCGCTGATCGGCATCAAGCGACGCGATGAACGCCTGCGGGTGCACCAGCGCCACCAGCCCGGACACGTGGCCGAACCCGAGGCTGGTCAGCAACCCAGCCTTGAGCGGGAACTTCTCCGCCAGCCGCAGCGTCTCCCGCACCCAGACGAAGTGCGCCGAGCTGGCCAGTTCGTCGTCGACGCAGTCCAGGCTGCGGTTGGGCGGGATCACGCCGTCGCGCAGCATCTGGCACAGCCCCATCATCTGGAACACCGCCGCGCCGCCCTTGGCGTGGCCGGTGAGGCTCTTCTGCGAGACCACAAACAGGGGAGCGCCCTCGGAGCGGCCCAGCGAGTCGGCCAGCCGCTCATGCAGCTCGGTCTCGTTGGGATCGTTGGCCAGGGTCGAGGTGTCGTGCTTGGAGATCACCGCGATGTCGTCGGCGCCGACGCCGAGCCTGCCGAGCGCCCGCGCCAACTGCGAGTCTTTCCCGCCGCGGCCGGCACCCAGGGCACCCAGGCCCGGCGCCGGGATCGAGCTGTGCACGCCGTCGGCGAACGACTGCGCGTAAGCCACCACGGCCAACACGGGCAGGCCCATCTTGAGCGCCAGGTCGCCCCTGGCGAGCAGGATGGTGCCGCCCCCCTGGGCCTCGACGAAGCCGAGCCGGCGCCGGTCGTTGGGCCGGGAGAACTTCGAGTCGTGGATGCCCCGGCCCCGCATCATGGACGTGTCAGCGGTGGCGGCCATGTCTCCGAAGCCGATGATGGCTTCCAGCGTCAGGTCGTCGAAGCCGCCGGTGACCACCAATTCGGCCTTGCCGAGGCGGATCTTGTCGACGCCCTCCTCGACCGACACCGCCGCGGTGGCGCACGCGCCGACCGGGTGGATCATCGCCCCGTAGCTACCCACGTAGCTCTGAATGACGTGCGCGGCAACAACGTTCGGCAGCACTTCCTGCAGGATGTCGTTCGGCTTGGTTCGGCCGAGCAGGTTGCCGTGATACATGGTCTGCATCGACGTCATGCCGCCCATGCCGGTGCCCTGGGTGCTGGCCACCAGGCCCGGGTGCACCCACCGCATCAACTCGGTCGGGGTGAAGCCAGACGACAGGAACGCGTCGACCGTCGCGACGATGTTCCACAGCGCCACCCGGTCGGTCGAGCTGGCCATGTCTTGGCTGATTCCGAACACAGTCGGATCGAACCCAGTGGGGACCTGCGCGCCGACGACCCGCGACAGCTTGGTCTTGCGCGGCACCCGAATCTCGGTGCCGGCCTTGCGGATCACCTGCCAGTCGCTGGAATCGGGCACCGGCCGCACGATCGTGTGCTCGGGGTCGAAATCGACGAAGGCGCGAGCGTCGGCCTCCGAGGACACCACGAAGGAGAAGTCCTTCTCCAAGAACACCGACACCAGCAGCGGCGAGGCGTGGTCGGGGTCGATCGCGCCATCGTCGACGAACTCGCGAATGCCGACCCGCTCGACCACGATGTCGTGGTAGCGCTCGACCAGCTCGGTCTCGTCGACCAGGTCACCGGATTCGGTGTCGTACCAACCGGGTTGAGGGTCGTCCTCCCAGCGGACCAGGCCGGTGGTCCAGGCCAGCTCGAGGACGCCGGCCGCCGACAGTTCGTTGTCGACCTCCATCTCGAACCGGGTGCGCGACGAACCGTACGGGCCGATCTCGGCGCCGCCGACAATCACCACCAGGTCGGCCGGGTCGACGTCCAAATCGGCCCATTCAGGCGCCGGTGCCGGCTTGAAGCCCCGCGGCGGGGACGGCAGCGCGGCGATGGTGCCTTCGGCCGCAACGTCTTCCGATACCTGCTCGCTCGACGTGGCTTGCTCGCGCGCCTTGGCGGCCAGTTCGGCCATGTCGAGGTTGGCCTCGGCGAGGCCGCCGGTCAGGTCCGCCTTGATCGGCGCGCCGGCCGCCGCCACCTTCGACTCGACGTCGCAGAGGTCCAGCAGCATGGCAGCCATCTGCTCGGTGGAATACGTGGTGACCCCGGCCTCCTCGACCGCCTCGACGATGGCGTCGTTGTGGCCCATCAGCCCGGTGCCGCGGGTCCACCCGATCAGCGCATGCGCCAGGCTGACCCTTGCGGCCCACGAGGATTCGGCGTGCCAACGACTCACCAGCGCGTCCAGTGCCGACTTGGCCTCACCGTAGGCGCCATCCCCGCCGAACATGCCCCGGTTGGGCGATCCGGGCAGCACCACGTGCAGCCGCGACGCGATGTCGCGCTCGGCACCGATCTTGGACAGCCCACCGATCAACCGCTGCACCGCCCACAGCAGAACCTTCATCTCCATCTCGGAGCGCGAACCGGCCTCCGACAGGTCCCCGGCGACGCGGGGCGCCGCGAACGGGAACAGCAGGGTCGGGGTTTGCGCGTCCTTGATGTGAATGGACTGCGGCCCAAGGCTTTCGGTCTGCTCGGTGCCGATCCATTCCACCAGTGCGTCGATGTCGGAGTAGGACGCCATGTTGGCGGCGACCACCCACAGCGCCGCGCCGTACCGCGCGTGGTCGCGATACAGCCCGCGATAGAACGCCAGCCGCTCGTCGTCGAGCTTCGACGTCGTGGCGATGACCGTCGCTCCGCCGTCGAGCAGTCGCGCGACGACCGACGCGGCGATCGAGCCCTTGGAAGCGCCCGTCACCACGGCGACTTCGCTGCTGTACGGACCGGGGTCGGGGTTCTCGGCGCCGGCCGCGATGCGGCCGTACAGCGAGGCATGGATCTGGCGACCGGCGGCCAGCGATTTGCCTTGCCACCAGGTGGCCTGGGTCGCGACGACATGGCCTGTGCCCTCGAACCTTTCGGACAGGCTCTTCCACTGGGCGTCGATCTCACCCTCGTCGGCCAACCAGAGCTTGACCAAATCCTCGCGTGCGCTGGCCCATCGATCGTCGAAGACGACGGCCTTCTTGGCGTCGAAAGCCGGCGCCACCAACCGGGGCCAGTCCGCGCCCAGTTCCCCGGTGACCAGGTCGATCAGCTCGGCGTCGGTAGCCGCCGGCAGCGCGCTCACCGGGTTGTCGTGGCCGAGCTGGCCCAGGATCAGGCGGGCCGCCGAGGCGAGCACACCGTCGCGGCCGGTGATCTGGTCGGTGAATTCGCTCAGCGCGGCCGCGTCGACCGTCGCGCCGCCGCCACCACCGGAAGACGGCAGCGCCACCGCGATCCCCCGACGCGCGGCCACGGAGGCCACCGCGGCGTCGACGACCTTGTCGACCGACGCGGCGTCGGGCAGCGCGCCCTCGTGCAGGTGGCCCATGGCGCCCCCGCGAACGCTGGTGCCCTCGCGGGTGCCCAGCGCCACTTCCACCGTGACATGCTTGGCCCAGCCGTCGCCGAGCTCCCACGTCTTCTTGACCCGCTCGGCGATCGCGGCGGGCCGCTTGCCCGAGGGCCCCAGCACGGTGCGCAGCTGGTCGTTGATCGCGTCGGAAAGCACTGGGCCGAAAGGCTTGTAGGTGCGCGCGAGCTTGGTGACCTGCGACCGCAGACCGGCCAGGTCAGCCTCGGCGGCGCCGTCGATGGCGCCCAGGTTCAACTCCGACCCGAGGTCGACCAGCAACTGGTTGCGCCGCGACGAGGCGCCGTCGGTGATCGACTCGATGGAGTCGAGCTGCTCGATCTGGTCGATGCGCATCTTGGCCGACAGTGCGATCAACGCCAGGGTGGCGTCGGCGGCGTCGAACCCGATGTCATCGGGCCGCGGGCCCGAGGGTGCGGCCGACGGCGCGGGGGCGGCCGGCGCGGCCTCCACCGGAGCACCGGACGCCGTCGGCGCCTCGGCCGGCTCGTCGGCCTCCGGTTCGGGCTCGGGGTCGGTGTCGGTGGCGAAGAGCACCGCCGCGTCGCGCTCGGCGTTGAGCACTTCGACTGTGCTGTGGGCATATTCGGGCAGCTTCAGGGTGTTGGTGGCCAGGCCGGCGACGGTCGGCGCCGACTTCACGCCGATCTCGACGAAGCGCTCGACACCGAGACCGCCGGCCGCCTCCTCGGTGAACAGCAGGTCCTGGGTTTCGATCCAACGCACCGGGCTGGCGAACTGCCAGGCCAAGAGCTCGATCAAGACGATGCGTGCCATCTCGTTGCGGCGCTCGGCGAGCCAGGTGTCGTAGTCGGCCAGGATCGCGTCGAGCGGCTCGGCGGGCACCAGATCCCGGATCTCCTGGATGAAGTCGCGGTCCAGGGTGAACGGACGCGGCACCAGGTTCGGGATGTAGCGCCCGATGATGACGTCGGGATCCTTGTCGCGCGGCATCACACGCTCCAGCGAGCGGCGGAACTCCGCAACCCCGACGCGCAGCACCCGCGAGTGGAACGGCACGTCAATGCCCGGCACCAGGATGAACGAACGCTTGCCGCCGCTGAGCTCGCGGCGACGTTCCACCTCGGCCTCCAGCTCCTCGAGGCCGCGGACGGTGCCGGCGATCGCGTACTGCGAACCGCGCAGGTTGAAGTTCACGATCTCCAGGAATTCCCCGGTGCGCTCGGCGATTCCGGCCACGAAGCCGGTGACTTCGTCGTCGGGCAGGTCGATCTGCGATGGCCGGATGGCGGCCAGCCGGTAGTTCGAGCGGCCCAGCTCGTCGCGCGGCACGATGTCGTGCATCTTCGAACCACGGTGAAACACCGTCTCCAACAACGCTTCCAGCTCGTAGATGCCCGTGACACAGGCCAGCGCGGTGTACTCCCCGACCGAGTGACCGCAGGCGATCGCACCTTCGACGAAGGCACCCTGCTCACGCATCTCGGCGACTTGGGCCGCCGCCACGGTCGCCATCGCGACCTGGGTGAACTGCGTCAGGTACAGCACCCCTTCGGGGTGGTTGTAGTGCACGCCGCTGGCGATGATGCTGGTCGGGTTGTCGCGCACCACGTGCAGCACCGAGAAGCCCAGGGTGTCGCGGGTGAACTTGTCCGCCTTGTCCCACACCTTGCGGGCGGCCTTCGACCGGGCGCGGACGTCCATGCCCATGCCCTTGTGCTGAATCCCCTGGCCCGGGAATGCGTACACCGTGTGGGGGGCGGCCAGGCGCGCCGTCGCCGACATCACCAGGTCGGACCCGATGCGGGCCGCAACCTCCAGAACCTCTGCGCCCTGGTCGATTCCGACGCGCTCGACACGGAAGTCGACCTCGTCGCCGGGGCGCACCATGCCCAGGAATCGCGCCGTCCAGCCGATCAGCCGGGCCGGCGGGCGCGCCTGGCCATCGGTGGCGGTCACCGCGTGCTGCGCCGCGGCCGACAACCACATGCCGTGCACGATCGGCGATTCCAGGCCGGCCAGCAGGGCCGCCGCGCGGTCGGTGTGGATGGGGTTGTGGTCACCGGACACCACCGCGAACGGTCGCATGTCGACCGGGGCGGTCAGCCGGACGTCGCGGCGGCGGCGACGCGGGGTGTCGGTGGCGTTTTCCGATACCGCACCGCCGGCCCGCACCGGGTCGGTGAGCTCGGCGACGCCCGTGCGACCAAGGATCGCGAAGCGCTCGTCGAGACGGGCGATGGTCGCGCCATCGGCGCCGGCGATGCTCACCGCGACCCGGACCACCCGGCCCATGTCCGTGTCGATGGCAGGGGAAGCCGTTGCACTGATTGCCAATTGGGCCTCAGCCTTGGGCAGCACGCCGACGACGTGGGCGGCGTGGTCCAGGTGCACGAGGCTCAGCAGGCCCTCGACGACCGGGACGCCGGCGTCGGTTGCCGCCGAACCAATCGCCGCGAAGACCGCGGGCCAGCACAGGCCGACCAGCGCGTCGGGCACGGTGGTGAGCCCGGGCGCCAACGGTTCGCCGAAGGTCGCGGTGACCCCGGTGTGATCGGCGACCCGCTCGGGGTCCCAGTCCACCGTCACGGTGGCCGTGCCGTCGACGACCGCGGGCAGGAATTCCGGCCCGTCGACGCCGGCGGCGATCGCCAGCACGGCGCGCATGGCGGTGGCGGCGTCCTCGGTGGACACCACGGGGGTCCCGCCGTCGACCGTGTTGGCCGGCAGGCTGAACGGGATGTCGATCCAGGTTCCCGAGATCGGGACGCTGAGCACCACCCGGTCGCCGTCGACCTCGAGCCGCGCGCCCGTGAATGAGTTTGTGGCACGGCGGCTTTCGGGCCCCTCGTGCACCAGCCAATCGCCGGGGTCGGCGATCCGGTGGACCGGGTTGGTCGCGGTGCGGCCGGCCCACTGCACGTCGGGGGCGTCCAACACGACGGCGAGCGGTCCGGTGACGTCCGGGCGACCCAGTCGACGCGACGCGACGGCGCGGGGCTGCCCGTTGGCGGACAGCACCTCGTCGATGGCGGTCTGCTCGAAGCGGTCCAGCAACTCACCGACGGGTTCGTCCATCCGGGTGATGCCGGCCACGGCCGCGGTGCCCGGGATGATGCACACCTGGTCGGCGTCGTAGCGGGCATCGTGCGCCTGCCACAGCGAGTCGCTGCGCCACCAGCGCCGCACGTCCTTGTCGATGACCGGTACGAAGTTGACGGGCTTGCCCAGCATCTTGCACAGGGTGACGAAGAAGGGGACGTCAGCCGGGTGCAGTTGCACCGTGTCGGCGTCGGGGTAGTGGGCAAGCAGCGCGGCGATTGCGTCTTCGGGCCGTTCCAGCAGCGCGGCATCGTTGAACAAGGTCTCGATGGGGCCGGAATCGTTTGCGTGCAAACGGGCTTCGGCGCGCTGCAGCATCTGCTGGAACCGGTCGCGCCAAGTGTCGGCCAGCCACGGGCTGCCCGGTGCGGCGGTGTCGGCGGTGGAGTTGCCCTCCCCGATGCTCAGCTCGACGTAGCGCCGCAGCCACTGCAGGTAGGTCATGTCGGCCACGTCGCCGAAGTACGGCTTGGCCGTGTTGGCCATCGCCGCGATGATCTCGTCGCGACGAGCTGCCACGGCCTCCGCGTCACCGGCGACCTCGTCGAGGAGCCGCCCGCACCGCGAGGCGCTGTTGTCGATCTCGTGGATGTCGGCACCCAGCTGGCTGCGGCTGGAAGCCATGCCGCCCACGGCTTTTCCGGCACCCACCCACTGATCGGTGCCCTGCGTTTCGACCAGCATCCGCTTGACCGACGGCGACGTGGTGGCCTCCTTGGTCGCCATCGCCGCGGTGCCGACCAGGATGCCGTCGATCGGCATCAGGGGGAAGCCGTACGCCTGCGCCCAGCGTCCGGACAGGTACTCGGCCGCCCGCTCGGGGGTGCCGATCCCACCGCCGACGCAGACGGTGATGTTGGGGCGCGACCGCAACTCGGAATACGTTGCCAGCAGCAGGTCGTCGAGGTCTTCCCAGGAGTGGTGGCCGCCGGCGCGCCCGCCCTCGATGTGCACGATGACCGGCTTGGTGGCCACTTCGGTCGCGATTCGGATGACCGAGCGGATCTGCTCGACCGTGCCGGGCTTGAACACCACGTGACTGATGCCGACGGCGTTCAGCTCCTCGATCAGCTCCACCGCATCCTCGAGGTCGGGGATGCCGGCGCTGATCACCAGGCCGTCGATCGCCGCGCCGGACTGACGCGCCTTCTGCACCAAGCGCTTTCCGCCGACCTGCAGCTTCCACAGGTACGGGTCGAGGAACAACGCGTTGAACTGATAGGTGCGGCCCGGCTCGAGCAGCGTGGCGAGCTCATCGACGCGGGCGGCGAAGATTTCCTCGGTGACCTGCCCACCGCCGGCCAGCTCCGCCCAGTGCCCCGCGTTGGCCGCGGCGGCGACGATCTTGGCGTCGACCGTCGTCGGGGTCATGCCCGCGAGCAGAATCGGCGAGCGTCCGGTCAACCGGGTGAACTTCGTCGAGAGCTTGACCCGGCCGTCGGGAAGGCGGACGACGGTGGGGGCATAGGTCGACCATGCCCGCGCCACCTCGGGGACGGCGCCGACCGTGAACAGGTTGCGCTGCCCGCCCCGGGTCGCGGCCGGCACGATGCCGACACCCAGGCCGCGGATCACCGGCGCGGTCAGCCGGGTCAGGATGTCACCGGGTCCCAGGTCGAGGATCCAGCGCGCACCGGCCTCGTGCACCCGGCTGATCTCCTCGACCCAATCCACGCGGCGCACCAGGATGGACTCGGTCAGTTCGCGCGCCAGCGCGACATCGAGCCCCACCTTCTCGGCCCACCCGCCGACGATGTCGATGCCATCGGCCAACCGGGGCGTGTGGAAGCCGACCTCCACCTGCACCGGATCGAACACCGGCGAGAAGACGTCCCCACCGCGCAGCTTGTTCTTGCGGTCGGCCTCTTCCTTTTCCGAGATCTGCCGGCAGTACAGCTCGAACCGGGACAGCTGTTCGGGCGTTCCGGTGATGACGACCGAACGCCGGCCGTTGCGAATGGACAGCACCGGCGGCAATACGGTGCGGACATCCTGCGCGAACTCGTCGAGCAGCCGGCTGATGCGCTCGGGGTCGGCGTTGGTCACCGACACCATCGGCGGGCGGTCGCCGAGCACGGAGATCCCGCGCCGACGGGCCACCAGCGTGCCGGCAGCACCAATCAGCTGCGCCATCGCCAGCAGCTCGGCGTCACGGGCGCCCCCGGCCTTGAGCGCCTCGACGGCGAGCACCCCTTGCGAATGCCCGGCCACGGCCACCGGCGGGGTGTCGTTCAGGTCCATGCCTTGACGCGCCAGGGCGCGCACGGCCGCGATCTGGGTGAGCAGCACACCCGGAATCGACACCGCGGCCGACGTGAGGTGCTTGGCCGACGGGACCGGGTCCTCGGCCGCCAGCGCGCGAACCCAATTGAGCGGCTCGAAACCGATCGGCCGCACCACAACCAGCTCTTTGGCCACCGGCTCGAGTAGCAGCTCCACCTCACCGGCCAGCGTTGCCAGCTCCGATTCGATCCCAGCCGAGGACACCAGCTCTTCGAGGGTTTCCAGCCAGGCGCTGCCCTGGCCGCCGAACGCGACGGCGTACGGCTCGCCGGCCGTCAGACGGTCGACCAGAGCGTGGGCGGTGCGCGGTCCGTTCGGCTCGCGCTCAGCGGACAGCCGGTCGTGCTCGTGGATCGTCACGTCTGTATCTCCCTCAATGCGTCATGTACGTCTTACGTATCAGTGCGTCCAGCCGGTCCGTCGGGGACAGGAACTCACCGAGTCCATCGATTCCGCATCGAATCGCGACCGAAAATCCGCCTGACCCGTGTCTTGTCGGATGGGCGGGCCCGTGGATCGAGCGGCTCGGCGGACTGCATCGGCTGCACTAAGAGTGTCATAAGGGTCGACCCTCGTTTGGCCTCGTGATCGGTTACTGGTGAGTACTACGCACGGGTAACCGTGTCGTGGGTAACACGAGGTTTAATCGGCGGCGCGGGCGCGGCGAACAAACCTGCTGCATGCAGGTGGTTACGGTCGAGTAGCTATAACTGCGCTGATCAAAGCAGTTTTGTTATGTAATCGTTATGTAAAAATTTCGAGCCGTCGAGCCGCACCGAGCCCGCTTCGGCCGTGTTTCTCGGGCGGCATTCGCGCCCGCCGCCGCGAAGAGTGAGCGAACGAGTGTTTGCTGGGATCTCTAAGAGTCGCGGCGCGAGGGTGACCGGTGAAGCAATTCGGCGACTATGCCCATTGGCCGAATTGCGGCTGGAGGATTTCGTTGATGTCCACCCCAACCCCACCGACGCTGCGTTTGTCGATCTCGACCTGGTGCAAATGGGCGGCCGGGTGGGTCAATCCCTTGGGTGACCCCCAGTTGTGCTGCCAGAAGTAGGAGCCCAAACCGTCGTGCAGCGCCCAGTCGATGGTCTTCGAATTGGCGTACACACCTGTGCGCTGATGACCGATCACCGACTCCCACGACCGCAGATAGGGCGCGATCAGCTGTTTGTACTGGTCGTACGAGGGGTCGTCGTCGATGGAGGCGTAGATCGGCGCGCTCGCGGGCCCGCCGGCGGCGGCGTGCAGCTGCATCCCGCGCTGCGCGTGCTGCAGCCCGGCATTGGCTCCCCCGAGCCAGTCGGCGGTGTTGCCCTTGCCGTACTGATAACAGGAAACGATTTTCAGACCGTTGCTGTTGAGGTCGCGCGCCTCGGCGACCTGGATCGGCTTGCCCAACATCCAGTTGCCACCGGGTCGCCGGTCCGACACGTACCTGATCGATCCCACGGCCCCCGCGGCCCTGATCTGGCTGGCCGGGATGACGCCCGCCGCGTAGTCCAACAGGGTGCCGAGCGACGCCGACGCCGGTGTGGCCACCACGGACGCGCCTGTGACGCCCAGACCCACCAAGGCTGGGGTTGCAGCCGCGAGTCTGAGCAGGTCACGTCGCGAAACCGAGGACACAAGCGACAGCGTACGGCAGTAGTCCCATCTGGCACATTGACCACAGTGATCACATCTGCATCACGGTGCCGCATCCTCGGTTTGGGGCGACGCCACCACGGGCAGCACGATGACGCTCACCGTCTCCAGACCACGGCCAGCGGTCTGCCGGGCGATCGCGTCAAGGAAGTGAGCGGCGGCCGGGTTGATCGACCCCGCCCAGGCCCGGAATCCCTGGACGATGACCGGGTCGCGCTCCAACGACGGATGCACTGCCCTCAGCACGCCTACCACGTCGTCGGGCAGCGGGTCGGCGAGCTGTTCGTCGATCCAGCGCTGGGCGAGCTCGGTGGCCGCGCCCTCGTCGGCCAACTTGATCACGTCGCCGGCGAGGTTGCGCAGCCGGTCGAACAGCACCTGGCGTCCCGGCGTCTCGGCCAGTTCCGCCAGCAGCGTGCTGGCCGCCGCCGGCAGGACCATCTGCCCGAAGAGCACCGGGACCGGCAGGTCCCACTCCTGGAACAGGTCGGCGTACATGCCGGCGACGGGCTCGGACAGCGGCGCGCTGAGCCGCCCGATGACCCCGATGCTGTCGCGGTGCGTCGTCGCAAGCCTGCGCAGGATGCCCTCGTTGCCGTCTTCGGCGGGGCGATCGGTGGCCGCGCGGGATCGGTCGATGGCCGCGATCAGCTGGTCCAGCCGGTCGCGCTGACGCACCAACAAGGTCCGATGTTCATCGAGCAGACCCGCCAACGTGGTGCGGCCACCCGCGATCAGCCGCTGGATGTCGTTGATGCTGACGCCGAGGCTTCTCATCAGATCGATGCGCAACAGGTCGAGCACCTGCTCCACGTCGAAGACGCGGTAGCCGTTGGACAGATGCTCGGCGCGCAGCAGGCCGATCTTCTCGTAGTGGCGGATGCGACCGGAAGCGATCCCGGTCAGGGCCGTGACGTCGCCGATCAGCAACTGCTCAGCCACTCCTTGACCTTACAACTGTGGCAAGGTCTGTACTGATCAGATGGAACGCGACCAGCTGATCGATCTCACCCGCCGCGCCTTGAAGTTGGCGCGCGACAGAACCACCGATCTCGCCCCGCAGGAGCACCGGGTCCAGGCGCGGGCCTACACGTCGGCGGAGCGCCACGAGCAGGACCGCGCCCTGGTGATGGCCAGCCCGCAGCTGGTCGGCTATGCCTCGGAGTTGCCCGCCCCCGGCGCGTATTGCACCAAGACGGTGATGGGCCGGTCCATCCTGCTGACCCGGACGGCCGACGGATCGGTCAAGGCGTTCGACAACGTCTGCCTGCACCGCCAGTCGCAAGTGGTGACGGGTTGCGGCAGCGCGAAACGATTCACCTGCCCGTACCACGCGTGGACGTACGACAACAGCGGGCGCTTGGTCGGCCTGCCCGGTCGCGAGGGGTTTCCGAGCGCGGCGATCGCAAGCGCGGCGAAGCCGGGCGCAGCGGGTCGCCGCCAAACCCCCGCGGCGATCGCAAGCGCGGCGAAGCCGGGCGCAGCGGGTCGCCGCCAAACCCCCGCGGCGATCAAGGCCGATGGTTTGACGGCGTTGCCCGCCGCCGAGTATGCGGGGTTCCTTTGGGTCGCATTGGATCCCGCCACGGACCTGGATGTCGCCGCGCATCTGGGCCCCTTGGCCGCCGAGCTCGATTCGTGGGGCATCGGGCGCTGGTCTCCCCTGGGCGAGAAGGTGCTCGACCGCCCGATCAACTGGAAGCTCGCGGTCGACACCTTCTCGGAGAACTACCATTTCGCCACCGTGCACCAGCAGACCTTCGCCACTATCGCCCGCAGCAACTGCACGGTGTTCGACGCATTCGGTCCGCACCACCGGCTGATCTTCCCGCTCAACACGATCCTGGGACTCGACGAGGTCCCCGAAGAGCAGTGGGATCCGTTCCAGAACTTGGTCGTGATCTACGCGCTGTTCCCCAACATCGTGCTGTCGGTGACCATCGCCAACGGCGAGCTGTTCCGGATCTACCCGGGCGATCGGCCAGGGAGATCGATTACCGTTCACCAGAATTCGACACCGCTGGATGTCTCCGACGAATCGGTGGCCGCAGGCGCCCAGGCCGTCTTCGAGTACGCCCACTCCACCGTGCGCGACGAGGACTACCGGCTGGTCGAGGGCCTGCAGGCCAACCTCGAGTCGGGCGCTAGCGATCACTTGCTGTTCGGGCGCAACGAACCCGGGCTGCAGCATCGCCACATCGCCTGGTCCCGTGCGCTTGCGGAGGCTCGCGACACTTAAACCACGCACACGACACGCCGCACAACGTGTGCGTGGTTTCAGTCTCGACGCCACGCCTCTCAATCGGTGCCGGATATAGCCGCCACCAGGTCGTCCAATAGCGTGGCGAGCGCGTCGTTTTGGGCCGTGCGCACCGTGGTCAACAGCCCCACCGCTTCCTGCCGGCGTCCCCGGGCCAACAGCTGCACCAGCAGACCCGCGGCCATCTGCAGGTCCCGGTCGGCGGGTTCCATGTTCGCGACAGTGGTGGCCAGCACCTCCACCAGCTCCCAGTCCCGATACATGGCCAGCGAGCGCTCGTTGAACGCAAAGCCGGTCACGGGTTTGCCCCACAGGGTCCCGCTGTAGCGGTACGGACCCTCCATGTATTCGATCGGCAAGCCGTGCGCCGGCGCGGGTACCAGGGGCTCCCCGATGACGTCGAGTTCCATCGTGCGGCAGGTGATCCGGTGGCGATCCGGCATGTATCGGGCGGCCGCATGCGGCCGCACCAACGGCTGCACCGCCTCCGGCCAGCGCACATAACTGCGGATCGTCACCTCGACGTCTTCGGCGCATTCCGGCGGAATGGCCGGGTCGGGATGACTCATCGTCACGCCGGTAAACGGCTGCAGCGCATTGCCATTGGTGCGGTCGAACTGCCGCCAGATGCTCAGGTCGACGCCATTGTCGAAGTTGATGGTGCGCCATTCATGGGACCGCGCCCGCGGGTCTCCCCCGGTCCCGCCGCCGCCGGCGTACTTCGGGAACCACTGCCGGTCGATGTGCCCGCTGCTGCCGGAAACCTGTTCGACGACGTCGCCCCAACGCAGCGTGCCCGCCATCGCCATGCCGGTCTGGAAGTACGAGTAGGTCTCGACCTGGCCAAAGCAGCAGATCTTCCCGTTGTACGTCGAGGCACCCACCGGGGTCGGTGCGCGCGTTGGCGTTACGGCCAGGTCCAGGCGCATCGGGCGACCCGCCTGGTCCTGGCCGACCAAGCTGACGCGATAGGTATAGGGCAGCAGCCCCCCGTCGGCGTCTCGACACGTGGTCCAAGATGCGGTGCCGGCGCCGCTCACGTAGTGGATGTCCAGATAGCCCGGCGTCAGGCTCAGCTTGGGCTGCGCTGAAGGCGTCATGTTGGCCGGCGGCATGTCGTAGTCCGTGTAGGTGCCGTAGTCACCGGTGTCGAGATCGAACAGCGCCAACGTGTAAAAGTCCGCGACCACGGTCCCGCCGGGCCGATTCTTGTTGAATATCGTCAGAAAGGCGAACGACCGGTCGGACTCGGCAGCCTCAAGCTGCCCCGCGATGAACCAGGTGTCCGACTCCTGATCCGGGTGCTCACCTTCGGCGGCGGGAAAATCCAGCTGGCTGTCTCCGGGCACCAACTGGAACGGGTAACTGCGCCAATCGCTGGTCATATCGGCCCTCGCTGCTTTTTTGGCTATGTTAGCGTCAATAGCGAAATCACGGTCACTCTGCCATGTGCGCCCAACCCTCCCGAGGAAGTGTCCGATGACAGCAATTGCCGACCACCGGTCCTACAGCGAACTCTTCATCGGGGGACAGTGGCGCAAGCCCGCCAATCCCCAACAACTCGCCGTCATCTCCCCGCACTCGGAAGAACCGGTCGGGCAGGTGCAGGTGGCTGGGCCGGAAGACGTCGAAGCGGCCGTCGCCGCCGCACGACACGCCTTCGACCACGGCCCGTGGCCGCGGATGACCCACGCCGAGCGCATGGCCAAAGTCGAACAGCTCGCCACGATCTACGCCGGCCACATCGAGGGGATGGCCGACCTGATCACCGACGAGATGGGCTCCCCGCGCAGCTTCAGCCGAATGGGGCAGGCGGCGGCCGCGGCGACGCTCATCCACCTGTCGCTGGCGGCCGCGCGCGAGTTTCCGTGGGAGGAACGGCGGCAGGGCGTGCTCGGCGAAGTGCACCTGCGCAGGGCCCCGGTCGGGGTGGTCGGTGCGATCGTCCCGTGGAACGTGCCGCAGTTCTTGATCATGCCCAAGCTGATCCCTGCGTTGATCGCGGGGTGCACGGTCATCATCAAACCCGCGCCCGAAACCCCTTTGGACGCTTTGTGGTTGGCGGAGATGATCGAGCAGCTGGACCTCCCCGACGGGGTCGTCTCGGTGCTCCCCGGCGGCCCTGAGATCGGCGAGGCGCTGGTACGCCATCGGGGTATCGACAAGATCGCGTTCACCGGCTCGAGCGCCGTCGGCCGCCGCATCGCCGCACTGTGCGGCGAACAGCTCAAGCGCGTGAGCCTGGAATTGGGCGGCAAGTCCGCGGCGATCATTCTCGACGACGCCGACGTCGGCAAGACCGTCGCCGGATTGAAAACCGCCGGACTGATGAACAATGGCCAAGCCTGCGTCGCCCAGACCCGCATTCTGGTCAGCGACCGACGACACGACGAGGTCGTCGACGCGCTGGCCGACATGATGTCGGCCCTCAACGTCGGTGATCCGGCCGACGACGCCACCGACATCGGACCCCTTGTCGCGCAACGGCAACAACGACGCGTCCAGGACTACATCAAGTCCGGCCAGGCCGAGGGGGCCCGGGTCGTCCTCGGCGGCCAGGACAGCCCGTCGGACCACGGCTGGTACGTGCGGCCGACGCTGTTCGCCGACGCCACCAACGACATGCGCATCGCCAGGGAGGAGATCTTCGGCCCGGTGTTAACGGTGCTGCGCTACCGCGATGAGGACGACGCCATCCGCATCGCCAACGAGACCGACTACGGTTTGGCCGGTTCGGTGTGGACCTCCGACATCGCACACGGCATGGAGATCGCGGCCGGTGTGCGGACCGGCACCTACGGCATCAACATGTACACGCTCGACATCGGCGCCCCGTTCGGCGGCTTCAAGCAGTCGGGTATCGGACGTGAATTCGGCCCGGAGGGCCTTGACGAATACGTCGAGCTGCAGACGTTGGTGTGCAAAGGACAGCTACCGCCGCTATAACCGCCGTCAGTGGCCCCTGCCCATCATCGGGGCATATGACGATTTCCGGTTGCGATATCACCGGCGATATCAAAATCCGTACCCGTCCCATGGTCGCTGGAGCTGGCCGCCGCGACGCCGTTAGCGTCGGCAGACCGCGAGATGCAGCGCGGCTACCTCGTCATCGGCCACTGACGGGCATCTGCAGGGTGAGCTCGACCGGGCAACACAGCGCGCCGTGCTGATTGGTCACCTGAATCTCGATGTCGACGAGGCAACGGGGCGGGTCCACCGAGTCGTCGCGACGCTTGGCCACCGCGCGCCCCCGGCCGATCATCGTGTCGCCGGCGTACACCGAACCCATCAACCGCAAGGAGCGCCGCACCACGCGACTGCTCGGGCCCGCCCAATCGGTCGCGACGCGGTCGGCGAAGCCGGCGAGGTGCATCGTGTTGACGTAGATGGTCGGATTGCCTTGCCGCCGCGCATATTCCGGGTCGAAATGACCCGGGAAATAGTCCCACGTCGCTCCGGCGTTCTCGACCACTCGCTGGTAGCTGATGTGGTCGACAACCTCGGGCAGGTCGACCGGAACGCTGATCTCGTCGAAGTCCAGGCCGTCGCCTGTCACGCGGATACCCCCGGAGTGAAGCGGAACAACGTGTTGCGGCACCGGGCGACCACCGTCTGGTCCTGACGGCGATAGGTCTCCAGCGTCTCGACGAAATGGCCGACACCCAGCCGCGTCCGCTTCTCCGGTGACACCGACACCAGTTCCTCGACGACGGTGAGCACGTCACCTTCGACGATGGGCTCCAGGAACTCGACGTCGTTGGCCGCGTTGATGAACGTGGTGCCCGGCAGCGGCACCCGCAACACCATGGACGCCGTCGGCGACCTGCCCTGCGGCTGCCACGGCGGGGGGATCAGCCACCCCATCAACAGGGCCGGGGGCGCAAGCAGGCCGCCCCACGTCCGATTCGCGAAATCGGCGTCCCAGTAGGAACGATTGCGGTCGTGGACCATCGCGGCGAACAACTGGATGCGCGCGCCGCTGACCGCCGTGGCCGCGGTGCGCGGCTCGCTGGCGGCGCCGACCATCCGCAGCGCGTCTTCGTAGGCGCCGAAGGCCAGCTGGTAACTGAGGTCGGGATCCACGCCACTCACATAACGAGCGGGTGCCTGCTGGGCGCCGAATCCCATTGCAGCGCACGGGAAGTGAAGTACCAGCCGCCACGCTCATAGATGAGCGTGTCCCGGAAGATCCCCGTGGCCCGCAGCGTGGTGTCACCGTACATGGCGGCGAAAAGCACGGCGACGCAATGCTGTGTCGCGTTGACCCCGTCGACACGGATCTCATGATCGAGGGTGACCAGCCGTTGTCCGTCGCCGCCGTCGAACGCCGCGCGCAGGTCATCGAACGTGTCACCGTCGCGGTGATAGGTCGCACCGGAGTGACGGAACGTGGCGATCCAGCGGTCACGATCGCCGTCGGAGTAGGCCCGGTTGTGCCGGGCGTTCAGGTTGAGGATGGCAGCGCGGCCCGTGGCGGCCTGCAGCATTTGCTGTTCCTGATAGGACATGGTCATTGCGGTCTCCAGACTTTCCCGGGAAAGGACTGCCAACGAGCGGACGCACGTAACACTAAAGTAACTTTCCGACTAGTACGTAACATTGACGTAACCTACCGGCTAACGATATAGCCTTGAGCTTCACGATCCCACGCCTCCTCAGACACCCCCCGCTTCCGCAACAGGTCCTTACGTATCCGCCCGATGACGTTCTTCGGAAGTTCGCTGACGACCTCCACGAATCGTGGCACGCAGAAGTACGGCATCCGGGCCGCGCAGAAATCGAGCAGCTCGGTGTAATCCACTGTGGCCCCGGGCTGCAACGTCACCACCAACAGGATGTCGTCTTCGCCCAGCGCGCTGGGCACGCCGACCGCGGCGGCTTCGGCCACCGCGGGATGGCTCGTGACGACGGCCTCCACCTCCACTGAGGAAACGTTTTCTCCCCGCCTGCGCAGCGAATCCTTGCGACGGTCGACGTAGCTGAGGTTGCCTTCGGCGTCGAACCGGCCGAGGTCGCCGGTGCGAAACCATTCCTGGTGAGCCTGCATCCGTGAGCCCTCGCCGAGATAGCCTTCGCTCATCACGCCCGGGTACCGGGGCCGGCAGGCGATTTCTCCTACCGCGCCGGCGGGCAGCGGATCGCCGGCTTCGCCGACGATGCGCACGTCGAAGTTCGGATTCGGCCGGCCCGATGTCCCGGGCACCCCATCGTCGGCCAGGGCCTTGACGGCGATCGGGAACGCCTCGGTCATCCCGTACATCGTGACGATCCGGCAGGCGTAACGCATTTCGATGTCGCGATACGCCTTGGCGTCGATCGGAGCCGCGGAGATGAACCGCAGTGGCAGCTGCGCGTCCCGGGGATCGGCCGGCAGGTTATGCAACATCGACACCATGGCGCCGGTGCCGGCGAAGCCGACGGCATTGCTCGCGCGGACGTCGTCCCACACCTGGCCGGGGTGAAATGCCTGCGCCAGCACGGTCGTCGCGCCGAGCAGCATCGGGGTCAGCACGCTGGGAGCCGCGCTCAGGTGAAACAGCGGCATCGCCGTCCACAGCACCTCCCCGGCACGCAGTTCCCAGGCCGACGCGACCGTGGCGGCCACCGTAAACAGGTAACGCCACGTCGTGGCAACCGCTTTCGACGGTCCGGTGGTACCGGACGTGAAGAACAGCGCGCCCACCTCCCCCGGTGCGGTGCACGCATCGGGGGCCGGCCGTCCGGCACAGCGGTTCAATGCCGCCTCGAGTGAATCGTCTTGCAGCACAACGCTGGGCGCGACGTCCAGCGCGCCGGCGACCTGGTCGACCCGGGGCCGCCGCTTCGCGTCGGTGAGGATCACCTTGGCCTGCGACAGCCGCAGGGTGTGCGCCAGGAACTCGCCCTTGTTCGCGGCGTTGATGGCCGCGCTCACCGCACCCAGGCGCGCCGCGCCCAGCCAGAAGTACACCCATTCCGGGCATGTTCCGGTGAACAGGGCTACGGAGTCACCGGGGCCAACGCCTGAGTCCGCGAGCAGGTTCGCCGCGGCGCAGGACCGCTGCCGCATCTGCTCGAAGGTCAGCTCGACACCGGCGATCGACATCATCACCCGGTCGGGATACTGCTCGGCACGACGATCGAGCACCGACGGCACGGTGAAACTGTCGACGCCGAAATCGGAAGGCCCGAGAGGGCCGCTCCGGTCGGGGCACATCAGGCCTCCAGGGGCTTCCGATTAGGCTCTCGCCGCCGCCGGATCGGGCTCACCGGCTGCGGTGTAGCCGAAATCGGACTGCGACGGCTGTGCGCCCGGGTAGAAACGGTGCGCCCAGCGGCGAAGGGCCGCATAGTCGTGCGCTTCTTCGGGAGCCAGGTTCGGCTTCTCCAGGTACTTCATGTTCTCCCACGTGAAGAAGTCTTGCTTGATGACTTCTTGCTGCAGCGCCAGGAATTTGGCCGCGCGACCGGTCGGCGCGTCGCCCGTGTCGCCCGGCTCGCGGACCGACGCCTGGGTGTAGAAGTAATCGGTGTAGTCCTCGTCGACCGGCGTCTGCCCGGTGACCTGGACGGTGGCCACCAGCTCACTCGGGAAGCGGACAACCCCCAGCCCCAGTGAGTAGTTGTCGTAGATGATCTTGGCGTCGACCGGCCCGTGGGGGGTGAGCCAGGTCGACGCGCGACCGCCCCCGAAATGGGCGTTCACGGTCGCGTGCAGGTGGTAGCCCGAGACCTCGAACGACGCGGTGGTGGCGGGATTGGCGGCCTTGTGCACGTATTGCACGTGGTACGGATCGGCGGCGTTCTCGATGATCATCTGCGGGTGCACCTTCACCCGGTTGACCATCTGGGTGTGCGGATGCAGCGGGTAATACTCGTTGGTTTCCAATTCGGGCAGCACGGGCGGCTGCCAGTACGGCGCCCGCCCGTGGCGCTCGTGCCAGGCGAGGATGAAGCCGTACCACTCGACAGTCGGGTAGGTGCGGATGCGGACGTTGTTCTTGCAACCGATCTTGCTGTAGGGAATCAGCGCATTGGTGCCGTCACCGCGCCAGCGCCAGCCGTGCCAGGGGCAGACGATGTTGTCGCCTTCCACGGTGCCGCCGACGCCCAAATTCGCGCCGAGGTGCTGGCAATAGGCGTCCATCACGTGCACCCGACCGGACTCGGTGCGGAAGATGACGAGTTCCTCGCCGAAGTAATGGGCCCGCTTGACCTGACCGGCGGCCACGTCGGAGCCGAAGGCGACGATGAACCAGCCCGTCGGGAACCGGTAGGTCGACAGCGCGATGCCGGCTTGCCCGAACTCGCGTTCCGAGGGATCTCCGGCCGAATCCGACGCCCGGTCCGAAATCGTATGCGTCACGAGCTCTCCATATCCCGCCCTGCCCAGGCGAGCCGAGCGCAACTGGGCCGCGCTCCACTCACCGCTGGTTCGACGACCAGGTCTATTTTTACTATCTTAAGCATTGAACGTCAACGCGACACCAGACGCGTCCGGCAGAGCGGGGTTCGAAGATGACGGCTGCGGCGGTAGACCTTTCCGATTTCGCCTTGTGGCGCAACGGATTCCCCGACGATCTGTTCGCCGAGTTGCGACGCAACCGGCCACTGTTCCGGCACGAACTGACCCCCGGCGTCGCCGAGACGGTGCACCGCGATTTCTGGGTGGCGACCAAACACCGGCACGCCGTCCGCCTGCACCGCGACACCGACTCGTTCACCGCGGCCGACGGGCCGCTCATCCAGCCGGTCGCCATGTTCTCGTCGTCGCCAACGATCATCACGCTGGACCCACCGGACCTGAACAAGCGTCGCAAACTCATCGCGGGCGCGTTCAATCCCCGAGCGATCGCCAAGCTGGAGACCGGCATCCGCGCGCGTGCGGCGCAGATGATCGACGGCCTGCTCGCCGCGGGCGGTGGAGACTGGATCGAGCACGTCGCCGACGCACTGCCGATGACCGTGATCGGCGACATCATCGGCATCCCGGAGCAGGACCGCCCGCGAGTCTTCGACCTCTTCGACCGAATTCTGAAGGCGCTCGCGCCCGAAGCCCGCCCGTCCGGGCAGGTAGAACTCGAGCTCTTTGCATCGGTCTTCGACTACGCCATGGAGCTGACCGCCGAAAAGCGGCGCAATCCCACCGACGACATCTGGAGCACGCTGGCGTCGGCGGTGATCACCGGCGACGACGGTGCGGAATTCAGGTTGCCCCCCAACGAACTCGAATTCTTCTTCTTCGTCTTGGCTTTCGCCGGCAGCGACACCACCAAGAACGCCCTCGCGATCGGCCTGCAGGCCTTCCTGGCCAACCCCGAGCAGGTCGAGCGCTACCGGGCGGACGAAGGCCTGCGGCCGACCGCGGTCGAGGAGGTGCTGCGCTGGGCGTCGCCGGTGGCCTACTGGACGCGTACCGCCAAGGTCGACCTTGAGATGGACGGCCAACACATCGCCAAGGGCGAACGGGTGGTGTCGATGCTGCGCTCGGCCAACCGCGACGAGGAGGCGTTCTCCTTGCCGTTCACCTTCGACATCGGCCGTCAACCCAACCCGCACGTCGCGTTCGGCGGCGGCGGACCGCACCACTGCCTCGGCGCGATGCTCGCGCGCGCGGAACTCCGCGCGGTGTTCGACGAGCTGCTGCTGCGCTGTGACGACATCGCGATCGGGCCGGCCACCGTGGCTTACCCGAACCTGATGACGAATATGTCGATCTACGACGAAATGTCGATCTCGCTGACGGAACGGCGCTAGCAGCTCAATAGGGTGGCGGCGAATCCCCGAAGGCCGCGAGGACGGCCAACGGGTCCAGGTAGTCACGCCAGTGCACGATCTTGCGGTCCTTCACGGTGATCACCGAAACGAACCTGTTGACGTACGGGGCACCGGTCTTCACCACCGTGCCATGCATGGTGTACTCCAAAATCACCACGGACTTCTCGGGGTCGTAATAGCGATACACGCCGCTGCTGTGACTCTGGACGATGGATTCGCCGTAGTCGGAGTAGAGCTCGGCCAGCGCCTCTCGCCCGACAACCGTGCGCGGGTAGTCCGGGACGGTAATGACGTACTCGACCACCACATCCTCGGCGTGCATGTCGAAGAAGTCGGTCCCGTCGACCAAGCCGCTCAAACCCCCGGCGACGACCTCGAAGTAGGGCCGCATCGCGGCGTACTTGGCCATATCTCGCGACGACATAGACGCACTCTATGGTGCGCCACCGACGTGTGCAGGGCGACGTCAGTCGATCAGTCGCAGTGCGGCCTTGGGGCACTGATCCACCGCGGCGCGCACGTCGATCTCCAACCGGGGCGGCACCGGCCCGTCCGCGATCTGCACCACGTCCTCGTCGCCCAGCTCGAATACTTCCGGCGCCAGCGATTCGCAGAAACCGTTGGCCTCACAAAGGTTTTCGTCAACCGTCACGCGCATCAGATGCCCTCCACTTCTCTAGAGGCCCTTGGGTCGGGTCCCGATCACCCCGCTGCTCGCGAGGCGCGTCAGTTCTTCGTCGGTCAGCCCGCAGCGATCGCGCAGTATGTCCTCATTGTGCTCACCCAGTCGCGGCGGTGGCCGCAGCAGCCAGTTGTCCTGTCCGGCGAGCCGCGCGAACGGTGGGCAGGGATAGCGGCCCGCACCGGTGCTGGGGTGGTGCAGGGTCTCCAGGAAGCCCCGGTGGCGCAGTTGGGGATTGTCGGTGACCAGCGACGGCGACACGACCGCAGCGGCGGGCACGCCAGCGGCCGCCAAGCGCTCCACCGTCGCGTCAAGCGGTTGCCGGCCGAACCACGCCGCCAGTCGGCGATCGATGTCGTCGGCCCGCTGGAGCCGCCCCGCGGCGGTGGACAGCCCCTCGTCACACCACGCCGGTCGATCCATCGCCTCGACCAGCGCACACCACTGCCGGTCGTCGCGCACGGTGACCGCGATCCAATCGTCTTCCCCGGCGCAGCGGTAGATGTTCTGGATCGCGTCGCCGAAACCGCGGTTGCCACGCCTGGTCAGCGTCGTCCCGAAGACCTCGAATTCGATGGCCTGTATCGCGGTGGCGTTGAGCACCGTTTCGAGCATCGGGAGCTCGACCAGCTGGCCCGAGCCGGTGCGTTCGGCGAAGCTCAGCGCGGCCAGCACGGCGAACGCGGCGTGCACGCCGGCCAGCGGGTCGCACGCCCCGCGCGGCGTGACCGGCGGGGTGTCGGGCAATCCGGTCACCCATGCCAGGCCGGCGATCTGCTCCATGGTGGGCGCGAATCCGACCCGGTCGCGCCACGGCCCATCCAGACCGAAGGCGGGCATGCGGGCGACCACGAGCCTCGGGTTGACGTCCAGCAGCACCTCGGCGGTCAGGCCGAATTGTTCCATCACCCGGGGTGAAAAGTTTTCGATCACCACGTCGGCGCCGGCGGCCAGCTCGGTGAACAGGCGCCGTCCGTCCTCGGACCCCAAATCCAGTGTCACCGAACGCTTGTTGGTGTTCATGGCGTGGAACACCCAGCCGTACTCCCACCAATCGTCGACGTCGGTGCGCATGCCGCCCGAGTAGCGAATGCCGTCGGGCCGTTGTATCGATTCCACCTTGACGACGTCGGCGCCGAAAGCGGCCAATAGGTGGGTCGCCGCCGGGCCGGCCCAGAACGCGGTCAGGTCGATGATCCGCACGCCGGCCAGGGGTAACGTGCGCGGAGCCGCGGCTTTCCCGAGTCCCCTTGGGGCCCAAGGGCTCTCATTATCGGCCTCACCGAGAGCGGGAGTGACGCCCGGCGGGGCGGGCGCGCACGCCGACATCAGCCACGGCGCTCGGGGTTGGTGAAAGCCGGCCGGGTTGGGGACAAATGCCCCGCGCTGCGTCACGTACTCCATCTCCCGGATGGTGGAGCCGTTGCCCAGCGCGGCGATTGGCAACCGGAACAGTTGGCCGAGCTCGACGATCTCCGCCACGGTCCGTTCGGCCAGCCAGGGGCCGATCTGCTCGCGAATCAGGTCGCGGTGGGCCCACCGGCCGATCTGGAAGCGGAGCTGTTCGATCTCCTCGAGCTGCGGGCATTCGACCATCGCGAGGAAGTCGAGCCATTGTTGGCCGGTGACCATGGTGATCCCGACGTAGCCGTCCCTGGCGGATTCGATGGACGGGACTTCGAGCGTGCGGCCGATCGGCGGCACGCGCAGCAGCCGGGAGTGCAGCCATTCGCTGCTCTGCATCGCGGTCAATGCCTCGAGCATGGACAGGTCGAGGTGCTCGCCGGGGCCGCCGCGTTCGACGCGGCGGCGCACGGCCAGCGCGCCGAACGCGCCATACACGCCGCCCATGTACTCCCCCAGGTCGCCGCCGATGGAGATCGGCGGCCCTGCGGGATCACCGCGGAAACCGGGCGAGCCCGCCCCCGCCTGCAGGGTGAATTCGCTGGCGGCCCGGCCAGCGTAGGGCCCGGTCCAGCCGAAGTCGGAGATCGTTACGACGATCGCGCTCGGAGCCGCGGCCATCAGCCGCTGCGGGTCGACACCCAGCGCCGCGGCCCGCTCGCGCCCGGCCGTGATCACCACCACGTCCGCGGCGGCCAGCACCGCGGAAAACCGCGCAGAGCCGGGCGGGCACGTCATGCTGCGCTTGCCGGCGTTGAGAAAAGCGAAAAACGGTGAACTCTCCCCGTCCGGCACCGGCGACCGGGTCGCAGAGTAGTTGCGGAGCCAATCCCCCTGCGGCGGTTCGATTTTGCGTACCTGCGCGCCGGCATCGGCCAGCAGCTTCCCGCAGTAGCTGCCGGCGATCCGGTCACTGATCTCGACGACACGCAGGTCGTGCAGCGGTGTGGGCCGGCTGTCGGACCGCTCGCTCACTTACACCCGCCCTCCCGATCGACACGCGATCGAAGAAGCTATTTATACCATTACTGCTAAAATAGCTAAGCCAGCGAGTTGATTAGTATCGAGGATCGGATGACCGACTTGGGAATTGGGCGCGACGCCCGTCGCCGATTGTCGGCGCCGCGGATCGCTGAGATCGTAGCCGACGAGTTGCGTCGCCAGATCATCAACGGCGACTTGGCGGACGGCGATCTGTTGCCGCGGCAAGAGGTACTCGTCGAGCAGTTCAACGTGAGTCTGGTTTCGCTGCGCGAAGCGCTGCGCATTCTCGAAACCGAGGGCCTGGTGTCGGTGCGCCGGGGTAATCGCGGTGGCGCCGTCGTGCACGCGCCGGCGAAGACCAGCGCCGCGTACATGCTCGGGCTCCTGCTGCAGAGCGAGTCGGTCGCGGTCGCCGACCTCGGAATGGCGTTGCAGGAACTCGAGCCAGCGTGCGCCGCGCTGGCCGCCCGGCGGCCAGACCGCGCGGACACCTTGGTCCCAGAACTCAACCGGGTGAACGACGCCATGGCCGAAAACATCGAGGACGGCGCGCTGTTCACCGAAATCGGCCGGAAATTCCACGATCTCGTGGTGCGAGGGTGCGGAAACCACACCATCATCGCGGTGGTCGGCAGCTTGGAGACGCTGTGGACCAGCCACGAACAACAGTGGGCGGACGAGAGCGCGGCGCGCGGCACCTACCCTTCCCTGGCTCAACGCCGCGCCGTCCTCGGCACGCATGTCAAGCTGACCGAGACCATCGCGGAGGGCGACGTCGACCGGGCGCGTCGCATTGCGGGTCGCCATCTCGCCGACACGCAGACGTACGTGCTCTCCGATCGGCACGACCAACGTATCCACGCACTGTCGCCGCAGGCTTTGTCGCGGACGCGGGATTTCCGGCAACCGTAAGAGGCGCCCCTTGAGAACCGCATTGGTCACCGGCGGCAGCGGCGGGATCGGCAAAGCGTGCGGTCGCAAGTTGGTCGAACTCGGTTACGACGTCGTGCTGGCCGCGCGGCGCGAGGCCCCGTTGCGCGCCGCCGCTGAAGAGATCGGTGCGCGTCACGTGGTGGCCGATGCCTCGGATCCGGTCGGATTCGTGTCGGCCGTTCGCCCGGGCACCGGTCGTTCCTACCGAGGCGCGGCGGCGCCGCCAGGGAACGCCTTGATCACCGATTCGCCGAATTCGTGCAGCGACTCAGGCTTCGCGAAGTCGGCGAACCACACGTAGAACCGCTCGACCCTGTGGGCGGCCAGGTCGCCGAAGTGGCCGATCAGCTCGTCGGCGTCGCCGCAGACCAGGCCCGAGCCCAGGTGGCCGAATCGGCGAGCGCTCACCTCACGCACCGCTTTGGGATCGCTGCCGGCCCGGACAAATCCCACCATCTGCTGGACCGACACCCGGGCCGGCCCCGCTTCGGGGGCAAGCTTGGGCAGTCGGTCGAGCTGCGTCGCCGGGGCATTCCACCAATCCGCATGCCTGCGAACGAGTTCCATCATCCGGGGGCCCGTTCCGCCCAGGACCAGGGGTATCGGATGTGACCTGCGTGGGGACTGGACATTCTCCCCGGTCCCGTCGCCCCAGTACTCCCGGATCAGCTCGAGATTGCGCCCGAGTTGTGCGATCCGGGCCTTCGGATCCTGCTGACCGACAGCGAATCTGGTGAACTCCGTGGGCCAGGACCCCGCACCCAGCCCCAGATCGAACCGGCCTTCGGATGCGTCCGACAGGGTGACGGCTTGTTTGGCCAGCACGGCCGGGTGGCGAAACGCGTCGCACAGCACCAGGTGGCCGATCCGCAGCCGCTCCGTCTTGGCGGCCACCCAGCCGGCGATGCCCATTGCCTCCCAGATGCTCCCGTCGGGCAGTCCGGGCGCCTCGAGATGGTCGATGAACGCGATGCCGTCGAAGCCGCTGTCCTCGGCGTGGCGGGCACGCTCGACGATGTCGGCCACCGACAGCCGCAGCTGCGGCAGGAACAAAAACCACTCGACCATGCGCCCAACCTATGCGTCATTCCCGTGCGATTGCGGAGGGGGCCGCTAGATTACTATCTTTATTATGTTAGGGGTCTTATGGATGTTGGAATGAACGCGGAGCAGCTGTCGCTGCGCGACACCGTGCGCGACATCCTGCGCACCGAGTGCCCGCCCGACTCCGCCCGGCATGCCATGACTGACCCGCAGCGGTGGCGCACGCTGTGGAAGACCGTTGTCGACCTCGGTTGGACGGAACTGGCCGCTCCAGGGACCGGCGACTATGGACCGGTCGAGCTCGCGGTGGTGCTCGAAGAATGCGGTGCCGCCATCGCGCCGATCCCGCTGTTGAGCAGTGTCGGGCTGGCCGCCGGCGCGTTGCGGGAGGCGGGCCTGGACGCGATTCTCGATGACATAGCCGGCGGTGTGGTCGCCACCCTGGCCGTGCACGCCAAGGGATCTCGGCTGCCCGGGGCGCCGATGACACTGCGCGCCGGGCGCCTGCGCGGCCGGGCGGTCGCGGTCCCCAACCTGTCGCGCGCCGAGCTGCTCGTCACGCTGGCGTGGGCCGACACCGCCCCCGATGGCACCGTGGTGGCGGTCGCGCGCTGCGCCGACGGAGTGACCGTCATCCCCCGCGAATCGACCGACCCGGCGCAGCCGCTGGCAGACGTCGAGGTCGACACCGAGCCGTTGGTCAGCGCACCGGTCGATACCGAGCAAGCGTTGACGGCGCCGTTGGTGGCCGCAGCCGCCGATTTGGTCGGCACGGCCAGCGCCGCCTTGAATCGGGCCGTCGAGCACGCCAAGACCCGCCGCCAGTTCGGCACGCCGATCGGTGCGTTCCAGGGGATCAAGCACGCGCTGGCCGACAACTATGTCGGGTTGGAGCGCGCCCGCAGTCTCACGTACGCCGCGGCGGCCCGGCTGGCCGACCCGGCCACGGCGCCCGCGCAGGCGTGGATCACAGCGGCACTCGCCAAAGCGGCGGCCGGCGATGCGGCCGCCCACTGCGCGAGAACCGCGGTCCAGGTCCACGGGGCGCTCGGGCAGACCTGGGAGCACGACGCCCACCTCTACGTCCGGCACGCCTGGCAGGCCGCCGCGATGCTGGGCGACAGCCGCGCCCTCTACCACGAGGTCGGCCGGCGGTTCGCGGGAGGCGCGGCATGACCGCGGTGGTCGACGAGTTCGGCACCTGGTTGACGGACTTTCTGCCGAGCGACTATTACGACAACTACCGCCAATACCGCTGGGATGTGACCCTGCGGCGCGATTACCAACGAGCCGCCTTCGAGGCCGGATGGATTCAGCCAACCTGGCCATCGGAACACGGCGGCCGATCGCTTGGCTTGCGCGACGCGATGGAGGTCCGACTCGAGGCGGCGATGCGCTCGGCGCCCAAGCTGCCGAACATCGCGGGTCCCAACGTCGCCGCCCCCGGCATCCGTCAGTTCGGCACCCCGGCCCAGATCGAGCGGCTGCTTGTCCCGCTGCTGCGCGGAGACGAGTGGTGGGCGCTGGGAATGTCCGAGCCGGAGGCCGGGTCGGATTTCGCCGGCCTGCGCACTCGCGCCGAACGCGACGCAGACAGCTTCCGGGTCAACGGGCACAAGATCTGGACCACCCAAGCACACGAATCGCGTTGGTGCACCCTCTATGCCCGCACCGACCCGCAGGCGCCGAAACACCGCGGGATTTCCTGCCTGATCCTCGATCTGCGCTCGCCGGGGGTGCAAATCGAACCCATCCGGATGGCGTCGATCTCCGACGAGACGTTCTGCGAGGTCTTCCTCGAGGACGTCGAGGTGCCGGCGGACAACCTGCTGGGACCGCTGCACGGCGGGTGGAACGTCGCCCTCGCGTCGCTGCACCACGAACGCCAGATGATCTGGATCATGAACTGGGTCGAGATCAAGCGCGGGCTCGAGTCGGTGCGCAGGGCGCAGCCGACCGCCGACATCTGCGCGGAACTCGGCTCCCTGCTCGCCGACGCCGAGGCGTTGCGGGCCACCGGGTACCGCGCCCTGGGCAACGAACTCGCCGGACGGCCGAGCCCCGAGGCCGACACCATGAAGCTGCTCGGATCCCTTACCTTGCAGCGTGTCTGGGAACTCGCCGCCGCCGCGGAAGGAATGCAATCGCTGAGCGACCCGGATCTGCTCTTCGAACGGCAGGACGCGCTCGCCGCGACCATCTACGGCGGGACATCGGAGGTCCAGCGCAACATCATCGCCGAGCGGGTGCTCGGGCTGCCGAAGGGATGACAACGATGGATTACGACCTCGGCGACGACGCCGCACAACTGCGGAACCACCTGCGCGAACTGGTGGCCAACCACATTCCCGCCGATTTCCTCGGCGCCTGCACCGACAACCCGCGGGACCTGGCCACCACCGAGACGTTCTGCAAACTGCTGGCGGCCGAGGGCCTGCTGGCCCTGGGCTGGCCGAAAGAACATGGCGGCGGCGGAGGTTCGGTCTGGCAGCAGACGGTGCTGCGCGAGGAGATGTGGGCCCAGCACGAGCCGCGCGGTCCCCAATACATGGGAATCAACTGGGTCGGCCCCGCGCTGATGCGCTACGGGACGGCCGAACAGAAGGCCAAGCACCTGGCCGCCATCGCCGCGGGCGACGTGATCTGGTGCCAGGGCTTCTCCGAGCCGGAGGCCGGTACCGACCTCGCCTCGTTACGCACCCGCGCCGTACCGGACGGGGACGGTTGGCGCATCACCGGCCAGAAGGTGTGGACCTCCTATGCACTGATGGCATCCTGGTGCGTGCTGGCGGCGTGCACCAACCCCGAGGCACCAAAGCCCAAGCGGCTCACCCTTTTTCTGATGCCGATGGACCGTCCTGGCTTTACCGTCCGGCCGATCGGGTCCATGCTGGGCCCACATCACCTGAACGAGATGTTCCTCGACGACGTGCGGGCCTCTCCCGGCGACATCCTCGGCGAGGTCGGGGACGGCTGGCGGGTCATGCGCGAGGCGCTGGCCTTCGAGCGCGTCGGCATCGCCCGCTACGCGCGCTGCGAATCATTGCTCGACCGGATGCGCACCCAGCTCGGGGACGACTGGTTCGCGCTGCCCGAATCGCTGCGCTCCCGGTGGGTTCGGGCGCTCGTCGATCTTCGGGTAGCCCGGTTGCTGGCCTACCGGGCAGTGTCATTGCAGGACGATCCGGCGGCGGGCGCGGCGGCCAGTGCCGCCCGTATCGCCACCACGACGTGCGACCAGCAGGTCGCCGAGCTGCTCTTTGACGTGCTGGGCCCGATCGCGCTCGATAGTGGCAGCGGCGCGGCGCTGCACGGGGCGATCGAAGACCATTGGCGGTACGCCCAGGCCGCCACCGTGGCTTCGGGCACCATCGAAGTGCAGAAGATGTTGGTAGCCCGGGACGTGTTGGGAGAGCACCGGTGAAAACTGACCTGCCGCAAGACATCTGCGACTTCGCCGCGGTGGCGGCCAAGCGGTTCGCCCGGCTGGGCGGTCCGCAGGCGGCGTTGTGCGCCGAGACCGACGACGCCATCCGGGGCGCCGCCGGCGAGGCCCTCCGCGATGTCGGCGCATTCGAGCTCGATGTCCGGTCGGCGCCCGACGACCTGCTGGCCGCCGCGGTGTTGTGCCGGGCCGCCGGCGCGATGGTGTTGCCCTATCCCCTGGTCGAGGAATTGCTCGCGATCGACGGCGCCCGCCTTGCCCTGGTCAACCCCGAGGCGCCGCGCGTCGACCACGGCGACCTTCCGGGTGACTGGATCGCCGCCGACTTGGACGGCAACCGCTACCACCCAGAGCCGGCGTCGCGGACCAGCGCCAAACTCGGGCCGTTCCTGGTGCCCGCTTCCCTCGGCGCACCCGATGGAACCGTCCCCGCCGACGACGTTAATCTGCATCTCGTGCTGGGATCTTGGCGGATTCTGGGATCGATGGAGCAGGCGCTGCAGATTGTCACCGACCATGTGCGCACCCGCGTTCAATTCGGTAAGCCGCTGGCGGATTTCCAGGCCGTCAGGTTCGCCGTCGCGGAGGCCGCGGTCGCCGTGCGCGGGCTGCACGAGTTGGCCAAATACACCATCTGCCGGCCGGAGTCGCTACCGACACAGGTCCGTTCGGCGGACGCACTCGTTCTGCGGCTCAAGGCGTCCGACACCGGGCGCCAGGTGCTGCGCATCTCCCATCAGTTGCTCGGCGCCCTGGGCTTCTGCGACGAGTCCGACGTCAGCGTCCTCGACCGGCACACGCAACCGCTGATCCGCTTGCCGCTCGGCGCCGAAGCGCTCGCGCTGCGACTGATTGCCGGCGTCCCGGACGGCTCCCTGGAAACACTGTTCAGCTGCCCGGTACCGGCGTGACCGCGCCGGCGACGATGCAGTGGGGGTATCTCCCGCTTGCGGGCGAGAGGAGCGGCGCTCGTGACTAAGCCCGCATCGGCCGAAGTGGCGACCAACCCCTTAGCGGATGGAATCGCGTTCGGCGCCAAGCTTTGTGAGCTCGCCCAGCAGCGCGGCGGCGACACCGGGGTCACCATCGTCGCCCTCGACGGCACCGCGCAGTCGCTGACGTTCGGTGAGCTCGATGCGCACGCCAACCAATGGGGCCGCGCGCTCGCCGCCAACGGCGCCGAAACCGGCTCCCTTGTCGCGCTGGCGATCCCGAACTCGGTACACCTGGTCGTGGCCACGCTGGGCTGCTGGAAGATCGGCGCCGTTCCGGTTCCCATGCACTGGGACCTGCCCGAATGGGAGCGCGACCGGGTGCGGGAGGTGATCGATCCCGCCGTGGTCGTCGACGAGGTGAGCCGGTGGCGACTGGAGGCCCAGGCCGGCGCCGAGTCCGCCGAGGCCCTGCCCGAAGCGGTCTCCCCCAACGTCAACGGCATCTGCAGCAGCGGTTCGACCGGCATACCGAAAGTCATCCTGAGCCTGGCGCCCTCGCTGTGGACCCCACACCACGGCGAGCCCTTCCTGTCGAACTGGACGCCCGTGGCTACACCGCAGACGATCATGGTGCCCGCGCCGATGTACCACACCAACGGGTTCGCCACCTTCTTCTTCCTGCTGGCCGGCGACCACCTGGTGATACTCGAAAAATTCGACGCCGCAATCGCTTTGGATGTCATTGAACGCTTCCGGATTACCAATTTCACGGCCACGCCCACGATGCTCGCGCGCATCGCGGCCCGGCCCGACGTCCGGCAGCGCGACTTGTCCAGCATCGTATTCATTCTGCAGGGCGCAGCGGTGATGCCGCCGTCGCTCATGCACACCTGGTTCGAGCTGCTGAGCCCGCAGCAGATCGTCTCGGCGTACGGTATGACCGAAAACCTTGGGCTCACCGCGTTGCGGGGCGACGAGTGGCTCGCGCACCCCGGCAGCGTCGGCCGCGGTTTTCGGGAGACCGAGATCCGGATCCTCGACGCCGGAACGAAACAGCTCGGCCCCGGCGAACACGGCGAGATTTACCTGCGCGCGCCGATGAGCGCGGGATCGCGCTATGTGGGCGGCGCGGCGCCGCTACCGACCACCGAAGACGGCTTCCGCTCCGCCGGCGACATCGGCTATCTGGACGAGGACGGTTACCTCTACATCGTCGACCGCCGCGTCGACATGATCATCACGGGCGGCGCGAATGTCTTTCCGGCAGAAGTGGAGTCGGCGCTGGCGGGCCATCCCGACATCGCCGACGTGGTCGTCATCGGACTCGCCGACGCGCAGTGGGGACATCGGGTGCATGCGGTGGTGCAGCCGGCCGACGGCGCGGCGCTCGCCGAAGAACAGGTGATCGAGTACGCCAAGAGCCGCCTCGCTCATTACAAGGCGCCCAAGACCGTAGAGTTCGTCGACGCGATTCCCCGCACCGCGGCGACCAAGGTCAATCGCTCGGCGATGATCGAGGCGCGGGGTGGCTGAGGCGTCCGACGCCGACACCGTCAACCGACGGCGGTGATTCCGGAATTCGAGATGGTGAACCCGCGACCCGAGACGACGGTGCACGTCACCCCATCGGTCTCCGATCGGCATGTGAACGGGCCGGTTCCCTTCGCCTGGCCGTAGGCGAGGGTCGGGGTGCCCTCGGGAGGGTTGGCCAGACAGCTTTCGCCCGTGCAGCGCGACAGGACCCCTGCGGGATCCATCGTCACCGACTGCGGCGGGGCGATGGTGAAGCAGAACGTCGAGTCGGGGATTCCCCGGCGCTGGTAGTCGATCTCGCAGCTGATGTTGCGTGTCGGGGAAAGGAAGGTCACGTAGCTGTCCTGATCCGCGGCGGCCGGCGGGGCGAACGCTATGGCCGCGGCGGCGGCCAGGACGGTTGCCGCGACGGTCGGTGCGTATCTCAACACCCGCTAACCGTGCCACAGCGGAGCACGCGACGCACCGATTCGGTGCATCTCGTTACCGACGTTCGCCCCCGGGGCCACGCCGCTCGTCAACCCGCCGACGGCGCCGAGGCCTGCTCCATTCCCCGAGCGTGCCTGAGCATTGCTTTGGCCGCTCGCATCGACAACGCCGGCGAGAGCCGCTCGAGGTACCAAAAGGCCTTCCACCATGCGGGCACCACGATGATCGCGTCCCCGCGCAACACGGCACGAAGCGCGCGCTCGGCAAACTTCTCGGGCGCCATCGGGTGCAACCGCTCCCACATCTTGAGGATCTGCTCGTCGCTGATGCCTGCCAGGCCAGTCCGTCCATACTTGCCGCCGGTGAGGATCGGGGTCCGGATCACCCCGGGGCACAGCACCGAGACCTGCACCCCGTGGCGCTCTGCCTCCAGGCGCAACGTCTTCGAGAGGGCGACGACGGCGTGTTTGGCGGCGGTATAGCTTGCCTGGCCCGCAGTTGTCATCAGGCCTGCCATGGAGGCGGTGTTCACGATGTGGCCGGAGCGCTGCCCGATCATGATCGGATACACCGCTTGGATACCGTGCACGACACCGCGCAGGTTCACATCGAAGACGTCGTTCCAGTCGTTGAGTGTGTACTTGTCGATCTCACCAGCGACTCCGATGCCCGCATTGTTGAACAGGTAGTCGATCCGCCCCGATTGCTGCACCGCCCCGGCTACGGCGCGCTCAAACGCCGGATAGTCGCGCACGTCCAGCTCGATCGCGTGCGCCTTGCCGCCGCGGCTGTTGAGGCGTTGTGCGAAGTCCTGCGCGGGGCCGATCTGCCGATCGGCGATCCAGACTTCGGCTCCGTGGCGGATCAGCTCGGTGGTCAACGCCGCCCCGATGCCGGATGCACCGCCGCTGACGAATGCGACTTTCCCGAACACGCTCGCCACCATTGCAGCAGCCTAAGCGCGGTAACCTCATTCTCATAGCGCGCGCCGCGCGCCGAGGAAGGGGACGAAGCGCTCATGACCGACCTTGGCGACGACGTCGAAGTGACGCGCGGCGACCGCTTCATCAAGACGGCCGTGGCGATCTTGGGCGAAACCGGGCGTACCGACTTCACCGTGCAGGAGGTGGTCGCCCGCTCCAAGACGTCGCTGCGTGCCTTCTACCAGCACTTCAGCAGCAAGGACGAGTTGCTGCTGGCGCTGTTCGACCGGACCATCGCCCAATCGGTGAAAACCTGGCGCGCCGAAACCCAAGGGTTGGACAGCACCGCGGCGTTGAAACTCGTCATCGACCGCATCAGCCAGCAACCGGAATCGAGCACCCAGGACAGCCTCAATCGCGCATTGACCCTCTATAACCAACACCTGGCCGAAACCCGGCCCCGCGACTACGCCCGCGTGCTCTCCCCGTTGCATCAGCTCCTACGCGACATCGTCGGGCAGGGCATCACCGAGGGGGTCTTCCACCCCGGAGTCGACGTCGGCGCGGCGGCCGCCATCGTCATGCAGACGGTGATGGGTGCACAGCGATTGCATTGGCTGGGAACGGAATTGAACCGCGCCCCCGTTGACGCGGGCCAACTGTACGACTTCTGCAGTCGCGCCCTCGGCATCCGGGAGACCGACGAGGAATCGCCCGCGCAGTCGCTGACCGAGCTGTTCGCCCAGATCGGCATGCGACCGGGCACCCGCGCCGGCGAGTTCGCGATGACGATGCCCGTCAGCCCGGCCGTCGTCAACACGTCCGGCGCTCTGCAGGGCGGCCTGGTCGCGACGCTCGTCGACGTCGCGGCTGGCCGGTTCGGCCTGGACTACCTGGCGCCGGGCACCACGATGACGACCGCCGACCTGTTCATCCGTTACCTGCGCCCGATCCGGCAGGGCTGGGCGTATGCGGTGCCCCGGATGCTGCGGTCCGGGCGGCGGGCAATGGTCATGCAGGTGGACGTCTACGGCGACGGCGACGAGCTCCTCGCGACGGCGACCGTGAATTTCGCGGTCCTCAACGGCAAGACACCCCAGCTTCCCAGCTGGCCGAACGCCTAGCCGGCGACGGCGGGCGTCACGCCAGCGTGGCACTCGTTGCCGAACGTCACGCCAGCGTGACTGCCGAGCTCGCTCGCGCGCTACCCGCGCCCCGCCTGGAAGTGGTAACGTCATTACCACTCAGAGAGAATTCGAGATTTCTGCCGAGGAGATCGCCATGCCGTCTCGCGAACTTTCCTTCCCCGTGTTCGACGCGGACAATCACATGTACGAGCCGCAGGAAGCGCTGACCAAGTTCCTGCCGGAGAACCGCAAGCGGGTCATCGACTACGTCCAGGTGCGCGGTCGCACCAAGATCGTCGTGCGCGGCCACATCAGCGAGTACATCCCCAACCCGACGTTCGAGGTGGTGGCGCGGCCCGGGGCCCAGGAGGACTACTTCCGAAATGGTGCGCAGGGCAAGTCCTATCGCGAGATCCTCGGCGAGCCGATGAAGGCCATCCCCGCGTTCCGCGAACCGGGCGCGCGCCTCGAGGTGATGGACGAGCTCGGCATCGACTACGCCCTGATGTTCCCGACCCTGGCCAGCCTGGTCGAGGAGCGCATGAAGGACGACCCGGAGATGACCCACGACGTCATCCACGCGCTGAATCAGTGGATGTACGAGCAGTGGTCGTTCAACTACTCCGACCGCATCTTCGCCACCCCGGTGATCACCCTGCCGATCGTCGAGCGCGCGCTCGAGGAACTCGAATGGGTATTGGAGCGCGGCGCTCGCACCGTCCTGGTGCGCCCGGCGCCGGTGCCCGGTTATAAGGGCAGCCGGTCGTTCGGGCTCGAGGAGTTCGACCCGTTCTGGCAGGCCTGCATCAAGGCCGAGATCCCCGTGTCGATGCACGCCTCGGACAGCGGCTATTCGGAATTCGCGAACGTGTGGGAACCCGGCGACGAGTTTCTGCCGTTCAAGCCGACCCCGTTCCGCAGCTTCGCGATGGGCCACCGGCCGATCCTGGACGCGATGGGCGCGCTGGTATGCCACGGCGCGCTGTCCCGCAATCCCGAGCTGCGGATCCTGTCCATCGAGAACGGCGCCGACTGGGTGCCCGACCTCTTCAAGGGCCTCAAGGGCGTCTACAAGAAGATGCCGCAGTCGTTCAGCGAGGACCCGATCGAGGCGTTCAAGCGCTGCGTCTACATCACCCCGTTCTGGGAGGACCGGTTCACCGAGATCGTCAAGATGGTGGGCACCGACCGGGTGCTGTTCGGTTCCGACTGGCCGCACCCCGAGGGCCTGAAGGATCCCATCTCCTTCGTCGACGAGCTGACCGACTTCGACGAGGCGGACATCGCCAAGATCATGGGCGGCAACCTGATGAAGCTGATGAAGGTTTCGGCGGATTCGAAGAAGCCGGTCTCAGCCTGACCCGTCGTCGGCGCCGAAGACCGAGACCACGCCTTTCGTCTCGAACAACGCGAAACCTCACGTCGGCCGTTGTCTGGTGACCATGCTGGCGTAAGAACGCGCCATGTCGTCGTGAGTAAGCCCGCACCGCAACAGGTTTCGCTCGTCGAGCTGGCCACCGCGGACGAGCACCCACACCAGCGGATCAACGAGTCTGTGCACCCACGGAATGAACCGCAGACGGGCGACGATGTCGTGGACGGCTATCCGGGTGAGCAACGCGGCCGCTCCGGTCAACCATGGGGTGGTCGCGGAGCATGACCTTTTCCGGTGAAGCACGCCCATTCGCTGCCCGGTTTGTTGTCGTCGTGTCAATACAACTTTGTGGTGTGCACTGAGGATCCCGATGCCGCTGCCAATGATCAGCGTGACGAACAGGACGTTGAGCCAGGGGTCGACTCGCAGCCACACCGGATAGTCGAGCGTCGTCATGCCTGAGCTCCAGCCAGTCGAACCACTGTTGTCGTTGTGGATAGGCCATGTTGCCCCCGACAGCACGGTCGCGTGCGTCGCAAGGAAGGCGGCGGCAAACGCGAAAGCGAATGTGCCCGGAGTGAAATCCCACCGTCCGGTCGCGACCTCCAGCCCGGGCACCACGGAACAGCCGCACGCCTCGCAGGGAAAACTGTTGCACCGAGCACCTGCTCGCCATTGCTAGTCTTAATGTCTGCGCCTGGCGAGTGCTCGGCACGTTTGGGCCAGCTTGCGGGACTCGGTCCGGGAATGGGTCCGTAGGAGGGACGGCCAATGGCGCCCCAGAGAGACTGGGATAAGACCGTGGGTGCGGCCGACGACGTGCGCCGCATTTTCGAGAATGTCCCTGCGCTGTTGGTCGGCCTCGAGGGCCCCGACCACCGATTCGTCGCGGTCAACGCGGCCTACCGCGCACTCAGTCCGCCGATCGACACCATCGGCCTGCTGGCGCGGGAGGTCTATCCCGAGCTGGAGGGCCAACAGATCTTCGAGATGTTTGACCGGGTGTACGAGACGGGCGAGCCTCAGTCGGGCACCGAGTGGCGCGTGCAGGCCGATTTCGAGGGATCCGGTACGGCGCAAGAACACTTCTTCGATTTCATTGTCGCGGCGCGCCGCGCCGACGACGGCTCGATCGAGGGGGTACAGCTCGCGTTCGTCGACGTGACCGACCGCGTGCGGGCGCGGCTTGCCGCCGAGTCCCGCATGCGCGAGTTGTCCGAGCGGTACCGCAACGCCCGCGATTCGGCGACCGTCATGCAGCAGGCCCTGCTGGCCCCTTCGGTGCCCGTCGTTCCTGGTGCCGACGTCGCCGCCGAGTACCTGGTCGCCGCGCAGGACACCGCCGCCGGCGGCGACTGGTTCGACGCGATTCCGCTCGGGGACAGACTGGTGCTCGTCGTCGGCGACGTCGTCGGCCATGGCGTCGAGGCGGCCGCGGTCATGTCGCAGTTGCGCACCGCACTGCGGATGCAGATCCTGGCGGGATATCCGGTCGCCGAAGCGCTGGCGGCGGTGGACCGCTTTCACGAACATGTGCCCGGATCGAGGTCAGCCACCGTGTGCGTGGGATCGCTCGACTTCAGCACCGGCGAATTCCAGTACTGCACCGCCGGACACCCACCGCCGTTGCTGGTCAATACGGAGACCGACGCGCGCTATCTCGAGCCGTCCGGCGCCGGTCCGCTCGGCAGCAGCACGGGCTTCCCGGTACGCACCGAGTTCCTCGACGTGGGCGATGCGATCATGCTTTACACCGACGGCCTGATCGAGCGCCCCGGCCGGCCGTTGATGGCCAGCACCGCCGAATTCGCCGAGTTGGCCGCGAACGTCGCCGGCGGCCAAGGCGGATTCGTCATCGATCCCCCGGCGCGGCCCATCGACCGGATCTGTTCGGAGACTTTGGAATTGCTGCTGCGGTCGACCGGCTACAACGACGACATCACGCTTCTTGCGGTGCAGCGGCGCACGCCCCCGCCGCCGCTGAAGATGACGCTCGACGCCACGATCCACGCCGCACGTGCCGTGCGCTCCCGGCTGCGTCAGTGGCTCGCCGACGTCGGCGCCGCCGCCGGGGATATCTCCGACGTCGTCCACGCGATCTCGGAGTTCGTCGAGAATGCGGTCGAACACGGTTACGGCGCAGAGGTTTCCGACGGCGTGGTGGTGGAAGCGTCACTGGCCGGAGACGGCAACCTGTACGCGTCGGTACGCGACCACGGGCAGTGGAAGGATCACCGGGAAGGCGAGCAGGGCCGCGGCCGCGGCCTTGCCATGGCCGAGGCACTGGTGTCCCACGCGCACGTCAGCCACGGGCCCGGCGGTACCACCGCCAGCGTGACGCACCGCCTGTCGCGACCGGCCAATTTCGTCGCCGACACGATCGTCAGTCGGGGAAATCAGCCGAAGTCGGTCAACTCCGAGTTCGTCTCCCTGGTCGCCGAACCCGGCCGCATCGTGGTCAGCGGTGACGTCGACTCCACCACCGCATCAACCCTGGACCGCCAGATCGCGGTCGAAAGCCGTTCCGGCGTAGCGCCGTTGACGATCGATCTCAGCGCGGTGACCCAGCTCGGTTCGGCTGGTGTCAGCGCACTGGCCGCCGCCCGCGACCGGGCGCAGCGACAGGGCAGCGAGTATGTTCTGGTGGCCCCGCCGGGAAGCCCGGCGCACCATGTCTTGTCGCTGGTGCAGCTCCCCGTCGCCGGTGGGCTCGCCGAGAATCTCGTCGCCGAGGGCTAGGGGCCCTCGGAGCGCTGGCCGTGCCGCACCCGGTTGAACGGCACACCGCGGTCGGCCGCGAACTCGCGAGGGAAGCCCAGCACCCGCTCGCCGATGACGTTGCGGGCCATCTCCGTGGTGCCACCGCCCATCGCGACGGTCTGGCGCGACAGGTAGCGCAACCCGGTTTCCAGCCCTTCGCCAGGCTCGCCGACGACGCCGGCGCTTCCCGCGATCGCCATGGCGGTGTCGACATTCACGAACACGGTCTCGGCGTGGAACAGCCTGATGAGCGTTCCGGCGGCCGGCGGCAGCGTGCCGTCCCGGACGCTGCGGTAGACGTGGCCGATCAGCTGCTCGGCCACCGCACGCTGCACCAGCGCGCGGCCCGCCAGCTGCTCCACGCGTTCGTTGCCGGCCTGGCCGGTCTTCTCGATGAGGCTCACGTAGTCAACGGGAATCGTGTCGCCGCCCTCGCTGCCGCTGCCGCTGGCGAACTCGGACCCCTGTCCCACCGCCCGGCGCTCGTGGTACAGCTGCCGCGACGCCACCGCCCAGCCACCGTCGACCTCGCCGACGACGGCGTCGTCGGCGACATCCACCCCGTCGAGGAACTCCTCGCAGAACTCGGTGGAACCGCTCAGCATCGTGATGCGGCGCAGGGTGATTCCCGGGTGAGCGATAGGCACCAGGAACATCGTCAAACCCTCGTGCTTGGGCACATCCCAGTTGGTGCGGGCCAGGCACAACCCGTAGTCGGCGGCGAACGCGCTGGTGCTCCACGTCTTGGCCCCGTTGAGTATCCAACGATCGCCCTGACGTTCGGCCCGGGTGATGACCCCGGCCAGGTCGGATCCGCCGCTGGGCTCCGACAACAACTGCACCAGGACCTCGTCACCGCGCAGCGCCGCGCCAATGTGGCGCTTCTTTTGCTCCTCGCTGCCGGTGTCGAGCAGTGTGGCACAGCAGATCGTGAACGTGGGGGTGTTGAGGATCAGCGGCATCTCGTAGGTGAGGGATTCCGCGTCGAAGGCCTTCTGGTACTCGTAGTCGAGCCCGAGGCCACCGTACTCGCGGGGAAAACAGATCCCAGCGAATCCTCCTTCGTACAACCGCTTTTGAAGTTCTCGGGCCCGACGCCAGGATCGTTCGTCGTCGCGCGGGGCGGGCGGGGGCGACTCAGGATCGATTCCAGGCATGTTGCCCGCCAGCCATACCCTGGCCCGGGCAGCGAAGTCGGCAACGGATTCGGTTGTCATGGTTTTGAACGGGCCGCCTTCTGGTGTTCGTAGACCCGCAGGTTGTGTTCCTCCGGCGTCCCAAACGTGGAGCGGTACAACGTGACCCGGCGCAGGTAGAGGTGCAGGTCGTGCTCCCAGGTGACGCCGATGCCGCCGTGCATCTGCACGCAGGCCTGGACGACTTGGCCCGCCATCTCACCCACGTAGGACTTGGCGATGCTGGCCGACAGGCCCGCTGCGGGCGAGTTGGCCGCGACGTCGGCGACCGCCGCGGCCGTGGTCGCGCGGCAGGCTTCCAGCCACAGCTTCATGTCGGCGAACTTGTGCTTGAGGGCCTGGTAGGACGCCAACGGGCGCCCGAAGGTGTGCCGATCGAACGCCCACTGAACGGTCAGGTCGAACACCGTCTGCAAGATGCCGACCACCTCGGCGCACTGCAGGATCTGCGCGATCTGGCCCTGCCGGTCGACGAGCGCGGGCGTCTCGGCGGCGGAGCCGACGACCGCGGATCGCTCCACCACCACGCCGTCGAACCGCACCCGGGCGTATTGCTTGACCATGTCGACCGACTGCTGCGCGACGATCGTGACACCGGGCGCATCCGTCGGGACCAGGAACTGGCGGACCTCGTCACCGCAACGCGCCACCATCAGCAGCACCTCGCTCTGCGCGCCCGCCTCGACCCGGTCCTTGCTGCCGTCGATCCGGTAGCCCGAATCGGTGGGGGTGGCCGTGACCGACGGGTCCAGCGGAGCCCACCCGCGACCGGGCTCTGAAACCGCCCACGACGCCACGGTTTCGCCGGACATCAACGCCTCGATGGTGGCGACGTGCGGCTGTCGGTCCGCGCACGCGACAAGAGCGGCGAGCACGACGCTAACCGGATACAAGGGTCCCGGCGCCACCGTCTTCCCGAGCTGTTCGGCGACCAGCGCCAGATCCGCCAAACCGCTGTCCGAAACGCTGCCGCCGCCCAATTCCTCGGGGACCAGCAGGCTCGTCCAGCCGAGGTCCGCGGCGCGCCGCCACCACGCCGGATCGAAGGACTCCCCTGCGGCATGCAGCTCGCGCACGCGGCGCAGCGGCGCCTCCTTTTCCAGGAAGGCTTGGGTGGTCGAGGTGAACAGCGTCTTTGCGGGGGAGTCGAGTGTCGTCATGCTGCCTCTCGTGGAGGATTCGCCGGCGTTCCGATGGTAGCAACGGGCATACGGTAAGAGCTACCGGAGTCCACTCGATAGCGCACGTCACCTCCTGAAGCACCCGCCGCCCATCGGCTCCGCCTCAGCGTTCCCCGGGGAACGCCTTGACCGTCGCCGGTAGCCCATACAGGGCGGTCGCGTTGCCGCGCATGATCCGCTCGCGCTGGTCGGCCGGGAACCGGTTGATCGCGTAGGACGGCGCGTCATAGCTCCAGTGCGGGTAGTCGGTCGAGAACATCAGGTTGTCGCCCAGGTTCATCATCTCCAGGTACTGCCGGAACTGCACGATGTCGGTGTCTTCCAACGGCTGGGTGGTGAACCGAACATGTTCGCGCACATAATCCGACGGGCGGCGGCGCACATTCGGCAGGTCGCCACGGCGGGCCTCCCAGATGCGGTCCATCCGTGACATGACCGGCATCGCCCACGTGAAGCCGCCTTCGACGAACACCACCCGCAGGTCGGGGTGGCGGTCGAACGCGCCGTCGAACACCAGGCTCATCAGGTGTGAGACGTAGAGCAGGGGCCAGGAGGCGAAGAAGTCATGCCAATGTGCCGGATTGCCAACCGGATACAGCGGGATGAGCTCAAAGGGCGTCTGTCCCATCAGGTGCGTGGCCACGGGAAAGCCGTTGCGGGCTGCGGCTTCGTAGAGCGGATCGAAATGCGGGTTGCCGAACGGGATCCCACGCGTCTGGGGCGTCATCAGCACCTGGGCCATGTACGGATGTCCCGCCCAGCGTTCGACCTCGCGCGCCGCATGCTCGGGCGTCTGCGCGCTGACGCTGATCGATCCGCGCCAGCGGCCGTGCCGGTTGTTCTTGTCGAGCCAGACGTCGGCGAGCCAGTCGTTGTAGGCGGATTTCAGTGCGTGTTCGGCTTGCGGCAGCTGGGCGTCGCACATCGGTTCCAGCGTCGCGATGCTGACGCCGGCATCGAGCAGCAACTGCTTGGCGGCGAATTCCGGGTCGCTGCCCGCAACTCCACCGTCGGGCGGGGCGGCGTCCAGCCGCAGCGACATCGTCTTGTACGAATCCGGTGTGTCGTAGAAATGCGGCACCGGGGCGACCGCATTGCCGGTCGGCCAGATCTTGTCCACCCATTCGGGCGCCGCGTACGACTTGATCACCTCGGTCGAGGCCGGCAGCGGGTGCACGTCGGTGTCGACGATGGTGACTGCTATTTCGTCCTCTTGACCTGTCGCGGAGTCGGCCCGCTCGATCGTCGTCATCGGACACGCTCCTTCAATCCGTAAAGCTCGCTGGCGTTTCGCCACAGCACCTTCGCGCGTTGCGCGGCATCGAGGCCCTCGGCGCCACTCGCGGGCGGCGACGTGGACCAGTGCGGATACGCCGACCCGTACATCAGCAGGTCGGACTTACCGGTGAACTCCATCCAGCGCTGCGCGTCGGCGGCATCGGTCGGCCCGTCGAACGCCGAGGAGCAGAACCGGACGTGCCCGGGCAGGTATTCGCTCGGATAGCGGTCCACCCATGGGGTCTGATCCCGCATCGAGACCCAGAAGGTGTCCAGGCGCCAGATCAACGGGGTGAGAATGTCGTAACCACCGTCGGCGAAAACGAACTTGAGGCCGGGGTGCCTGCCGAACACGCCCTCGACGATGAGGGTGGCCAGGTGCACGAAGTAGTTCAGCGGCATGAAGGCCGCATACCCCGGATAGGTGTGGGCGTGCCCGGCGAAGGTGGGCGGATAGTCGACGCCGTTGCCGCCGTTGATGTGCACCGCCACCGGCAGTCCATGGGCGGCGGCGGCCTCCCAGATCGGCTCGAACATCGGTTTTCCGTAGGGCTCGCGTGACTGCATCGGGACGCCGACCTGGACCAGCTTGGGGTGGTCGGCCAGTCGCTCGATCTCCGCGACGGCGCCCTTGGGGTCTTCCGGGTTGACGCGGATGGTGCCCCGGAACCGATCCGCGGGGTCCGGCTCGAGCCAGCGGTCGAGCAGCCAATCGTTGACCGCCGCGCAGATGCGGCTGTTGAGCAGGTAGTCGGCGATGTTGCCGCGGGTCAGCGGGTTGAGGATGGCGTAGTCGACACCGTGTTCGAACAGGTGCCGGCCGACCGTCTCGGGATCCGAGCCTGGGTAGTGCTCCCCGTAAAGGTCTTGGCGGTAGTCGCCTCCGGGCGCTTGGTACCACTGCTGTTCGACGTCGGGGATCGACCGCAACTGGTGGGCGGGGGGTAGATAGCGCCGTATCTCCGCGTTGTAGCCGAAGTGCGGTTGCACATTGGCGTCGATGATCATGGGGCTCATGCGGTCAGGTACACCTTCCCGTCGGTGACGTCGACCGGGTAGGTGCGCACGCGGCGCGCGGGGTCGGCGAGGTTCTGCCCGGTGGTGATGTCGAATTCCCAGTTGTGCCAAGGGCATCGGACAACTTGGCCATCACGAACGCGGCGCAGGCCGCCGGGTTCGTCCGGGGCGAACTCGTTGGTACCACCGGTCAGACCCAGGCACAGCGGGGCGCCCTCGTGAGAGCAGTAGTTGACGATCGCGTAAAGCTCGCCGCGCA
>NZ_LZJI01000074.1 GCF_001667775.1 Mycobacterium sp. E1747
GGGGGCAGCGCTCTGGGAAGCGAACTGGGCGGGAAGCCAGGAGAACGCACGACGGAAGAGATGTCCTCGATCGGGCATCACCGGGTCCTTTCGTTGCGCCTACCCCTCGAATGTAGCGCGACGGGGCGCGCAATACCGCCTTCAAGACCGCAAAACCGCTGGCTCTTGCCCGAGCGATGATCCTTAGGCCGACTCGGCGTGCAACGCTTCCCGGCCGCTGCCCGGCTGCGGATGAGCCGCCAGGTAGTCGCGCAACGCCTGGCGTCCGCGGTGGATGCGGCTGCGCACGGTGCCGAGCTTCACGCCCAGCGTCGCGCCGATCTCTTCGTAGGAAAGGCCCTCGATGTCACACAGGACGACGGCGGCGCGGAACTCCGGCGGCAGCGAATCCAGAGCGGCCTGCAGGTCCGGTCCGAGCCGCGAATCGTGGTAGATCTCCTCGGGGTTCGGCTCGTCGGCGGGCACCCGCTCGTAATCCTCGGGCAGCGCTTCCATCCGGATGCGGGCCCGCCGCCGCACCATGTCGAGGAAGAGGTTGGTGGTGATGCGGTGCAGCCAGCCTTCGAACGTTCCGGGCTGGTAGTTCTGCACCGATCGGAACACCCGGATGAAGGTCTCCTGCGTGAGGTCTTCCGCGTCGTGCTGATTGCCCGAGAGGCGGTAAGCCAGCCGGTAGACCCGGTCCGCGTGCTGACGCACCAACTCGTCCCACGAGGGCATCGTGGACTTGTCCCCGGTCGCGTCGAAAACCGCGGTGCCCTGCAAGCCGTCGGAGGGCTCCACCCACTCGTCGGCGGGGCAGTCCTGCGGGTGCGACATGCTGGTCGGGCCCAAAAGCGTGGTGATGATCAGATCCTCCGAATCGGTCCTGTCACAAAGCGACAAGTCGTCACCGGCGGCAACACGCAGCCGCCAGTCCGTATTCCCGGTCCCACCCGCTCCGCGATCCATAGGGACACCGTCGCGTATGGGCGTATGCGCGATATATGAACAGTCTGAGCTCAGCCTGAGAAACCATCTCGTTACCAGCGCTGTGCAGGAAATATCCGCCGCAGGGTGAAGTTAAACGCAACGGCTTTGCCGGGCGTGTCGTAGCGGCGCGACTTAGGCGCGCCATGACGGGAGGCGCACCGAAGTGGAATACGCTGCGGGCATGGACGGCACCGACGCAGACACCCCCGGCCAGCCGGCGCCCAGTCGAGCCGAATCCCTCTTCGCGCACGCCGAGGGATCGATCTCCGAGGACGCACTGCTAGCGGCCGCTCGCGAGCGCGCCGTGGACATCGGAGCGGGCGCGGTGACGCCGGCGGTGGGCGCACTACTGAGCCTGCTGGCCAAGCTCAGCGGCGGCAAGGCCGTGGCGGAGGTGGGTACCGGCGCCGGGGTCAGCGGGCTCTGGTTGCTCTCGGGCATGAGCGACGACGGCGTCCTGACGACGATCGACATCGAGCCCGAATACCTGCGGCTCGCCAAACAGGCCTTCTCCGAAGCCGGCATCGGGCCGTCGCGCACCCGGTTGATCAGCGGCCGCGCCCAAGAGGTCCTCACCCGGCTGGCCGACGATTCCTACGACCTGGTGTTCGTCGACGCCGACCCGGTCGATCAGCCCGATTACGTCATGGAGGGCGTGCGGCTGCTGCGATCCGGCGGCGTCATCGTGGTGCATCGGGCCGCCCTCGGCGGGCGTGCCGGCGACCCGGCCGCCCGCGACGCCGAAGTGGTCGCGGTCCGGGAGGCGGCGCGGCTCATCGCCGAGGACGAGCGGCTCACGCCCGCCCTGGTGCCGCTTGGCGACGGCATTTTGGCCGCGGTGCGCGACTAGATCGATCGCGGCGATACCGCGCTTGCGATCGCCACGGCCCCATGGTGGCGACCCGCTTGCGATCGCCACGGCCCCATGGTGGCGACCCGCCGCGCCCGGCGACACCGCGCTTGCGATCGCCACGAGCCCCATGGTGGCGACCCGCCGCGCCCGGCGACACCGCGCTTGCGATCGCCACGAGCCCGATTCACGAAATTCTTCACGCGATATCGCCTTGACTCACGACTGAACGCACGTTTAGTGTACTGAACATGCGTTCAGCCGACCTGACGGCAACCGCTCGAATCCGCGACGCGGCCATCGAGCAGTTCGGACAGCACGGCTTCGGAGTGGGGGTAAGGGCCATCGCCGAAGCCGCGGGGGTGAGCGCCGCGCTGGTCATCCACCACTTCGGCTCCAAGGAAGGCCTGCGCAAGGCCTGCGACGAGTACATCGCCGAACAGATCCGCAGCACCAAATCGGAGGCCATGAGGTCCAATGACCCCGCCACCTGGTTCGCGCAGCTCGCCGAGATCGAGGAGTTCGCCCCGCTGACCGCCTACGTGTTGCGCAGCATGCAGACAGGTGGCGACCTGGCGAAGATGTTGTGGCAGAGGATGATTGACAACGCCGAAGAGTACATGGAAGAGGGCGTGCGGGCGGGGACGATAAAGCCCAGCCGTGATCCGAAGGCCAGGGCCAAGTATCTCGGCATCACGGGAGGCGGCAGCCTGCTGCTCTACATGCAAATGCACGACACGCCAACGGATTTGCGTGCGGTCCTGCGCGATTACGCCAGGGAAATGATCCTGCCGGCCCTCGAGATCTACAGCGAGGGCCTGATGGTGGACCGCACCATGTACGACGCATTCCTGGCCGCCGAAGATCAAGGAGGATCACATGCCAGTTGACAGTGTCGCCCCCATCGAAGTACGGGGACTGACCAAGGACTTTGGAGCCGTGCGCGCGCTGAACGGCCTCGATCTGACCGTGCGCGAAGGCGAAGTCCATGGCTTCTTGGGACCCAACGGCGCGGGGAAATCGACGACCATCCGCATCCTGCTCGGCCTGGTCAAGGCGGACGGCGGCAGTGTGCGGCTGCTGGGCGGCGACCCGTGGACCGACGCGGTCGCCTTGCATCGCCAGATCGCCTATGTGCCAGGCGATGTCACGCTGTGGCCGACGCTGACCGGCGGCGAGACCATCGACATGCTGGCCCGCATGCGCGGCGGCATCGACGAAACACGGCGCGGCGAGTTGATCGAGCGCTTCGACCTCGACCCCCACAAGAAGGCGCGGACCTATTCGAAGGGCAACCGGCAGAAAGTCTCGCTGATCTCCGCTTTCTCGTCTCGCGCCCGCCTGCTGCTCCTCGACGAGCCGAGTAGCGGCCTGGACCCGTTGATGGAGAACGTCTTTCAGCAATGCGTCGCCGAGGCGCGCGACCGCGGGGCCACCATCCTGCTGTCCAGCCACATCCTGGCCGAGACCGAAGCACTGTGTGAAAGGGTGACCATCATCCGGGCCGGCAGGACCGTCGAGAGCGGTTCGCTGGACTCGATGCGGCATCTCAGCCGCACCTCCATCAGGGCCGAAATGACCGGCGACCCCGGCGACCTCACCCGCATCAAGGGAGTCGAGGACGTCAGCGTCGAAGGCAACACCGTGCGCGCACAGGTCGACGGCGAAAGCCTCGGGGAACTGATCCGTGCGCTGGGCGACGCGGGCGTGCGTAGCCTCGTCAGCCAGCCGCCGACGCTCGAGGAACTCTTCCTGCGCCACTACGACACGGCCGACACGGTGCCCGCATCATGAGCACCACAACCTTGAATCGCCCACGCCGCCCGGCCCACCCAGCCCCGCAACGGCGGCCGAACTTCACGGGAACGCTGGGCATGCTGCGGCTCTACCTCCGGCGCGACCGGATCTCGCTGCCGCTGTGGGTGTTGCTGCTCTCGGTGCCGCTGGCAACGGTGTACGTCGGCAGCATCGAAAAGGTCTACCCCTCTCAGGCGGCGCGTGCCGGATTTGCGGCTTCCATCATGGCCAGCCCCGCCCAGCGTGCGCTCTACGGGCAGATCTACAACGACAGCCTTGGGGCGGTGGGCATTTGGAAGGCCGGGATGTTTCATCTGCTGATCGCGGTCGCCGTCATCCTGACCGTCATCCGGCACACCCGCGCGGACGAGGAGGCCGGACGGACGGAGCTCGTCGAATCGACCGCGGTCGGGCGCTACGCCAGCCTCACCGCCGCCCTGCTGTTGTCCTTCGGGGCCAGCGTCGCCACGGGTGCGATCGGCGCGGCGGGGCTGCTCACCACCGACGTCGCCCCCGGTGGGTCGCTCGCCTTCGGCGCGGCGCTGGCCTGCTCCGGTCTGGTGTTCACCGCCGTCGCCGCGGTGGCCGCGCAACTGTCGCCGAGCGCGCGGTCCGCCCGCGGCGCCGCGTTCGCGGTCCTGGGGGCGGCCTTCACCCTGCGCGCCCTCGGCGATGCCGGTTCCGGCGCGCTGTCCTGGGTCTCGCCGCTGGGGTGGTCGCTGCAGGTCCGGCCGTACGCGGGCGACCGCTGGCCGGTGCTGCTGCTGCATCTGGCGGCGACCGTCGCCCTCACCGCGGTGGCCTACCGGCTCCTCGCGGGCCGCGATGTCGGCGCCGGGCTGTTCGCGGAACGCCCCGGCCCCGGCTCGGCCGCCCCCGCACTGGGCAACGTGTTCGGGCTGGCGTGGCGGCTGGACCGCGGTGCCCTCGCCCTGTGGGCCGTGGGCCTGTGCCTCTACGGCGTCCTGATGGGCAGCGTGGTGCACGGCATCGGCGACGAGCTCGGCGACAGCAACGCCGCGCGCGACATCGTCGTCCGGATGGGCGGCACCAACGCGTTGGCGGAGGCTTTCATCGCCGTCGCGTTCACCATGCTGGGCATGGCGGCCGCCGCATTCGCGATTTCGCTCACGCTGCGGCTACATCAGGAAGAGACGGCGCAACGCGCCGAGACGACGCTGGCCGGCGCGGTGTCGCGAACCCGTTGGCTGGCCAGCCACGTGCTGGCCGCGCTGCTCGGTTCCACGGTCGCGATGCTGCTCAGCGGGCTGGCGGGCGGGCTCGTCTACGGCGCCGCCGCCGGCGACATCGGCGGCAAGGTGGCCGTCGTGGTGGGAAGCGCGGCGGTGCAGCTGCCCGCCGTCTGGTTGTTGTGCGCGGTCACCGTCGCCGTGTTCGGGCTCGCGCCGCGATTCACGCCCGTGGCGTGGGGCGTTCTGGTCGGGTTCATCGCCTTGTACCTGATCGGTTCCTTGGCCGGCTTCTCCCAGTGGTTGCTCGACCTCGAGCCGTTCGCCCACATTCCGCGCGTCAGTGACGATTTCACTGCCACGCCGCTGTTGTGGTTGCTGGTCATAGATGCCACACTGATCGCCCTGGGAGCCGCGGCTTTTCGACGACGCGATCTGCGAGTTTAGGAGCGTCATGAAGATCGGTGTTCGACTGGCGACATCGTCGATTTTCGGAATCGCCGCCTACGCTTTGGTCCTGTTCTTGCCGGCCGGCACCTTCCGCTATTGGCAGGGCTGGGCTTTCATCGCCCTGTTCACGGTCGTATCGATCGTTCCGACAATCTATTTGGCGCGCAAACATCCGGCGGCCCTGAAACGGCGCATGCATGCGGGGCCGCGGGCGGAAACCCGGATGGCCCAGAAGATCATCAGCGCCGCCGCCTTCGGGACCCTCTTCATGGTGATGGCATTCAGCGCGTTCGATCATCGGATGGGCTGGTCGAGGGTGCCCGTGTGGCTGTGCGTGCTCGGCGACATCCTGATGGCCACCGGCCTTGCCATCGCCATGCGAGTGATCATCGAGAACAGTTATGCCGCTGCGACGATCACGGTGGAGAGCGGCCAGAAAGTCGCCTCCGACGGTCTCTACAGGTTCGTCAGGCACCCGATGTACGCCGGGAACGTGATCATGATGGTCGGCATGCCCCTGGCGCTGGGCTCGTACTGGGCGCTTCTGCTGGTGGTCCCGGGCGTCGCGATTCTCGTGCTGCGCATTCTCGACGAGGAAAAGCTGCTCAAGACGGATCTCCCGGGATACCGCGAATACGCGCAACGGGTCCGCTATCGGCTGCTGCCGAGTGTGTGGTAGCCGCTTAATCTGATCGCGTGACCCGCACTCCCGCGCCCAGCAGGGATCGGCCGTGGCGTCGCCCCGGCGCCCTGCGCTACGCGCTCCCTTTCGCGCGTTCACTCACGCGGGCTCCAGCCACGCCCGCCTCTACACGCACCGCGGGGCGGACGCGTTGGCGGCCAATGTATTTGCCCGGGAGCGGACTGCCGACCGCCCCGCGGCCGTCGGCCGACGGTGGTATCACGTTGGAAACCCGCTCCCGCGCAGCTGCTTTCAGCCGGCTACGGCTACTTGCGAGCAGACGCAAAATCACACGATTGGGCTGCCAAACAGGCGATTTTGCGTTCCCCCGCAAGCGGGTGGTGCCCCCAGCTCGCGAAAGAGGCGGCTAGATCCAGACGCCCTTGCCCACCGCGACGACGCCGCCGGCGCTGATCGCGAAGCGCTCGCGGTCCTTCTCCAGATCCACGCCCACCATCTCGCCCGGGCCGACGACCACGTTCTTGTCCAAAATGGCATGGCGCACCACGGCGCCCCGACCGACGCGGGCGCCCGGCATGATCACGCTGCCCTCCACGATCGCGCCGTCGTCGACCACGACGTTGGACGACAGCACCGAGTTGCGCACCGAGGCGGCCGAGATGATGCTGCCGGCGCCGACGACCGACTCCTGCGCCGATCCGCCGTTGACGAACTTGGCCGGCGCCAGGTTCTCCGACTCGCCGCGGATCGGCCAGCGCTTGTTGTAGAGGTTGAACACGGGATGCACCGAGACCAGGTCCATGTGCGCGTCGTAGAACGCGTCCAGCGTCCCCACGTCACGCCAGTAACCCCGGTCGCGATCCGTCGCGCCTGGGACCTCGTTGTCCTTGAAGTCGTAAACCGCGGCCATACCGTCGCCCACCAAGCGCGGAATGATGTCACCGCCCATGTCGTGATCCGAATGGTCGTCGTCGGCGTCGGCGCGGATGGCGTCGATGAGCACCTTGGTAGTGAAGATGTAGTTGCCCATCGACACGAACGTCGCCCCGGGGTCGTCCGGTGTGCCGGGCGGGTCCAACGGCTTCTCCACGAAAGCGCGGATGCGGCCCGAATCGTCGGCGTCGATGCACCCGAACGCGCTCGCCTCGGCGCGCGGCACGCGGATGCCGGCCACCGTTGCCCCCGCCCCACTTTCGATGTGGAACTGGACCATCTGCTCGGGGTCCATCCGGTAGACGTGGTCGGCGCCGAAAACGACTATGTAGTCGGGGTCTTCGTCGTAGATCAGATTCAGCGATTGGTAGATCGCGTCGGCGGAGCCGGTGTACCAGCGTGGGCCCAGGCGCTGCTGCGCGGGCACCGGCGTGATGTATTCACCGGCCAGACCGGACAACCGCCAGTTCTGCGAAATGTGACGGTCCAGTGAATGCGACTTGTACTGAGTGAGAACGCAGATCCTCAAGTAGCGCGCATTGACGAGGTTGGACAGTACGAAGTCGATCAGCCGATAGGCGCCGCCGAAGGGAACCGCGGGCTTGGCCCGATCCGCGGTCAACGGATACAGCCGCTTTCCCTCACCGCCGGCCAGGACGATGCCCAGCACGTGTGGCGCTTCCCTCATGGTTCAAACCTATCGGCCGTCGCGAACGGCTGCCAGAGGGACCGCTCTATTGGCGATCGGCTGCGCGGCTGTCCGTCAAAGTGTTTGGTTTCCAGCTGGTTGTCCAGCCCGACTCGCGGGCCTCGCCGACGGCGAACTACCGTGCGGGTATGCGGGTGGCGATGATGACTCGGGAGTACCCACCAGAGGTCTACGGGGGAGCCGGTGTACACGTCACCGAACTGGTCGCCCAACTGCGCCGGCTGTGCGCGGTCGACGTGCACTGCATGGGCGCGCCGCGGCCCAACGCCGTCGTGCACCAGCCCGATCCGCGCCTGCAGGGCGCCAACGCGGCGCTGTCGACGTTGTCCTCGGACCTGTTGATGGCCAACGCCGCGTCGGCCGCCAATGTCGCGCATTCGCACACCTGGTACACCGGCATGGCCGGTCATCTGGCCGCGCTGCTCTACGACATCCCCCACGTCCTGACGGCCCATTCGCTCGAGCCGCTGCGGCCGTGGAAAGCCGAGCAGCTCGGCGGCGGATACCGCATCTCGACGTGGGTGGAGCACACCGCCGTACAGGCCGCGGACGCCGTCATCGCGGTGAGCTCCGCGATGCGCGAAGACATCCTGCGCGTCTACCCGGCCCTGGACCCCAGCCTGGTGCACGTCATCCGCAACGGGGTCGACACCGACGTCTGGCACCCCGCCGGGCCGCCGCAAACCGGGTCGCTGCTGGCCGAGCTCGGGGTCGACCCGGACCGGCCCATCGTGGCGTTCGTCGGCCGGATCACCCGGCAGAAGGGTGTCGCCCACCTGGTGGCGGCGGCGCACCACTTCGACCCCGAGGCACAGGTGGTGCTGTGCGCGGGCGCGCCCGACACCCCGGAGATCGCCGAGGAAATGCGGTTCGCGGTGGAACGGCTGTCCGATAGCCGGCGCGGCGTGTTCTGGGTCCGTGAGATGCTGCCGATCGGCGAGCTGCGCGAAATCTTGTCGGCGGCAACAGTGTTCGTCTGCCCCTCGGTGTACGAGCCGCTGGGCATCGTGAATCTGGAGGCCATGGCATGCGCGACGGCGGTGGTGGCATCCGACGTCGGCGGGATACCGGAGGTGGTCGCCGACGGGGTGACCGGATCGCTGGTGCATTACGACCCCGGCGATCCGACCGGTTATCAGGTCAGGCTGGCCGAAGCGGTCAATGCGCTCGTCGCGGATCCCGGGAAGGCGAAGCGCTACGGCGAGGCGGGACGCCAGCGCTGCGTCGAGGACTTCTCCTGGACCCGCGTTGCCGAGCAGACCCTGGACATCTACCGAAAGGTGTGTGCGTAGCGCAGCCGTCCGCCGGCGCGCGTTCAGCTGGAGCTCGTGACACCCTTGAGTTCGTCACCGAGGGCGGCGGCTTCGTCGGGCGTCAGCTCAACGACCAGTCGCCCGCCTCCCTCAAGTGGTACCCGCATCACGATGCCGCGCCCCTCCTTGGTTGCTTCCAGAGGACCGTCGCCGGTCCGGGGCTTCATCGCCGCCATCGAGTGCTCCCTCCAGGTTCGAGCTGGCCCGCCTTTGCGGACCTGGTAGGCGCCAAGCATGCCCCGCCAGCGATTTTCCAGCCATACCCGACATCGAACTGCCAAATCACCCCTCTATTGTTCCCTATCCAGGTCACGAGTTGTACAAAGACCCGGTTCTCGGGATTAGCGGGGCGTCGGCGGGCCGGGTCGTCAACGGGCGGAAGGCACCCAACAACCCCGGATATGGTCATCGACCATCCCGGTCGCCTGCATCAGCGCATAGGCGGTGGTCGGCCCGACGAAGCGGAACCCGCGCCGCTTGAGCTCACGCGCCATGGCCTTCGATTCCTCAGTGGCCGAGGGAATTCCGGAGCCGTCAGCGGGCCGAGGGCGCGGTTCCGGCGCAAACGACCACAGCAGCTTCGAGAGGTCCGCCGGAGTTCCCAGCTCGGCGGCGGCGCGGGCGTTCGCGATCGTCGCGTCGATCTTTGCCCGGTTGCGCACGATTCCGGTGTCCGCCATCAGCCGCTGCACGTCGGCGTCGGTGTACCCGGCGACCTGCTCGAAATCGAAGCCGGCGAAGGCGCGCCGGAAGTTCTCCCGTTTACGCAGGATGATCAGCCACGACAGCCCGCTCTGGAAGGCCTCCAGGCTCATCCGCTCGAACAGCGCCACCCCGTCGTGCACCGGGCGGCCCCACTCCTGGTCGTGATAGTCGCGGTACATCTCGAAATCGGGTCCCGGCCGGATGGCCGCCCAGCCACACCGAACCAGCCCGTCATCGCTCACATCTAGTCCTGACGATCCTCGGCGTCCCCGGGTTCCGCGGCCTCGGGTTCGTCCTGGGCGTCCGCGGGGGCGTGCACCGCGGCCAGCTGGCCGCGCAGCGCCTCGAGCTCGCGGGCGAGCCGATCCAGCACCCAGTCCACCTCGCTGGTCTTGTATCCGCGCAGCACCTGGGTGAACTTGACGGCGTCGACGTCCGCGCCGGTCACGCCGTAGGCGGGCAACACCGTCGCGGTCGTCCCGCGCGGTAGGGGCGGCAGCTGCTCACCCCGCCCGAACAGCAGACTCGCCGCGCCGAACAGCACGATCGCCACCAGCACCAGCACCACCAGGTAGAGCAACACCAACGCCACGTCGTCGATATTGCCCTATGCCACCGACACCGCGATGACGCAGCGGGGCCTTAGCGCGGCCGCAGCACCTTCATCGGCGGCCGGTCCGCGAGCGACACCGGCGACGTGTGCTGGGTATAGCCCTGAAAGTCGGAACCCTCGGTGTCGTCGACAAAGAACTGGGTCAGCCCGACGCCGGAGTCCGGGACGCCGCAGCGCGACAGCAGGGTCGCGATGACCTGGCGGCTCATCGCGCCCAGCTCGGCCAGCGGCCGGTTGCGATGCGCGCGCACACCGAGGTTGACCTGGGCGATCGCCCCCAAGCCCAACCGGTCGAAGGTGTCCAGCAGCAGGCCGATCTCCACGCCGTAGCCCGGCGCGAACGGCACCGACGTAAGCAGTTCACGGGTGGCCGCGTACTCCCCGCCGAGAGGCTGCAGGATGCCGCCCAGCTCCGGGCGCAGCGCGGCGAGCAGCGGCCGGGCCACCAGCTCGGTGACCCGTCCGCCCCCGGTCGCGCCCGCCACGTCGCCGACGCGCAGCGGGCGCCGGTAGAAGCTCTTGACCAGGTGGATGCCGTCGCCGGTGAGCAGCGGGCCGACCAGCCACGGCACGAACATCGGGTGCGGGTTGATCAGGTCGGAGTCCACGAACACGACGATGTCCCCGCTGGTGGCCGCGAGCGAACGCCACAACGCCTCGCCCTTGCCCGGCCGGATCGGCACCTCGGGCAACGCCTGCTCCCGGCTGACGACGCGGGCGCCGGCGGCGACGGCGCGGATCTCGGTGTCGTCCGTCGAGCCGGAGTCCAGCACGATCAGCTCGTCGACCAGCCCCCCGGAGTCTTTGACCAGCGGTGAGATGCTGTCGATCACCGATTCGATGGTCTCTTCTTCGTCCAGCGCCGGCAACGCCACTGAGATGGTGCGGCCCGCCTTGGCGGCCTCGAGTTCGGCGACGGTCCAGCCCGGACGGCTCCAGCTGCGATCGGCCAGCCAGGTGTCGCCGGGGCGGGCGGCCAGCACCGTGTCGGTGAGGTCACCCGCGAACAGGTCGGACGCCGTCATGCCAGCCCCCTCACCGTGCGGGTGGGCGGACGTATCCCCTGGATCGCCGCCACCATTTCGAGCACCCGCCGGGTCGCGGCGACCTCGTGGACGCGAAACATCCGCGCACCGGCGGCCGCCGCCAACGCGGTGGCCGCCAACGTGCCCTCGAGCCGCTCGGTCAATTCCACCCCCAAAGTCTCCCCGACGAAGTCCTTGTTACTCAAAGCCATGAGCACGGGCCATCCGGTAGCAACAAGATCGCTCAGGTGGCGCAACAGCAGCAGTCCGTGGAAAGTGTTCTTGCCGAAGTCGTGAGCCGGGTCGATCAGCACCCGGTCGCGGGACACCCCGAGGGCGACCGCGCGCTCGGCGGCGGTGGTGACCTGGCGAATGACGTCGTCGACCACCCCGCGGGTGGTGGCCCCGTAACTCACCCGGAACGGACGCGTGCGGGGCAGCGCGCCGCCGGTGTGCGAACACACCAGGCCCGCCCCGAACTCTGCGGCAACCTCGGCCAGGCCCGGGTCGATGCCGCCCCAGGTGTCGTTGATCAGGTCCGCCCCGGCCGCGCAGGCCACCTTGGCCACCTCGGAGCGCCAAGTGTCCACGCTGATCAGCTGGTCGGGGTAGGCGTCGCGCAGCCACTCGACGAACGGGATCAACCGGGCGATCTCGGTATCGGCGTCGACCTCCTGGCCCGGGCCCGCTTTGACACCGCCGACGTCGATGACATCGGCGCCCTCGGCGATGGCCCGGTGCGCGGCGGACCGGGCGGCCTCGTCGCTGAAGGTCGCACCCTTGTCGTAGAACGAGTCGGGGGTGCGGTTGACGATCGCCATGATCAGCGGGCGATCGCCCGCGACCGGGCGGCCGCAGAAGGTCGATTGCACACGTCTATGGTGCCCGGTCCGCTCCGCGAGTGTGCGACCAGCCGCACACTGGACGGGGGGCCGACGGTGCGGCTGGCCGCACACTCGGTGCCACTCAGCCCTTCGGCCGCTTACCGTCGGCCACCTCGTCGGGATACTCGTCGTAGTACGGCACGTAACCCTCGTCGCGGCCGGCCAGCACGTAGAGCGGGTCCTTGATGTCCGGACCGTAGGCCTGGTCGCGCAGTTCCACCTTGCGGCTCTTGAACGTCGTGGTGTGCTCGAGCGAGTCGACCACCCGCACGAACAGCGGCAGCGCGTAGGCGGGCAGCTGGCCGTACACCGCGCCGGCCAGCGACTTGCCGTCGAACTCCGCGCCGTCGCGCAGCTTGACCGCGGCCATCCCGGCGCGGCCACCGGTGCGGGGGATCTCCACACCGAAGACCGTGCACTCCTCGACGTGCTCGTCGGACGCCAGCGCCGCCTCCACCTGGGTGGTGGCGACGTTCTCGCCCTTCCACCGGAACGTGTCGCCCAGGCGGTCGACGAACGCGGCGTGCCCCATGCCCTGCGGGCTCATCACGTCACCGGAGTTGAACCACACGTCGCCCTCGCGGAAGGCGTTGCGCACCAACTTCTTCTCGGTCGACTCCTTGTCGGTGTACCCGTCGAACGGCTGCAGCCGGTTGACCGGGCTGAGCAGCAGGCCGGGTTCACCGGGCGGCACCCGGCGCACCCGCCCGTCGTCGTCGCGCAGCGGGGCACCAGTGTCGGGGTCGTACTCCACGTAAGCCAACGGCATCGGGAAGACGCCGGTGGTCCGCGGCACGTTGAACACGTTGATGAACGCGGTGTTGCCCTCGCTGGAGGCGTAGAACTCGCAGACCCGGGCGATGTCGAACCGGTTCGTGAACTCGTCCCAGATCTCCGGCCGCAGGCCGTTGCCGGCGATTACCCGGACCCGGTGCGCGCGGTCGGTGGCCTTGCGCGGCTGGTTGAGCAGGTAGCGGCAGATCTCGCCGATGTAGATGAAGGCCGTCGCCTCGGCCGCGATGACCTCGTCCCAGAACTTCGACGCCGAGAACGACGCGCCCAGCGCCAGGGTGGCCCCGGAGTTGATCACCGACGACAGCGCGACCGTCAGCGCGTTGTTGTGGTACAGCGGCAGGCAGCTGTACAGCGTGTCGGAGCTCTTCAGCCGCAGCCCGATGCCCCCGAACGCCGCGAGTGCCTTCAACCACCGCAGGTGGGTCATCACGCTGGCCTTGGGGAATCCCGTTGTGCCCGAGGTGAAGATGTAGAACGCGGTCTCCTTGGCCTGCACGGCCGACGCCGACGGCGGGTTGGTGGCCGGGGCGCTGACGGCGAACCGCTCCAGGTCCTCCACGGTCATCGTCTCGGTGTCGCCGGCGCCGCCGCACTCGGCGACCACGCTGGCCAGGTCGGTCTCGGCGATCAACACCTTGGCCTTCAGCAGGCCCAGGCTGTGCGCCAGCACCTCGCCGCGCTGGTGGTAGTTCAGCATCCCGGCGACGGCGCCGCACTTGACTGCGGCCAGCATCGTCAGCACCGCGTTGGGCGAGTTGCGCAGCATGATGGCGACGACGTCGCCGCGGCCGACACCGCGCGAGGCCAGCACCGCGGCGTACCTGTTGGCGGCGGCGTTGGCGTCGCGGTAGGTCAGTTGCTGATCGCCGAAGCGCAGGAAGATTCTGTCGCCGTAGCGGGCGGCACGCTCCTGGAACACCGTGCCGATCGACTTTTTCGAACCAGGTTGGGCCAGCAGCCCGGTCATCGCCCCGCGCATGATCACCGGCATGTCGGCCAGCAATCCGGGCGCCCGAGACGCGATATCGGTCAGTTTGACCGCCGTGCGCGCTCCCCCGTCGTGATTCGCCACGTCATTCCCTCAATTCTGCGTAATCAACCCGGCGCTCAGCCTAGTAGGGGTAGCCGGAGTGCCGGCGCCCCTCAATCGGGCGCGCACGCCTCCACGGCGGCGCTCACCTTGTCGACCAGCAACAACCGGTCCATCGCCGGCTGCGAAACGTAGCCGCTGTCGAGCAACCCGCCCAGCCAGCGCCACAGGCCTTCGTAATGCCCCAGGGGGTCGAGCAGGACGACGGGTTTGCGGTGCAGGCCGAGGTAGCCGGTGGTCCACGAGTCGAGCAACTCGTCCAGGGTTCCGACGCCGCCGGGCAGCACGATGAACGCGTCGGCGCGCTCCTCCATGACCTGCTTGCGCTCATGCATGGTCTCGGTGACGATCAGCTCGTCGGCGTCGGTGTCGGCGATCTCGCGGCGCATCAGGATCTGGGGGATGACGCCGACGGTACGGCCGCCGCGGGCGCGCGCTGCGGTTGCCACCGCGCCCATCGCCGACACCCGGCCGCCGCCCCACACCAGGGTCCAGCCACGCTCGGCGATGGCCTCGCCGAGTTCGGTAGCGACCGCGAGCAATTCGGGATGTTCGGGGCCCGACGCGCAGTACACACACACCGCCCAGTCGCGCATACAACGAAAGGTAGACCAAGGTTGCTGCGGGCCGTACACGGCGCGCAATAAAATCCGGCGATGCCGATCCGATGGAACGTCCCCGAGCACGCGTCGGCCGTGGAGCGGTTGTCCGCGGCGCTCGCGACCGGGCGGGGTGCCGTCGTCCTCGGCCCGGACGGGTGCGGCAAGTCCACCTTGGCCCGGATGGCCGCCGAGGACTTCGGCCGCGACCACCCGGACAACCGCGTCCGCTGGGTGACCGGCACCCCGACCGAGCGTGCGGTGCCTTTCGGCGCCTTCGGCCACCTGGTCGAGATCGCCGACATCGGCAAGCCGGCCGCGCTGCTGCGCGCCGCCCGAGCCTCGCTGGACGGCCCTGACCAAGGGGATCTGCTGCTGGTCGTCGACGACGCCCACGACCTGGACATCCTGTCGGCAACCTTGGTGTACCAGCTGGCGCGCGCCGGCAGGGCCAGGCTGATCGTCACCGGCCGGGCCGAGTCGTCTCCCGAAGCCATCGCGGCGCTGTGGACCGATCGCCTGCTTCCCCGAATCGACATCGACCCGACCGGTGGGACGAACACGCCGGCCGAGGTCGACGCGTTCCTCACCGAAATCCCTGCCGCCGCCCGGGCGGTGCTGGAGTACCTGGCCGTCGCGGAGCCGCTGTCGTTGGCCGACCTGAGCGCCCTGACCGGCGCGGACGCGATTCGCGCGGCCACCGATTGCGGGGCGGTGGAGACGCGGGCACGCGGCGGGGAGTCGGACGAACCGGTGGTGTACACGGCCCACCCGCTGTTCGCCGCGCGGGCGCGCGGCGCGCTCGGCGCTGACGGCGCGCGGCGACGGCGCACCGAGGTGGTGCGGCTGCTGTCGCAGCATCCGCCGGAACACCTCAGCGACCGGCTGCGGTTGGCGTCGCTGGCCGTGGACAGCGACGCTCCGCAGCCGACGGCCGAGGTGGTGGCGGCCGCGCAGCAGGCGCTGCGGCTCGGCGACCTGGCCCTGGGCGAACGGCTGGCCTCCTCGGCGCTGGCGCGAACCGGCGGGTTGGCGGCGCGGCTGGCGATGGCGCACGCCCTGGGGTGGCAGGGCCGCGGCCGCGAGGCCGACGCGGTGTTGGCCGGCCTGGACCCCGCCGCGTTGACCGAAGCCGCGCTCATGGACTGGGCGCTGCTGCGCGCGGCCAACCAGTTCTGGATGCTCAGCGAGCCCGAGCGGGCCACCGCGTTTCTGCGCGCCGTCCGCAACCGGGTCGCGGACGCGGGCGCGCGCAAAACCCTCGACGCCCTGAGCGCCACGTTCGCGATGAACGCGGGCAACGTCGGGCACGCCGTGAAGGTCGCCGGCGAGGTGCTGGCAGCGCCGGACGCAGACGACCAGGCGGTGGCCTGGGCAGCCAGCGCCGCGGCGCTCTGCGCTGCGCGGCAGGGGCGTTTCGACGACGTCGAGCCGCTGGCCCAGCGCGCCCTGGCCGCCGAACATCCCGGGTTGCTGCGCTTCACCATCGGGTTGGGGCAGACCACGGCGTTGTTGATGGCGGGCCGGCTCGAGGCGGCCCGGGAACTCGCCCAGCAGTTCACCGATTTCGCCGAGTTGCAGCAGCCGGGTCGCGCGATCGGCGCGGTGCTGCTGGCCCATGTGCTGCTCGCTGACGGTGAATTCACCCGAGCCGCAGCGCTATTGGGTCCGGCGGCCGCGACGCTGGAGCGCACCGGTTATTCGTGGGGGCCGCTGTCGTTGACGTTGCTGGCCACCGCCCTGGCCCAGCAGGGTGACATTGCGGCCGCGGGAAAGACGTTGGGCAGGGCCGAGTCCCGGCACGGAACCAAGTCGGCGCTGTTCGCGCCGGAGCTAGGTGTCGCGCGGGCGTGGCGGCTGGCCTCGATGCGCGACGGGCCCGGTGCGGTGGCCGCCGTCCGTGACGCCGCCCGGATGGCCGAGCGGGGTGGCCAGCAAGCGGTGGCGATGCGCGTGTGGCATGAGGCCGTGCGGCTCGGCGACACCCGCGCGGCCGATCCCCTGGTCCGGCTATGCGACGAGATCGACTGCACAGCAGGAAAACTCGCGCTCGCCCATGCGCAGGCGCTGGCGGCCGGCGACGGTGCGGCGCTGCTGGCGGTGTCGGACGACCTGGCCGCGGTGGGGATGCGCGCGGCGGCCGCCGACGCCGCCGCGCAGGCCCAGCGATGCGGCGGCTGACCAGCCGCCGAGTGTCACGCCAGCGTGACCGCCGGCACCCGACGTCGCGCTGGCGTGACGTTCGGGGACGGACGGGCGGGGCGAATTCAGCCGCCGAGGTAGCCGCGCAGCATGTCCACCGCGGCGGTGATGTTGGCGACCGGAACGCTCTCGTCGCGCTTGTGCGCGAGGTTGGGATCGCCCGGGCCGAAGTTGACGGCCGGGATGCCCAGCGCGGCGAAACGCGCGACGTCGGTCCACCCGTACTTCGCCCGGACCTGCCCGCCGGTGGCCTCGACCAGGGCCTTGGCCGCCGGCTGCGACAGCCCGGGCAGCGCGCCCGCGGCGGCGTCGGTCTGCTCGATGTGCACGTCGAGCCCGTCGAACACCTCGTGCACGTGCTGCAGCGCCGCGGTCACCGACCGGTCGGGGGCGAAGCGGAAGTTGACCGTGACCGCGGCCGCGTCGGGGATGACGTTGCCCGCCACGCCGCCGTCGATGCGCACGGCGGACAGGCCCTCGCGGTATTCGCATCCGTCGATGTCCACGGTGCGCGCGGAGTAGGTGGCCAGCCGGTCCAGGACGGCGCCCAGCTTGTGAATGGCGTTGTCGCCCAACCACGGCCGCGCCGAGTGGGCGCGCGTCCCGGTGGCGTCGATCACGACGCGTAGTGTGCCCTGGCAGCCGGCCTCGATGTAGCCGCCGGTGGGCTCGCCGAGGATGGCCACGTCGGCGGACAGCCAATCGGGCAGCTCGCGTTCGATGCGACCCAAACCGTTTGCGGCCGCGTCGATTTCCTCGCAGTCGTAGAACACCAGGGTCAGGTCGTGGACCGGTTCGGCCACGGTGGCGGCAAGATGGAGGAAGACCGCGTCACCGGATTTCATGTCGGCGGCGCCGCACCCGTACAGGTCGCCGTTCTCGCGGCGGCTGGGCAGGTTGCCGGCGACCGGGACGGTGTCCAGGTGGCCGGCCAGCAGCACCCGCGACGGTCGCTGGCGGCGGGTGCGCGCCAGCACGGCGTTGCCGTTGCGCACGATCTCGAAGCCGGACGCCTGGGCGCGCAGCGCGGCCTCCACCTCGTCGGCCAGGCGCGCCTCGTCTCGTGATTCGCTGGGAATGTCGACCAACGCCGCGGTCAGTTCGATCGGATCCCCGCGCAAGTCCAGCACGCCCCCAAGAGTAGTGGGTCGCCTTCATTCGGTGAGCGGACGCAGAATCGCACGCCTTCGGATGCGATTCTGCGTTTGCTCGGCGGCCCAAGTAACCTGACCGCCGTGACTGGAGCTGTAGGCATCGGGCTGGCGACGCTCGCCGCCGACGGATCGATCCTCGACACGTGGTTTCCCGCACCGGAACTGATCGAATCGGGCACCGGCGGCACCTCGCGGCTCGCGTTGTCCGACATCCCCCCGGAGCTGGTGGCGCTGGTCGGCCGCGACGACGACCGCGGCACCGAGAGCATCGCGGTGCGGACGGTCATCGGCTCGCTGGACGACGTGGCCGCCGACGCCTACGACGCCTACCTGCGGCTGCATCTTTTGTCGAACCGGCTGGTGGCGCCGCACGGGCTGAACGCCGGCGGCCTGTTCGGGGTATTGACCAATGTCGTGTGGACCAACCGCGGACCGTGCTCCGTCGAGGGCTTCGAGGCCGTCCGGGCGCGGCTGCGCCGGCACGGTCCGGTGACCGTCTACGGCATCGACAAGTTCCCGCGGATGGTCGACTACGTCGTGCCCACCGGGGTGCGCATCGCCGACGCCGACCGGGTGCGGCTGGGCGCCCACCTGGCGCCGGGTACGACGGTCATGCACGAGGGTTTCGTCAATTACAACGCCGGCACGCTGGGCGCGTCGATGGTCGAGGGCCGCATCTCGGCCGGCGTGGTGGTGGGCGACGGATCCGACATCGGCGGCGGGGCATCCATCATGGGCACGCTGTCCGGCGGCGGCACCGAGGTGATCTCCATCGGCAAGCGGTGCCTGCTCGGCGCCAACGCGGGGCTGGGCATCTCGCTGGGCGACGACTGCGTCGTCGAAGCCGGCCTGTACGTCACCGCAGGCACCAAGGTCGCGACGCCCGACGGCCAGCTGCTGAAGGCGCTCGAGCTGTCCGGGGGCAACAACCTGCTGTTTCGGCGCAACTCGGTCAGCGGGGCCGTCGAGGTGGTGGCCCGCGGCGGTCAGGGCATCGCCCTCAACGAGGACCTGCACGCCAACTGAGCGCGGCACGCCGACTGAGCGCGGCACGCCAACCGAGTGCGGCTATACGTCCGCGGCGACCTTCTCCGCGGCCGGGGCGGAGCCCAGCGTCGCTCCCCTGGTTTCGGGCAGCAGATACACGGACACGAAACTGGCCACCACCAGGGTGGCCATCATGAGCCCGATCGCCCAACTGCCGTAGGTCGCCAGCAGCGTGCCGGCCAGCAGCGGCGGCACCGCCGCGCCGAGGATGCCGGCCAGGTTCATCGCCACCGCCGCGCCGCTGTAGCGGTAGCGGGTGGCGAACAGTTCGGGCACGAACGCCGCGGTGGGCCCGTTGGCCACCGCGGCGGCGCCGAACATGCCGACGATGGCGACCGCGTACAACGCCGGCTTGCCGGTGTCCAGCAGCGGGATGACCGCGAACGCCCACGGCAGGCATGCCGCCAGCCCGCACAACATCACCCGGCGTCGGCCGACCCGGTCGGAGATCCACGCCGAGAACGCGACGAACACCATGCTGCTGAGCCCGCCCAGCGCACCGATCCCCCAGATGAAGCTCCGCGAGTAGCCCAGATGGTTGTGGGCGTACATGACGAGGAAGGTGTTGCCCAGGTAGACGAAGCCCATACCGCCCAGGAAGCTGCCCGCGACGAGGACGATCTCCCGCCGCTGTAATCGCAGTAGCTCCGCGAGCGGCGCCTTGGGCACCAGGTCGCGCGCCTTCTCCGCCACGAAGAGCGGAGTCTCTTCGATGTTCAGCCGCACGTACAACGCGATGCCGATCAGCCCGCTGCTGATCAGGAACGGGACCCGCCATCCCCACGCCATGAACGCCGAGCTGTTCTCCCCCATGGTGAGGTTGACGGCCAGAAACGTCAGGCTGGCGAGGATCCCGGCGGTACCGCCACCGAGCAGCGTGAACATGCCGTACCAGCCGCGCTTGCCCGCCGGGGCGTACTCGGCGCTCAGCAAGACGGACCCCGCCCACTCGCCGCCCACCGCGAGCCCCTGCAACAGCCGCAGCACGATGAGAATCAGCGGCGCCGCCATGCCGATCGACGCCGTGCTGGGGACCAGGCCCACGCTCACCGTCGACGCGCCCATGATCAGCAGCGTGGCGACCAGCGTCTTCTTCCGGCCCAGCCGGTCGCCGAAGTATCCGAAGACGGCCGCCCCCAGCGGGCGGGACAGGAACGCGGTCGCGAACGTCGCCATGGCGGCGATGGTGGCCAGCGTCGGGCCGAGGGCCGGGAAGAACACCGCGGGAAACACCAGCGCCGCCGCGGTCCCGTAGATCAGGAAGTCGTAGAACTCGATGGCCGATCCGACGAGGCAGGCGGCCGCTATCCGCCGCATGGGGGTAGTAGGCCGATTCACGGTTACGACGGTAGGTGAAGCTTCGCGGTCACGCTCGGCGCTGACGCTGGCAACTTCCTGCGTGTCAGCCGTCGGACAGCAGCTGCTTTTTCAGCACCTTGCCCATTGCGTTGCGGGGCAGCGCGTCCACCAGGCGCACCTCGCGTGGCCGCTTGTGCACGGAAAGCTCCTGGGCGACGTAGTCGATGAGCTCACCGGAGTCCGCCGAGCCGACGACGAACGCGACGATCCGCTGGCCGAGGTCGTCGTCGGGCATCCCGACGACCGCGGCCTCCTGCACCCCGGGATGCCCGAGCAGCGCCGTCTCGATCTCGCCGGCGCCGATCCGGTAGCCGCCCGACTTGATCAGGTCGACCGATTCGCGGCCGACGATGCGGTGCATGCCGCCGCCGTCGATGACGGCCACATCACCGGTGCGGTACCAGCCGTCGGCGTCGAACGCCTCGGCAGTGGCCTCCGGCCGGTTCAGGTATCCGTCGAACATCGTCGGGCCGCGAACCTCAAGGCGCCCAACGGTTTCCCCATCGTGGGGTGCCGGGCCGCCGTTGTCGTCGAGCAGTCTGGTTTGCACGCCGGTCAGCGGCAGTCCCACCCAGCCGGCGCGTCGCTCACCGTCGGCGCGGGTCGACAGCGTGATCAGCGATTCGGATGCGCCGTAGCGCTCGACCGGCTCGTGCCCGGTCAGCCGGGCCAGCCGGTCGAACACCGGCACCGGCAGCGGCGCGCTGCCGGACACCAGCAGGCGCGCCGGGCGCAGCGCCTGGGCGGTGGCCTCGTCGGCCACCATGCGTGACCACACGGTCGGCACGCCGAAAAACAGGGTGCCGCCCGCCTCCGAGCCGGCCTGCGCGTAATTCGCCGGAGTGGGTTTTCCGGTGTGCACGAAGCGGTTTCCCACCCGCAGCGACCCGAGCAACCCCAGCACCAGCCCGTGCACGTGAAACAGCGGCAGGCCGTGCACCAGCACGTCGTCGGGCGTCCACTGCCAGGCGTCCGCCAGGGCATCGAGGTCGGCGGCGATCGCGCGCCGGCTCAGCACCACGCCCTTGGGCAGCCCGGTGGTGCCGGAGGTGTAGATGATCATCGCGGTGGCGTCGGGCGACGGCTCAAGGTAGCGGTGCCAGGACCGGGCGTGCAGCCGGACCGGGATGTGCGGCAGCCCCTCTGACTCGTCCGGGACGGGGCCGAGCCAGGCCCGCACCCCCGAATCGGTGAGCATGTGACGGCGCTCGGCCGCGCCGACGTCGGCGGGCACCGGGACGAATGGCACGCCGGCGATCAGGCAGCCGGTGACCGCCAGCACCGTCGACGCGGTCGGCGTGGCCAGGATGGCGACCCGCTCCGCCCCGGCGACCCGCTCGGCCACCGACGTCGCGGCGCCGAGGAGGTCGCTGCGGCTCAACACGGCGCCGTCGATGCGCACCGCGTCGGCGATGTCGGTGGCGGTGACCGCCGCGGGATTCAGGGACGTCAGCAGCACGTCAGCAGGCTACCCGGCTGCGGAGAGGGTCAGTCTTGCTCGTCCCAGATCTTGGTCAGGGTGGACAGGATCTCCTCGCCGCGGCCCAGGCCGCCGAGGTGGCTTTCGCCCGGCAGCACGATCAGCTCGCAGTCGGGCAGCAGGGACACGACGTGCTCGCCGTGCGCGAACGGCACGATGTGGTCGCTGTCGCCGTGCCACCAACGGACCGGCACCTTGACCTCGTCGAGCCGGAATCCCCAGTCCTGGGTGAAGAGGATGACGTCGTTGAACGGGGCCGCCAGTTGCTTGCGGCTGCCGTTGAGCAGGTCGTCGAGGAACATGGCGCCGAACTCGGGCCTGGTCAGCAGGCGCCGGTCGCCCTCAGGCGATATCGCGGCATACAGATACAGCGCGGGGTTCGCGACCGGACGGATCATCCGGACCACCAGGCTCGCGCCGATCCGCAGCGGGTCGCCGCCGAGCCGCAGCAGGGGTGCCACCCGCTTGCCCAGGTTCATCAGCCCGCTGGTGATGCCTTCGTCGCCGAGGAAGGGCGCGACGCCGCCGAGCACGCCGAGAGCAACGACCCGGTCGGGCAACACCGCGGCGGACGCGAGCGCGTACGGGCCGCCGCCGGACAGCCCGATGACGGCCATCTTGTCGATGCCGAGCGTGTCCGCGATGGTGCGCAGGTCGTCGCCGAACGCGCGGATGTTCTCGTAGCGGTGCGGAGTCGACGAGCCGATCCCCGGGCGGTCAAGGCCGATCAGGCGGATGTGGTGGTCCTCGGCGTAGACCCGCGCCTCGACCGGGATCTGCCGACGGGCGCCGGGGGTGCCGTGCAGCCAGAACATCGCCCGCCCCTGCGGATCACCGAATTCGGCGAAGCCGATCTGGCGGTCCTCGCCGACGGCGATGTTTCCTTCGAGCTTGGGGCGGGCGATCTCGATGACCATGTCAGCAGCCTCGCATGTGACGAGCCGTTTACGAAAGGCTCACAATCAGGCGCCCAGGGGCCGCTCACCGATGACTCGGTCGGCCCTCGGCCTTGCGGCCTCGTCGGCGGTCAGGCTGAGACCGCTGAGGACTTCGTCGTTGCGCTGCTCCAGGGTCGGCGGGACGGCGCGGCGGTGGCGGGCCGGCCTGGGGGTGAAGCCCGGCAAGGGGTCCCGTCATGCCGGGACCCCAATGGCCTTCACCTCCATGTATTGGTGCAGCCCGCTGATGCCGCCGCTCTCCCGGCCGAACCCGCTCAGTTTGAAGCCGCCGAACGGCGCATCACCGGGGCCGACGCCGTTGACGGCAACCTGGCCCGTGCGCATGCGCCGGGCGATCGCGACCGCCCGGTCCACATCCGTGCCCCACACGGCGCCGGACAGCCCGTAGCACGAGTTGTTCGCGATCGCGACGGCCTCGTCGTCGTCGCGGTAACGCAGCACCGACAGCACCGGGCCGAACACTTCCTCCTGCGCGATCGTCGAATCCGGTTGCACGCCGGTGAGAATCGTCGGTTCGACGTAGTAACCGACGCCCAGGCCGGACGGGCGGCCGCCACCGGTGGCCAGCGTCGCGCCGTCGCGGAGCGCGCCTTCGACGTGCGCCTGCACCCGGTCGCGTTGCGCCGCGCTGATGAGCGGGCCCATCTGCACCGTCGGGTCGGTGGGGTCACCGACCTTGACGTCGCGGGCCAGCGCGACGAGCCGGTCGACGACGTCGTCGTGCAACGAATCGGGAAGCAACAGCCGGCTGTGCAGGATGCACGCCTGCCCGGCATGCAACGAGCAGCAATCGAAGAGCATCTGCCGCAGCATGTCGTCGGTCACCTGGGTGTCGTCGAGGACGATGCTGGCCGACTTCCCGCCGCATTCCAACAGGAGCCGCTTCATGGCGTCACCCGCGGCCCGCATGACCGCACACCCGACGGCGGAACTGCCGGTAAAGCTGATCATGTCGATGCGCGGGTCCGTCGTGAGCAGCTTGGCGGCCTCGATGCCCGACGGCGTAACGACGTTGACGACGCCGGGCGGGATGTCGGTCTCCTCGTCGATGATGCGCGCGAGCGCGAGCCCGGCGAGCGGCGTCAGCGGCGAGGGCTTGAGCACGACGGTGTTGCCCGCGGCCAGCGCGTTGTTGACCTTCATGACGTTGAGGCAGTGCGGGAAGTTCCACGGCGTCAGGATCGATACGACGCCGAGGGGCTCGTGGCGCAGCAACGTCGTTCCGGCGCCGATCCCGGTGACGGGCTCGTCGATCAGCTTGGTGGCGAGCTGGGCGGCATGCATGGACATATAGCCGGCGCCGTCGATCTGCATCATGCGCTCTACTGCGACGCAGCCCCATTCGATTTGGGCCAGCGCGAAGATCTCGTCGGCGTGCTTGAGGAGCGCCTCGCCGAGCTGGTTGAGGGACCCGGCACGCTCGTCGGGGCCCATCCGGCCCCACGGCCCGGTGTCGAAGGCCGCGCGGGCGGCGGCGATCGCCGCGCCGACCTGGGTGACACTCGCGTCGGGCGCGGTGCCGATGGGCTCTTCGGTGGCCGGGTTGATGTCGTCGTAGCGACCGCCCTCCGGCTCGACCCATCTGCCGTCGATGTAGAGCTGATAGGTGTCGACAAGAGATCCCGGAGTCTGCAGCTCGGTCATACGGTTCCTCACCCGAAGGCCGGTCATCTAACCACTTGGTGTACACCTACGCCCCGGTGCCGTCAATCACGAATCACGCGAATCACGCGCTATTTTTCGGTTTCACGCCGGTATTGACACGGCAGGGCGACGCAGAGTAAACACAAGCCCGCACGACACATCATGTCAATGTGTCGGATCGTCTTGTCAGGGAGGCCGCTGTGCGGACCGCGTTTCCCGCTTCTCTGTTGCACTCCCCCGACTTCTATGCGGGCGATCCGTATCCGGCGTACCGGGAGCTGCGCGCGACGGCCCCGGTGTGCTGGAACGACGTCACCAACTTCTGGGCGCTGCTCAAGTACGAGGACATCCGCTTCGTCTCGACCAACCCGGCCACGTTCACTTCGACCCGGGGCATCACCATTCCCGACCCACAGATGGGCAACGCGGTGCAGGAGGGCAATCTCATCTTCACCGACCCGCCGCGGCACCGGCAGTTGCGCAAGCTGATCAACTCGGGGTTCACCCGGCGGCGGGTGGCCGTGCTGGAGCCCAAGATCCGCGAGATCGTCCGGGGCATTCTCGATGGCGTCCAACCGGATTCGGTCCACGAGTTCGCCGATGAAATCGCCGCCCCGCTGCCGACCCGGATGATCGCCGAGCTGATCGGTGCGCCGGCGGATGACTGGGAGCAGTTCCGGGCGTGGTCGGACGCGGCGACCGGGACGGCCGATCCGGAGATCGAGCTGGACCCGTTGGTCGCCATGGGGCAGCTGTACGAGTACTTCCAGAAGCTGATCGCCGCCAGGCGCGTGGACGCGCGCGACGACCTGCTGTCGGTGCTCGCGGGTGCGGAGATCGACGGCGTCCGGCCGACCGACGAGGACCTACTCAATTTCGCCTACCTGCTGCTGGTCGCCGGCAACGAAACCACCCGCAACCTGATCGCGCTGGGCGCGCTGGCGCTGATCGCCCACCCCGACCAGTGCCGCCTGCTGGTCGACGATCCGGGGCTGATCCCGGGCGCCGTCGAGGAAATGCTGCGCTGGACCAGCCCCGTGGTGCACATGGCGCGCACCGCGACCGCCGACGTCGAGATCCGCGGCCAGCGGATCGCCGAGGGCGACGTGGTGGTGATGCTCTACGGGTCCGCCAACCGCGACGAGGAGATCTTCGGCGCCGACTCCGAAGAGTTCCAGGTGACCCGGCACCCGAATCCGCACATCGCGTTCGGGTGCGGCGAACATTCCTGTGTCGGTGCGCAATTGGCCCGGCTGGAGGCGTGCGTGATGTTCGACGAGCTGCTGCGCCGCTTCCCCAGGCTCGAGCTGGTGGGTGCGGTGGACCGGATGCGCGCCACCATGGTGCCCGGGGTCAAGCGGATGCCGGTGCGGCTGGGGGCCTGAACCGATGGAGCTGGAGTATTCGCCCGACCAGGAGCGGCGGCGCCAACCAAATTCAGCGTGACATCATCGCCATGGCGGGATTGGGCATGCCGCGAGCCCCCCGTGACCTTCGGCCCACCGCACATTAGGAGGACATCGGTCAGTGACAGACTCAGACACCGTCAGCGCCAAGGTCAAGGCCCTCGTCGGAGGGCCGACCGGTGGCACCGGAAAACCCTCGCTGGCGCCGGACCCGGTCAACCAGCCGATGATCCGGCACTGGGCGTACGCGATGGCCGACATGAACCCCGTCTACCTCGACCCGGAGTTCGCCGAGAAGTCGCGCTTCGGGGGCATCGTGTCGCCGCCGGTGATGCTGCAGACCTGGACCATGCCGTCGCCGATCCTGGAGGGCATCGGCGAACGCGGTGGCGCCCCGATCGAAATCAAAGGCAATCCGACCGCGTTCCTCGACGAGGCCGGCTACACGAGCACGGTGGCGACCAACTCGGAGTTCGAGATCGAGCGCTACCCGCGCCTGGGCGACGTCATCAGCGCGACGACGGTGTACGAATCGGTCTCCGAGGAAAAGAAGACGGCGCTGGGCACCGGCTTCTTCTTGACCTGGCTGACCACCTACACCGACCAGAACGGAGAAGTTCTGGGGCGGCAGCGATTCCGCGTGCTGCGATTTAGGCCGGAACGCTGATGGCGACCCGACTGACGCCCGCCGTTACCAAGGACACCGAATTCTTCTGGAAGGGGTTGCGGGACAACAAGCTCCTGATCCAACGCTGCGGCGGATGCGGACGCCTGCGCCACCCGCCGCGCCCGATGTGCCCGCACTGCCGTTCCCTGGACTGGGACACCGTCGAGTCGTCGGGCCGCGGCACTGTCTACAGCTACGTGATGCCACACGAACCGAAGTTTCCGTTCTTCGAATATCCCTACGTGGTCGCGCTGGTCGAGCTCGAGGAGGGAGTGCGGCTGGTATCCAACCTGACCGGCATCGACCCGGCGGAGGTAAGGACGGGGATGCCGGTCGAGGTGTACTACCAGGGTTTCGATAACGACCTGGCGCTGCACCAGTTTCGGCCGGCCAGTTAGGCGGTGCCATGGACTTCACGTTCACCGAAGAGCAGGAGACCATCTCCCAGCTCACCCGCGACCTCTTCGAACGCGGCGGCCGGCCGACCGCGCCGCCCGCAGCGCCAAGTCGTGGGCGGCCGAGGCCGGCGCGCGCGTCGCCGCGACCGCCCAGCACGTCCACGGCGGCATCGGCATCGACACCACCGACCCCCTGCGCCGTTACTTCTTATGGGCCAAGCACAACGAACTCGCCCTCGGCCCGGCCGCGGCTCAACTGTCCCACCCTGGCGCGACGTATTCGGAAGGACTTTCATGACGACCACCGCCAGCCGCACCACCACCCTGCACTGGGCGGACATCTCCGTCGGCGACGAGGTCACCCCGCTCGAAGTCCCGATCACCACCACGATGATCGTCGCCGGGGCGATCGCCACCCGCGACTTCATGCCCGTGCACCACGACCGCGACTACGCCAACAAGCAAGGCTCACCCAACCTGTTCATGAACATCCTGACCACCAACGGCTACTGCGTGCGGTTCCTCACCGACTGGGCCGGCCCCGAAGCGATGGTCAAGAACCTGTCGATTCGCCTTGGCGTGCCGTGCTTTCCGGACGACCCGCTGCGCTTCACCGGCAGCGTCACCGGGAAGACCGAGGGCACCGGGGGTGAGAACTTCGTCGAGGTGACGTTCAAGGGCTCCAACAGCCTGGGCGACCACGTCTCGGGCACCGCGGTCCTCAGCCTGCTCGACGGGGCGCCCGAAACGAGTCAAGCGTGAGCGGCTCGCTGCCCGGTGCCGCAGCCATCGTCGGGATCGGGCAGACCGAGTTCTCCAAGGAATCCGGGCGCACCGAACTGCAATTGGCCTGCGAGGCGGTGAGCGCCGCGCTCGACGACGCCGGACTGGCACCCGGCGACGTCGACGGCATGGTCACCTTCACCATGGACACCAGCGACGAGATCGAGATCGCGCGCAACGTCGGCATCGGTGATCTGAGCTTCTTCTCCCGCGTGCACCACGGCGGCGGGGCGGCGGCCGGCACCGTCGTGCACGCCGCGATGGCCGTCGCGACCGGGGTCGCCGATGTGGTGGTGTGCTGGCGTGCCTTCAACGAGCGCTCCGGCTTCCGATTCGGCGGCAGCGGGCGCACCGACCTGGGAACCCCTTTGTTCATGGCGCATTACGCGCCGTTCGGATTGCTGACCCCTGCGGCCTGGGTCGCGATGCACGCCCAGCGTTACATGTCGACCTACGGCGTCACCAACTCCGACTTCGGCCGCATCGCCGTGGTTGACCGCGCGCACGCCGCGACGAATCCCGATGCGTGGTTCTACCAGCGCCCGATCACCCTGGAAGACCACCAGAATTCGCGCTGGATCGTCGAACCGGTGCTGCGCCTGCTGGATTGCTGCCAGGAGAGCGACGGCGGGGTCGCGCTCGTCGTCACCAGCGCGCAACGCGCCCGCGACCTGCGGCAGCCGCCGGCCATCATCACCGCGGCCGCTCAGGGCGCGGCCGCCAACGGCGAGATGATGACCAGCTACTACCGCGACGACATCACCGGCCTCCCCGAGATGGGCGTGGTCGCCAGCAGGCTGTGGCGCGACTCCGGACTCAAGCCGCAAGACATCCAAACCGCCTTCATTTACGACCATTTCACGCCGTTCGTGTTCACCCAGCTCGAAGAGCTCGGGTTCTGCGGCCGCGGCGAGGCGAAGGACTTCGCCACCGTCGAGCGGCTGTCCCTCGGTGGGGAATTCCCGATCAACACCAACGGCGGGCTGCTGGGCGAGGCCTACATCCACGGCATGAACGGCATCACCGAGGGGGTGCGCCAGGTGCGCGGCACGTCGCACAACCAGGTCGACAACGTCGAACACGTCCTGGTCACATCGGGCACCGGGGTGCCCACCAGCGGGCTGATTCTGGCGCCCTCGGACTAGAGGGTGCCGTTATGACGCAACCGGCCCAGCCCGTCGATACCCGCGAGCTGATCGTGCAGTCCGCGTACGCCTGCTTCGGCAAGCAGGGGCTGCAGAAGGCGACGATAGTCGACATCGCCAGGACGGCCGGAGTGTCGCGCAGCACCATCTACGAGTACTTTTCCGATAAGGCCGCGATCATCGAGGCGTGCGCCGAACACGCTTCCGAGCGGTTCTATCGCGAGATGTCCAAGGCCATGGGCAAGGGCGGTTCGCTTGAGGAAAAGCTCAGCCAAGCAGCCGTTTTCGTGACTCAGGCCCGCCGGTCCATCGCGTCCGAGAAGTACTTCGACGAGGACGCGGTCAGCCTGCTGCTGACCAAGGACGCCGCGGTGCTGCTACGTGAGTGCGTCGACTTCTTCGCGCCTTACCTGTCGGCCGCGCGGCTCACCGGCGAGGTGCGCAAGGATCTCGACATCGAGGCCGCCGCGGAATGGTATGCGCGCATCCTGTTCTCACTCTTCAGCACGCCGTCCTCGATGCGGGACATGGACGATCCCGAGGTGGCGGCCGAGTTCGTGCGGGCACACGTGGTGCGTGGCTTCACGGGCGAACGCGCACGGCCCAGGCGCGCGCCCTGAGTCGCTCGAATCGGCCGATCGCGACCGGTGCGACGGCTAGCATCCAGGGTGTGCGACGGATGCTGGCGCTCACCGCGATCGTGGTGGCCACGATGTCCATGATGCTGGGGTGCGGCAGGTCCGACGAGAAGCGCGC
>NZ_LZJI01000075.1 GCF_001667775.1 Mycobacterium sp. E1747
GGGCTGCCGCCGTCAGCCAGATCACCGAACTGCGCCCGCTGCCACAACGTGTAATCCGCATACTGCACCGGCAATTCAGCCCAGTTGGGGGCCGCTCCGCTGCACCGGCTGGCGTACGCCACATTGAGATCGCTCACGAGCGGCGTGATGGACCAACCGTCGGCGGCGATGTGGTGCACCACGCCCACGAGTACGTGGTCGTCGTCGGCGATGCGGAAGAGTCTGGTTCGAAATGGGATCTCCGTCCTCAGGTCGAACGCGTGCTGCGCCGCGGCTTCGATGGCCTCATCAACCACGTTCGGTGACCACCCGGCGGCGTCGGTGACCTCGATGACGTCGCTCGGCCATCTCGGCAGCACCTGTTGAAAAGGGACGCCGTCGACGTCAGGGAACACCGTGCGCAGCGTCTCGTGGCGGGCGATCACGTCATCGACGGCCAGCCGCAGTGCGGCCAGATCCAGCGCGCCCTGCAGACGCAAGGTCACCGCCAAGTTGTAAACCGCTGATGGCCCGTGCAATTGGTCGAGGAACCACAGTCGGCTCTGGGCGAACGACAACGGAATGATGTCGGGCCGCTGGGCGGCCACAAGAGGCTGAAGCCGTTTATCGTCGCCACCGACGTGTGCGGCGAGTTGGGCGACCGTTGGCGCGTCGAACAGCGTTTGCATCGATACGTCGGTGGCCAGTTCGGCGCCGATCGCCGCTATCACGCGCATCGCGGAAACGGAGTCGCCGCCGAGGTCGAAGAACGAATCGTCGACGCCGACCCGCTCGAGGCCGAGTATGTGGGCATAGATGCCGGTGAGGATGTCCTGGGTGGGATCTTTGGGTGCGCTGTACCGCTCGCCGTTGGTGTATTCCGGCGCCGGTAGGGCGCGAGTGTCGAGCTTGCCGTTGACCGTCAGCGGCAGCGACTGCAAGACGACGATCGCTGCCGGAACCATGTAACCGGGCAGCCGCCGGGCCAGCTCCTCCCGCGCGGCAATGGGATCGACTGCGCCGGTGACCGTTTCGGTGAGGTAACCGACGAGCCGCCGGTCGCCGGGCCGGTCCTCCCGGGCGATCACCGCGGCCTGCCCGACGGCCGGGAGTCCGCTCAGGGCTGTGCGGATTTCGCCGAGTTCGATGCGATACCCGCGAATCTTCACCTGTTCGTCGGCGCGGCCGAGGTAGTCGAGTTGCCCGTCGGACCGCCAGCGCACCAAGTCACCAGTGCGATACATGCGCGTTCCTGGCGGTCCGAATGGACACGCTGTAAATCGGGAAGCGGTGAGTCCGGCCCGGCGCCAGTAGCCCACTCCAACACCGCGCCCGGCGATATACAGCTCGCCGACCACCTTGGGCATCACGGGACACAGGAACTCGTCGAGGACGAAAAACGCAGCTCCCGTGATCGGTGATCCGATGGGTGGCGAACCCGAGCCCGGCAGCAGGGGCGCACTCTTGGACGCCCACATCGTGGTTTCCGTCGGGCCGTAAACGTTGGTCATGACCCGTCCGGGTGCCCAAAGGTCCACCAGCGCCGGAGGGCAGGCTTCGGCACCGATGACCAACGCCGTGGATTCCAGTCCGTCGGGGGAGAGGTTGCTTACCGCTGAAGGGGTTTGCGTGAGCACGCGGACCCCCTCTTTGACTAGGAGGTCGTGGAAGTGGACCGCCGATCGGGCCACCGACTCGGGCACCACCACGAGCCGCCCGCCGAACAGCAGCGCGGCCCAGATCTCCCACACTGAGAAGTCGAACGCGTAGGAATGGAACTGCGTCCAGACCTGTTCTGGGCCCAACGGAATCCCGATGTCGAGCGAGTCGAACAGCTGGGTGACGTTGCGGTGGTTAACTGCAACACCTTTCGGCACGCCGGTGGTGCCGGAGGTGTAGACGATGTGGGCTATGTCGTCGGGTGCGGGAAACGGTAAGGCGGTTTCGGGTTGCGCCTCGATGCGGGGGTCGGCGGTATCGATGACCGTCATGCCGCGTCCGTCCAGTCGCGACTGCATCTCCGCGGTCGTCACGACGGCAATCGGCGTGGCGTCGGCAAGCATGAACTCGATGCGGGCCCGCGGATGCATGGGGTCGATCGGTAGATACGCCGCTCCGGTCTTGAGTACCGCCAAGATCGCGGCGATCGCCTCGGCGCATCGGGGGAACAGCAGCGCGATACGCACTCCCGGGCGAGCGCCGTGGTCGATCAGCAGATGCGCTAGGCGATTAGCGGCAGCGTCTAGTTCGCGATAGGTCATCGAGTGGCCGTCAGAGGTCACGGCCACGGCCTCGGGAGTGCGCGACACTTGAGCGGAGAAGAGCGCCGGAATCGACACCTGCGCCGCGGGCTGGTCCAAGACGGCGCGGTTGCTCCAGTCGTCCAGGCGGGTGTGCTCAGTCTCATTGAGCAGGTCGATAGACAGCAGTCTCCGCGTCGGATTGGTGGTCAAGTTCATCCCCCTAGGTCGGCGGTCATGGCCACCAACGCGCGCTGGAAACGGTCGATCAGTGATTCGATGGCCTCTGCATCGAACAGGTGGCTGTCGTATTCGACGCGAAGATTCAGTTCGCGGTCGGGGCGGGCTTGCATTGTCAGCGGGTAGTGACTGGATTCGGTACCCGTCAAGTCGGTGATGGCCAGCCCGTTGGTGTGTGTCAGCGCCGCGGCGTCGATGGGGTAGTTTTCGAAGACGAACAAGGTGTCGAATAGCTGGTCGACCCCGACGATGCGGTGAATCTCCTTGAGCGCCAGGTGTTGGTGGTCCAGGGTGCGCTGGTAAGCGTTGTGCAATTGGCCGAGTAGGTCGGCGACGGTGGTGGCCGGAGTGATGGTGGCTCGGATGGGCACTGTGTTGATCATCAGACCCACCATCGTTTCCGCGCCGAGCACATCGGCCGGCCGGCCGGAGACCGCTGCACCGAATACGACGTCGCGCCGGCCCGTCATCGACATCAACACCTGTGCCCAGGCGCCCTGCAGCACCGTGTTGACGGTGGTGTGACAGGAGCGGGCCAGTTCGTTTACCGCCTGGGTGGTGGTTTCGGCCACGCGAGCCGACGCGAAGCCCCGGCTTCCCAGTGTCGGGCCGCCCGGTGCTGCGACCAGGGTCGGAGTGTGGAAACCAGCGAGCACCTCGCGCCAGGCATGCTCCGCGGCGTCGAGGTCGCGCTCGGCGAGCCAGTTGACAAACCGACGGTACGGCACTGCCGCCGGCAACCGCTGGCGGTAGTAAACGGCGAAGATCTCTTGCAGAAGCACGGGCAGCGACCAACCGTCCAGCACGATGTGGTGGTTGGTCAACACCACGCGGAACCGTTCCGGTGCGGTGCGGATCAGGGCAACGCGAAAGGCGGGGGAACCCCTCAGGTCGCACACCGCGGCGCGCTCGGCGCGGCATATGCGCTGCACCTGCTCATCGGCATTGGCATCGACTTCGACGTATTGCCAAGGTGTTTGAGGGTTGGCCGGAATGATCTGCACCGGCTGATCGAATTGGGTGCAGAACCGGGCGGCCAGGTTGGGGTGGCGGATGACGACGGCGTCCACGGCACCGCGGAGACGATCCGCGTCGAGCGGGCCCGAGACGGCGATGTCGAGCTGCATCGAATACAGGTCCCCGTCGCTGTTCTGCGCCGTCGCGTGAAACAGCAACCCTTGCTGGAGCGGAGTGAGCGGCAGAATGTCGGCAATCCGTAAGCGCTGTTCCAGTTGGTCGATTTGGTGCTGGTTGAGACGCGCGGGCGCGATGTCCGAGGGAGTGATGCCGCCGCCGCCGCGCAGGACGTAGGCGCAGATGCCGACGAGAGCATCGAACCACAACCGACTGAGCCGGCGGATCCGGCAGTCGTCGAGCGCCGAAGGCGCCCAGCACCATTCGGCCCGCAAGCACAGCCCGGCGCCCGTGTCGACGGCACCCGCGTTGAGTTCTAGGGTGTGTGCGATCGGCATCGGTACGGCGCTGGCGAAGGTGGTGACCGCCATGCCGTCGCGGCTGACCCGCCAGAGATCGCTGGACGCGTCGGTCCCGTGCAACCGCCCGAAGTAGTTGAACCCGATCGCGGGGTCGGGCCCGGCCAGTGCGGAGTCGTCGTTGACATAGCGCAGCAGACCGTAGGTCAGGCCATCGGGCAGGGCCCTGAGTTGTTCCTTGGCGCGCTTGACGAATGGCCCTACGGCGGCGTCACCGGCCACCAGTTGCGGCCAGCGCGGCCCACCGAGCGGGAGCGTCACCGGGTATTTGGTGGTGAACCAGCCCACGGTGCGCGAGAGGTCGACATCGGCAGCGAGATCCTCGGAGCGGCCGTGGCCTTCGACGTCGACTGCGATCGACCCGCCCTCGTCTGTCCCCGCGAACTCGCCCCACGCCAACGCGAGTGCAATCAACAGGATGTCCTGGACGCTGGCGTGAAACGCCGCGGGGACCTCAGTAAGCAGCAGGTGGGTGGTCTCGGCGTCCAGAGAGACCGCAAGGTGCCCAGCGCGGGCGTAAGTGTCAGTCTCGGGTTGCGGTGGGGGCAGGGCGGCGTGGTCGGGCACCGACCGTTGCCAGGCGTCGACCTGGTCGACCACCTCGGGCCGGTGGGCATGCTCGGCCAGCATCGCCGCCCAGCGTTGGAAGGACGTACCGCCCGCCGGCAGCGTGACCGGCAGGCTGCTTCGGTGCTGGGCCCAGCCGATGTTCAGGTCTTCCAGGAGAATTCGCCAAGACACGGCGTCGACGGCGAGATGGTGGATGATCAACACCAGCCGGCCGCTGGTCACCCACAGCGCGCTGACCATTGCCCCGGCAAAGGGGTTGAGCCGCGACCGGGCTTCCGCCACCGTATGGTCGGTCAGCTCGTCGACGGTGAGCAGGCAGCTTTCCGCGTCAACCGCACCCACCCCGGGCACCGTCAACGACCATTCGCCGGCGTGACCATGGTCGACACAGAGCCGCAGCATCGGATGGTGGTCGAGCAGGGCTTGCAGCAGCGCGACCACGTCGGGCCGGGTCACGTCCTGGGGAGCTTCTATCACCATCGTCTGGTTGAACTGGTCGACGGGACCGTCAATGCCCCGCAGCCAGTGCATGATTGGGGTGGGCACCACCGGCCCGATACCGGCGTCGCGCGCAACGCCGACGCCATCGCTGATCTGGGCGACGCGCGCAAGCCGTGACACCGTCTGTTCGATGAATATGTCTCGAGGGCGGCACAGCACACCGACTGTGCGGGCCCGGGCGACCACCTGCATCGCCGAGATGCTGTCGCCGCCGAGATCAAAGAAGGCATCGTCCACCCCGATGCGATCAAGTCGTAGCACCTCGGCAAAGATGTCCGTCAGGATTTCCTCGATGGCATCGGACGGCGCCCGGTAGGTGTCGGCGGGCTGGAAGTCGGGCGCGGGCAGGGCTCGGGTATCGAGTTTCCCATTGATCGTGGTCGGCAGTGCGTCGAGCACCACCACCCCGGCGGGCACCATGTAACCGGGAAGCCGCTCCGTGAGCGCGGCACGCGCGTCGATCGGATCGGCGGTTCCCGTGATATAGGCGACCAGCCGCTTGTCGCCGGGATGGTCCTCGCGGGCGACAACCGCGGCGTGCTCGACACCCTCGAGTTGACGTAGCGCAGAACGGATTTCGCCGAGCTCGATGCGGTACCCGCGGACTTTGACCTGCTCGTCGGCGCGGCCGAGGTAATGCAGTTGGCCGTCGCCGCCCCAGCGCACCAGATCCCCGGTACGGTACATGCGCGCGCCATGGCCCCCGAATGGGCAGGCCACGAATCGTGAGGCCGTCAGCCCCGCCCGGCGCAGATACCCGATACCGACGCCGTCCCCCGCGACATACAACTCACCGACCACCCCGCTGGGCACTTCTCGCAACGACTCGTCGAGGACGAACAGTGCGGCCCCGGGTACCGGTGTACCGATGGGCACCACCGCGCACCCGGACGTCAACGGAGTGCTGATCGCGACGCACATTGTCGTCTCGGTCGGGCCGTAGGCGTTGATCATCACCCGCCCCGGCGCCCATTGATCGACCACATCGGTGGGGCACGCCTCGCCGACCACCACCAGGGCCGCAGATTCCAAACCCGCCGGCGACAACACCGCCGCGGCGGAGGGGGTCTGGGTGAGTACATCGACGTTTTCGGTGACCAGCATGTCGTGGAAGTCAGTCGGCGACGTGGTGACGTCCTCGGGCACCACCACCACTCGCCCACCTCGCAAGAGTGGACCGAAGATCTCCCACACCGAGACGTCGAAGGCCAGCGAGTGACACTGCGGCCAGACCCCCGGGTGTGGCAAACCGCCATCCAGCGATCCCAGCAGCTGCGTCACGTTGTGATGGGTGATGGCAACGCATTTCGGTACGCCGGTGGTCCCGGAGGTATAGATCAGATACGCCACATCGCCAGGTTCAGGCTCGGGTGGCGCCGTGCCGGGGTAGTCACCGACGGCGCCGTCGGTCACGTCGAGGACGGCCAGATCGCGCCCGGTCAGGCGTGGCCGCAGGCCGGCGGTGGTGACGGCGGCGATCGGCGCGGCATCGGCGAGCATGAATTCCGCCCGGGAAGCCGGGGTCGCCGGGTCGATCGGCAGGTACGCCGCTCCCGTCTTGAGCACCGCCAGCATCGCGGTGACGGCTTCGGCGCAACGGGGGAACAGCAGCGCGATGCACTCGCCCGGGCCCGCGCCCTGCCCGATCAGCCTGTGCGCCAGCCGGTTCGAGGCCAGGTCGAGGTCGCGGTAGGTGCAGGATCGCGCCCCGTCGGTCATCGCGATCGTATCTGGGTTCCGCGCCACGTGGGTGGCAAACAACGCCGGAATCGAGACCTGTGCAGGGGCGGGCCGGTCCAGCGTCGCCCGATTGGACGCGGCATCCAGGCGGGCGTGCTCCTTGGCGGACAGCAGATCGATGGACGACAGCCGAGCCCGCGGGTCGGCGGTCATCGCGAGCAGTAACCGCTGGAACCGCTCGACAAGCGTGGTGATGGTGTCGGGCGCGAATATGTCGGTACGGAATTCGACCGTCACCCGAATGCCCGCGGGCGCGCCGTCATCGGCCCAGCGTTCGGACAGCGAAAAGGTCAAATCCATGCGGGCGGTACGGGTATCGATCGGCAGCTGAGTGATCTGCAGACCACCCAATTCCAGCCCGGCGACGGGGTCGATCGTCTGGCCGGGGAGGTTCTGCCACGCCAGTGCCACCTGGGCCAGCGGGTGATGGCTCAGGGAGCGGGCGGGGTTTAGCCGCTCGACCAGCACTTCAAATGGCACGTCCTGATGCTCGAAGGCGAGCAGGCTGCGCCGACGCACTTGCGCGAGCAATTCGGAAACGGTCGCGTCACCGGAAACATCCACTCGCAGCACCAAGGTGTTGACGAAGAAGCCCACCAGGTCATCGAGCGCGGGATCGCCTCGGCCGGCGATTGGGAATGCCACGGCCACATCGGAACTCGCGCTGAGCCGCGACAGCAGAACCGCCAGGGCGGCCTGTACGACCATGAAGCTCGTCGCGTCGTGTAACCGGGCCAACTCGCGGATGCGTCGCTGCAATTCGGCCGGCCAGTCCACCGTCACGCTGTCGCCGCGTTGATCGGCCACCGAGGGGTAGGGCCAATCGGTCGGCAGTTCCAAGCGTTCGGGCATGCCGGCCAGGGCGCCTTCCCAATATCTCAGCTGCGCGGCGATCCGGCTGTTGGAATCGTCGAGCGCACCGAACAGCGCCCGCTGCCACAACGTGTAGTCCACGTACTGCACGGGCAGTGGCGTCCAGTCCGGGGCCATCCCCTGCTCCCGCGCCCGATAGGCCTCGCCGAGATCGCGCACCAACGGCGCCAGTGACCAGCCATCGAAGGCGATGTGGTGCACCACGCCGACCAACACGTGCTCGTCGGTATCGACACGGAAAAGCTTTGCCCGCAGCGGTATTTCGGAGGCCAAATCAAAGGGATGGCGCACCGTTTCATCAACGGCCTCTGCTAGCCTGGCGGGCACCCAGTTGGTGGCGTCGATGACAGCCCAGCCGAAATCCGCCCGGTCGGCGGAAACAACGAGTTGTTGGGATAGTCCATCGGGTGCAGGGAATAGCGTGCGCAGGCTTTCGTGGCGGTTGACCACGTCCGCGAGCGAGGCATGCAGGGAGTCGGGATCAAGGTCACCGCGCAGCTTCAGCGCCACCGCCAGGTGGTAAACCCCTGAGGGACCTTGCAACTGGTCGAGAACCCACAGCCGGTTTTGGGTGAATGACAGCGGGACAACCGCGGGGCGGCGGCCGGCGGTCAACGGCTCGCGGCGGCGCACCGGGCCGTCGAGAAGGGCAGCCAACTGCGCGATCGTGGGTGCATCGAACAACGCGTGTACTGCCAGGTCCGTATCGAGCCCGGTGTTGATGGCGGCGATCAACCGCATTGCCGACAGCGAATCCCCGCCCAAGTCGAAGAACGAATCGTCGACGCCGACCCCCTCGGCACCCAGCACGCGGGCATAGACGCCCGCCAGGATCTCCTCGATGTGGGTGGCCGGGGCGCGGTACCGGCTGCGGTCTTGGTACTCCGGCGCGGGCAGGGCACGGGTGTCGAGCTTGCCGTTGACCGTCAGCGGCAGCGCCTGCAACACCACGACCGCGGTCGGCACCATATGGCCGGGCAGCCGCTCGGTCAGCACCATCCGGGCGACAGCGGGATCTACAGCTCCGCGGTCCCTTTCGACGACGTAACCGACGAGCCGTTTGTCGCCGGGGCGGTCTTCGCGGACGATGGCGGCGGCCTGTTCGACACCGTCGAGCGCGGCCAGCGCCGCCTGGATCTCGGTGAGCTCGATGCGATAGCCGCGGATCTTCACCTGCTCGTCGGCGCGACCGAGGTAGTCGAGCTGGCCGTCCGGGCGCCAGCGCACCAGGTCGCCGGTCCGGTACATGCGGGTTCCTGCCGGCCCGAACGGGCTGGCCACGAAGCGTGAAGCGGTTAATCCCGCCCGGTGGAGGTAGCCGATGCCGACGCCGTGCCCGGCGACATAGAGTTCCCCGACCACTCCGGGTGGGACCGGGCGCAGCCAGTCGTCCACGACGAACAGCGCCGCCGTCGACACCGGCGCACCGATCGGGACCGTCCCCGAACCCACGGTCAACGGGGCGCTCAACGTGGCGTACACCGTGGTCTCGGTGGGGCCGTAGGCGTTGATCACGGCCCGCCCGGGTGCCCATCGGTCCACCAGCTCGGCCGGGCATGCCTCGCCGCCAAGCAGCAGCGCGACCGAGTCCAAGCCGTGTTGGGGAAGCGCCGCCGCCGCCGACGGCGTCTGGGTGAGGACGGTGACCTGCTCGGCGACGAGCAGCGCGTGGAAATCTTTCGGTGAGGCGGTCACCCGCTCGGGGACGATGACCAGGCGGCCGCCGCCGAGCAAGGCGGCCCAGATCTCCCAGACGGAGAAGTCGAACGCGTAGGAGTGGCACTGCGTCCATGCCTGATGTACAGGCAGGTGGGCCGATGCCGACTCGACCAAGTGCGCCACGTTGCGATGGGTTATCGCAACGCCTTTCGGCACGCCCGTGGTGCCCGAGGTGTAGATGAGGTAGGCGATATCGTCGGCTGCCGGCGTCGAAAGCATCGATAGCGGCTGGGCCGTGATGCGGTCGTCGGTGACATCGAGGATGGCCAGGGGGTGCCCGGACAGCCGGGGACGCAGCGCGGTGGTGGTGACCGCGACGGCGGGCGCGGCATCACTCAACAGGAATCCGATCCGCTCGTCGGGCAGCGCCGGGTCGATCGCCAGGTACGCCGCCCCGGCCTTGAGCACCGCAAGCATGGCGATGACGGCCTCGGCGGAGCGCCCCAGCAGCAGCGCCACGCATTGCCCCGGACCGGCTCCGCAACCGGATATCGAGTGCGCCAACTGATTCGAGGCCGCGTCGACCTCCAGGTAAGTCAACGACCGGTCCGCGTCTCTGATGGCCACGGCGTGCGGAGAGCGGACCACGTGGCCGGCGAACAATTCCGGGATCGACACCGGTGCGGGTGCGAGCCCGGTCAGAACGGCCCGATTGCCCATGTGGTCGAGGCGGCCGCGCTCGTCAGCGTCCAGCATGTCGCTCGCAGACAATGGGAGCCGCGGATCGGCAATCATCGTCAGCATGACACGTTGCAGCCGATTAAGCAGAGTACCAATGGTTTCCGGATCGAAGACATCGGTGTCGTACTCGATGCGGAAGCCGAGTTCGGCTCCTGGTGTGGCTTGCATGGTCAGTGGGTAGTGGTTGGATTCGCGACCGGTGAACTCGACGACTGTCAGTCCGTCGAAATTGAGCAGCGTGGCGGTGTCGACGGGGTAGTTCTCGTAGACGAATAGGGTGTCGAAAAGTTGGTCGTGGCCGGTGATGCGGTGAATTTCGTTGAGCGCCAGGTGTTGATGGTCAAGGGTGTGGTTGTGGGCGTCGTGCAGCTGGTGGAGCAGGTCGGCGGTGGTGGTGGTTGTGGTGATGTGTGCGCGCGCCGGCACGGTGTTGATCAGCAGGCCCACCATGGAGTCGGCGCCGGGTATCTCGACGGGCCTGCCGGAGACCGCGGTACCGAAGACCACGTCATGCTGGCCGGTCAAGCCCATCAACAGCTGCGCCCACGCCGCCTGCAGCACGGTGTTGACCGTGGTGTGGTTCGCACGCGCCAACTCATTCAGCGCCAGCGTGTCGCGCTCGGACATCGCGAACGAACTGATGCTCTTGACGCCGGGCCTGAGTCGGAACGGCGGACCGACCAGGGTGGGGCTTTCCAAACCTGCGAGCGCCTCTTGCCAGGCGTCGCGGGCGGCATCGAGGTCACGCTCGGCGAGCCAGGTGACGAACCGGCGGTAGGGTGTCGGCACCGGCAGTTGCCGGCCCTGGTAGGCGGAAAAGATTTCGTGCAGCAGGATGGGTAGCGACCACCCGTCGAGCACGATGTGGTGGAACGTCAACAGAATTCGGTGCAGGCTGTCGCCGGTGCGAAGCAGAGCTGCCCGAAAGGTGGGGCCGGCGGTGAGGTCGCAGACCGCGGCCCGTTCATCGGCACAGATCTCTCGGATCCGATCCTCGCCTTCGACGGTCTCGTATCGCCATGCCGCCGAGGGGTTGGCCGGAATGACCTGTACCGGCTGGTCGAATCGATGACTGAATCGGGCGGCGAGGTGAGGATGGCGCTGCATCACAGTCTGGACGGCGTCACGGAGTCGGTGCGGTTCGAGTTCGCCTGCGACGGTGATGTCGAGTTGCATCGCGTAGAGGTCACCTATTTCCTGACCGGTAGCGGCGTGGAAGAGTAGTCCTTCTTGGAGTGCGGTGAGCGGCAGGATGTCGGCGGTGTTGTATTGCTGTTGGAGTTGGTCGATTTGGTGTTGGGTGAGTCGGGCGGGGGTGATGTCGGAGGGGGTTAGTCCGCCGCCGCCGTGTTGGACGTGGGTGCAGATTCCGGTCAGGGCGTCGAACCATAATTGGCTGAGCCGGGCGATCTGGGTGTCATCGAGCGTGGAGGTTGCCCAGGTCCAGGTGGCGTTGAGTTGTGGCCCGGTGTCGGTGTCGATGGTGGCGGCATTGAGTGTGGCCGTGTGGGACAACGGCATTGGTGCGGTGCTGGCCGCGGCCGTGGCCGACAAACCGTCCTCGCTGATCACCCACAGCCCTTCTGTAGCCTCGGGCGCGGTCGTACTAAGCCGTCCGAGGTAGTTGAATGCGATGGTGGGGTCGGGTCCTTGGAGTTCGGTGTTGTGGTAGCGCAGTAGTCCGTAGGTGGCGGGGTGGGGTAGGGCGCGTAGTTGTTCTTTGGCGTGCTTGATGATCGGGCCGAGTTCTGGGTGGCCGGTGGTGATGTGGTGCCAGTTCGGCCCGGCGATACTGAGGGCGATGGGGTATTTGGTGGTGAACCAGCCCACGGTGCGGGACAAATCCACGTCGGGGGCCAGGTCGTCGTGGCGGCCGTGGCCTTCGACGTCGATACCGACCGGTGTTGTGGTGTTGAGGAATTCGGTCCAGGCCAGCGCGTAGGCGATGAGCAGGATTTCGTGGATGCCGGTGTGGAAGGCGGCGGGGGCGTCGGTGAGCAGCGCGCGGGTGGTTGCGGTGTCCAGGGTGGCGGTGAGGTGGCCGGCGGTGGTGTAGGTGTCGGCGGGCTGGGGTGGGGGTAGGGCTGCTGGGGTCGCGGTGAGTTGTCGCCAGGTGTCGGCCTGGTCGAGGACCGCCGCGCTGTGGGCGTGCTCGTCTAAAACCGTGGCCCAGCGTTGAAATGAGGTGCCGCCGGGGGGCAGGGTGATGGGCTGGCCACTTCGGTGTTGGGCCCAGGCGATGTTGACGTCTTCGACCAGGATCCGCCACGACACCGCATCCACGGCCAGATGGTGAACGATCAACACCAACTGACCGGTCGTGGTGACCCACAGCGCGCTCAGCATCACGCCACTGCCGGGATCGAGGCGGGAGCGGGCCTGGGCGAGCAGCTCATCGGTCAGTGCTTCGACAGCGCGCAGGCACTCGCCTGCGCCGACCGTCCCGGGTTCGGGAACGGTCAGTGACCACTGGCCGGAGTCGCGGTGGTCGGCGCGTGCCCGCAGCATGGGGTGGTGGTCGAGCAGTGCTTGCAGGAGGGGGAGGGCGTCGGTGGGGGTGGTGCCGGTCGGGGCTTGCAGTACGAGGGTTTGGTTGAACTGGTCGATGGGGCCGTCGATGTTGAACAGCCAGTGCATGATCGGGGTGGGGGTGAGGGGCCCGATGCCTTCGTCGATGAGGTGTTGGTGGGCTTGGGTGATGCCGGGCAGGGCGGCCAGTCGGGCGACGGTTTGTTCGACGAAGAGGTCGCGGGGCCGGCAGGCCAGCCCGGCGGCGCGGGCGCGGGCGACCACCTGCATGGACAGGATGCTGTCGCCGCCGAGGTCGAAGAAGGAGTCGTCAACCCCGACCCGGTCGAGGCCGAGGACTTGGGCGTAGATGGTGGCTAG
>NZ_LZJI01000076.1 GCF_001667775.1 Mycobacterium sp. E1747
CCTGCACCCACCAATCATCCCTAAAGCAGCAGAACAAACGACCCCCGCCACGCGGGATTAATTCAGCAGTCTCCTAGCGCCCGAAGTCGTAGCGGACCTCGCGCAACGCGATCTTGCCGTCGGTGGCCAGCACCCCTTCGGCACGCAGCAGTTCGAGCTGCCGGGCCCTCAGATGGCGCGCGGGGCGCCCGGAGGCGGTGATCACCCGGTGCCACGGCAGGTCCGAGGAGTCGGTCCGCATGATCCAGCCGACGATGCGCGGGCTGGAAAGGCCTGCGACGTCGGCGATGTCGCCGTAGGTGGCGACCCTGCCCGATGGGATCGCCGCGACCAGCGCGCGCACCCGCTCGACCTGCTCCTCGGTCACCGGCGCCACGATCAGCGCGCTTCGAGCAGGTCGCGCGTGAGCGCGGCGACTTCCCCCGGCGCCGCGTAGGGGACCATGTGGTTGCAGTCGAAGTCCAGTAGGCGGAAATCGGATCCCAACCGGTCCTGCAGCCCGGCGATCAGCCGGTCGCCGACGTAGGGCGGCGAGGTGCGCTTGGCGCGTACCAGGATCGTCGGCGTCCCGGCCGGCGGGAACACGATGTCGCGGGCCAGCTCGCTCCAGTACGACGCCATCGCAGGCAGGCAGACGCGCCAGCCGTACCGGCCACCCGGCAGCGCGATCAGATGCTCGTCGATCTCGGCGTCCAGCAGGGCCGGGTCGACGTCCGACCACGAGCCGTGCACCTTTTCCAGGCGCGCCTCGTCGGCGTCGGGGTAGTCGGGCGAGGCCAGCATCGCCTCGGCGATCTGGCGCATCCGCTCGCCGTCCAGCCCGACCGCCGGGTCGAGCAGCAACAACGCGGCCACCAGGTCCGGTCGTGCCGCGGCCAGCTGCATGGCGAGCCCGCCCCCAAAGGAGTGCCCCACCACCAGCACGGGCCCGTCGGCTTCGTCGTCGAGCAGCGCGGCCATCGCAGCGACGTTGGCGTCGATGGTCCACGGCGCCGCCCAGGTCGACCTGCCGTGGCCGATCAGATCCGGTGCGGCGAAGGTGATTTCGGGGAGCAGGCCGGCCAGCTGCTGCCAGCGCTGTCCGTGGCCGGTCAACCCGTGCAGCGCCAGCACCCGCACCGGGCCGGCCGGGCCGTAGCGGTGCACATGCAGATCGGCGGTCACGTGTCGATCGTGCCAGCCGCCGCCACGGTTGCTCGCGGGCGGGCGGCTCAGCGTCCGTCTTCCCACTCGTCCTCGGTGGGGACGATGTAGGCCTGCTCGATCACGTCGGCCTCGTTCGCCTCGCGATCGGCCGTGGCCAGGTATTCGGTGTCCAGGCCGGCTTCGTCGTCGGCGTCGACCGGTTGCAGTTGTTCCGCGGCGTCACCTTCGGGCGCTTCGTCGCTGGGAAAGACGTCCGTCACGATTTCTACCTCCTCAACCGTTCGTCGGGCTGTTCGCGGGCTCCAGCGTAGGGGCCTGCGGCCGCGCAGGTCGGGCCGGCTTGTCGGACCCTTGTGATTGCATGCAGCCATGTCGTTCACCTGGGACCCGGAGGCGCTCGCCCTGCTGGCGCCCGGCGTGCGCGGGGGAGTCCGGGTGCTGGGCGGGCCCGGTACCGGCAAGAGCAGCCTGCTGATCGAGGCCGCGGTCGCCCGGATCGACGCCGGCCTGAACCCGGAATCAGTTCTGCTGCTTACCGGTTCGGGCCGGCTGGGGATGCGCGCGCGCAGCGCGTTGACGACGGCGTTGCTGCGGCCGCGCTCCGCGGGGACCGCCCGGGCCGCCGTCCGCGAACCGCTGGTCCGCACTGTGCACGGCTACGCGTACGCGGTGTTGCGCCGGGCCGCCGAACGCGCCGGCGACGCGCCGCCGCGGCTGGTCACCAGCGCCGAACAGGACGCCATCATCAGGGAGCTGCTGGCCGGCGACCTCGAGGACGGGCCGCGCGCGGCGGTGGCGTGGCCCGCCCACCTGCAGCCCGCGCTGGCCACCGCGGGCTTCGCCACCGAGCTGCGAAACATGTTGGCGCGCTGCGCCGAACGGGGCGTGGACCCGCAGGAGCTGGAGCGGCTGGGCCGTCGGTGCCGGCGTCCGGAATGGACCGCCGCCGGCCGGTTCGCGCGCCAGTACGAGCAGGTGATGCTGCTGCGGGCGGCGGTCGGCACCGCGGCGCCCCAGGCGACGACGCCGGCGCTGGGGGCCGCCGAACTGGTGGGTGCCGCCCTGGAAGCCTTCGCGGTCGATCCCGAGCTGCTGGCGGCCGAGCGGGCCCGGGTGCGGGTATTGCTGGTCGACGACGCCCAGCAGCTCGACCCGCAGGCGGCCCGGCTGGTCCGGGTGCTCGCGGCGGGCGCGGAGCTGGCGTTGCTCGCCGGCGACCCCAATCAGGCGGTGTTCGGTTTCCGGGGCGGTGAATCCGCCGGGTTGTTGGACGGGGATTCACCGTCGGTGACATTGACGGTCTCGCATCGCTGCGCCCCGGCGGTGGCCCGCGCGATCAGCGGCATCGCGGGCCGGCTGCCCGGCGGCAGCGCCGGCAGGCGGATCGAGGGCACCGGGCTCGAGGAGGGGTCGGTCAGCGTGCGCCTGGCCGCGTCCGTCCATGCGGAAGCGGCGATGATCGCCGACGCGCTGCGCCGGGCGCACCTGGTCGACGGCGTGCCGTGGTCGCAGATGGCGGTGATCGTCCGTTCGGTGCCGCGGGCCGGGACCCGCTTGCCGCGCGCGCTGGCCGCCGCCGGGGTGCCGATGGCCGCGCCGGCGCCGAGCGGATCGCTGTCCGACGAGCCGGCCGCCCGCGCTCTGCTGACCGTCCTGGCGGCCACCGCCGACGGGCTCGACGGTGAACGTGCCCTGGCGCTGCTGACCGGTCCCATCGGGCGCGTAGACCCCGTCTCGCTGCGGCAGCTGCGCCGAACGCTGAAGCGCGCCAACGCCGACCACGCGCCGCGCGATGTCGCCGACCTGCTGGCTGACGCGTTGTCGGGCGCCGCGCCGCTTTCGGGACCGCAGCTTCGCCCGGTGCAGCGGGTGCGCGCGGTGCTGGACGCGGCCGCACGCTGCCATCAGGCGGGGCAAGACCCGCGCTACACCCTGTGGGCGGCCTGGCAGCGTTCCGGCCTGCAGCGCCGCTGGCTGTCGGCCGCCGAGCGCGGCGGCCCCACCGGCGCGCAGGCCACCCGGGACCTGGAGGCGGTGACGGCGTTGTTCGACATCACCGATCAGTACGTCTCCCGCACATCGGGCGCGTCGCTGCGCGGGCTCGTCGACCACGTCGCCGCGTTGCACCTGCCGAGCGTGAACCAGGAGCCGGCGTCGGCCATGGAGCAGGTGCGGGTGCTCAGCGCCCACGCCGCCCTGGGGCACGAGTGGGACATGGTCGTCATCGCCGGGTTGCAGGAGGGCCTGTGGCCCAATACCGTTCCGCGCGGCGGTGTCCTCGCCACCCAGCGGCTGCTGGACGCGCTGGACGGCGTCATCGAGCAGGCGTCGGTGCGGGCGCCGCTGCTGGCCGAGGAGCGGCGGCTGCTGGTCGCCGCGATGGGCCGGGCCCGGCGCCGACTGCTGGTGACCGCGGTGGACAGCGACGCCGGCGGGGCGGATCAAGAGGCGGCGCTGCCGTCGGCGTTTTTCTACGAGCTCGCGCAGTGCGCCGACGGCGACGCCGATTTGGCTGCAGCGCAACCCGTCTCGGCGCCCCGGGTGCTCTCCTCGGCGGCGCTGGTTGGCCGGCTGCGCGGTGTCGTGTGCGCGCCCGACGGCGCGGTCGACGACGCCGCCCGCTCCTGTGCGGCAACGCAATTGGCGCGGCTTGCCCGGGCCGGGGTGCCGGACGCCGACCCGGCTTGCTGGCACGGTCTGACCCCGGTCAGCACCGGCGAACCGCTGCACGGTGGTGGCGATGCCGTCACCTTGACGCCGTCGACCCTGCAGACGCTCAACGACTGCCCGCTGCGCTGGCTGGCCGAACGCCATGGTGGGACGAATCCACGCGATCTGCGTTCGACCATCGGTTCGGTGGTGCACGCCCTGGTCGCCGAATCACACAGGAGCGCGCCGGAATTGCTGGCCGAGCTGGACCGCGCCTGGCGGCACCTGCCCTTCGAGGCGCCGTGGCATTCGGCCAACGAGCTGGCGCGGCACCGCGCGATGATCGAGGCCTTTGTCGAGTGGCGGGCGCAGACTCGAGGCGCGCTGACCGAGGTCGGCGTCGAGGTCGAGATCGACGGGACCCTGGCCGCGTCCACCGACGGCGGCGGCGAGGTCCGGCTGCGCGGCCGGGTCGATCGGTTGGAGCGCGACGCCGCCGGCCGCCTGGTGATCGTCGACGTCAAGACCGGCAAGACGCCGGTCAGCAAGGACGACGCCCAGCAGCACGCCCAGCTCGCGATGTATCAGTTGGCGGTGGCCGAGGGCATGGTCGAGGCCGGTGCGGAGCCCGGCGGCGCGCGACTGGTCTACGTCGGAAAGGCCGGGGCCTCGGGTGCCACGGAACGCGAACAGGATCCGCTGACGCCGGCCGCGCGCGACGAATGGCGCGGCCTGCTCGTTCGCGCGGCCGAGGCGACCGCCGGTCCCCGGTTCATCGCGCGACGCAACGACGGCTGCTCACATTGCCCGATACGGCCCTCCTGCCCGGCGCACGCGGACGGGGCGGCGCGGTGAACGCCCGCTACAGCCCGGCCGAATTGGCCTGCGCGCTCGGGCTTTTCCCGCCCACCGATGAGCAGGCCGCCGTCATCGCGGCCCCACCCGGACCGGTGGTCGTGATCGCCGGCGCGGGCGCCGGCAAAACCGAGACCATGGCCGCGCGGGTGGTGTGGCTCGTCGCCAACGGTTACGCCGAACCCGACCAGGTCCTCGGATTGACGTTCACCCGCAAGGCTGCCGGCCAGCTGCTGCGCCGCGTACGCTCCCGACTCGCCCGGCTGGCAGGCGCCGGATTTCCCGCAAGCGGGCGGTGCCCCCAGGGCCCCGACGGCGCGGCGGGCGCCCCGACGGTCAGCACCTACCACGCCTTCGCCGGCTCCTTGATCCGCGACTACGGGCTGCTGCTGCCCATCGAGCCCGACACCCGGCTGCTCGGCGAGACCGAGCTGTGGCAGCTGGCCTTCGACGTCGTGAGCCGCTACCGCGGGGAGCTGCACACCGACAAGACCCCCGCCGCGGTGACGTCGATGGTGCTGCGGCTATGGGGTCAGCTGGCCGAACACCTGGTGGACACCCGCCAGCTCGGCGACACCCAGGTGGAGCTGGACCGGCTGATCCACACCCTGCCCGCGGGCCCCTATCAGCGCGACCGCGGCCCCAGCCAGTGGTTGCTGCGGCTGTCGGCCACCCAGACCCAGCGCGCCGAACTGGTGCCGCTGCTCGACGCGTTGGGTGAGCGGATGCGGGCCGCCAAGGCGATGGACTTCGGCGTGCAGATGGCCTGCGCCGCACGGCTGGCCGCGAACTACCCGCAGGTCGGCGAGGAACTGCGTGGCCGCTACCGGGTGGTGCTGCTCGATGAGTATCAGGACACCGGGCACGCCCAGCGGGTCGCCCTGTCGTCGCTGTTCGGCGGTGGTGTCGACGACGGGCTGGCGCTGACCGCGGTCGGCGACCCGATCCAGTCGATCTACGGCTGGCGCGGCGCCTCGGCGACCAACCTGCCGCGTTTCACCACCGACTTCCCGCTGTCCGACGGCACGCCCGCACCGGCCCTGGAGCTGCGGACCAGTTGGCGTAATCCGCCGAGCACCCTGCGGCTGGCCAACGCGATCTCGGCGGAGGCGCGCCGCAGGTCCGTCGCGGTGCACGCCTTGCGGCCACGCCCGGACGCCCCACCCGGAACCGTGCGCTGCGCACTGCTGCCCGATGTGCAGACCGAACGCGAGTGGATCGCCGACGAGCTCGCCGTCCGCTACCGGCCGGCCGACGGCGGGAACCCGCCGACCGCCGCGGTCCTGGTCCGCCGCAACGCCGACGCCGCGCCGATCGCCGACGCCCTGCGCGCCCGCGGCGTCCCGGTCGAGGTCGTCGGGTTGGCCGGCCTGCTGTCCATCCCGGAGGTCGCCGACGTCGTGGCCATGCTGCGGCTAGTCGCCGACCCGACCGCGGGCGCGGCGGCGATGCGGGTGCTTACGGGTCCGCGCTGGCGCCTCGGCGGCCGCGACGTCGCCGCGCTGTGGCGGCGCGCCCGGACGCTGTGCGACGGCGCGGGCGCGGCCGTCGCGCCGGAGGCGATCGCGATGGCGGCCGGCCCGGACGCCGACACCGCGTGCCTCGCGGACGCCATCGCGGATCCCGGCCCGGCCGAGGCGTATTCGGCGGCGGGCTATCAGCGCATCACCGCGCTGGCCGCCGAGCTGCGCGCTCTGCGCGGCCACCTGGGCCATGGCCTGGCGGACCTGGTCGCCGAGGTGCGCCGGGTGCTGGGCGTCGACTGCGACGTCCGCGCTGCGGCGGGGGCGCAGCCGGGCTGGACCGGCACCGAACACCTCGACGCGTTCGCCGACATCGTCGCCGGCTACGCCGAACGAGCGGACGCCGCGGGCGCGGGCGACCGGCCAGCAGCGGCGTCGGTGACGGGCCTGCTGGCCTTCCTCGATGTGGCCGAGTCCGTCGAGAACGGCCTGCCGCCCGCCCCGGTGGTGGCCGCGCGCGACCGCGTCCAGGTGCTCACGGTGCACTCGGCGAAGGGGTTGGAGTGGCAGGTGGTCGCGGTGGCACACCTGTCCGGCGGGGTCTTCCCGTCGACCGCGTCGCGGAGCACCTGGCTCACCGACCCGGCGGAGCTGCCGCCGCTGCTGCGGGGCGACCGGGCCTCGGCGGGCGCACTGGGAATCCCGGTGCTGGACACCTCGGACGTCACCAATCGAAAGCAGCTGTCCGACAAGATCTCCGATCACCGCGGCCAGCTCGAGCAGCGGCGGGTCGACGAGGAGCGTCGGCTGCTCTATGTCGCCATCACCCGGGCCGAGGACACGCTGCTGGTGTCCGGCCACCACTGGGGTGCCACCGGGATCAAGCCGCGCGGGCCGTCGGATTTCCTGTGCGAGATCAAGGACGTCATCGACCGCTCGGCCGCCGCCGGGGACCCCTGCGGGGTGGTGGACCAGTGGGCGCCCGCGCCGGGCGATGGTGACCGGAACCCGCTGCGCGACAACACCGTCGAGGCTGTCTGGCCGGCCGATCCGCTGGCCGGGCGGCGCGGCGACGTCGAGCGCGGCGCGGCGTTGGTGAGCGAGGCGATGGCGGGCGAGACCGGCGACGAAGGCGCCGACGTCGAGGCTTGGGCCGCCGACGTCGACGCCGTGCTGGCCGAGCGGGCGCGGGCGGTCCAGCCGCCTTCCGGCGCGCTGCCCGGCCAGTTGTCGGTCAGCGGCCTGGTCGACCTGTCCCGCGACCCCGTGGGCGCGGCGCAGCGGCTGCGGCATCGGCTGCCGACGCGGCCGGACCCGCATGCGTTGCTGGGCAGCGCGTTTCACGCGTGGGTCCAGCAGTTCTACGGCGCCGAGTGCCTGTTCGACCTCGCGGACCTGCCGGGTGCGGCGGACTCCGACGTGGGCGACACCCGGGAGCTTGCCGCGCTGCAGGCCGCGTTCACCGAATCGCCGTGGGCGGCGCGCACCCCGATCGCCGTCGAGGTGCCCTTCGAGATGCCGATCGGCGACACCCTGGTGCGCGGCCGCATCGACGCGGTGTTCGCCGACCCCGACGGCGGCGCCACAGTCGTCGACTGGAAGACCGGCGAACCACCGCACGGGCCGCAAGCCCTGCGGCAGGCCGCGGTCCAACTCGCCGTCTACCGCTTGGCGTGGGCCGCCCTGTCCGGCGCCCCGGAATCCTCGGTGCGGACGGCCTTCTATTACGTGCGCGCCCGCACCACCGTCGCCCCAGACGATCTGCCGGCCCCCGCCGAGCTGGCGGGGCTGCTGGCCGAGCCGGCCGTCGGGTGACCCGCGCTGCCCGGGTCCCGGGGTCGCGATCGTGGTTACATTGACGCGTGCGTGTCTCCTGCGGCGGCGTCGAGCCGATCATGGACCGCCGTGCGCAACGGTAGGTCGCGGCAACTGAGCGGTCTCGAAGAGACGCTGACCGCCCAGCGAGGCCACCAGTTGATCGGCGTGGTGCGCATCCCCGAGGAGCACGCCGGCCCGATTCGGGTGATCACGCGCCGCGTGGCCATCGCGCTCGTCGTGCTGTTCGCGGCGGCCGTCATCGTGTACGCCGACCGCAATGGATATCGCGACGTGCGGGGCGAGCCGCTGACTTTTTTGGACTGTGTGTACTTCTCCGCGGTGTCACTGTCGACGACCGGCTATGGCGACATCACCCCCTACAGCGAAACCGCGCGTTTGGTTCACACCCTGATCTTCACCGCGCTGCGGATCGCGTTCCTGGCCGTCCTGGTCGGCACGACCCTCGAGGTGCTCTCCGAGCGGTCCCGGCAGGGGTGGAAGATTCAGCGTTGGAGGAGCAGAGTGCGCAACCACACGATCGTGATCGGCTACGGCACCAAGGGGAAGACGGCGGTCGCCGCGATCCTCGGTGACGAGGCCGCCCAGGGGGAGGTCGTCGTCGTCGACACCGACCGCGGCACCCTCGAGCACGCCGCAACCGCGGGCCTGGTCACCGTGCACGGCGACGCCACCAAGGCCGACGTGCTGCGGCTGGCCGGGGCGCAACATGCGGCGTCGATCATCGTTGCCACCAGCCGCGACGACACCGCGGTGCTGGTCACGTTGACCGCCCGTGAGATCGCCCCCAACGCCAAGATCGTGGCGTCCATCCGGGAGGCGGAAAACCAGCACCTGCTGCAGCAATCGGGCGCGGACTCAGTGGTGGTCTCCTCGGCGACCGCCGGTCGGCTGCTGGGGCTCGCCACCACCACGCCCAGCGTCGTGGAGATGATCGAGGACCTGCTGACACCGGACTTCGGGCTGGCGATCGCCGAAAGAGAGGTGGAGCCGGCCGAGGTCGGCGGCTCCCCGCGCCATCTGCGCGACATCGTGCTCGGCGTGGTGCGCGACGGCCACCTGCTGCGCATCGGCGCGCCCGAGGTGGACGCCGTGGAGGCCAACGACAGGCTGCTCTACATCCGGCACGCGGGGCACTAGTGGCGATCGCAAGAGCGGCGAAGCCGGTCGCGGCGGGTCGCCACGGAGGCAGGGCGATCGCAAGAGCGGCGAAGCCGGTCGCGGCGGGTCGCCACGGAGGCAGGCACTAGTGGCGATCGCGGACTTTCAGCTGCAGAACGTTCCGTTGCTGTCGCGCGTCGGCGCCGACCGGGCCGACCAGTTGCGCACCGACGTCGAGGCGGCCGCCGCCGGCTGGGCGGATGCGGCGCTGCTGCGGGTGGATTCGCGCAGTCAGGTCCTGGTGGCCGATGGCCGCGTGGTGCTTGGCTCCGCGGCCAAGCTGGCCGACAAGCCGCCACCGGATGCGGTGTTCTTGGGCCGCATCGAGGGCGGCCGCCACGTGTGGGCGATCCGCGGCGCGCTGGAGGCGCCGGAGGACGACGACGTGCACGCCGAGGTGATGAACCTGCGCGGGCTGGGGTCGATCCTCGACGACACCAGCAGCCAATTGGTCTCGTCGGCGCTCGCGCTGCTCAACTGGCACGATTCCGCGCGGTTCAGCTCGGTCGACGGCTCACCAACCCGCCCGGCGCGGGCAGGCTGGGCGCGGGTCAACCCGGTCACCGGGCACGAGGAGTTCCCGCGGATCGACCCGGCCGTGATCTGCCTGGTCCACGACGGCGGCGACCGCGCGGTGCTGGCCCGCCAGGCGGCGTGGCCGGAGCGGCTGTTCTCGCTGCTCGCCGGATTCGTCGAGGCCGGTGAATCGTTCGAAGTCTGCGTCGCGCGCGAGATCCGCGAGGAGATCGGCCTCACCGTACGCGACGTGCGCTACCTGGGCAGCCAGCCGTGGCCGTTCCCGCGCTCCCTGATGGTCGGCTTCCACGCCGTCGCGGACCCGGGCGAGGAATTCTCGTTCAACGACGGCGAGATCGCCGAAGCGGCGTGGTTCACCCGCGACGAGGTGCGCGCGGCGCTCGCGGCCGGCGACTGGACCAGCTCCACGGAATCGGAACTGCTGCTGCCCGGGTCGATCTCGATCGCGCGCGTGATCATCGAATCCTGGGCCGCGATCGACTGACCCGGCACTCGGAGGCGTCGCGGAGCAGTTCATCAACACCGGCGGCTCGGCGCGACCGGGCCTCTTTAGGCGCCTGTTTCGGCCAGCTTGGCCTTCACCTCGGCAGCGCTCGGGTTGGTCAGCGTCGACCCGTCGGCGAATTTGACCGTCGGGACCGTCTTGTTGCCGCCGTTGACCGACCCGACGAATTCCGACGCCGCGGGGTCGTGCTCGATGTCGACCGCCTCGTACGGAATTCCGTTGGACTTCAACACAGTCATGAGGCGGTGGCAGTAGCCACACCATGAGGTCGTGTAGACGGTGATCGGGGCAGTGGTCATAGCCCGTTAACGTAGCCCGGCGGCGATGTGTTCCGCGCCGGAACACCACACCCAGATGCCGACGCGCACCGGGCGGGGCCGCCGTTTGTCGGCCATCACTGCCAAGATGGACGCCATGCCGATGGTCGCCGACGCCTTGACCGCCGGGCTGGACGACGAGCAGCGCGAGGCCGTGCTGGCGCCCCGCGGCCCGGTCTGCGTGCTCGCGGGCGCCGGAACGGGCAAGACCCGCACCATCACCCACCGGATCGCGCAGCTGGTGGCGAGCGGTCATGTGGCCGCCGGGCAGGTGCTTGCCGTCACCTTCACCCAGCGGGCGGCGGGGGAGATGCGTTCCCGGCTGCGCACGCTGGGCGCCGCCGCGGGCGCGGACACCGGCGTCGGCGGGGTGCAGGCCCTGACGTTTCACGCCGCGGCGCACCGCCAGCTGCGGTACTTCTGGCCGCGGGTGGTCGGCGACACGGGCTGGCAGCTGCTGGACACCAAGTTCGCCGTGGTGGCGCGGGCGGCCAGCCGCTCCCGGATCAACGCCAGCACCGACGACGTCCGCGACCTGGCGGGCGAGATCGAGTGGGCCAAGGCGTCACTGATCACCCCCGAGGAGTATCCGGCCGCCGTGGCCGCGGCCGGCCGGGACATTCCGCTCGACGCCGCCCGGGTCGCGACCGTCTACGCCGCCTACGAGGCGCTGAAGGTCCGCGACGAATCGGTGACGCTGCTCGACTTCGACGACCTGCTGCTGCACACCGCGGCGGCGATCGAGAACGACGCCGCCGTGGCAGACGAATTCCGGGGCCGGTACCGCTGTTTCGTTGTCGACGAGTACCAGGACGTCACGCCGCTGCAGCAGCGGGTGCTGACGGCGTGGCTCGGCGACCGGGACGACCTGACCGTCGTCGGCGACGCCAACCAGACCATCTACTCCTTCACCGGGGCATCGCCGCGGTTCCTGCTGGATTTCTCGCGGCGCTATCCCGACGCCACCGTGGTCCGCCTGGAACGTGACTACCGCTCCACCCCGCAGGTGGTGTCGTTGGCCAACCAGGTGATCGCCGCGGCTCGCGGCCGGGTCGCCGGCAGCAAGTTGCACCTTTCTGGGCAGCGCCCGCCGGGCCCCGCGCCGTCGTTCCACGAGCATCCCGACGAACCGGCCGAGGCCGCCGCCGTCGCGGCATCCATCGCCCGCCTGATCGACGCGGGCACCCCGGCGTCGGAGATCGCCGTGCTGTACCGGGTCAACGCGCAGTCCGAGGCCTACGAGGAGGCGCTGACCGAGGCCGGCATCCCCTACCAGGTCCGCGGCGGCGAGGGTTTTTTCACCCGGCAGGAGATCAAGCAGGCCATGTTGGCGCTGCAGCGGGCGGCCGAGCGCGGCGCCGACGGGCCGCTGCCCGACGTCGCGCGGGCCGTCCTGGAACCGCTGGGTTTGACGGCTGAGCCGCCGGTGGGCACCCGTGCCCGGGAGCGCTGGGACGCGCTGACCGCGCTGGCCGAGCTGGTCGACGCCGAGGTGGCGCAGCGGCCGCAGTTGGACCTTGCCGGCCTGCTCGCCGAGCTTCGGCTGCGCGCCGACGCCCGGCACCCGCCGGTGGTGCAGGGCGTCACGCTGGCCTCGTTGCACGCCGCAAAGGGGCTGGAGTGGGACGCGGTGTTCCTGGTCGGGCTGGCCGACGGCACGCTGCCCATCTCGCACGCGTTGGCGCACGGCCCCGACAGCGAGGCCGTCGAGGAGGAGCGCCGGCTGCTCTACGTCGGAATAACCAGGGCCCGAATACATTTGACCCTCAGCTGGGCGCTGGCCCGCAACCCGGGTGGACGGCAGGGCCGCAAGCCGTCGCGGTTCCTCAACGGCATCGCGCCGCAGGCGCGCGCCGACGCCGCCCCCAACAGAAGCCGGCGCAACCGAGGGCCCGCGGCGCGCTGCCGGATTTGCAACAAGGACCTGTCCACCGCCGCGGCGGTCATGCTGCGGCGGTGTGAGACGTGTGCCGCCGACGTCGACGAAGAATTGCTGCTGCGGCTCAAGGCGTGGCGGCTGGACGTCGCCAAGGAGCAGCAGGTGCCGGCCTACGTCGTCTTCACCGACAACACGCTGATCGCGATCGCCGAGTTGCGGCCCGGGGACGAGGACGCGCTGATCGCGATCCCGGGCATCGGCGCGCGCAAGCTGGAGCAGTACGGGCCCGACGTGCTGGCGTTGGTGCGCGGCCGATAACCGCAGGTCAGAAAATCGTTTGTGCCGCGCGTCGGCGACGGTTTACCCTCGAAGCTGCGTTCTGGCACGACGAAGGGAGGTGGCCACGATGATCAACGACGCGTTCGGTGTGGACGTGGCCGCCGCGGCGGCCACGCTCAAGCATGCCGCCACCGCCGTGCCGGCGGCCGCGTTGAAGCATCGCGCCGCCGCCGCGACGAACGCGTCCGGACTCGAGGTCCACCGAATGGCTACGTAACTCCCCGGTTTTCACCGAACGGCCACGGACCCGAAGTCAAGGATCCGTGGCCACAGTCTTTTTCGGGCGAAAGCCCGCTCCCTGGTCCGGATCACCGAAATAGGCAAGCCCCGACCAGGAAGCAGGTGAGCAGGACATGTCGGCACCGACAGTCTCCAGACAGCCGTCGCCGGCGCTGCCGTGTCACGCCGGCGATCCCGACCTCTGGTTCGCCGAGACCCCGGCCGACCTCGAGCGCGCCAAGGCGCTCTGCGCTAGCTGCCCGATCCGGCGCGAGTGCCTGGCGGCGGCGCTGGAGCGGGCCGAGCCGTGGGGAGTGTGGGGCGGCGAAATCTTCGACCGCGGCGCGATCCTGAGCTTCAAACGGCCGCGCGGACGCCCCCGCAAGGACGAGGTGGCCGCCTAGGACCAATCAGGTCACGCTCGGGGCAGTGGAGCGCCTAGATGACCGCGTTGTCGGGCTCGGCAAAGCCGGGGATCAGTTCCTCGGACAGCGCCTTGATCGGCACCCGCGCGTCCAGCTGGCACAGGATCGCGGCCACCGAGGCGATGACCCGCATCGGGATGGCCAGCTTGGGGGGCAGGTCCATCTGCCGGGCCGTCTTGATCTGGGACACTGACCGGTCGATCTGGCCCACGGTCATGCGCTGCAGCCATTTGCGCGTGTAGTGGAACTCGTCGACCTCGATGGGTTCGACGTACTGGCGCAGCATTTCGTCGATGTCGCGCACCGACACCTGCTGGCCCTTCTGGATGAAGCCGACCTTCTCCATCGTCGGCAGCAGCAGGTCGTAGTTCTTGTCGCGGGCCAGACGGATCGTCATCCCGAGCTCGATGGGGTAGCCGCCGGGCAGCGGTGCGACCGCGCCGAAGTCGATGACGCCCATCCGGTTGTCGGGCAGCAACATGAAGTTCCCCGGGTGCGCGTCGCCGTGCAACATTCCCAGCCGCCGGGGCGCGTCGAAGGTGAGCTCGAGCAGCCGGGTGCCGATCAGGTCGCGCTGCTCGCGGGTGCCGTCGCGGATGATCTCCGCCAGCGGCAGGCCGTCGATCCACTCCTGGACCACGACCTTGGGCGCGCTGGCCACGACGTGGGGTATCGCGAAGTGCGGGTGGTCCTCGTAGGCCTTGGCGAAGGCGCGCTGGTTGTCGGCCTCCAGCCGGTAGTCGAGCTCCATCTCGGTGCGCTCGACCAGCTCGTCGACGATGCCCTGGATATCGGCGCCGGGGGCAAGCTGTTTGACCACGCTGACCATCCGCTGCATGGTCTTCAGGTCGGCGCGCAGCGCCTCGTCGGCGCCGGGGTATTGGATCTTGACGGCGACCGGGCGGCCGTCGGCCCAGACCGCCTTGTGCACCTGGCCGATGCTGGCCGAGGCGATGGGTTTGTCGTCGAACGAACTGAACCGTTCGCGCCACTTGGTGCCCAGTTGGGCGTCGAGCACGCGGTGCACCTTGTTGGCGGGCAGCGGAGGGGCGTCCTTCTGCAGCTTGGTCAACGCCTCGCGGTAGGGCTCGCCGTATTCGTCGGGGATGGCGGCCTCCATCACCGACAGGGCCTGGCCGACCTTCATCGCCCCGCCCTTGAGCTCGCCCAGGACGGTGAACAGCTGGTTGGCGGCTTTCTCCATCAGCTCGGCCTGGACTTCGTCCCTCGACTTGCCGGTCAGCCGTTTGCCGAAGCCGAGCGCCGCCCGGCCGGCGAAGCCGACCGGGATGCTGGCCAGCTTGGCGTTGCGCGCCGCCCGGCCGCGTTTGATGTCTGCCACGTATCCATCATCCATGACGTTGCGCGCGCCTCGCGCTTGATCTTCGCAACACCCCGCTCGCGGGCGGCGGACGCCGCGCGCCTTAGGTTGTCCCCCATGGCAGCAAAGCAAGCGCAGCACGACGCCGCTGACTCCCTGTTCAGGGCGATCATCGAAACGCTGGACAAGCACCGCAACGACGGCACACTGACCGCGGAGATCCTGCAGCAGCTCGGGACGGCGTACGAGTCGGTGTCGTCGAACGTCCCGGATCAGGGGCGGCTCGGCTAGCCGGCGCGTCAGCACGGGCACAGCGGGTGCCGGGTCCATTGCCGCGCGACGATGGCGCCGGCGTCGAGGTCGAATTCCAGTGTGGCGTTCAGCGTCTGGGGTGGCACCGCGTCCTGTTGGCGCACGGCGGCGATCACCCGGTTCACCTGGCTGAGCGCCAGCGCCGCGGTCGCCAGCAGCGTGGGCCGGTCGGCCACCCCGACGGTTTCCCGCAGCTGCGCGGAGATGGCGGGCCAGGCCGCGTCGCGGTCCCGCCGATGCAGGTCGGCGCAGCCCAGGCAGCTGGTCGCGCCGGGAATGACCAGCGGGCCGACCAGCCCGACGCCGTCGCGGACCCGCACCGGCAGGTGGGGGACGCCCCGGGCGTGCAGGTCGCGGACCATGCGCGGGTCGGCGACCAGGTAATCGGACAGCACCACCAGGTCGACGGTGGTGGCCGACGCGGCGGCGTGCGGCTGGCTGCTGCGGGCGATCCGGGCGCCCGAGCAGCGCAGCGCCTCGACGAGCAGCTCGGACAGCGGGCCGCGGCCGTGGACCCGGATGGACGGCGTCCGGCCGCGGGACTTCACGCATTCGGTGGCAACGCCCGCGCCGACCAGCTGGTCGACGAGGTCGGTCAGGCCGTCGGCGTCCCGTAAGCCGCGGTCGACGGCGCGCCGCCGCAGCTCGGCCAGCGGCGTGGGAGAGCGCATGGTGCGAAGCAGCGCGGCCAGCTCCGCGGCGGCCAGGCCGCCCGGTGGCCGCACCAGCACGGCGCGGCGGGGATCCCAGCCGACCTGGACGGCGCCGTCGGGCCGCAGCAGCACCGGCATCGCGGGGTCCAGCGCATAGGTGGAAAGCGCGGTCGGCGACACGGCTGCACTGTGCCACGCCGCGGGGCAGCGGCCCGTCAGTTATCCACAGGGCCGGGGCCCGGATCCTCGGGGTTCTCCTCGAGCCTGGCGATCGCCTCGTCGATGCCGCTGGTGTCGCCGCCGATGACGCGGTCGATGAAGCCGGCCGGCTCGTCGAGGTCCTCGGCCTCGGGCAGCAGGTCGGGGTGTTGCCAGAGGGCGTCGCGGGCGTCCACGCCGGCGGCTTCGGTGAGGCGCTCCCACAGCGCGGCCGCCTCGCGCATCTTGCGGGGCCGCAGCTCCAGGCCCACCAACGTCGCGAAGGTCTGTTCGGCCGGGCCGCCGGTGGCGCGGCGGCGGCGCAGCGTCTCGCTCAGCGCGGCCGCCCCCGGAATCCGGTCGCCCAGGGCCGCCGTGACCACCACCTGCACCCAACCCTCGATCAGCGCGAGCAGCGTCTCGAGGCGTTCCAGCGCCTGCGTCTGCGCCGGGGTGGCCTTGGGCTCGAAAACGCCTTGCCCCAACAGGTTTTCGATGGCCGCCGGGTCGGACAGCGTCGCCGGGTTGAAGTCGCGGGCCAGCTCCTCGATGCCGCTCATGTCGATCTGCATGCCGCGCGCGTAGGCCTCGACGGCGCCCAGCAGCTGGCTCGACAGCCACGGCACGTGGCTGAACAGCCGGTGGTGGGCGGCCTCGCGGGCGGCCAGGAACGTCAGGATCTCACTGCGGGGCTGCTCGAGCCCGGCCGCGAAAGACTCCACGGCGTCAGGCAGGATCGCCGCAACGCCCTTGGGCCCCAACGGCAATCCGATGTCGGTGGAGGTCAGCACCTCGCGCGACAACCGGCCCAGCGCCTGCCCCAGCTGGGAGCCGAAGGCCATCCCGCCCATCTGTGACATCACCGCCATCAGCGGGCCGGCCATGCTCTTGGCCTCTTCGGGCAGCGACGACGCCCACACCGTCGAAATCTGTTGCGCCATTGGGTCACACAACCGCTTCCAGGTATCCAGGCTGTTGTCGACCCAGTCGGCCGGGCTCCAGCCCACCGCCTTGCTGGTGCCGGCGGGCAGCGCCGTGGCGCCGTCCAGCCAAGTCTCGGCCAGGTGCACCGCGTCGCCGATCGCCGAATGCGTCGTGGCCGGGATCGGCGCCACGAACCCGATCGAGTTCGTCGCCACCCGGCGCGCCAGCTCGTAGTTGACCGGTCCGGACGGCTCGCCCCCGGCCATCACGGTGCCCGCGCTGGAGAACATCTGGCCCAGCTGGGTGAAGATCTGCCCCAGGTCGCCCATGCCGAATGCGCCGAACGGATCGGAGCCGCCAGAGCCCGAATTGGGATCTTTCTTCCCGGGTTTGTCGGGGTCTTCCCCGTGGGAGAAGCCGAAAGGCAGGTCAGCCATACCGTCAACGGTACTCACCGGGGGAACGGGGTGGGCACTCTCGGGGTCAGCTTGTGGCTGAACCTGGCCCGGGGGCTCCGTCTAGTGTAATCGGCGTGAACAGGCGGATTCTGACCTTGATGGTCGCGCTGGTGCCGATCCTGGTCTTCGGCGTGTTGCTCGCGGTGGTGACGGTGCCGTTCGTCTCGCTGGGCCCCGGACCCACCTTCGACACCCTCGGCGAGGTCGACGGCAAGCAGGTCGTGGCGATCGAGGGCACCGCGACGCATCCGACCACCGGACACCTCAACATGACGACGGTGTCCCAACGCGACCAGCTGACCCTGGGCGAAGCGCTCACGCTGTGGCTTTCCGGCCAGGAGCAGCTGGTACCGCGCGACCTGATCTACCCGCCGGGCAAGTCGCGCGACGAGGTCGACAAGGACAACAACGCGGACTTCAAGGAGTCCGAGGACAGCGCCGCCTACGCCGCGCTGGGATATCTGAAGTACCCGGCCGCGGTCACGGTCGCCAAGGTCACCGATCCGGGTCCGTCGGCGGGCAAGCTCAAGGACGGCGACGCCATCGACGCGGTCAACGGCGTCCCGGTGGCCGACGTCGACCAGTTCACCGGGCTGCTGAAGAACACCAAACCGGGCCAGACGGTGACCCTCGATTACCGGCGCAAGAACGAGCCGGCGGGTGTGGCCCAAATTACGCTGGGCGCGAACAAGGATCGCGACTACGGCTTCCTCGGCGTAGCCGTGCTCACCGCCCCGTGGGCCCCGTTCGTCGTCGACTTCAACCTGGCCAACGTCGGGGGGCCGTCGGCCGGGCTGATGTTCAGCCTGGCGGTGGTGGACAAGCTGACCACCGGTGACCTCACCGGGTCGAAGTTCATCGCGGGGACCGGCACCATATCCGCCGATGGGAAGGTCGGCCAGATCGGCGGCATCACGCACAAAATGGTCGCCGCGCACGCGGCGGGCGCCACGGTCTTCTTGGTGCCGGCCAAGAACTGCTACGAGGCGAACTCGGACAATCCGTCGGGCCTGCGCCTGGTGAAGGTGGAGACCCTCAGCCAGGCGGTCGACGCCCTGCACGCGATCAGTTCGGGGGGTCAGGCGCCGAGCTGTTAGAAGCCGAGCGCGCCGGATCGCGGGTCGCGCGATGCGTAGAGTTGTCACCGTCGATCAATCGAGCAGGGAGCGTAGCCAGTGGGGATGCGGCCCACCGCACGGATGCCGAAGCTGACCCGGCGTAGCCGGATTCTGATCCTGATCGCCCTGGGCGTGATCGCTTTGCTGCTCGCCGGTCCGCGGCTGATCGACGCGTACGTGGACTGGCTGTGGTTCGGCGAGCTCGGCTACCGCTCGGTGTTTTCCACCGTCCTGGTCACCCGGTTCGTGGTCTTTCTGGTGGCCGGCCTGCTCGTCGGCGGCATCGTCTTCGCCGGTCTCGCGGTGGCCTACCGCACCCGCCCGGTGTTCGTGCCGAGCAACGACAACGATCCGGTCGCGCGGTACCGCGCCGTCGTCATCTCCCGGTTGCGGTTGGTGGGCATCGGGGTCCCGGTCGCGATCGGCCTGCTGGCCGGCATCATCGCGCAGAGCTACTGGGTGCGCATCCAGCTGTTCATGCACGGCGGGGACTTCGGCATCCGCGACCCGCAGTTCGGCAAGGACCTCGGCTTCTACGCCTTCGACCTGCCGTTCTACCGGCTGCTGCTCAGCTACCTGTTCGTGGCCGTCTTCCTGGCGTTTGTGGCGAACCTGCTGGCGCACTACATCTTTGGCGGGATCCGGCTGTCCGGGCGCACCGGCGCGCTCAGCCGCTCGGCGCGCATCCAGCTGGTCACCGTGGTGGGGCTGCTGGTGCTGCTCAAGGCAGTCGCGTACTGGCTGGACCGCTACGAGTTGCTGTCGCACACCCGCGGCGGCAAGCCCTTCACCGGCGCCGGGTACACCGACATCAACGCGGTGCTGCCCGCCAAGCTGATCCTCATGGCGATCGCGCTGATCTGCGCCGCCGCCGTGTTCTCCGCGGTCATCCTGCGCGACTTGCGGATTCCCGCCATCGGCCTGGTGTTGCTGCTGCTGTCGTCGCTGATCGTGGGCGCCGGCTGGCCGTTGATCGTCGAGCAGATCAGCGTCAAACCCAATGCCGCGCAGAAGGAAAGCGAATACATCAGCCGCAGCATCGCGGCGACCCGGCAGGCGTACGGCCTGACGTCGGACGTCGTCACCTACCGCACCTATGCCGGTGACACCCAGGCCACCGCCCAGCAGGTCGCCGACGACCGCGCGACCACCTCCAACATCCGGCTGCTCGATCCGACCATCGTCAGCCCGGCGTTCACGCAGTTCCAACAGGGTAAGAACTTCTACTACTTCCCCGACCAGCTGTCCATCGACCGGTACGTGGACCGCAACGGCTCGCTGCGCGACTATGTCGTCGCGGCCCGCGAGCTCAACCCGGACCGGCTGATCGAGAACCAGCGCGATTGGATCAACCGGCACAGCGTCTACACCCACGGCAACGGGTTCATCGCCTCCCCGGCGAACACGGTGCGCGGCGTCGCCAACGACCCCAACCAGAACGGCGGCTATCCCGAGTTCTTGGTGAACGTCGTCGGCGCCAACGGCAACGTGGTGTCCGACG
>NZ_LZJI01000077.1 GCF_001667775.1 Mycobacterium sp. E1747
TCGCCGGCCCGCGCAGCGGCGCGACAATCGGGTTGTAGGACAGGTCGTCGAGGAGCTGCCGCCAGGGCGCGACGCCGGGCTCGACGGCCAGGGGCCGCGTGCGGCTGGCCAACCGGGAGTAAACGATCTCGGGGTCCAGCGCGTGCCATGCGGTCAGCGGTTGGGGTGTCGGATCGGCCAGCCGAAGCACCCGCGAGGCCGCGAAGGTGCCCTGCATCAGCGCGGCCGCGGCGGCGGCGTTGACCGGATTCAGCCAGCGCTGCACGGCGAACGGGCTCAGGGTGCGCGGGTCGCCGGTGACGAGCAACAGCCCAGCCAGGGTGCTCCCGCCCTTGGCCAGGCGCACCGCCGACTCCGTGGCCTCCCTGGCCACCGGCAGCGCCGACAGGATGCGCACCGCCGCGGCCAGGTCCGTGCCGGTGATGATGTCCGCGGTCCACGGCGTCGCGGCCTGGGGGTCGTCGAGCGCGACGCCGACGTCGGCGATGGCCAACGCGGCCAGGGTGTCGGTCGAGGCGAAGTCACGGTGCAGCGCGGTGATCAGCAGCACGGGCCCGCGGTCCGTGCGCAGGTCGCGCACCAGCTGCAGCAGGGGAGTGCCCGGGGGGTGGCTGACGGCGACGCTGGCGGTCAGGTCCTCGGTGCCGGCGACGTGGCGCAACACCACCCGTGCGCCGGTCCGGTGCGCGATCTGCAGCAGCGGGATGGCGAACGGGTCAACCTCCCAGCCGACGTCGACGCTGCCCACGCGCTCGCCGTCAACCACCAGATCGGCGTGTTCGAGGCCCTGCGCCGGTGTCGCCGACGAGCCCTGCGCCCGGACCCACCGCAGGCGCGCGCCCGTAGCCGGCAACTCGTCGGGGTCCGGTTCGGGCGCCTCCTCGCCATGCAGCAGCGCATCGGCGACCTCGTAGACGCGGTCCTCGTCCCACCCGGGTACGTCGCCCCGCGCCTGCAGCACGGCGCGGTTGTCGCCCCGCAGCGCGGCGCCGTCGATGACGACGACCTTGACCCGGTCCAGTCGCCGCAAGGCGCCCGGGTCGAGAAACAGTTGCCCGGCGTTGGCCAACCCGCGGCCCAGCACGGCCGCGAATGCCTGCCGGCCCGTGTGCGCCGCCCTGGGCACGCCGGCAAGCAGGGCGCCGGCCGCATTCTCGGTGCCGCCCCCGGCCAACAACGCTCCAGCGGCGGCCACCAGCGAGGCGTTCGCGGCTTGGTCCGCGTACTCCTCGACCGGCCCGGCCATCGATCCCTTCGCGGTGTCGATGGCGGCGGCGATCGCGCCGCCCACCACCACATGGGACGCTTCTCCCGCGGAGGTGGCCGCGGAATTATGCCGGGGTGCTTGCGATCTCGGCCCGGCCGACGATATGACGGGCACCACCGGGGCCTGCGGGCGGGTGGGCGAGGCGAGCTCCGGTTCGCGTTCCCGCCATCGCTGGCGGTGCGCCGCCGCCTCGGATACCTGCAGGCTGCGTTGCGCCAAATCCAGCAACGGTGTGCCGACCGCCTGGGTCAGCCCGTTGGCCAGCGCGGTCGACGCGCTGAGCGCGATGTCGGTACCGACGCGACCCAGGCGCGACTCGAGCACGGCGACGACGCGCGGTTGGTGGTTGAGCAGCGCGGCGGCGGCGCGCGCGCTGAGCGGCGCGACCGGGAGCCGGCCTAACCAGCCGGTCACCGCGGCGCCAATGGCCGCCACGTCCATCGCCGCGGCGCTGAAGGGGACCAGGATCGCCAACGGGTTTCCGGGATCGGCGAACGGGGCGGTGCGGGGTGCGTCCTTCGAAGTGACCAGCCTCAGGTCCGCCGCCACGCCGCAGACCGTGTCCCGGACCCGGTCCAGAACGGCGTCGGCGTCGGCTTCGTTCTCGACTTCGATCACCAGCCGGCCGAGGGCGCCCTCGACGTGGGCGGAGGCGACTCCCGGAATCCGGCGGACGGGCTCCTCAACCGTCGGCGCGTGCTCGTGCCAGCCCGGAAACGGCAGCAGCGGATCCAGGTCCAGATGTACCCGGCGCCCGCTTTGCCAGCGGATCGGCGGCGTGACGGTGGGACCGGAACCGCTGGCGGCGCCGGTCAATCCGACTGCCCGGCCGGTCGTTTGGGCCACCGACTGCACTACCGGGACCGCCAGTTCGGCGACCGGGTTGGCCAACGTCTGCAGCGCACCCGCGGCGCCGGCCGCGGTGGACACGCCGGCTCGCATCACCTGCGCCGCTCCGTCGGTGATGCCGGCGACGACGCTGGCAACGCCCGGAATCCTCACTCGGTCACCCTTCGATTGCGTCTACCGCGCCTAATGATCCTGGGGCGCAGGGGACCTGTCCACATTTGGAGCTGCGACGACACCGAGGACTCCGGTGGGTTAGTTCCTTCTTTCTCCTAACCGGCGGTGAGTCGCGTCCCTGCGGACAGGTTACCGGCTGGGCGGAAAACCAAACGTGCTGAACAGGCCGGGGTCCAGGAAGACCGTGATGGTGGCGACCCCGTCGGCGCCGGCGGTGAGGACGTGAATGGAATGGGCCTGCATCGTCCCGTCGGCGCCGCGGCGGTACTCGGCGACCGCGGGTTGCGTGTTGGCGCCCGTCGGGATCATCGCGATTTCACCGGGCTTGGCGAAGGCGCGCGCGCCGAGGAATCCCAACACCGGGCCGCGGCCGGCGAACCAGACAGGGAGAGGCGGCATTTCGAGCTTCACGTCCGCTTGCAGCAGCGCGGTGAGCGCGGCCATGTCCGCGTTTTCGAACGCCGCGCAGTACCGGTCGAGCAGCGCGCGGCGCTCGGCGTCGTCGGGCTCCGAGAGGCTCTCCTCGGCGGGGGAGAGCTCGGCGAGCCGGGCCCTCGCCCGCTGCAGCGAGCTGTTGACCGCGGCGGGAGTCGTCTCGAGGAGTTCGGCGACCTCTGCGGCGCTGAACTGCACCACGTCGCGCAGGATGAGCACCGCGCGCTGACGGGCGGGCAGCTCTTGGAGGGCGGTCATCACGGCCAGTCGCAGGCTTTGTCGCGCGGCGACGTTGTCCTCGGGGTGGGAAACATCACTGAGTCGGGAAGGGGTTCCAGCCATTCGTGTGCGCCGCCGGTCGCGTCGATGCTGGCGTCCGGATCGATCGATCCGCCGCCCAGCCCGGCCGGCAGCACCCGGCGGGCGCGGTTCTGCAGCGCCCGCAGGCAGGCGGTCGTCGCGATCCGGTACAGCCACGTCCGCAACGCCGCGCGTTCCTCGAACGCCTGATAGCCGCGCCAGCCGTTGAGATAGGTCTCCTGCACGAGATCCTCGGCGTCGTGCACCGACCCGAGCATGCGGTAACAATGCGCGATCAGCTCGGCACGAAACGGCGCCGCCTGCGCGATGAAGTCCTCTTGGGCCGGCACGGCCTCTCCTGTCTCGGCTGGGTTCGAACGCTACTCCAGTACAGAGACGGCGCGCGGGCGAAAATCATCGGTGCGGCGGCGATGAATTCGCGTGCCGCGCCGCATCTCAATTGGTGAACGCACCTTCCGTTGAGAGCGAGGACGAACATGAACGAGCCCCTGACCTTCCCATCGGGTGGGCTGGCCGGCAGCACGGCGATCGTGACCGGGGCAAGCCGCGGGTTCGGCCGCGCCATCGCCGGCGCCCTGGCTGCGGCCGGCGCCGGGGTGGTCGGCGTCGCGCGCAGCGTGTCCGGTCTCGAGGACGTGCGCGCCGAACTCGGCGACGGTTTCGTCCCGGTCGCCGCCGACGCCGCCGACGCCGCCGACCCCGCGACGGCGCGGCGGCTCCTCGACGAATACCGGCCGCGCACACTGGTCCTCTGCGCCGGGGCCGCACCCCACATGGTTCCGCTGCAGGACCAAAGCTGGCACAGCTTCAGCCAAAACTGGAATGTCGATGTCGCGCAGGCGTTTCACTGGACCCGCTACGCGCTGCGGCGTCCGCTGGCCCCGGGCAGCTCGGTGATCGTCATGTCCAGCGGCGCCGCCCTCGCCGGGTCGCCATTGAGCGGCGGCTACGCGGGGGCGAAGGCGGCGGTCAGGTTCGTCGCCAGCTACGCCGCCATCGAGTCGGAGGGGGCCGGACTGGGCATCCGCTTCGTGTCCGTCTTGCCGCGGTTGACGCCGGCGACCGACCTCGGCGCCAAAGCCGTCGCGGCGTACGCCGAACGGCAAGGGGTTGACGTCGAGTCGTTCATAAGGGCCGCCGGGGCCGCGCTGACCGCCGAGCAGGTGGGCCGCTCGGTACTGGCGATCGCGACCGAGGACTCCGCGACACCGGACGCGTACCTGCTCACATCAGCCGGCCTGTCGGCGGTGGCCTGAGGCCGTGAAACCCAAGGAGGACAACGACATGCACACACCCCCTATCGTGTCGGCGCGGGACTGGGCCGCCGCGCGCGAACAGCTACTGGTGAAAGAGAAGGAAGTGATGCGAGCCCACGACGCCCTGGCGGCGGCACGGCGGCGGATGCCATGGCTGGCCGTCGAGCGGGAGTACGCGTTCGAGGGAGCCGAGGGCCGGGTCAGCCTGCTGGGCTTGTTCGCGGGGCGGCGTCAGCTGATCGTCTACCGCGCCTTCTTCGAGCCGGGCGTGGACGGCTGGCCCGATCACGCGTGCCGCGGCTGCTCGATGATCGCCGACCACGTGGGGCACCTCGCCCACCTGAACGCCCGCGACACCACGCTGGTGTTCGCTTCCCGGGCGCCCCAAGCCGACATCGCGCGGCTGAAGACCCGGATGGGCTGGCAGATGCCGTGGTACACGATCACCGACAGTTTCGACGCCGACTTCGACGTGGACCAATGGCACGGCACGAACGCGTTCATCCACGACGGTGAGCGCGTGTTCCGTACCTACTTCATCAACAACCGCGGCGACGAAGCGCTGGGCGACACCTGGAGCTATCTCGACATGACCGCGCTCGGACGCCAGGAGGAGTGGGAGGACTCGCCGGCCGGGTACCCGCAAACCGCGCCATACGAGTGGTGGGAATGGCACGACGCATACGGCGAACGGGCGCCGTCGCGGTGGTTCGGCGATCCCGATCCGGACAATCCCAACGACCCTCGGCCGGCGCGCACCCGTTAAATGCGGCCGCCCGTTTTTCGCGTCTTCAGTCCGAATAACACGAATGCGCGGTAGCCGTCCAACGGCTACTCGCGCAAATATTCCGCCGTGTAATTCGGGCTATAAGATTCGGTGATTCGCCCTGTTGACGTGGTAGCCCGCCGGGAAAGACTTCTCGATGACCTGCAGCTGGTGATCCACCCTGGATTCGAGCTCGAGGACCACACAGCTGTCGCCGACGGCCTTCGATTCGAGGACTATGTACCGCTGGCCGCAATCCATGATCGGATCACCTGAGTGCAATGTTTCGACGGGCACCGATTCCGGGCTTCCGTTTGATTTCACCCGTCACACGCTAGGTCAAATTCGCGGGTGAGGGAATACTTTTGTGGCCGCCCGGGCGATTCACCGCGCGGCGGGCTGCTTGAAGAACACGCTGACGTGAGAGATCAGCCCGTCATCGGCGATCGTTGCGGCAAGACCGTCCCAGTCGTGTGCGGCCAGGCACTCCAGGTAGCGCTCGACCACTCCGGTGCTCATGTCGACTCCACAGGAGAGAACACTAGGCGCACCGGGGTGGGCAGAGAACAGCTTTGCTAATGCGCTGCGCCCGCCTCGGCGGCGCAGGCAAGAATAGGGCGATGAGCGCACCCACCACGCCGGATTCGCCGCCCGCGGCTCCGAGTTGCTATCGGCATCCGGGCCGCCCGACATACGTCCGGTGCAACCGCTGCGAGCGCTATATCTGCGGGGACTGCATGCGCAGCGCCGCCGTCGGTCACCAGTGCGTGGAGTGTGTGCGGGCCGGCGCGCGGACCATCCGGGCGCCCCGCACCCGGTTCGGCGGGAGGCAGCGGTCGGCGACCCCGGTGCTCACCTACGCCCTGATCGGCATCAACGTGGTGGCCTTCGTCTTGCAGATGGCGTCGGGGAACCTGGAGAAGCAGCTCGCGCTGTGGCCGCCTGCGGTCGCCGATGGCCAGTTCTACCGCCTGGTGACGTCGGCATTCCTGCACTATGGCGCGACGCATCTGCTGTTCAACATGTGGGCGCTGTATGTGGTGGGCCCGCCGCTCGAAATGTGGCTGGGCCGACTGCGTTTCGGCGCGCTGTACGCGCTGAGCGGGCTGGGAGGTTCGGTGCTGGTCTATTTGGTGTCGCCCCTCGACACGGCGACGGCGGGTGCCTCGGGCGCGATCTTCGGCCTGTTCGGCGCGACCTTCGTGGTGGGCAGGCGGCTGGCCTTCGACGTCCGCTGGGTGGTGGCGGTGATCGCGATCAACCTGATCTTCACATTCCTGGTGCCGTTGTTCAGTTCGCAGCGGATCAGCTGGCAGGCGCACGTGGGCGGGCTGGTCACGGGTGCGCTGGTCGCCGTGGCCTACGTCTACCCGCCGAAGGAGCGCCGCAATACGATCCAGGCCGCCGTGACCATCATCGTGCTGGCGGCGTTCGCCGTGCTGATCTGGTGGCGGACGGGTCAGCTGCTTCTGGAGTTCTCGGCGTGAGCTGGTTGGTCGCCCACGCCGAGCGCACGCTGACAGAGGAAGTGCCCGCGCCGCCGGCCGAGGTCCGCGATTTCTATGTGGATTTGGACAACATCAAGCTGGTGCACCCGCTGATCGTGTCCGTGGAGATGTTGGCGCGCGGTGAAAGCCCGGACGGGGTCACCCTCAGCTATCGGGTGCGGGACCGGATTGCGTTGGGGCCGTTAGCGATGACGATCAGCTACCGGGCACGGCTGCGGGTGGCGGCGGAGGGCGACGTGCTGACCGAGGCGGATCAGTCGCCGGGGGTGCGCCTGCGCGGGCGGGTGAGCTTCGAGCCGACCCCGGCGGGTACGCGCGTCACCGAGCGAATCCGGATAGCGGCGCCCCGGCCGCTGGCCCCGATGACCACTCGTGAAGCCGTCAGGGCGCACATCGCGATGCTGGCCGGCATCCGCCGCCACTTCGAGACCCGCTGATCGGCGCGCTGGTGACCGCCCTACTCGGGCGCGTAGCCCAGGATGCTCTTGGCCTCCGGGAACTCGTCCCACCTGTCCTCGGATTTCCGGTAGTCGATGACAATGCGCCGCGTGAAAGATTAGGTTGTTGCGGTGATCGCCCCGGCTCGCCAAGATCCCGCACGCGCGGCGGACGCCTACCGGCGCGAGCTGTGGGTTGATACCACGCTGGCCGACTCCCTGCGGGTGGCCGCGGCGACTACACCGCAGCGGGTTGTGCTGGTAGACGGGAACATTCGGCTCGACGCTGCCACGCTCTACGCCCAGGCCGCCGGGTTGGCGAACGCCCTGCTGGCGCGGATTCCGCAGGGCAGCGCCGTGTCCTTCATGCTGCCGAACTGGCACGAGGCCGCGGTCGTCTATCTGGCCGCCACCCTGGCCGGGATGGTGGTGAACCCGATCCTGCCGTCGCTGCGCGACCGCGAGCTGCGCTTCATCCTCGAAGACGTCGGCGCCGCCATGATCTTCGTCCCGCACCGGTTCGGCGGTCACGACTACGTGGCGATGCTCGACGGCGTGATGGCCGCGATGGAGCGGGCGCCCGAAGTGGTGGTGCTGCGCGGCTCCGAAACGGGGCAAGGCGGCCCGCACACGCCGTACCCGCAGCTGCTGGCCCAGCGGTCGGACTCGACGCAGTTGCCGAGCCTAGATCCCGATGCCGTGCGGATGGTCCTGTATACCTCCGGCACCTCGGGACGCCCGAAAGGTGTTCTGCACAGCCATAATTCGATCTATGCACTGATTTGCCAAATCCGTGATCATTGGGACGTCAACCCAGGTGACGCGTTCCTGGTGCCGTCACCGGTCGCGCACATCGGCGGGTCGATCTACGCGTTCGAGTGTCCGCTGCTTTTGGGCACGTCCGCGATCCTGATGGACCGGTGGGACCCCTCGGTGGCGGTGACGCTGATGGACGGCGAGCGGTGCACCCACATGGCCGGGGCGACACCGTTTCTGCAACAGCTGCTGTCGGCCGCCGAGCGCGCCGGCAGCCGGCTGCCCGCGTTGAAGGTGTTCATCTGTGGTGGCGCCGCCGTGTCGCCGTCATTGATCCGGCGGGCCGGTGCGTATTTTGACCGGGCGGTGATCACCCGGGTGTACGGCTGTACGGAAGTGCCGGTCACGACGGTCGGCGCGCTAAGGCGAGACGAGACGGCTCGCGCCGCCGACACCGACGGGCGCGCCGGCATCGCCGAGATCAAACTGGCCGCGCACGAGGCGGCGCCGGCCGGCGAGGGTGAAATCTGCGTCCGGGGCCCGCAAATGCTGCTGGGGTACCTGCACCCCGAGGATGAGGCCGAATCGTTCGACGAGGCAGGCTATTTCCGCACGGGCGACCTGGGACGCTGGGTCGATGGCCAATACCTGGTGGTGACCGGCAGGGCCAAGGACGTCATCATCCGCAACGGCGAGAACATCTCGGCCAAGGAGGTCGAAGACTTGCTGGCCGATCATCCCGGCGTGGCCGAGATCGCGGTGGTGGGGCTCCCCGACGACCGCACCGGAGAGCGCGCGTGCGCCGTGATCGTTCCCGCGGGTTCGTCCCGGCCGGACGTCACGAGCCTGCTTGCCCTGCTGCAGAGCAAGGGCGTCGCCAAATTCAAGGCGCCAGAACAGGTCGTCTTCTGGGACACGCTGCCGAAGAACGATGCGGGAAAGGTGCTCAAGCAGCAGATCAAGGTGGCACTGACGAAGGTGGACGGGTGACATGCAGGTTGCGATCGTTACGGGAGCAAGCAGCGGCATCGGCCTGGGCTGCGCGACGAAACTCGCCGAGATGGGGATGGCGATCGTCGGTACGGGCCGGGACCGGGGCCGGCTGGCCGAGCTGGAAAGGTCCATCAACGATCCGAGCCGTGTCGCGACCCTCGCGGTCGATCTGACCCAAGACGACGCGCCGGGCCGCATCGTGGACATCGCGCTCAGCCGCTGGGGCCACGTCGACTTCCTGATCAACAACGCCGGGGTGGGCAGCCCCAAACCGCTGCACGAGACCGATGACGAAACACTGGACTATTTCCTGAGTTTGATGCTGCGGGCACCGTTCAGGCTGGCGCGGGAGGTGTTGCCGCACATGAGGCCCGGGTCGGCGATCATCAACATCACGTCGACCTTCGCCGTCGTCGGCGGCCTGCGCGGCGGCGCCTACTCGGCGGCCAAGGGCGGGCTGACCGCACTCACCACCCACATCGCCTGCCAGTACGGGGCGGCCGGCATCCGATGCAACGCCGTGGCGCCGGGAGTGACGGTCACTGCGATGGTCGAGAAGCGTTTGCAAGACGAGAGGTTCCGAAGAATCAACACCGAGATGACGCCGCATCAGCGGCTGGGAACCATCGACGACATGGCCAGCACCGTTGCCTTCCTGTGTTCCCCGGGTGGCAGTTTCATCAACGGGCAGACAATCGTCGTCGATGGCGGCTGGAGTTCCACGAAGTATCTGTCGGACTTCGCGTTGAACTCGCGGTGGGTCGAGCGCTGAGCAGTCGGTCCTCAGACGGTGAGTAGCACCTTGACCGCGCGACGTTCGTCCATCGCCTTGTAACCTTCGGCGGCGTCCTGGAGCGGCAGGTTCAGATCGAACACCTTGCCCGGATTGATCTCGTTGTTCCAGATCAGTCTGATCAACTCGGGCAGGAATCGACGTACCGGCGCGAGGCCGCCGTGCAGGTGGACCAGGGAGAAGAACAGCTCATCGCCGGGCAGCGCGACGTCGTGCGAGAGGCCGACGTAGCCGACGTGACCGCCCGGTCGCGTGCAGGAGATCGCCTGCATCATCGATTGCTGGGTGCCGACCGCCTCGACGACGCTGTGGGCGCCGAGGCCGTTGGTCAGGTCCTTGATCCTGGCCACACCTTCGTCGCCGCGTTCTTCGACGATGTCCGTCGCTCCGAATTCGCGGGCCAAGGCTTGGCGATCGCGGTGCCGACTCATCGCGATGACCCGCTCGGCGCCGAGTTGCCTGGCGGCCAGGACCCCGAGCAGTCCGACCGCTCCGTCACCTACCACCGTGACGGTCTTGCCGGGACCGGCCTCGGCCGCCACCGCAGCGAACCAGCCGGTGCCCAACACGTCGGAGGCCGCCAGCAGGCTGGGGATCATCTCGGCGGGCGGCACCTCGGGCGTGGCCACCAGGGTGCCGTCGGCCAGCGGGATGCGCGCGTACTGGGCCTGGGTGCCGATGTGGCCCATAAGCTCACCGTGCACGCAGCGGCTCTGGTAGCCCGCCTGGCAGATCTCGCAGGTGTTGTCCGAAGTGACGAACGAGCCGACGACGAATTGGCCGGGCTTGACGCCGCGAACTTCGCTGCCGACCTCTTCCACGATGCCCACGTATTCGTGTCCCATCGGGGCGTCGTGCACCTCGTCGGCGCCGCGATACGGCCACAGATCCGAACCGCAGATGCAGGTCGCCGACATCTTGATGATCGCGTCCGTCGGATGAATGATCTCGGGGTCGCCCCGGTCTTCGACTCGCACGTCCCCCGGGGCATGCATCACGACGCCGCGCATGGTGAACCTTCCTCTGCACCACCGTTTGGTCGTTCCCGACCCTAGTCGCGAGGCCGTCGGGCCGCGCGCGCCGGTGCGGCTCGCGCGTTCGCGCCCAGGTCGGCGGGCCGTCGCTACCGGAGCTCAGCCGCGCCGCTCGAACTTTCCGACGAAGTCGGAAAACCGTTGCGTGTCTTCCGCGCAACCGCCACCGCCGCCTTTAAGCTGGCTCCGATCAAGAGGAGGGGCAGCGACGTATCGGCATCAACGATGGCGCCGGGCGACAAGGTGGTCAGGGCGCGCTAACCGCGAGCGCTGAGCCGGGCGGGACCCATCCCGCGCCGGCTCGTCGTGGTCGGCGGACCCGGTGGGTCGCTCCCGTGCGCAGGGCCGGTCGGCTGGCGATCTGGGACTCACCGGAGCGGCGCAGCGGGATTCCGGCGCTCGACGGGCTGCGCGCGATCGCCGTCGCTCTGGTGCTCGTCGGGCACGGCGGTATCCCCGGGGTGGGCGGCGGATTCATCGGTGTCGACGTCTTCTTCGTGCTGAGCGGATTCCTGATTACCTCACTGCTGTTGGACGAGCTGGGCCGAACCGGCCGTATTGAGCTAACCGGCTTCTGGATTCGCCGGGCGCGCCGGCTACTGCCGGCCCTGGTGTTGATGGTGCTCACGGTGGGCGCGGCGCGCCAATTTCTTCCGGACCGCTCGCTCACCGGCCTGCGCGACGACGCGATCGCGGCGTTCCTGTGGATGGCGAACTGGCGGTTCGTCGCCCAGAAGACCGACTATTTCACTCAGGGCGCACCGCCCTCGCCGCTGCAGCACACCTGGTCGCTCGGGGTGGAGGAGCAGTACTACTTCGTGTGGCCGGTGCTGCTGATCGCGGTGACGCTGCTGTTGGCCGCGCGCGCGAGGCGCCGCTTCACCCGTGCCACCGTCGGCGGTGTCCGATTCGCGACGTTCGTCATCGCCACCGTGGGGGCCTTGGGTTCGGCGGCGGTCGCCATGGTGATGGTGTCCGACGGCACCCGGGATCGCGTCTACTTCGGCACCGATACCCGCGCACAGGCGCTGCTGATCGGCGCCGCGGCGGCGGCGCTGCTGGTCCGCGACTGGCCGTCGCTGAACCGCGGGTGGTGCCTGATCCGAACCCGGTGGGCGCGGCGCGTCGCCCGGGTTCTGCCGCTGGTCGGGTTGACGGGGCTGGCGGCGGCGACCCACTACGCGACCGGCGGGAGCGGCGAATTCCGCCACGGTCTGCTCATCGGGGTCGCGATCGCATCCGTCCTCGTCGTGGCGCCGGTGGCCTTGGAGCAGCGCGGGGCGGTCGCCCGCATCCTGGCCGCGCCGCCGCTGGTGTGGCTGGGCACCATCTCCTACGGCGTCTACTTGTGGCATTGGCCAATCTTCTTGGCGCTCAACGGCGAACGCACCGGATGGAGCGGGCTGCCGCTGTTCGCCGCGCGGTGCGGCGTCACGGTGGTGCTGGCGGCGGCGTCCTGGTGGCTGATCGAGCAGCCGATCCGGCGCTGGCGGCCGGCGCGGGTGCCGCTGTTGCCGTTGGCGGCGGCGACCGTGGCGAGCGCGGCCGCCGTGACCCTGCTGGTGGTCCCGGTGGGTACCGGGCCCGGGTTGCGCGAGGCCGGCCTACCGCCGGGAGTCTCGGCCGTCGCCGCCGTGTCCCCGTCGCCGCCCGGCGCCGGCCGCCCCACCGGTCCCCGCGATCCCAACCGGCCGTTCACCGTTTCGGTATTCGGCGATTCGATCGGGTGGACGTGGATGCATTACCTGCCGCCGACACCGGGATTCGCGTTCCTCGACCACACCGTCATCGGCTGCAGCCTGGTGCGCGGCACGCCGTATCGGTACATCGGGCAGACCCTGGAACAGCGGCCCGAGTGCGACGGCTGGCCGATCAGATGGTCGACCCAGGTCGCCCAGGACCGACCCGACGTCGCGCTGTTGGTCATCGGACGCTGGGAAACCGTCGACCGCGTCAACGAGGGTCAGTGGACCCACATCGGTGATCCCACCTTCGACGCATACCTCAACGGTGAGCTGGAGCGGGCGCTGAACATCGTGGGTTCCACCGGCGTTCGAGTGGTAGTCGCGACCGTGCCGTACAGCCGGGGCGGCGAAAAGCCGGACGGGCGTCTGTATCCGGAGGACCAGCCGGATCGGGTCAACCTGTGGAACACGATGCTGCGCAAGACGGTGAGCCATCACAGCGGCGTGCAAATCCTGGACCTGAACAAAAAGCTATGCCCGGACGGCGTTTACACCGCCAAGGTGGACGGCATCAAGGTGCGCAGCGACGGCGTCCACCTCACGCCCGAAGGGGTGAAGTGGTTGACGCCGTGGCTCGAGGAATCGCTGCGTTAAGTCCCGGTGCGGCAACTTATTTCCATGCTGTCGCTGTCCCGGACGGCGAAGTTGAAGCTGACGTAACCGTTCTCGGGATCCCGGACCCGGTCCAGATAGGGCTGGGTGTCGGCGGCGCTGGTGTTGTCGGCGACCACCAACGCACCCGTGGACAGCCGCGGTTCGAGCAGCTCGAGCACCGGCAGGTACAGGTCCTTCCAACCGTCGAGCAGGACGAAATCGACCGGTCCGTCCAGGCCGGCCAGCGTGGCCAGCGCGTCGCCTTCGAGGATGGTGATCACGTCGTCGAGCCCCGTCTGGGCGAACGTCTGTCGTGCCGTCGCGATCTTGGAGTCGTTGAGTTCGGTCGTCACCACCCGGCCGGCGCCGTTGTCGCGTACCGCCGACGCGAGGTGGACGGCGGAGATGCCGAACGACATGCCGAACTCGACGACCGTCGCGGGACGCGTCGCGCGCACCAGGGCGTAGAGCAATCGGCCGGCCTCGGGCGTGACCGGGATGTAGAACTCGCTCATCGCGTCGGCCCGCTCCTGCGCGGTCATCGGCCGGTCGAAGTCGCCATGCCGCGCACGCAACAGCGACATCTGGTCCTTCGCTTCGGTGTACATGCGGTCGAGCACGGACGCGACGTTCGGATCTTTGAGAGTGTTCGCCATGCCGTCGAGGGTAGGCGTCGGTTGGGGGCGAGCGGCTGCGCAGCGCGCGCAGGGCCCACGACCTGCCGCAATGGTTACCCAATTGAGTTTGACGGGTATCGGGCCGCGGTGTAAAAAGGTCTTCGCAAGCACCTCGGTAGGTGAGGCGTCTGCACGGACACAGGCCACTGACCCCGAACGTCGAGAGACGCCCCGGGTCAGGACAGCTCTTCCCGGACCCAAGGGTTGAGCCCAAGTGGCTTCCGGAACACCATCGGTGAGTTCCGGATACGCCGTGCAGTGCCGAAGCTCCGACGAGAGGGGTGCGGTCGGCGTCGTCGCCGGCATTCGTTCCTCTCCCGTTTCAGGTGACAAGGAATGACACCCGCGCGTGTCGTGGCCGTGAGGAGGTGAGGGCGAGATGAGTCCAGGCGATAGTCCCTATCCGAAATCCGTCTTGTCCCGATCCGGTTCCGGCATTCGTTCCACCGCTTGAGCTTTCGCGGACCATCGCCGGTAAATCGCGCGCATCGAAGCGCCTGCCACCCGCCGTTGCTGTCCGCCTGACCTGAGCCGATCGGGCCCTTCTAAAAAGGAGAAGATCATGGCTTTTGTTGTCACACACCGTTTTACCGGCCCCACCGGGGGGCGCGGCCGGGCGCTGCTGCGGTCGGCACGCCTGCTGGCGACCAAGTTTCATGCGCGGAGCGCCCTGACTCCCCAGGAGCGCGCCAACCTGTACGTGTCGCGGATGCCGATCGCGGTGGTCACGGCCTCGCTGGGCGGGCACCCCTCGGCCGGCTACCGCGGGTGACGATCGGGGCCAGGACACCATGGCCCCCGTCTCATCCGAGGGCCATCCGCGCCGTCAACCCGTCCGCACCAACGACTCCGGTCACGTGCGGCTGTTCGCCCTGCCGGCCTATCCCGCCGCCGGGGTCGCGCGGGAGGTGGTCGAGATCGTCCAGGCCGAAGTCGTCGGCCCCTCCGTGTCATGGTGAATCCGTGGGCAGCAGAACGATTTTGCCGCGAGTGTGGCGCTTCTCGAGTTCTTCGTAGGCGTCGGCGACCCGATCCAGCGGATAGGTGGCGGCGACTTCGAAATCGATCGCGCCACTGGCGACGAGGTCGGCCATCTCGGCCAACACCTCCGGCGTCGACGCTTCGGCGCTGCCTTCGGTCTTGGCGCCCACTTCGGCGGCCTTCTGGAACGAGATGATGGTGTCGATTCGCTCGGGTGGGACGCCGAGATCGACGGCGAGCTGCACGTAGTCGGGGCCGAACAGGTCGATGAACGCGTCGATTCCAGACGGTGCCGCCTCGCGCAGCCGATCAGCGAGCCCGTCCCCATACGGGATCGGGGTGACGCCGTGGGCGCGCAGCCAGTCGGCGTTGCCCGGTCCGGCGATGCCGAGCACCCGCGCCTCGCGGCGCACCAAAAGTTGCACTGCGATGCTCCCCACCCCGCCCGCGGCCGCCGAGACGCCGACCGTCTCATCCGGTTGGGGTGCCACCGCCCGCACAGCCGCATACGCCGTCGCACCGACGACGTAGAGCGAACCCGCCACCTCCCAACTGAGTTGAGGCGGTTTGCCAATCAGCTGGCCCACCGGGACCGCGGCATGGGTTGCGTGGCTGGATCGGCGGAAGCTGAACCCCAAGACCTCGTCGCCCACCGCGAATTCGCCGACGCCAGGGCCTACCTCGGTCACCACCCCGGCAAGGTCGCTGCCCTCCCCGGACGGGAAGGTCGCGGGAAACATCTCGTGCATCGCGCCGCTTCGGATGGCCGCCTCGCCGGGGTTGATCCCGGCGGCGCGAATCTCGACGACCACCTCGCCGGGCCCGGGTCTGGGCATGTCGACGTCGGCCACGTACAACACCTCGCGGCCCCCATACCGGTCGAACCGTACGGCCCGCGCCGCAGCAGCCGTCATGGCGATCCCCCTCTCACCGCGAGCATCCTTCCTTGACGCCAGCATAGGCACGCAACAACGGGTACCCATTGCCCGTCGTCGATGGCCCACCTTCGACAGCGCCACCGGCCCAGGCGCCGACGGAACGTCCATGTGCGCGGCTAGCCGCTACACCAGGCCGAGCAACCGCAGGTCGAACACGTACTTGGCGATCAGGTCGGCCGACAGGTGCGGAATGTCCTTGTCCGCACCGATTTTCGCCGCCTGGACCGCCGCGCGGAAAACTTCCGTCGGGGCCGGCGCGCCGCGAAGCGGCCTCTCCGGCTGGCGGTAGGCGTCCAGCAACGGCAGCACTGATTGTTGCCGCTGCTTGTCCGGCAGGGCCCGGAGGGCCGTACCGAATCGTCGAAGCCACTCGTCGTAATCCTCGATGCGCCGAATGTCGTGGCCGTCGGCGATCAACCAGTCCACAAACACGTCCAGGGAGATGCCGTCGTCGTGCGGGTTCATCACGTCGAAGGAGCGGAACGTCCCGGACGGCTCCGGCTCGTCGTCGGCCGTCGCGAGCTGCTCGCCGAGCGCCGTCACGGCCTCGGCCACGAAGTCCGCGGGCAGGCCGTCGTAGTGAGCCCGGGCCCGGTCACCGGTGGTGGTCGCCGCGTAGAACGACGACGGCGCGATGCCCGTGACCAGCAGGCTGAAGATCAACCGCGTGAAGGCATCCGGCACATTCAGCTGCCCGGCGTAGCGGCTGTGGGCGAGGATCATGTCGGACCGGAAGACGGCGACCGGGAGCCCGCACAGATCGTGCGCCTCGCGCAGCAGCACCTCTCCCGCCCACTTGCTGTTGGCGTACCCGTTGGCATAGCCAGATCCGATCGGCCGCACCGGACTGATTGTGCGGATATCGCCATCTTCGGTGAACTCGGCCGGATCGACCGACATCGCCACCGCGACCGTCGACAGGTACGTAACCGGTTTGATGCGCGCGGTGAGTGCCAGCCGGATGATTTCCGCGGTGCCAACGACATTGGGCCCAAACAGCTGTTCGTACGGCAGCACGTGATTGACCAGCGCCGCCGGGTGAACGATCATGTCGACGCTGCGGGCCAGCCGGTCCCACGTCGCCTGGTCCAGCCCCAGGCTCGGCTCGCCGATGTCCCCGGCGATGACCTCAAGGTGGTCGGCCGCCAATTCGCGGAAGCGATCGAGCAGATGCGGATCACCGCTGCGGTAGACATCTTCGAGCCGCTTGGCGGCCACCGCGGCGTCGGTGCCGCGCACGATGCAGACGAGTTTTCCGCCGGTCTTGGCGAGCCGCTCCAGCCATTCCAGGCACAGAAAGCGGCCGAGATAGCCGTTGGCGCCGGTCAACAGCACCGTGTGTGGCGTGCCGGTGGCTCGCCGCAGGGTCGGTGCTTCGGCCAGGGCCTTCGGGTCGAGGAACTTTTCCAACGTGAGATCAGCCGCGCGGGCCTTGGCGGCGTGCCTTCCGTGCACGGACGCGAACGTCGGGCGCCGCGATTCCGATTGGCGCCCGGCCGTAACGAATTCCGCGAGTTGGGCCAGGTCGGCGGCCGGACCGATGATCATTCCGACCGGCACCTCTACGTCGAAGATGTCCCGCAGCAGGTTGGAAAAGGTCAACGCCGACAAGGAGTCCCCGCCGAGTTCGACGAACAGGGCGCCAGGTTCGGGCGGGCCACCGACGAGCCCCAGCAGTGCTTCCGCGGCACGGGCTAGCGTGTCGATGACCGGCCGGTCCGCCGCTCCCTCACGCAGGGCGCGCAATTCGCTCACCCGATTGGCGGCCAAATCCTCATACAGCTGCTCGAGCCGCTCGCCGTAGTGCTCCTTGAGCTTCGGCCGGAGTAGCTTGCCCACCCCGGACAGCAGGCCGTTGTCCTCGCTGAACGGCTCGAGCTCGACGAGAAAGTCGGCGGGCACCTCATAGGACTGCAGCTCGGCGAGTTTGGCTGTCTGGCGCAGGGATTCGTGGAGTGCGTTCTTGAGCCCGTCGGCGTCGCCGGCGAACCGGTCCAACGCGTCGGCGGTCGGCACGATCACGGCCAGCAGGTAAGGCCGTTCGCTGTTGCCGTAGACGAAGATCTGGCGAATCAGGGCCGCGCTGCTGAACAGGGCCTCCAGGCGGGCGACCGCGACGAATTCGCCTTGGGCGAGCTTCAATACGTTGTTGCGGCGGTCGACATAGGCGAGGCGGTTCGGCTCCAACTCGGCCATCACGTCGCCGGTCCGGTAATAGCCCTGCGCGTCGAAGGCGTTTGCGGTGACATCCGGTCGCTTGAAGTATCCGGGCGTGGCCGTCAGCGACTTGACCAGCAGCTCGCCCCGGGGAAAGGGCTTGTCGGTGAGGAAATAACCCAGTTCGGGAACGTCGATGAGCTTGTAGTCCAGTACCGGGGGCGCAGCGATCCGGCCGTCCTTGGTCACCATCCCGACCTCGGTCAGCCCGTAACCGTCGAGTACGTGGACCTCGAGGCAACTCTCCACGAAGGCCCTCATCTCGGCCGCCAGCGGTGCGGTGCCGCAGAAGGCGGTGACGATGCGTCCGCCCAACACCCGCTCGCGCAACTCGGCACGCGCCTCGGCTTCCGCGGCTTCCGCATCTGCTCCCTGGTCGACCCGCCGGTCGACGCCGCTTTGGTAGCGCTGGTACAGCATTTCCGCCACCCGGGGCACCAATCCCATCTCGGTGGGGCGCACCAGGTTCCAGTCGTCGAACAGCGTGGACAGGTCGCTCTCGGGGACGAAGTAGCTGGTGCCTCCCGCCTGGAACGCCGTCGATAGCGGTATGCGCCCGCCGAGGTGGTTGAGTGGCATGAAATTGACGTTGAACACGGGTGTGTCCGCGAAGTCGGGCATCAGCTCGTTGGTCCACAGCTTGCACAGCATGCGCTCGGTGTACATGGCCCCCTTGGGCAACCCGGTGCTGCCCGAGGTGTACATGATCATGGCCAGCCGCTCGTCGGTGTCACCGGCGTACGCCGGCTCGGACGGTAGAACGCGGCCGCGGTCGATCAGCTCGTCGAACGTCTCCATCGTCACCGGCATGCCTGCGGCCGAAAGCTTCGCCCGCGCACGGGCCAAAGCCTCACGGTGATCGTCGATTTGGGGGGAGTAGTCGAAGACCACCAGGCGCCGCAACGACGCGCTGCCCAGCGCCGCCTCGACGGCCAGGTCGAGGTAGCCGGCGCCCGCCGCGAGCACGCGCGGCTCGACCTCGGCGACGATGGGCCGCAACCGGGATGCCGTGGCGTTGTGCTGCAGCGGCACCGCGACCAGCCCGAGGTAACCGCAGACCAGATCGAGGGTCAGGTATTCGGCGCTGGCAAAGCCGACTGTGGCCACAAAGTCCCCCGGCGTGACCGGGTTGGCGCGGTCGTGTCGCCAGGCGGTGGCGATGGCTCCCACGTTGGCCCACAGGTCGCGGTAGCTGATCGTCTCGAATCTGGGAAGCAATTGCGCAGTGGTGCGGCCGCTTTCGGGATCGGTGACCAACGAGCGTGCCCGCCAGCCCAGTACCGGGCGATCACCGTAACCATCGACGAAGGTCTGCAGAATCTCGGTCAGCCTCAGCCCCGGCCGGCGGGCCGACCGCTGGAGCGACGCGTCCGGCTTGGCGCTGTGGAACTGCTCGTCCTCGGCGTCCAGTTGGCGAATCCGGCCGGCCGCCCGCTCGCGCGCCGGACCGCTCGCACCCGCAACGGTCGACTCTTCGTGCTCCGCATCACCCGTCATCAACAGCCTCCCGCTCGGATCCTCGCCCTACCGGAAACTCACCGATACAGGCCGGCCTTCCGTTCAATCGTTGTGACGGTCGTCACAGGATATTGGGCGGGGCGGACCGCGCGATTTTCACATGGGCGCCTGCGGGCGAAGGATCAGGCGAGGATCAGGCCACGACCTGGATCGGGTCGCCGACGTTCACCTGGTTGAAGTACCAGGCGGCGTTGTCGGGGCTGAGGTTGATGCAACCATGGCTCACGTTGGCGTAACCCTGGGAGTCGACCGACCACGGTGCCGAATGCACGTAGACGCCACTCCACGTGACGCGGACGGCGTACTGGGCGGTGATCTTGTATCCCTCGGGCGAACTCAGCGGGATGCCAATGGTCCGCGAATCCATCACGACGGACCGTTCCTTTTCCAGAGCGGTGAAGTTGCCGATCGGAGTGGGCCGGCTGGGCTTGCCCATCGAAGCGGGCATGGTGCGCAGAACCTCGCCGTTTCGGCTGACGGTGAACGTGTGCCCGGAGATGCTGGCAACGCCGAGCAGCGCGTCACCGGTGTCGAATCCCGTAGTGAGGGCTTGGATCCCGACCGAGACGTGGGTGTGGGACGGCCAGTACTGGTTGGGCACCCACTGCACGACATCGTCCTTGACCCACTCGAAGTGTCCCGGCGTGTTGCTCGGCGACGTCACGTGGATGGACCGCTCGACGGCGGCGCGGTCACCGACGGGTGCCGTGAAAGTCACCACCACCGGATGCGCGACCCCGACCACCGCGCCGTCGGCCGGCAAAACCGCGGCGATTCCGGGCAGGGGCTGGGGTGCCGGAATGGCGGCGTGGGTGCGGCCGGTCGCTCCGACGAGGCTCAGCGTCGTGATCGCGACCATAACAAACAGATAACGAACACCGCGGCGCATGGCGTCCACCCTTCGGTATGGTGCGATAAACACCAGATTATTCTACTGGCTGTCTCGGCGCTGCCGCTTTCAGCAAACTTTGGCGGGTTCGCCGCTTTGCGGTAGCGATCCGATCATCGCTTGGATTCCGCCATGTCGGTGGGTGCTCGATTCATGGCGGGCCCTGGCCCGGTCTGATGAGAATTACCACAATTGGCGAGAGATAAACGGCCGCCTTGCGCGGGCTCATCACCGCTGCGGGTTTTCCCACCAGCGCAGTCGCTTTCGGGATGCGGGGCGAGTTCGGCCCGCCCCGCCGTCGCGTGCCGCCGAGTGTCCCCGTCGACCCGCGGATTGGCTGGGGCGCCGGTGACGCGTTAGCCTCAGCAAAACTCCTTCGGGCCGAGGAGGTGTGGGTGCTCTTCCGTCAGCTGGAGTATTTCGTCGCGGTCGCACAGGAGCGCCACTTCGCCCGCGCGGCAGAGAAGTGCTTCGTCTCTCAACCAGCGCTCTCCGCGGCGATCGCCAAGCTGGAACGGGAGCTGAACGTCACGCTGATCAATCGTGGCCACAGCTTCGAGGGCCTCACGCCCGAAGGGGAGCGGTTGGTGGTGTGGGCCAGGCGGATTCTCGCCGAGCACGACGCGTTCAAGGCCGAGGTGCATGCGGTGCGGTCCGGCATCACCGGCACGCTCCGCCTGGGCACGGTGCCCACCGCCTCCACGACGGCCTCGCTGGTGCTCTCCGCGTTCTGCTCGGAGCACCCATTGGCGAAGGTGCACATCCTTTCCCGGCTGGCGGGCACCGAACTGTACCGGCGGCTGCGGGAATTCGAACTGGACGCCGCGATCGTGCATGCGGAGCCCGACGAGGCCCATGAGGTGAACCTGGTACCGCTGTACCGGGAGCACTATGTGCTGCTGTCCCCGGCGGATATGTTGGGGTCCGCCGCATCGACGATGACCTGGCCGGAGGCCGCGCAGTTGCCGCTGGCGTTGCTCACGGCAGACATGCGCGACCGTCAGATCATCGACAAGGCCTTCGCCGACCACGCCATCGAGGTGTCGCCGCAGGTCGAAACCGACTCGGTCGCTTCGCTATTCGCGCAAGCCGCCGCGGGCAACTGGGCTTGTATTGTGCCGCACACTTGGTTGTGGACGTCGCCGTTGGGCCCGCAGGTCCGCGCGGTTCGGATGGTCGACCCGATGGTCACGGCGGACATCGCCGTGGCCACCCATTCCGGCGGCCCGGGGTCGCCGATCGCTCGGGCGCTCGCCGCGTCGGCCGCGCAGCTATCGCTGAACGAGTTCTTCGACGCGCTGCTGTCGCGTATCACCCACCGGCGCTGACCGCCTTGCTGGTCGGGTTCAAGCTTGCCAGATGCCCGCTCTCCACCCCCGCCGCCGGGTCGAGCTCGCAGTCGATGATCGTCGGTGCGCCGGAGCCGATCGCCTCGGACAGTGCCGAGCGCAACTCCGACGGGGTGGCGACGTGATATCCCTTGCCGCCGAATGCTTCCGCGATCAGCTCGTGACGCGCGCGAGCGTTGAGCACGGTAGGTGCCGGGTCGGACCCATTGGGGGCCTCGTCGCCGCGGTAGACGCCACCATTGTTGAGGATGACGACCGTCACCGGCAGGCGGTACCGGCAAATGGTTTCGACTTCCATTCCGCTGAAGCCGAACGCGCTGTCCCCCTCGATCGCGACCACGGGCTGGCCGGTTTCGACGGCGGCGGCGATGGCGTAGCCCATGCCGATGCCCATGACGCCCCAGGTACCCGTGTCCAGCCGGTGCCGCGGTGCCTCTATGCCGATGACGTTGCGGGCCAGGTCCAGCGCGTTGGCGCCCTCGTTGACCACGTAAGTGTCCGGGTTATCCTGCAGCACAGCACGAATCGCGCCGAGCGCGTTGTAGAAGCGCATTGGGCGGGGGTCTTCGGCCAGCCGCTCGCGCATCTTTGCGTCGTTGCGTGCGGTGCGTTCGGCCAGGTCCCCGGTCCATTCCGCGGGGACGGTGACGGGGTAGGCGGTCAAGCCGTCACGCAACGCCGTCATCACCGAGCCGATGTCACCGGCCAGGGGCGCCGCGATCGGCTGGTTGCTGTCGAACTCCGCGGGCGCTATGTCGACCTGGATGAACTTGGCTGTTGCCGACCACTGCGGCGAATCCCCGTGTCCGAGAAGCCAGTTCAGCCGCGCGCCGACCAACAACACGACGTCCGCGCGGGCGAGGGCGAGCGAGCGCGCGGCCGCCGCGGACTGCGGGTGCGAATCCGGCAGCAGGCCCTTGGCCATCGACATCGGCAGGAAGGGAATCCCGCTGGTCTCCACGAAGTCGCGAATCACGCTGTCGGCCTGGGCATATGCCGCGCCCTTGCCGAGCACGATCAACGGTCGCTCCGCTCGCGCCAGCAGCTGCAGCGCGCGCTCGACCGCATCGGGTGCCGGCAGCTGCCGTGGCGCTGGGTCGACGATCCGCCAGACGGTGTCCGCGCCTGCCGCGGCGTCCATGGCCTGCCCCAGCACGTCACCGGGGATGTCGAGGTAGACGCCGCCGGGACGGCCGGAGATCGCGGTGCGCATGGCGCGCGCGACGCCTCGCCCGATGTCCTCGATCCGGTTGATCCGGTAGACGGCCTTGGCGAACGGCCGTGCCGCGTTGAGCTGATCGATGTCCTGGTAGTCGCCGCGCTGCAGATCGACCAGCGCCCGATTGCTCGAGCCCGAGATCTGGATCATCGGGAAGCAATTCGTGGTGGCGTTGGCGAGCGCCGGCAACCCGTTGAGGAAGCCGGGCCCCGACGTCGTGAGGCACACGCCCGGCCGCCGGGTGAGGAAACCGGCGGCGGCGGCCGCATTACCGGCCGAAGTCTCCTGCCGGAAACCGATGTAGCGGATGCCGGACGCCTGCGCGACGCGGGCAAGGTCGGTGATCGGGATGCCGACGATCCCGTAGATCGTCGCCACGTCGTTAGCCTTGAGCGCCTCCACCACCAGGTGGAAGCCGTCGATCAGCCGCGCGGACCCCTGGGCTTGGCCTGGCGATGCCGAAACTGCGGTCATGGTGGTGACTCCTCACGTCTGGTCGGAGGTGAAGTACAGCCTGCGCCTTACTCTGACGCCGCCGCCCGGCGGGTGTCCAAGACCGGGCCGCTATGCCGTGATTCACCCCGTCTATCGGCGCTGGCCAGACCCCTTTCGCGGAGTCGATAGCCGTTGGTTATCGGTCGTGAGCGATTCGGTATTGGACCGGTGGGCGGGTCACCCGGCATGGTTCGAGCAGTTGCTCGTGACGGCGAAGCGAAAAGGAGCGAAGCGATGGGGTCTGAGGCGATCGTCAGCAGCCGGGGCACGGAGTCGGCGGAGACCGGGGATGCACGCATCGCGGACTTGGTCGCGGAGGCAGCACGCCGGACCCCGGAGGCGCCCGCCCTTGTCGTCACCGCCGAGCGGATACCGCTGAGCTACCGCGATCTGGTTCGGCTGGTGGACGACCTGGCCGGGCAGCTGCGGCGGGCCGGCCTCCGGGCGGGTGACCGCGTCGCGCTGCGCTGCGCAAGCAACGCCGAATTCGTCGTGGGGCTACTGGCGGCTTCGCGGGCCGATCTGGTTGCGGTTCCGCTGGATCCGGCGTTGCCGGCCGGTGAGCAACACACCCGTAGCGAGGCCGTCGGGGCCGGGGCGGTGCTCATCGACGGCGACGCACCCGAGGCCCAAGGCGAACAGGCCGTGCCCTGGTGGCCGCTCGCAGTCACGGTCGGTGCTACGGAGGGCGCCCCGACGGCGCGCTTGGCCGCGACAGCGCCTCGGGCGCAGGGGTTTTCGACGCCGGAAGGTCTGTGCGACGACGACGCCATGATCATGTTCACCGGCGGCACCACCGGCGTGCCGAAGATGGTCCCGTGGACGCGCGGCAACATCGCCGCCTCCGTGCGGGCGATCATCGCCGGATACGACCTCGGACCGCGCGACGCCACGGTGGCGGTGATGCCGCTCTACCACGGTCACGGGCTGCTCGCCGCGCTGCTGGCGACCCTGGTGTCGGGTGGCGCGGTGTTGTTGCCCGCCCGCGGACGGTTCTCGGCCCACACCTTCTGGGACGACGTCGACGCCGTGCGCGCCACCTGGTACACGGCAGTGCCGACGATCCACCAGATCCTCTTGGAGCGGGCCGGCAGCGACCGGCCGGGCAATGCCGCGTTGCGGTTCATCCGCAGCTGCAGCGCGCCGCTGACCGCCGAAGCGGCCCAGGCGCTGCAGGACACGTTCGGCGCCCCGGTGGTCTGCGCCTTCGGCATGACCGAGGCCACCCATCAGGTGGCGACGACCGAAATAGGGAACAGCGAAAACCCCGGTGCGACAGCGGGTCTGGTGGGCCGATCGACTGGGCCGGAAATCAGGATCGTCGGGCCCGACGGCCGGCCGGTGCCGGCGGGAGAGGTCGGCGAGGTCTGGCTCCGAGGATCCACCATCGTACGGGGCTACCTCGGCGACCCGGCGATCACGGCGGCCAATTTCACCGACGGGTGGCTGCGCACCGGCGACCTGGGAACGCTGTCGGCAACGGGCGAGCTGATCATCCGCGGCCGCATCAAGGAACTTATCAACCGGGGCGGGGAGAAGATCTCCCCGGAACGCGTCGAGGGTGTGCTGGCCAGCCATCCCGGCGTGCTGGAGGTCGCCGTCTTCGGGGTTCCTGACAAGCTGTACGGCGAGGCGGTGGCCGCGGTGATCGTTCCCCGGGGATCGGCCGCACCGACCGCGGAGGAGCTCGCGGCGTTCGGCCGCGACCGGCTGGCGCCGTTCGAGGTGCCGGCCAGCTTTCAGCAGGCGGCGGAGCTGCCGCACACCGCGAAGGGCTCGCTGGACCGCCGCGCCGTCGCCGAGCAGTTCGGCGGCCGGGCATGACGGTTCAGACGCTGGCCTTGACCCGGGTGGCCGCGGTCTCGGGCATGGGCTCGTAACGGGCGAAGGCGCGGGTGAACGACGCGGCTCCGTGAGCCAGCGAGCGCAGGTCGATCGCGTAGCGCGTCAACTCCACCTGGGGCACCTCGGCTTTGACCAGCGTGCGTTCGTGG
>NZ_LZJI01000078.1 GCF_001667775.1 Mycobacterium sp. E1747
ACCAACTCCAACAGCAATACAACACCGCCGACATCCTGCCGCTCACCGCACTCCAAGAAGGACTACTCTTCCACGCCACCACGCACGACACCGACGACGACGTCTACGCGCTCCAGCTGCAGATCTCGGTGACCGGCCCGCTGAACCCCAATCGGCTGCGCGATGCCGTCCGCACCGTCATCGAGCGCCACCCCCACCTCGCCGCCCGATTCACCCAGCGCTTCGACCAGCCTGTGCAAATCATTCCGGCTGTGCCGGAAATACCTTGGCAATCGGTCGCTTTCGGGGCAGACGCTGAAGATCAAATCGCGCGTTTATGCGCCGGCGAACGCGCTGCGGTCTGCAAACTCAATGACGAGCCGGTCTTCCGGGTGGCCTTGATCCGCACCGCCCACGAGCGGCACCGCATCGTGCTGACCAATCACCACATCCTGCTCGACGGGTGGTCGCTACCCATCCTGCTGCACGAGATCTTCGCTGCCTACCAGGGCCGGCAACTGCCGGTGGCGACACCCTACCGCCGATTCGTCACCTGGCTCGCCGATCGCGACCTCGACGCCGCCCGCGACGCCTGGGGCCAGGCACTCGCCGGCTTTGACGCCCCCAGCCTGGTCACACCCTCAGGCCGGTTGGCATTGGGACCGCGGGCCGTTGAGGCGGAGCGAGTGCCCGCCACCATCACCCAGTCTGTCAGCGAGCTGGCGCGTGCGAATCACACCACGGTCAACACCGTGCTACAGGCGGCGTGGGCACAGCTGCTGATGGGCTTGACCGGCCAGCACGACGTGGTCTTCGGTACCGCGGTCTCCGGCAGGCCGGTCGAGATACCCGGCGCCGACTCCATGGTGGGCCTGCTGATCAACACCGTGCCGGTGCGCGCCCACATCAGCACAACCACCACCACCGCCGACCTGCTCCACCAGCTGCACGACGCCCACAACCACACCCTGGACCATCAACACCTGGCGCTCAACGAGATTCACCGCATCACCGGCCACGACCAACTTTTCGACACCCTGTTCGTCTATGAGAACTACCCCGTCGACACCGCCGCGCTGGCTGGCACCGACGGGCTCGCCATCAGCGAGTTCACCAGCCGCGAATCCAATCACTACCCACTGACCGTCCAGGCCACACCGGGGTCCGAACTGGCCGTACGCGTCGAATACGACACCGACGTGTTCGACACCAAAATCGTTCGAGCACTGATCAAACGGTTCCAGCGGACGCTGGAAGTCATGACTGCTGACCCGGGGGCGCGGGTGTCCTCGATTGATGTGCTCGATGCCGACGAGCTGACCCGCTTGGACGAGGTGGGTCATCGGGGGGTGTTGGCCGAGTCGGTGGTGGGGGTGTCGCTGCCGGAGTTGTTCGCGCGCGAGGTGTCGCGGGCGCCGGGGGCGGTGGCGGTGTGTTGTGGGGGGCGGTCGTGGACGTATCGGGAGGTGGATGAGGCGTCGAATCGGTTGGCGCACGCGCTGGTCGAGTGTGGGGCCGCAC
>NZ_LZJI01000079.1 GCF_001667775.1 Mycobacterium sp. E1747
GGGATGTCGTCGAAGTCGCTCCAGCCGGCGCAGATCAGCGCCCGCTCGCCCAGATGCGCGCAGGCCCCACTGATCATCTCCACCATGTCGGACGGAGAACGCACCGGCATGCTGCCGAAGCCGAAGAAAATCGGCGGTGTTCCCGCGGAGATCCACGACGAGACGTCAGCGTCGACGTTAGTCGGCAACTCCATCGTCAGCGCGCCGACGAACGGTCGCCGAGGTTGCCATTTCGCCCATTCCGCTGCCAGGCCGGGGAAGACCACCTCGTCATATGCCTGAATCTCCAGCGACCCGCGTTCTGCGATCCGTCGGGTCCACGGTCTTGTGGCCGGCCGCAGACCCAGGGCACGGCGCTGTGCGTCATCGGCCTGCTTTGATGCGCGCCACAAGAGCCACTCGTAGACGATCATCGCGGCCCGACCCACGGGCGCGGGCAGGAAGGGCACGATCGCCCCGTTGGTCCGCCAGGGGAAGTGATGCAGCGTGGCCAGCGGAATCCCGCAGTATTCCGCGACGTTCGCGGCCGTGTCTTCATAATTCATGCCGGTGAGCAGCAGGGCGGCCCCGTCTGCCAAGGACGTCAGCGTCCTGCTGACCTCCGCTCGGCACAGGGTGAGGGGTTCCACGACTTCCCGCCACATCCGGTCGAGCTTCCGAACCTTCCAAGGGTTCTCGAACCAGTAAGTCCAGTAGTCGCGGTGCGGGTCGAGGACGGCCTTCAATTCCGGCCCATACGCGACGCCGGCCGGTCCGACCGACTCGACGAAGTCGACCATCTCGGGAGCGACAGCCATCGTCACGTCGTGTCCCCGCCGCACCAGCTCACGCCCGACAGTCAGGTAGGGTTCGACCTCGCCGC
>NZ_LZJI01000080.1 GCF_001667775.1 Mycobacterium sp. E1747
GGGAAGCGCATCCAGGACGGTCAACGATGACGGGATCATATAGCCGGGCAGCGTCGCGCCGATCGCGGCGCGCACCTCCGATGCGAAGGATGCCTTCTCGGCGTCGCCGGCCATCGGGCGTTGCGGCACAACGTATCCGGCCAACGAGGTGCCGCCGTGCACCTCCCAGGTGCGCGCGGCGGCGGCGACGACGCCATCGACCGTTGCCAGCGCCGACTCGACCTCGGCCAACTCCACGCGGAAACCGCGCACCTGGACCTGGTGGTCGGATCGTCCGACGAATTCCAGTTGGCCGTCCGGGGTCCAGCGGGCGAGGTCGCCACTGCGGTACAGACGCAAACCCGGCTCGGGTGAAAAGGGATTCGCCACAAACCGGGTGGCGGTCAGCGCGGGTCGCTTCCAGTAGCCCCGCGCCAGTTGATCGCCGGCGTAATAGAGTTCGCCGACGACACCGACCGGCACCGGCCGCAGGCCGTCATCGAGCAGGTAGGCGGCCGCCCCGGGAACCGGCTTGCCCACCAGCGGATTCGGCGGCTCCAGCGGCCCGCGTGATACCGCGCCGGATGTTTCGGTGGAGCCGATGTTGTTCAACAGCTCGATGTCCGCGCCGGCGCACACGGACACCAACCGCTGCAGCAGCGACGCGCTCACCGGTTCTCCGCCGCACACCAGCCTGGACAGCGCTCGCACCGCGTCGGGCCGGCTGTCCACCAGGACGGAGACCAGGCTGGGCACCGCGGTCACCTGCGCGACCCCGTGACGATTCATCAACTCGCCGAGGGCTTCCGGGTCGCGGTGTTCGGCATCGTCGGCGAGGATCATCGTGGCCCCTGCCGCCAGCCCGGCCAGCATTTCCATGCCGCCCTCGAGGAACGTGATCGAGGCCTGCGCCAGCCGGACGTCGTCCGTCCTGGGCGGGTAGTGCCGCAACTGCCAGTCCAGCCGGGCCGCCATCGAACGATGGGTGCCCACCGCGCCTTTCGGCTTGCCCGTGGATCCGGACGTGAAGACCAGGAACATCGGGTCGTCGGGGTGCGGCCGCGGCAGTTCCCGCCGACCCGCGTCCTCATTCTCCAGTGCGGCGCGCACCTGCGGGTCTTCGAGCGAAAGCACCGCGACGCCGGCGACTTCGGGGAGGGTGTCCACCGCTTCGGCCGTGGCCAGCACGACCGGGGGCCGCACGTCATCGAGCATGAACTGCTTGCGCGCCAACGGATAGCCAGGATCGATGGGGAAGTAACCACCGCCCGCCTTCATGATGGCCACCAACGCCACCACCAGGTCGATGCTGCGCCGTGTCGACAACCCGACCAGCGATCCCGGTCCGATGCGGCGCGCCACGAGCAGCGCCGCCAGGTTGTCCGAAAGACGATGCAGCGCGGGGTAATCGATCTGCTGACCGCCGCAGCGCACCGCGATCCGGTCGGGCCCCCAGCGCCGGCTGGGCTCGAGCAGTTCCGGAATGGTGCGTGGCCGGTCGTGCGGCGGCCGCTCGCCGCGGCTCCAGTGCTCGAGCAGGCGGCGCCGCTCTGCGGCGTCGGTCAGTTGCACGTCTCGCAAGCTCTGATCAATGTCGTCGGCAAAGTCGGTGACCACCCGAGTCAACCATCCGGCCAACCGCTCGATCGTGGCCCTGCTGTAGAGCTCGGTGCGGAAGATCAGGTTGCCGTTGTATCCGACTCCGCCCGAGCCGTCGGTGCCGAAGAAGTTGACACTGAGGTCGGCATGGGCCATGTCGAAAACCGGGTCCAGCGAGGTGCACACCGTGTCCTGCTGGCCGTCTGAGGCTTGCTCGATCACCCGCGTCGCCGGCAGGTGATCACGTACGTGCACCACCACCTGGAACAGCGGGTTGCGCGACAGCGAACGCACCGGGCTGACACTGTCGACCACGCGGTCGAACGGCAGGTCCTGGTGGGCGTAGGCGGCCAGCGCGGTTTCCCTTGCGCGGGCTAGCAATTCACGCAGCGTCGGGTTGCCGGTCAGGTCGTTGCGCAGCACCAGGATGTTGACGAAAAACCCGATCAGCTGGTCCAGTTCGGCCTCGGTGCGCCCGGCGACCGGGGTGCCCAGCGGGATGTCGAGCCCCCCGCCCGCTTTGTGCAGCACCACGGCGACGGCCGTTTGCAGCAACATGAATTCGGTGATGCCCAGCTCGCGGGACAACTCGGCGAGTTTGGTGCGGGTGGCCGCGTCGATGCGGAACTCGACGGAATCGCCCTCACCGCTGGGCACCCGCTGCCGCGGAAAGTCGGGCCGCAGCCCGGTGTCCTCGGGCAGCCCGGCCAGCTGGCGGTTCCAGTACTCCCGCTGCTCGGCGGCGATAGCGGACTCCTGGCCGCCCGTGTCGCCGAGGAACTCCCCCTGCCACGCCGCGTAGTCGGCGTACTGCACCCGCAGCGGCGCCCAGACCGGGACTTCCCCGGTCCGCCGCGCCCGGTAGGCGGTCATCACGTCGGCGAAGAGCACCCCGGCCGACCAGTGGTCGGAGGCGATGTGGTGGACCACCAGCGACAGCACGTGCTCGGACGCGTCGTCGGCGGTGCGCAGCACCGCGACCCGGACCGGCAGTTCGCGGTCCAGCTCGAAGCAGTGCCGGCGCTCGGCGTCCAACTCCCGCTGCAGCCAGGCCCGATCGGGCCCGGTCGCGCGGCGCACCGAAACCTCACCCGCGGGCCCGACCACCTGGTAGGGCACGCCGTCCAACTCAACGTAAGAGGTGCGCAGGATTTCGTGCCGGGCGACGACGTCGCCGATCGCGGCGACCAGGGCATCGATGTCCCACGGCCCACTCAGTTTCGCGGCGAACGGAATGTTGTTGACCCAGCTGGGCCCGTCCACGCGGTAGGCGAACCAGCTGCGCAGCTGTGAGGCCGACAGCGGCATGGGCTCGTCGTGGGCGGTTGCGATCAGCTTGGGCCGCGACTGCCTGAGGTCGCCGGAACTGAGCTGGTCGACCCGCTCGGCCAACGAGCCCACCGTCGCCAGTTCGAAGATGTCGCGGATGCCGACCTCGACGCCACACTCGGAGCGGATCGCGGCGACCAGTTTCGTCGCCACCAGCGAGTGGCCACCCAAGTCGAAGAACGAGTCGTCGACCCCCACCCGGTCGTGACCGAGCAGCGCGGAAAACAGTGCGGCGACGCGGCGTTCGGTTGGCGTGGCCGGGTCACGGTATTCGGCGGCCGCCGCGATCTGCGGTTGCGGCAGCGCGGCGCGGTCGATCTTGCCGTGGGCCGTGATCGGGATCTCGTCGAGAGCCACATAGGCGGCCGGCGTCATGTAGTCCGGCAGTGCCGCGGCCACCCTGGCGCGGATGCGTTCGATGTCAACGCTTTCCGGGTCGCCGCCCGGCGCCGGTGTGACGTATCCCACCAGGCTCTTGCCCAACCGGGGCAGGTCCATGGCCAGCACCACCGCCTGCCCCACGCTGGGGTCGACCGAGATGGCGGCTGCGATCTCGCCCAGCTCGATGCGGAAGCCGCGGATTTTCACCTGTTCGTCGGCGCGGCCTACGAACTCGATGTCGCCGTCGGCGTTGCGGCGGGCGAGGTCGCCCGAGCGGTACAGCCGGCCGCCCGGGGTGAATGGGTCGGCGATGAAACGCTCGGCGGTCAGCGCGGGCCTGCGGTGGTAGCCGTGCGCGACATGCGTTCCACCGATGTATATCTCGCCGATCACGCCCGCGGGCACTGGGCGCAGCGCGTTGTCGAGCAGGTGGACCTGTGTGTTGATCTTCGGGCGCCCGATGGGCACCACCCGGGTGCCTTGGGCCCCTTCTACCGGGTAGCTGGTGCAATTGACCACGGTTTCGGTGGGGCCGTAGAAGTTGTACAGCAGCGCGTCGAAGGTGGCGTGGAACTTGTCGGCGATCTCTCCCGGCAACGCCTCCCCGCCGATCGGCACGCGGCGCAGGGTGCGCCACTGGCTGACGCCGGGAAGCGAGAGGAACAGACCGAGCAGCGACGGCACGAAATGCATCGAGGTGATGCCTTCGCGGCTCAGCAGATCCGTCAGGTAGCCGATGTCGCGTAGCCCGTCGGGGCGCGGAATTACCAGCCGGGCGCCCATGATCAACGTTCCGAAGATCTCGCCCATCGACACGTCGAAGCTCGGCGACGCGACCTGCAACAGCCGGTCGGTCTCGTCGACCCGGTACTCGTCGCCGAACCAGACGAAGTACTCGGCGATCGGTGCGTGGGGTACCGGCACGCCCTTGGGCAGCCCGGTCGAACCCGACGTGTAGATCAGGTAGGCCGTGTTGTCCGGGGACAGCGGCCGAATCAACTCGGTGGGCGCGGTGACCGGGTACTCCGACAGCTCGGAAACGGGTTCGCGCAGCACCAGTTTGGCGTCGGCATCGCTCAGGATGAACGTCAGCCGATCCTCGGGATAGGTCGGATCCACCGGCAGGTAGACGGCGCCGGCCTTCAGCACGCCCAACGCGGTGATGACCAGTTCGGGTGACTTGTCCAGCAACACCGCGACGCGATCTTCGGTGCCAACGCCCTGCTCGATCAGCCAGTGCGCCAACCGGTTCGACTCTTCGTCGATCTCACGGTAGGTGTACTCGCGGCCCTCGTAGACGACGGCCGTGGCGGCGGGCGACGACTCCGCGCGGCGGGTGACCAGCGCCGGCAAGGTGGTGGCCGGGGTTTCGAACTGTTCACCGGTCGAGGCCCGGCGCAGCCACTCGACGTCTTCGGTGCCCATCAGCGCGCACGCCGACATCGCCCTGTCGGGGTTGGTCAACGCGTCGTCCAGCAACACGGCGTAGTGCCGCAGCAGCTGGTCCACCAGCTGTTGGTCCAGCACCTCCACCAGGTACTCCGCTTCGACGAACCCGGCGCCCGAGCGGTTCAGCTCGACCATGAAACTCAGTGGCAGCTGGTTGAACTGGCCACGCAACTCCCCGCGCGTGCAGCGCACCCCGGGCGGGCTGAAACCGGCGCCATCGGGTTCGCGCTGCCCGAAGCTCAGCCGGGTCATCCGGTCGGCGCCGTGCCGGCGATCGGGGTTGGATTCGCGGACCAGCCAGTCCAAATCGGCGCGCGAATGGGCGAAGGCGCCCACCGCGCGATCCCGTGTTTCGGCAAGCAGCTCTCGGAACGTCCGCTGAGGCCCCGGCCGCAGCCGAATCACCACGGTGTTGCCGTAGTACCCGATCGCCGATTCCGTTCCGACGCCGCGATTGAGTACCGGAGCGGCGATCAGGAAGTCGGTCGACTGGGTGTAGCGGTGCACCAGCGCGGCGAAGGCGGCCATCAGCACCATGTACGGGGTGGCGCCGGTTTCCCGCGCCAGCGCCGCCGCCCGGTCTACGGTGGCCGCCGGCAACGGCATCATGGCGCGTTGCGCGCGCCAGGTGCTTGGCACCACCGATCCGTTGGGACCCGGAAGCTCAAGGGGCTCAGGAAGGTTCGCCATCTGGCTGCGCCAGTATTCGTAGTCCGCGGCGGGATCCGCGGCTTCGTCCGGCGGTGGGGTCAGTAGCGGGGGCTCGTGGCCGAAGCCGTCAGGATCGACGTACGCACGGGTCAGGTCGGCGAAAAACGGTGTCCACGAGGCGTCGTCCCAGGCGATGTGGTGGGCGGTGATCAACAGCATCAGCTCGTCGGCCGAAAGCCGGGCCACGGTGACCCGCAGCGGCGAATCGGTGGCAAGGTCGAAGGGCCGGCGGAAATCGCGCTGCGCCAGCACGTCCAGCCGTAACCGGCGAGCCTGATCGGTCAGTCCCGACAGGTCGTGCTCGGCCCACTGCGGCCGCAGTTCCTCGTGGATGACCGGATACGGGTCGCCGTGGGCGCCCGGCTCATACGTCGTGTGCAGCACCGTATGCCGCGCGGCCACGGCGTCGACCGCGTGTCGCAACCGTTCAGTGTCGACCGCACCGGTGAGGTGATAGGAGACGCAGACGTTGAGCAGCGCGCTGTCGGGGTCCACCGACTGCACGAACCACATCCGGTGCTGTCCGGCGGACATGCGCGGCTCTTCGGGTATTGCCGCCGGCGCGCCGGCGGCCGGCCTGGCCAGGCCGCGTTCGGCGATCTTGCGGCGCAACAATTCCAGGCGCTCATCGTCGAGCCGTGCACCGGCTCGGGTGGTTTCCGTCACGCGGGCAGTCCAACCTTTCTGACTTCGCGAGCGTCGGGCGTTGCGCCTTCCGGCGGCTCGCCAGAGCCGGCGTGCAACGCATCGATCAATTCGTTGAGGGTGATCCCGCCGAGCATGCGAGCGACCGGAACGGAGCGCCCCACCGTCCGGCGCAGCCGCTTACGCAGATCGAGCGCGAGCAATGAGTCCACCCCGAGGTCGATGAGCGGCGCGCTCGGGTCGATCGAGACCGAGTCGCCCAGGTGCAGTGTCGCGGCGAGTTCGGTGCGCACCGCCTCGGCCAACGGCCTGGTGGCGGAGTCGCTCGCGTCCCCGCCGCTTTGGGCCGCGCTGAACGGCATTGGCATTCCCTGGCTTTCGAAGAACACCGCGAGCCGGTCGAAGTCCGCGTCGAATATCAGCGGATCGCCGTCATAGCGGTGCAGGCCGGCCTCGATCGCCGCCTCGGGCACCATCGCGATCAGACCGGAGCGTTCGGTGCGGGTGATCTCCTCGGCCCCGACGACGCCGGCGGCCTGCCAGAGTCCCCACCGGATCGCCACGCCGTCGCGGCCCCGGGCTCGCAGCTGGGCAACCAACACGTCCAGCATCCGGTTGGAGGCGGCATAAGCGGCGTGGTGGTAACCGCCCCACACTCCGAACACCGACGAGCAGGCCAGGATGCGGGAGTCCGGCCGCAGCGGCCACATGTCGGCCAGCAGCGCCAGACCACGCACCTTGGCGGCACATACCGCCGCCACATCGGTGCCGGTCAGGTCGGCGCGGAAGCGCGTCTCGGCGATGCCGGCGGTATGGATCAGCAACGACGCCCCGTCCCCGGCGTGCCTGCCGGCTGCGGCCACGGCGACCGGATCGGTGATGTCGCAACGCAGGGCGCGTACCGCGGTGTCGTGGCCTTCGGTGAGCCGGCGCAGCACCGTCGGGTCGAGGCCGCTGCGGCTGAGCAGCGTGACCGTTCGTGCCCCGCGCTCAATGCAGTACCGCGCATACCGCAGGCCGATGGCGCCGCTGCCGCCGGTGATCACCACGTTGTCCAGCGCGGCGGCGTCCAGGGGCCGTTTAATCGCCGAATCGCGGCAGTCCCGGAAAGTTCGGACGTAGGGTCGCGGCACTGCACTTCCGCGCACTGCCACCTCGGCGGCCGCACCGAGCAACACGTCGATGACGGCGCCAGCCGTCGGCGCGTCGAGGTTCCGGTCCGGCAGGTCAAGATGTCCGAAGGCCTGGTCGGTGAATTCGAAACCGATGCTGCGATGCATCGCGGCCAGCGCCGCCTGCGCCGGGGACGCGCCGACGTCGTCGGGGCCGACGTTTTCCGCGACGT
>NZ_LZJI01000081.1 GCF_001667775.1 Mycobacterium sp. E1747
GGTAGCCGGTGCCCGCGAAGCCGAGCGTTCCGGCGCCGTTCTCCGATGCGATCGCCGTAGGATCGCCGGCCGTGGCGATCGCACCGACCAGCGTCGCGCCCGCCCCGGCTCCCGCCTCGGCCCCCGTGTCTGCACCCGCTCCGACCGCGACGACGGTCGCCAGTTCCGCACCGCCCGCCCCGCCGCCGCCGCACGCCGCGGGCTTCGCGCCGCCCTACGTCATCGCCCCACCCGGCATCGGGTCCGGCTCGGGGATGAGCACCGGCGCCAGCTCCAGCGCCAAAAGAAAGGCGCCGGAACCGGATAGCGCGGCGGCCGCAGCGGCCGCGGCCGCACGCGGACAGGCCAGGGCGCGACGGCGCAGGCGCGCGACGCGGCACGACCACGGTGACGAGTTCGCGGACATCAACGTCGGCGTCGACCCGGATTGGGGCGCCCCGGCCGGCGATCCTACGGCGATCGCATCGGAGAACGGCGCCGGAACGCTCGGCTTCGCGGGCACCGGCTACCGGGAGGCAACCGCCGCGGGATTGGCCACCCTGGACGGTGACGAGTTCGACGGCGGCCCAAGGGTTCCCATGCTGCCGGGCAGCTGGGAGGGTGGCAGCGAAGCGCGGTAGCGCGCGTCGAGGCGTGGCTCTAGATTTTGGTGCCCTTCGGGGCGCTGACTTCGTAACTGCCCGAGTCGTCGGTGAAGGTGACCACGAACTGGTGTTTGAGGTGGTCGATGGTCACCTGGCAGGTGAAGGTGCCGCCTTTGGTGACGGTCGGGTTTTGCCCGTCGTTGCAGGAGACGTCGCTGACGCCCCTGGCGCCGTAACCCGCCGGGTCGGACAGGACGTGGGCGACGCCGGCCTGGACGGCGGCGACGTCGAGTTGCCTGGTGACGAGGAATCCGGGCGCCCAGAAGCCCGCGATGGCCGCGACCGCGGCGGCCAGGGTGGCGGCCGCGCCAAGGTAGAGCGGTAGGTGTCCGCGGCGCGGTACTGGCCCGCCGGGGGGCAAGGTGGTCGGCGACCACAAGTTCGCCCCGATGGGTGGCTGCGGATGGGTGAGGGGCCAGTGGTGCGGCCGCCCGGCGAAGGGGCGGGCCAACGGTTGGGTGGGTGGCTCGTCAAAGGGACCGCGCGCGATCGGTTGGAGGCTCTGCCGTGGCGTCACGGGCTGCTGTGGCTGCATCGAGGGCCCCTCTCCGGGTCTGGGGGCGAATTAGTCCGCCGCTGCTCGAACTTTAACCGAAGCAGAGGCCATATGCAACGGTTATAAACGGTGCGGAATGGCGCCCTGGCGCCCCGGCGGAGGAGATCATGGTTTACCTGCGAAGATACTTCGACGCGGAGGTGGGACGGCGTCGGAGACCTGGCATCGGGCCAGCGACACGGGGCATGCCCGGCGGATTTACCGGGGCGGATCCGCACCGATGCGCAGGTAGCATGCAGCAGTGGTGCACCGAGTCATACCGCAGCAGTAGGGCGCCCACCCGACCGAGGAGCGACAGTGACATCCGATCAACCGACGACCGCGCTCACCGTGCGGGTCGGCGGGGCAACCCGCACCCTGGCACCGACGGCCGGCGTCGCCGTCATCGGCCGTGACCGCGGGGCCACGGTCGAGGTGGACGACGAGCGGATCTCGCGGTCGCACGTTCGGCTCGAGCCGCACCGCGACGGCTGGCAGGCCTTCGACACCAGCACCAATGGGATGTTCGTCGACGGGATCCGGCGCAGCTCGGTACTGATCACCGGCGCCACCACCATCTGTCTGGGGGCGCCCGACGGAATCGCGGTGACCCTGACCCCACAACACCGATCGGACGCACCACCCGAGGAGCCGACGCAGGTCATGCGCCCGTTCGATGCCGAGGACGAACAATGGTGGGACAACGAAAGCGATCCCGGCGTCATCCGCGCGGGCAGCGCGGTGGCCGAGCGCCGTCAGCAGCTGGGGATCTCCCAGCGCAGCCTCGACCGCGACGGCATCATCAACGCAGGCGCCCTGATCAATTTCGAGAAGGGCCGCAGCTGGCCGCGGCGCGCCACGCTGGAGAAGCTGGAGAGGGTGCTGGACTGGCCCACGGGCCACATCACCCGCATCCGGCGGGGCGGGGCCCCGGCGCCCACCGGCGTCCCCATCCGGACTGCCGGGCCGGTCGCGGGCCCCGGAGACGAGGCCACCGAGTCGTTCACCGACTCGGTTCAGGCGCCGCTGATGGCCGAGACCGTGGAACTGGCGATGCACACCCTGCTTACCGCCATCGCCGAATTACCCGACCCCGCCCATCCCGACTTCAGCCCCAAGGCCACGAAAACCCTGGCTGACCTGCGCCGGCTGGAGCGGCTGGCATCGAGCGCCGCGCGCAACGCCAAAGGCAGCCCGTCGGTCATCCTGGCGTTGAGCGGCGTGCGGCGCAGCTACAACGATCTGATGATGCGCGCGGCGCGCTCGCCGGCGGCCACCTTGGGCCAGCGGCTCTATGGCGTTCGCCACCGGGCGGAGCTGAGCCTCGAGGAGGCGGCCAACGGCGCCGGGATGCCGGTATCCGTTCTCGAAGACGCCGAAGCCGAGCGCCCCGTCGCGCCCGAGGCCGCGCGGGCCATCGAGAACCTCATCGCCCAGCTGACGATCAGTTAACGCCGCGGCGGTGCGGGGGAGTAGGTCCAGTGGGGCGGTGCGGGGGCGGCGTGCGCCTGTTCGGCGGCCTGGCGCCGCAAACGCTTTCGCGCATTGTGGTTTTCGAGTAGGGCAAGCCAGTTCCAGACCAGCACGGAGGTCACGCTCCACCACCCGGCCAGCAGGTTGTGCAGCAGGGCGTTGTCCAGTGCGGCCTCGCATTGGGCCAAGGTCCCGGTGACCGTGTAGGTCTGGTTGAACATCAAAACCACCGCGCCGGTGTGTTTCCGGATCCGTACCGCGAAGAGCGGCTGGTTGCCGGTTAGGGCCGGATAGCCGGACCGCGAGGCGTGGTGCGCCGGCGGATAGGGATGCGGGTGGGCGTGCGGCCGGGGGTAGCCGTACGGGTTACGGGGGTCGGGATACGGCGTGGACATGGTTCCTCCGTGATGGGTGTGGGATGGGGTGTACGACGGATGGTTCACGCTTGCGCGATCGCGGCGGTCGTCTTGGAGACGATGTCGCTGGCCTGGGTGGTGGTGTCGGATCCGCACCACAGGGTGTCGACGATGACGTTGTTGACCAGGCCGAGCGCGCGCTGGCAGCTGGGGCCGCGGCCACTGGGCTGGGTTTGCACGATGGCCAAGGTGCTGTCAGTGGCCGACAGCGCGCCGAGATCCCAGGCGGTGCGGGCGTGCCCGGACGCGGTGATGATGATGGAGCGGTTGGCGCAGCCGGACCAGCGCGCTTTCGATTGGCCGAAGAACTTTCGGGCCGAATCGGCGTCACGGAAGCCGATCAGGACTTGCATGAGCGCGTGCTCGCGCACAACCGGTGAGGCGTCGTCGAGTATCTGCCCTTGCAGCGCCGTCCAGTTGCTGTCGCGGTACGCGGTGGCTTCGGCGGGCGAGTAGGCATCCACGCAGCTGGAGTTGGAGATCGTCTCGTCGTCGTGCCACATCCGTGAGACCGGCTTACGTACCGCCATGCCGGTGGTGTGCGCGATCGTGTTGACGTCGTTCTCGGTGAGCAGCAGCTCGGCGAGGTGCTGGGGCAGGATTGCCGGCGGCTGCCACCGGCCCAGGTCCGCGGCCGCCGTCGGGCGACCGCTGCTGGTCGCGGTGCACCCGGTCAGCAGCAGGACCAGGCCGACCACGGCCAGCAGGGCCCAACGCACAGCGGGGTCCAGGCGCGGCCCGCGGCTCGCGGTGTCCTGCCCGCGTGCGCTGCTCGACGGTTCAAGGTGGTGATTTTGCAGCGAAGCGGCGCGCATGGGGTCCTCCTGCCGGATCTTCGGGTATGGCGGAGACGCTAGCAATAAAAACCAAGCAGTGCAACGGTTATAAACATTGCACTGAGCCTAACGCTATGTTTCAATTCGGAGCATGCGGCGGAAAGCCACCGCAATCACCTCGTTCCAAAGGATCCCCATGCCCACTCACCCGCACCCCCCGATGACCCGCACGACTCCGCCCGGCGCCGGGGAGGAGGTCACCGCCGTCTTGCCCCGCAGGCCGTTCGCGATCGCGGGTCCACCTCCGATACCGCGAATTCCGCCGATGCCCCCGCGACCGCCGATGCCGCCGGGAGCGCCCACCTGGGGGGTCACGCCCGGCTACCCCCCGGCGTTCGCCCCTGGGCCGCGGCGACGCTGGCCCAGGTGGGCGCCGATCGCGGTGGGGGCCGCGGCCGTGGTCACTTTGGCGGCCGCGGGTTTGGCGATCAACGTGGCCGCCAGCCCCGATGACACGGCGACTTCGACAGCGATGCCTGCGCCGACGACTTCCGCGGTACCGGTCAGCCCGGGCCCGGTACCGGAGGCGCCCACGGTGCCGTTGTCGGCGCTGCCCGGCCTGATGCTGGACGTCGCGACCATCAACAGCATCGAGGGCGCCACCGACATCGCACCGGCCCCCGACTCGGGCAATGACCACACCGCCTTCAGCGGCTTGACTACCGACCGGCCCGAATGCGGTGAGATCCAGGCGCCCGCGCTGGAGTCGGAACTCGACGGCAGCGGCTGGATCGGGGTTCGAACCCAGTCGCTGCAGGACCGCGAGGGCGCCCGGCACCTCAACCACAGTGCCGCGATCTATTTCGCCACCGCGAGGGCGGCCAACGACTTTGTCGCCAAACAGGCCCAGGCGTGGCCCAAGTGCAATGGCGCCACCCTGCACCTGACGACCCGCCGGGAGCCGACCAGCGTCTGGATGGCGGGCACCGCCACCAACCGCGACGGCATGCTCAGCGTCACCAACACCCAGGAGGGCGCCGGAGGCTGGCAATGTCAGCGAGCCCTGGCTGCGCGCAACAACATCGTCATCGACGTGCGCAGCTGCGGTGAGAACCGCACCGATCAAGCGATCACCATCGCCACGCGGATGGCCGAGCGCGTCTCCGCCGGCTGACCGCCGCAGTCGCCGCGAACGAGGACGGGGATCAAAATGCTCCTCGTGCGCAGCGCCCTTCGGCTGGCTCCGGCGGTGCGATCCCCAATTCGCCGCGCAGTCAACCGGCCGGATCAGGCACATTGATACCCACGTCCGAGCGGCGGGCGCTTACGGCATCGAGGGTGAACACCCGGCGGTGCAGACCGACGATCGTCGCCCTCGACGCACACTCAACGCCCACGATTCACGCCCGATGCCGTTGCGCCACGATATCCATGCGGGCCGGTGACTTCGTCGCGGAAGTTACCGTATCGGCGCACGGCCCCGGGCGGGAGCGAGGGCAACGCCGCCCTGGCAGCGGCGGGGCAAAATCAGCGAACGAATCTGATGCGTGTGTGGTAGCGACTACCATTCTGCTGGTCTGGTCGGGATCGCCGCGGGTGCCCTGCAGTGGGCACCGAAACGAGGGGATAGGGATGGGGGATGGGGACGCGCCGCGTAACCGCTCCCCGCGGATCGGTCATCTGCCAGGCACTGCTGCCCCGGCCGAACGTCGCCGAATCCGCGAGGGCGAGAAACGGATTCGCGCCAGGCTGCGATCGCCGGCGTTGCTGATCGCCCCGATTGCCGCGGTGACCGTGCTGGGCAGCGGCTGCTCGACGGTGGTCACCGGCAACGCGGTCAAATCCGGCGGCCCGGCGCCACCGGCGGCCGACGTGGGGTTGCTCGACCCCGGCAACTATCCGCGGCGACCGCGCCCGCCGCTGGGCGCCGTCGCCGACGACGCGGCCGGACGACGGGTCGAAGCCCAGCGGATGGCGGACATTGTGGCGGGCCCGTGGCAGGTCGACGGGACAATGGTCAGCCCGCTGAGCGCCGAAATCGCGCCCACCACAGCGCTTCCCGAGGCGGGGCGGCTTTCGGCGCTGGTGCGCGGTGATTCGATTGCCGCGATCGCCGCGGCCCATCACTTCGTGGCGGGCTTCGTCAGCGGGCGAGTCACCCCGCCACCGCCACGCGGCCAGCAGCCCACGGACAAACCCAAGATCCTCGACAACGGGGTCTTCCGTTTCCCCGGCCCCCAGGATGCCACCGACGCGGCTGCGGCGATGGCCGCCGCCGACATGGCCACCGTCCGGCCGGGCAACGTCCCGGCCACCAGGCTGTCAATCCCGCGCTACCCCGACACGGTGGCGAACGTGGCACCGTTGTCGGGCGGCTTCGAAGCCGAAGCGTTCACCGCTCACGGCCCCTACGTGTTCTTCCAGTTCGCCGGCTCCAAAGAGAGCGCCGGCGCGGCCGCCGACATGATCGCCAAAACCCTTGACCTGCAAGGCCCGATGGCCGACCACTTCCAGGCCACCCCGCTCGAGCAGCTGGCCGCCCTGCCCGCCGACCCGACCGGGCTGCTGGCGCGCACCGTGCCCGCCACCGACCCCAGCGTCAACCAGGCCGCGGTATATCCACCGCACGGCGCGCTGCATTTCCGGCCTGACCCGGTGGCCACCCAGGCGATGTTCACCGATGCCGGCATCGGTCACGTCGCCGCCGACCGCACCACCGTCTACGAGGCCGTCGACACCACCGGCGCGCAACGGGCGGCCGACGGGCTCGCCCGCATCGACGTTCCCTTTCTGGGCTACCGCTCCGCCCCCGGCATCAACGGGCTGCCCTCGGCGCGCTGCTTCGACCGCGGCCCCGACACCACCGAGTTGGGCGCGGTGCGCTTCCTGTGCCTCGCCACCGCCGATCGCTACGCGTTCAAAGTCACTGCCGCCCAGGAGGTCGAGGCACACCAGATCGTTGCGGCCCAATACCTGATGTTGACCGCGCCGTGACGCGCCGCACCCGCCCGGGGGGCCTCGCGGTCGCGGTCGCGGCGCTGTCGGTCGCATGCAGTTCGACCGTCTCGGGGACCGCCGTCAAAGCCCCGGGGGCGGGGGACGGTTCCGACGGTGTCGACCTGGCGCTGCTCGATGCCGGGAACTTTCCTACCACCCCGCGCGACCCGCTGGGCACCGCCGGCGACGCGCTGCGCGGCGGCTGGGCCGAAGGACGCCGCCTGGCCGGCGCCGTCGTCGGCCCCTGGGGGGTCGATCGTGACCTGACCGGTTACGCCCAACTGGATTCCGGCGTGGTCAAGGACACCGATGCGGTCAACGCGTTGCTGGGCATTCCGATGGGGGACGCGCTGCGCGGCCATAACCTACTGGCCGGGTTTTCCAGTTCGCGTCACACCGAAAAAGGCCCCTACAAGGGTCTGCTCAACATCGTGTTGGAGCTCGCCAGCCCGGCCGACGCGACCGCCGCGGCCGACGAGATGGCCGCCAAAGGCGCCACCCTGACGATGCCATTCGACAGCAAACCGCTTCCCACGCAGCACTTTTCGATTCCCCGCCATCCGGGTACGGACGCGCTGAGGTTCGACTGGACCGCACAGTACCCCGCCCCGGGTGGTCCACGTTTCTCGGTGACCGCCCTGAGCGCCCACGGCCAATACCTGCTCGCCCAAACTGCGACGTCGGCCGACACCGCCGATCTCGCAGCACAATTGATCGCCACCACACTGGATCTGCAGCAGCCCCTGATCGATGCCTTCAAGCCCACTCCGCCGGACCAGATGGCCCGACTTCCCCTGGACCCCGACGGGCTGATGGCGCGCACCGTGGCGCCCCGACCCGAAAACGAGTCGATCAACGACGGCATCTATGACGCGCACGGCGCCCTACACCTGGAGGCCGACGACCCGGTGCACCTACAGGCATTGTTCAAGTCCGCCAACGTGCAACAGGTGGCCTACGTTCTGGAAACCCGGGTCTATCAAGCCCCCGACGCCGGGGCGGCGGCACGCATCGTCGCCGACATGTCCGGCCCGCACCAAGTCGGCGGGATCAGCGGCATGCCCCAGGCGAAATGCTTCAACGAGACGTTGGGCTACTGGTGTGTGGCGCGTGCGGACCGCTACGCCTATGAGATGCAGAACGAACAAGAGAATGCGCTGCACCAGATGATGGCCGCCCAATACCGCCTGCTCACCGGGAAATGAGCGCCTGATGCCCCTCGCTGTCGGAACGGTCATCGCCGGATATCGGATCGAAGGTGTGCTCGGCTCCGGTGGGATGGGCACGGTGTACCTGGCCCGCCATCCGACGCTGCCCCGCAGCGATGCGTTGAAAATCCTGTCGGCCGAGCTGTCCGTGGACCACCAGTTCAGGGTGCGTTTCACCCGCGAGGCGGACCTGGCCGCCACCCTGAACCATCCGAACATCGTGCGGGTCTACAACCGCGGTGAGACCGATGACGGACACCTGTGGATCGCCATGGAGTACGTCGAGGGAACCGCAGCCAACGACCTGGACCGCGCCAATCTCACCCCGACCCGCATCGTGCGCATCGTCACCGACGTCGCCGCCGCACTCGACTACGCGCACTCCCGGCGGGTGCTGCACCGCGACATCAAACCCGGAAACTTCTTGGTCTCAGCGCCCGGCAGCGACCATGAGCGAGTCTTGTTGGCCGACTTCGGTATTGCGCGCGCCCTTGATGACGCCACCACGCTGACCGCCACGGGCTCCATGGTCGGCACCGCCGCCTATGCCGCACCGGAAACCATCGAGGGCCGGTCGGCCGACCCCCGCAGCGACATCTACTCGCTGGGATGCGCCCTGTTCCGGCTCCTGACCAGCCGCACCCCCTACGAGGACAGCTCGTTGTCGGCCATGTTGGCCGGACACCTGATGCGGCCCGTCCCGCGCCCCACCGACATCAACCCGACCCTGCCCCGCGAGATCGACGACGTGATGGCCCGGGCGCTGGCCAAAGACCCCGCCGAGCGTTTCCAAACCGCCGGTGCGCTGGCGGCTGCCACCGCGGCCGCGTTGACCGGCAACCCCGCGCCCGTGCCGCTTACCGGCTCCGGCGGGCCACCGGCGAGCAACCCGACCAATCCAACGGTGACCTATCCACCGACCGTGCCTCCCGGACTGGCGTCGGCGCCCGGGTGGCCCGCGTACGACCCCCGCGGAGCGGCCGGGCCCCCGCGCCACGCAGCGCCCCAACCGTTCGCCGGCATGCCCCCCTCGTTCGGCGCGTCGAAAGCCAAGCGGCGCAAACGCACTCGCCTCGTCCTGGCCGCGACTGCCCTTGTTGCGGTGCTGGCCGCCGCCACCGTCGTGGGTATCCACCTGTTCGGCCGCGGCGGCGGCCTGGGCCCCTATGAACCACAAACGCTCGCAACCAAATTCGGCACCGTTAAGATCCAACACCGCCCGATGGCCATCGCCGCGCTCGGACCCGGCGATGCCGATGCCGTCCTGTCGCTGGGCGCTCAGCCCGTCCTGATGAACGTGGCCAACGCGACCGTGCCGAATTGGCTGCAACCGCTGCTGCACTCATCCCCGCCGGTGTTCGCCGCCGCCGACACCGCGGTGATCGCCGCCGCGAAACCCGATCTCATCATCGACACCGGCGACATCGACCAACCCACCTATAACGCGCTGGCGCGGATCGCGCCCACTCTCGCCCCACCCGCCGACAACACCGGAGACTGGACCTGGCAGGCGCGGCTGAATTGGATCGCCACCGCCCTCGGCCGAACCGGCACGGCCAAAACCCTAGTCGACAAGGCACAATCCGAGCAGAACTCCATCCGCACCGAGCACGGCGCCTTTTCCGGCAAGTCCATCGTCGTGGTCAACTACACCGGCGCCGCCACGACCGCCGCCGCCACCCCGTCACCGCCGAGCGGCTACCTCGAGAGCATCGGCTTCACCTACAACACCTACTACAAGCGCACCCCCGGCGGTCCGGCACAAGTCCCGTTCAATATCAACGACGCCGACTACATCGCTCAACGCAACGACGTCATGCTGCTGCTCCGCACCGACCCCGGCGCCGGCGGTGGGGGGTACGGCGGCCTGCCCACCAGATACAGCAGTTTCGGCGGCACCCTGGTCATCGTCGACGACCCCGCGACCATCGTCGCCCTCAACTCCGGCGGCCCGGCCGCCACCAGCTACCTCAACACCGCGCTGGTCACCAAGCTCGCCAGCCAGATCCACTGACGATGTCTGCGTTGGAACCGCTCGGTGTATGCCCCGTGCCCACCCTCGCCGTCACGGATCCACACGCGGTGATGTGCCGTGCGCTGTGCCCCGTCACCTGTGCGCGATGCTGGGCTGCGGTGTGAAGAGGGGAGTCGAACCCCCTGCACTGCCCTCCGTGCGCCAGGAGAGACCGGACTTGGCCCGCCGGTCAGGGCTCGTGCGCGCCTCCGCGACGACTACCTGCTACACCCCGGAACCCCTACTCCAACAGGTCTACCTCCCAGTTCGACCGCTGGATCCGCACGTCGAGCTCGCGAAGCTCGCGAGCTACCTGATCGGCTTGCGCACGCACATCCGCAACGGTCAAGGCGGACAACATCTTTAGCTCGGAACGCAATTGCCGCGAGTAGCCCTGCTGAGTGCTCCCGGCCGCCGCGTCCGCGGCGCTCTTGAGAACATGGTGACGCCAACGCAACGCATCCCGGCGCGCCAACGCGTCGGTCAGCGTGCCGTCTGCGCCGATCGTCGTCGCCGCGTTCGTGCGATTGATCCGCCTGATCAAGGCTTCGTACTCGCCCAGCACGCCCTCGACTTCGGCGAGCAACGCCGCCGCGTCTTCGGCGGGCTCTTCGCCCTCCTGATAGCGGGCATTGCTTACGATGCGTGTGCGCAACTGTTCGATACGGCGCAGCGCATCGGCCCGCAGTGACAACGCCTCGGCCAACTTCACGATGTTCCCTCCGGTCGGTGGCGCACCTGCCCAGACAGGATAAGTCGAGATGGGCTCGTCAGCGGGCGCCGCCGGCCCCGCGGCCACCGACCGGGCGGCCGGCCGTCGCCGACCGCCGGTACTGTCGAATTCGTGCGTAGTGAAGGCGATACCTGGGACATCACAACAAGTGTCGGTTCGACGGCCTTATTCGTGGCGACCGCCCGAGCGCTCGAGGCGCAAAAGCGGGACCCGCTGGCCGTCGACCCGTACGCGGAGCTGTTCTGCCGCGCCGTCGGAGGGTGGGCGGCCGACGTCCTCGACGGCAAGCTCCCCGACCACCAACTCAAGACCCCGGACTGGGGCGCGTATTTCGTCGACTTCCAGGGCGCCCGCACCAAATACTTCGACGAGTACTTCCGCCGCGCCGCCGGCGCGGGCGTACGCCAGGTGGTCGTCCTGGCGGCCGGACTGGACTCGCGGGCCTACCGGCTGGACTGGCCGGCCGGGACGACGATCTTCGAGCTGGACCAACCCCAGGTCCTCGACTTCAAACGTGAGGTGCTCTCCGGCCACGGCGCCCAACCCAAGGCCGAGCGCCGCGAGATCGCGGTGGACCTGCGCGACGACTGGCCGCAGGCGTTGCGCGACAGCGGGTTTGATCCCACCCGGCCATCGGCATGGATCGCCGAAGGCCTGCTCATCTACCTCCCGGCCGCCGCGGAGGAGCAGCTGTTCACCGGCATCGACAACCTGGCCGCCCCCGGCAGCCACGTCGCCGTGGAGGACGGCGCGCCGCTCGATCAGGACGACTTCGAGGCGAGACGCGAGGCGGAACGCGCCGACGGTGCCGAGCGCCCCTTCTATCAGCTGGTCTACAACGAGCGCGTCGCACCGGCGACCGAATGGTTTGGCGACCGGGGCTGGACCGCTGTCGGCACCCCGCTGGCCGACTTCCTGCGTCAGAACGGCAGGCCGGTGCCCGGACCCGACACGGACGCCGGGTCGATGATCTCGCGTAACACCCTGGTGAGCGCGGTCAAAGCCTGACTCGTCGCGGCCCGGCTTTTCATGGATTTTCGATGAGTTGACCCGGCGCGGGAACTTTCGCGGGCCCGCCCCCGACTAACACCGGGCTGATCCGTGTGCCGCCCAACAGCCCGGCGGCACGGTCTCAGCCCGGCGAGGAGTCGCGGGATGACCGCACCGGTGTGGATGGCCCTGCCCCCGGAGGTCCATTCGGCCCAGCTGAGCGCCGGACCAGGCCCGGCCGGCCTACTGGCCGCCGCGGCGGCCTGGAGTTCGCTGAGCACCACGTACGCGTCGGCGGCGGACGAGCTGTCCGCGACCCTGGCCGCCGCGCAGGCCGGCGCCTGGGAAGGGCCGACCGCCGAGCAGTACGCGGCCGCCCACGCGCCCTACCTGGTGTGGCTGATGCAGGCCAGCGCCAACAGTGCGGCGACCGCCGCCCGCCACGAGACCGCGGCCACGGCCTACACCGCGGCACTGGCCGCCATGCCGACGTTGCCGGAGCTCGCGGCCAACCACACGGTTCACGGCGCGTTGCTGGCGACCAACTTCCTCGGCATCAACACCATCCCGATCGCGGTCAATGAGGCCGACTACGCGCGGATGTGGGTCCAGGCGGCCACCACGATGTCCACCTACCAGGCGGTCTCGACCATGGCGGTGGCGTCGGCCCCGCAGACTGACCCCGCCCCGGTCATCCTGCATGCGGACAGCGCCGACGATGAAAACGACGGCGACGGCGGGATCGTCGACAACGACGGCGGCAACTCGTACCAGCTGAGCTGGTGGATCAACCGGTTCACCGAGATCTTCCAAACCATCGCACGGGATTTGGAGGAGTTTCCCGAGAACCCGTCCGGGGCGCTGACGCAGCTGTTGCGCGACATCTGGCTGCTGATCGTCGATGAATTCGGCCATGCGATCGAGGCGATTCAGTCATTCGCCCCCCAGCTCGCGGCGCTCACGCTCGCACTGCCGGCTGGTGCGGCAGCGGGCCCGGCGGGTTTGAGTGGGCTGGCCGCGATCCAGCCCAAACCCGTCCCCGTCCCGGCCGCGGCCGGGACGCCCGCCGTGAAGGCCCCGCAACTGCCCGCGGCGGTCGCTGCCGCACCGGCGAGCGTTGCGGTCGCGTCCCCGGCGTCCGCGGCCCCGGCGTCCACCCCCGCGCCCGCACCGGCCTCGGTGTCGGCAGCTGGTGCCACACCGCCCCCGGCCGGATTCGGGGGCACCGCCTTCCCCTACCTGGTCGGCGGTCCGACCCTGGATTTGGGTACGGGTATGGGCGCCGGGGCGCAACGCAAGGCGCCGGAGCCCGATTCCGCGGCGGCCGCGGCGGCGGCAGCGGCATCGGCGCGTGAGCAGCGGCGGGCGCGTCGACTCCGGCAGGCGGGGCTGCGAGATCGCTACCGCGGCTACGAGTTCATGGATCTGGACCCCGACGGCGGGTCGACCGTCGAGGGTCCGGTCGCACCGGCCAGCTCCGCGGCCGCCTCGGATAGCGGCGCCGGCACGTTGGGCTTCGCCGGAACCGCAAGCAAGGGCTCCGTCCAGGCGACGGGGCTGGCGACGCTGGCCGGCGACGACTTCGGCGGCGGGCCGTCGCTGCCCCTGCTGCCGGGCTCGTGGCAGGGGGACTAGCGACGCGCGGGCCGGAACTTTTCGGGTGCGGCGGACGACTATTGGCTGCATTCTCGGATTGCTAATGAAAATGGTTTTCGATAAGCTCGATCGCTTAGAGGGGCTGGCAGCGGCCTGCCAACCCGCTGCGCGGGGGCAGAAGACCGAAAATACGGACGATAATGCCGCTGAGCTTCCTCATTAGCGGCGATGAAGTGGGAGTGGTGTGGTGAGTCGGACGGGCCCCCGTGCCTCGACACTTAGCTTATGCAATGCTAACTTCAGGCGCGTTAAGTTAGGGGAGGCTACACAAATGGAGAGACGTGGCCGTGGAACTCGGTGATGCCGGCGTGCTCGCAGCTCAGCCCGTCAGTTCTCGCGCGGACTCCAGGGTTGACGGTGACGTCGTCACCCGGTTCGCCACGTGTTGCCGCGCGCTCGGCATCTCGATCTACCAGCGTCGGCGGCCGGCCGACCTGATCGCCGCCCGCTCCGGATTCAGCGCGCTAACCCGGGTCGCGCACGACCAGTGCGACGCTTGGACGGGCCTCGCGGCTGCCGGCGATGTGTCCCTGCGAGTGCTCGAGGCCGTGTCGCGGACCGCGGGCACGGCCGGGGTGTTGCAGCGCAAGGTGGATCTGGCGCCGGGTGAACTAGGTTTCCGCTACGACACCGGACTGTATCTGCAGTTCCGCGCCGCCACCCCCGACGATTTCCACCTCGCCTATGCGGCGGGGCTGGCCTCGACCGGGGAGGCGGGGCGCCTCGCCGAAGCCGACGAGATCGTCACCGGACTGACCGCGCGCCGCCCGAGCTGGCGGGAAGCCCGCTGGGTCGCCGTCGTCCTCAACTACCGCGCCGAGCGCTGGTCGGACGTCGTCAAGCTGCTGACGCCGGTCGTGAACGACGCCGGGCTCGACGAGGCGTTCGCGCACGCGGCAAGGATCGCCTTGGGAACCGCGCTGGCGCGACTGGGCATGTTCGCCCCGGCGCTGTCGTACCTGGAAGAGCCCGACGGTCCGGTCGCGGTCGCGGCGGTCGACGGAGCGCTGGCCAAGGCGCTGGTGCTGCGGGCGCACGTCGACGAGGAGTCGGCGAGCGAGGTGCTCCAGGATCTGTACGCGGCCCATCCGGAAAACGAACAAATCGAACAGGCTTTGTCCGACACCAGCTTCGGGATCCTGACCACCACCGCGGCGCGGATCGACGCGCGCACCGACCCCTGGGACCCGGACACCGAGCCCAGCGCGGAGGACTTCGTCGATCCCGCGGCCCACGAGCGCAAGGCCGTGTTGCTGCACGAGGCCGAAGTGCAGCTGGCCGAATTCATCGGCCTCGACGAGGTCAAGAACCAGGTGTCGCGGCTGAAGAGCTCGGTCGCCATGGAGCTCGTGCGCAAGCAGCGCGGCCTCGCCGTCGCGCAGCGCGCCCACCACCTCGTGTTCGCCGGGCCGCCCGGCACCGGTAAGACCACGATCGCCCGCGTGGTCGCCAAGATTTATTGCGGCCTCGGGCTTTTGAAGCGGGAAAACATCCGCGAGGTGCACCGCGCCGACCTGATCGGCCAGCACATCGGCGAGACCGAGGCCAAGACCAACGCGATCATCGACAGCGCGCTCGACGGGGTGCTGTTCCTCGACGAGGCCTACGCTCTGGTGGCCACCGGCGCCAAGAACGACTTCGGCCTGGTGGCCATCGACACCCTGCTGGCGCGGATGGAGAACGACCGCGACCGGCTGGTGGTGATCATCGCCGGATACCGGGCCGATCTGGACAAGTTCCTGGACACCAACGAGGGCCTGCGTTCCCGGTTCACCCGCAACATCGACTTCCCTTCCTACGCACCGTCGGAACTCGTCGAGATCGCGAACAAGATGGCCGAGCAGCGCGACAGCGTCTTCGAACAGGCCGCGCTCGACCACATGGAGGCGTTGTTCACCAAGCTGGCCACCGAGTCGACGCCCGACGCCAACGGAATCTCGCGGCGCAACCTGGACATCGCCGGTAACGGTCGATTCGTCCGCAACATCGTCGAACGCTCCGAGGAAGAGCGCGAATTCCGGCTCGACCATTCGGAGCACGCCGGCACCGGGGAATTCAGTGACGAGGAGCTGATGACGATCACCGACCAAGACGTCGAGAACTCGGTGGAGCCGTTGTTGCGCGGACTCGGGCTGTCGGTGCCCGCATGACCGAATCCGACGATCGGCGTTCGTTCGCGTCACGCACCCCGGTCAACGACAATCCCGACAAGGTCGAGTACCGCCGCGGTTTCGTCACCCGCCACCAGGTCAGTGGCTGGCGATTCGTGATGCGGCGCATCGCTTCCGGCATCGCCCTGCATGACACCAGGATGCTGGTCGACCCGCTGCGCACTCAGTCGCGCGCGGTGCTGATGGGCGTGGTCCTGCTCGTCACCGGCCTGGCGGGCTGCTTCGTGTTCTCGCTGATCCGGCCCAACGGGACGGTGGGCACCAACGCCGTGCTCGCCGACCGGTCGACGGCCGCCCTGTACGTGCGGGTGGGTGACCAGCTGCACCCGGTGCTCAACCTGACCTCGGCCCGGTTGATCGTCGGCAAGCCCGTCAACCCGACCACGGTGAAAAGCACTGAGCTGGACCGGTTTCCACGCGGCAACCTGGTCGGCATCCCGGGCGCGCCGGAACGCATGGTGCAAAACACCGCACGCGACGCCGACTGGACCGTGTGCGACGGCATCGGCGGGACGGCGCACGCCATCCACAGCACCGGTGTCACGGTGATCGCCGGGCGCCCCGACAGCGGCGGCGCGCGCGCGGCCAAGCTCGACGCCAAACAGGCCGTCCTGGTCGATAGCGGCAACAACACCTGGCTGCTCTGGGACGGCAGGCGCAGCCAGATCAACCTGGCCGACCACGCCGTCACCAACGCGCTCGGCTTGGGGCTGAACAACACCGAGGTGCCCGCGCCGCGGCCCGTCGCGCTGGGATTGTTCAACGCCATCCCCGAAGCGCCGTCGCTGACGGCGCCCGCCATCCCGAACGCCGGTGCCCCGGCCGGCTTCAGCGTGCCGGCGCCAATCGGGGCGGTCGTGGTTTCCTTTGCCCTGGAACAGAATTCACCGGGCGCCGCGCATTACTACGCGGTGCTCCCGGACGGCCTGCAGCCCATCTCCCCGGTGCTCGCGGCGATCCTGCGTAACACCAACTCCTACGGCCTGGACCAGCCGCCGCGGCTGGGTGCCGACGCGGTGGCCAAGCTGCCGGTGTCCCGGATGCTCGACACCGCGCGCTATCCCGACCAGCAGATCACCCTCGTCGACGCGGCCAAAGCTCCTGTCACGTGCGCCTATTGGAGCAAGCCCGCCGGCGCCGCCACCAGCTCGCTGAGCCTGCTGTCCGGCTCGACCCTGCCGGTGCCCGAATCCATCCGCACCGTCGACCTGGTCGGGGGCGCCTCCCCGGCCACCGCCACGCGCGTCGCCCTGGCGCCGGGCACCGGTTACTTCGCCCAGACGGTCACCGGCGGCGCCGATGCCCCCGGCGCGGGGTCGTTGTTCTGGGTGTCCGATACCGGGGTTCGCTACGGCATCGACAACGAGGCGGAGAACTCGGCCGCCGGACGCGGCAAAACCGTTGAGGCCCTGGGCTTGAGCGAGCCCGCGCTGCCCGTCCCGTGGTCGGTCCTCTCGCTGTTCGCCAGCGGCCCGACGCTGTCGCGCGCGGACGCGCTGCTGGCCCACGACGCACTGGCGCCCGACACCAAGCCCGGCCGCGCGGCATCAGCAGAGGGAGCGCCCCGATGAGCCGACTCATCTTCGAAGCACGCCGCCGGCTGGCGCCGCCGGTCACCCGCAAGGGCACCATCAACATCGAGGCCCCGCCCGAGTTGCCCCGGGTGATCCCGCCGTCGTTCCTGCGCCGGGCGATGCCGTACGTGCTGGTGATCCTGATCGTCGGGATGGTCGTCGCCCTGTTCGCCACCGGCATGCGGCTCATCTCCCCGCAGACGCTGTTCTTCCCGTTCGTCCTGCTGCTGGCGGCCACCGCCATGTACCGCGGCAACGACAACAAGATGCGCACCGAAGAGGTCGACGCCGAACGCGCCGACTACTTGCGCTACCTGTCGGTGGTCCGCGACAACATCCGCACCCAAGCTGCTCAGCAGCGGGCGGCCGCCGAGTGGTCGCATCCGGACCCGGCGGCCCTGGCCGGCGTGCCGGGGTCGCGCCGGCAATGGGAGCGTGACCCGCACGACCCGGACTTCCTGGTGCTGCGCGCCGGCCGCCACCAGGCCCCCCTGAGCACCGCGCTGCGCGTGAACGACACCGCGGACGAGGTCGACCTGGAGCCGGTGTCGCACAGCGCATTACGCAGCCTGCTCGACACCCACCGCATTGTGCGTGACGTGCCGACCGGGATCGACCTGACCAAGGTCTCGCGGATCACCGTGCTGGGTGAGCCCGAGGATGCCCGGGCGGCGATGCGCGCCTGGGTCGCTCAGGCCGTGACGTGGCACGACCCGACCGTGCTGGGGGTGGCGCTGGTCACCCGCGACCTGGAGAGCCCCGACTGGTCCTGGCTGAAATGGCTTGCCCACACCGATGTTCCGGGCGAGTTCGACGGCGTGGGCCCGGCCCGCCTTCTGTCGACCAATCCCGACGAGCTGGTTCTGCTGCTGGGCCCCGCGTACGTCGACCGGCCGGCGTTCACCGGCGAGCCCGCCGATTCGCTGCGGCACCTGCTGATAGTTGTCGACGACCCCGACTTCGACCTGAGCACGTCGACGCTGGCGCTGGGCCGCGCGGGCGTCACCGTCGTGCACCGCTCCGCCACCCCGCCGCACCGCGAGCAGTATTCGGACCCGGAGAAGCCGATCCTGCGCGTCGTTAACGGCGCGATCGAGCGCTGGCAGACCGGCGGCTGGCAGCCCTACATCGACGACGCCGACCTGCTCGGTGCCGACGAGGCGGCCCACCTGGCGCGTCAGCTGTCGCGCTGGGACTCCAACCCGACCCACACCGGGCTGCGCTCCGCGGCCACCCGCGGCGCTACGTTCACCACGCTGCTGGGCATCCCGGATGCCTCGCGGCTGGACGTGCCGACGTTGTGGGCGCCGCGCCGCCGTGAGGACGAGTTGCGCGTGCCGATCGGCGTCACCGCGACCGGTGAGCCGCTGTTCTTTGACCTCAAGGACGAAGCCGAGGGCGGCATGGGCCCGCACGGCCTGATGATCGGTATGACCGGGTCGGGCAAGTCGCAAACGCTGATGTCGATCCTGTTGTCGCTGTTGACAACCCATTCGGCCGACCGGCTGATCGTGATCTACGCCGATTTCAAGGGCGAGGCCGGCGCGGACAGCTTCCGCCACTTCCCGCAGGTGGTCGCGGTGATCTCCAACATGGCCGAGAAGAAGTCGCTGGCCGACCGGTTCGCCGACACCCTGCGCGGTGAGGTGGCCCGCCGCGAAACGCTGCTGCGCGAGGCGGGCCGTCGCGTGCAGGGCAGCGCGTTCAACTCGGTGGTGGAGTACGAGGGCGCGATCGCGGCGGGGCACGACCTACCGCCGATCCCGACGCTGTTCGTGGTCGCCGACGAGTTCACCCTGATGCTGGCCGACCACCCGGAATACGCGGAGCTGTTCGATTACGTTGCCCGCAAGGGCCGCTCGTTCCGCATCCACATCCTGTTCGCGTCGCAGACGCTGGACGTCGGCAAGATCAAGGACATCGACAAGAACACCTCGTACCGGATCGGGTTGAAGGTGGCCAGTCCCAGCGTTTCGCGCCAGATCATCGGCGTGGAGGACGCCTACCACATCGAATCGGGCAAGGAACACAAGGGCGTGGGCTTCCTGGTGCCCGCCCCCGGTGCGACTCCGATCAAGTTCCGCAGCACCTATGTCGACGGCATCTACGACCCACCGCAGAAGACCAAAGCCCTTGTGGTGCACGCGGTTCCGGAGCCCAAGCTATTCACGGCCGGACGGGTGGAACCGGAGCAGGACATGGTGATCCCGACCGCCGAGGACGAGGACTTCACCGGGCCACCGCGCAAGCTGATCGCCACCATCGGCGACCAGCTGGCGCGCTACGGGCCGCGCGCGCCGCAGCTGTGGCTGCCGCCGCTGGACGAGCCGATCCCGCTGACCGCGGTGCTGGCCCGCGCCGCGGTGCCGCAGCGCCAGTGGCAATGGCCGCTCGGCGAGATCGACAAGCCCTTCGAGATGCGCCGCGATCCGCTGGTGTTCGACGCGACCTCGTCGGCCGGCAACGTGGTGATCCACGGCGGCCCCAAGTCCGGGAAATCGACCGCGCTGCAGACGTTCATCCTGTCGGCGGCCAGCCTGCACTCGCCGCGTGACGTCACGTTCTATTGCCTGGACTACGGCGGCGGGAAGCTGCGCGCGCTGGAGGACCTGGCGCACGTCGGCAGCGTCGCGTCGGCGCTGGAACCCGAGCGCATCCGGCGCACCTTCGGCGAGCTCGAGCAGTTGCTGCTGTCCCGGCAGCGGCGCGAGATGTTCCGGGAGCGGCACGGCGCGGCACCCGACGACGGGTACGGCGAGGTGTTCCTGGTCATCGACAACCTGTACGCGTTCGGCCGTGACAACACCGACCAGTTCAACACCCGGAACCCGTTACTGGCCAAGGTGAGTGAGTTGGTCAACGTCGGACTCGCCTACGGCATCCACGTCGTCATCACCACCCCGAGCTGGCTCGAGGTGCCCCTGGCGATGCGCGACGGCCTGGGCTTGCGACTCGAGCTCAAGCTGCACGACCCGCGGGACAGCAACGTGCGGCTCGCCGGCGCGCTGCGCCGCCCCGCGGAGTCCGTGCCGCACGATCAGCCGGGCCGCGGGTTGACCATGGCCGCCGAGCACTTCCTGTTCGCCCAGCCCGAGCTCGACCAGGTGGCCGCGATCAACGCCCGCTACCCGGGCATGGCCGCGCCGCCGGTGCGGCTGCTACCGACCAACCTCGCGCCCGAGGCGCTCGGCGCGCTCTACCGCGGCCCGGAGCAGGTGGTCATCGGCCAGCGTGAGGAGGACCTCGCACCCGTCGTCGTCGACTTCGCCGACGAGCCGCTGCTGATGGTGTTCGGCGACAGCAAGTCCGGCAAGACGACGTTGCTGCGCCACATCATTCGCACCATCCGCGAGCACTCAACGCCGGACCAGGTGGCCTTCACCGTGCTGGACCGACGGCTGCACCTGGTCGATGAGCCGCTATTCGCCGACAACGAATACACCGCCAACGTCGACCGCATCATCCCGGCGATGCTGGGCCTGGCCAACCTCATCGAGTCCCGCCGTCCCCCGGCCGGGTTGTCGCCCGCGGAGCTGGCCCGGTGGACGTACGCGGGCCACACCCACTACCTGATCATCGACGACGTCGACCAGATACCGGACGCACCGGCGATGAGCGGCCCGTACGTCGGGCAGCGGCCATGGACGCCGCTGATCGGAATTCTCTCGCAGGCAGCCGATTTGGGGCTGCGGGTGATCGTCACGGCGCGCGCGACCGGATCCGGGCACGCCCTGATGACCAACCCGCTGCTACGCCGCTTCAACGACTTGCAGGCGACGACGCTGATGCTGGCGGGCAACCCCCAGGACAGCGGCAAGATCCGGGGCCAGCGCTTCGGCCGGCTGCCTGCCGGGCGGGCGATTCTGTTGGGCGACAGTGACAGTCCGACGTACGTGCAGTTGGTCAACCCACTGGTGGGTGAGGCCGCGATGTTTGGTGAAAGGGGAGAGTCATGACGTTGCGAGTGGTTCCCGAGGGCCTGGCCGCGACCAGCGCCGCGGTGGAGGCGCTGACGGCGCGGCTGGCGGCCGCGCACGCGGCGGCCGCGCCGGCCATCACCGCGGTGGTGCCGCCGGCGGTGGATCCGGTGTCGCTGCAGACCGCCCTCGGCTTCAGCGCGCAGGGTCAAGAGCACGCCGCCGTCGCCGCCCAGGGCGTGGAAGAGCTCGGCCGCGCCGGCGTGGGCGTCGGCGAAGCCGGCGCCAGCTATCTCGCCGGAGACGCCTCGGCCGCCGCGACGTACGGCTTCTAAAGGGAGCCTGACCATGACGTCCCCCGTTGCGCCCCTCTGGATGGCCTCGCCACCCGAGGTGCATTCGGCGCTGCTGGCCGCCGGTCCCGGACCGGGGCCGTTGTTGGCGGCCGCCGGCGCGTGGACCGCGCTGAGCGCCGAATACGCAACGGCGGCAGCCGAACTCACGGGCCTGGTGGGCCAGACCCAGGCGGGTTCCTGGGAGGGGCCGACGGCCGCACAGTACGCGGCCGCGCACGCGCCGTACCTGGCGTGGCTGCAGCAGGCCAGCGCCGACAGCGCGAGCGTGGCCGCGCAGCACGAGATCGCGGCCGCGGCCTACACCGCCGCCCTGACGGCCATGCCGACGCTGGGCGAGCTGGCCGCCAATCACACCGTCCACGCAGTGTTGGTGGCGACGAACTTCTTTGGCCTCAACACGATTCCGATCGCGCTCAACGAGGCCGACTACGCGCGGATGTGGGTCCAGGCCGCCAGCGTCATGGCCGCCTATCAGGCCACCTCGGGGGCCGCGCTCGCTTCCGCGCCGCGCAGCACCCCGGCGCCGGCCATCGCGCGGCCGGGCGGTGAGGCGAACGACGCCGCGGTCAACGCCGCGCGGAGCTCGTCGAATCCCGGGAACGCGATCTCCGACTTCTTCCAGCAGCTGTCCAAGCTCCTGCAGGACTTCTTCCAGAACATTCAGCAGATGCTGCAGAACTTCTCCTCGAACCTCCCGGCGCTGCTGGCCGCCAATGGCCCCCTGCTGTTCTTCGTCGCCTACCAGGTGTTCTTCAACGCGGTCGGTTGGCCGACCTGGGGCGCGATCCTGACCGCGCCCTTCCTCATCCCGCTGCTGTTGGGCATCGGCCTGAGTTCGCTGCTCACCGCGCCCGCCGAGATCGCCCCGGTGGCGGCGGGGGCGGCCGCGACGCCGCTGGTCGCTTCGACCAAGCCGGCGTCACCGCTGCCTGCGGTCGCGCTGGCCCCGACGGTGGCGACTCCCGCTGGGGCGCCGGCCACTTCGGTCGCGGCGGGCTCCGGTGCCGCTCCCGCTCCGGCGCCGGCCCCGGCGCCGAGCAGCCTGGCCTACCTGGTCGCCTACGGCGGTGACCCGGATGCCGGCGTGGGCCCGACGCTCGGTGGTCGCGGTGGCGTCAAGGCGCCGGCGGCGACCATTCCGGCGGCAGGCGCGGCGGCGGCCACGCGGGCCGAGGCGCGCGCGCGGCGACGCCGGCGGGCCACGATGCGGGACCACGCCGACGAGTTCGCGGACATGGATTCCGACATCGGCGTGCCCCCGGACTACGACGACGACGAGCGGCTGGCCGCGGCGGTGGCATCCGGTGCCGGGGCCGGGACGCTGGGCTTCGCCGGCACCGCCCGCAAGGAGAACACCTTCCGCGCGGCCGGTTTGACCAAGCTCACTGACGGCGAATTCGGCAGTGGCCCAAGGACGCCGATGATGCCCGGCACCTGGGACCACGACCCGGCACGCCCGACCGAGCCGAGGGAAGGGGGATAAGGCAGTCAGCCCGATGCTCGTCAGTCACCGAAACCCCATGAGACCGCAGAGAGAGGAAGCACCATGAGTATGTTGGACGCTCACATTCCCCAGTTGGTGGCCGCGCAGTCCGCCTTCAGCGCCAAGGCGGCGTTGATGCGCAGCACCATCAGCCAGGCCGAGCAGGAAGCCATGTCGGCGCAGGCGTTCCACCAGGGCGAGTCCTCGGCCGCGTTCCAGGCCGCGCACGCCCGCTTCGTCGAGGCCGCCGCCCGGGTCAACACCCTGCTCGACATCGCCCAGGCCAACCTCGGCGACGCCGCGGGAACCTACGTGGCCGCCGACGCCGCCGCCGCGTCCGGCTACAACGCCTTTTAGATCAAGCAGCCACCAACCGCGAAAGGACTTCTCATGTCGCAGATCATGTACAACTACCCGGCGATGTTGAGCCACGCCGCCGACATGGCCGGCTATGCCGGCACGCTGCAGGGGCTCGGTTCGGACATCGCCAGCGAGCAGGCCACGCTGTCGAACGCCTGGCAGGGTGACACCGGTATGACCTACCAGGCTTGGCAGGCCCAGTGGAACCAGGCGATGGAAAGCCTCGTGCGCGCCTACCAGTCGATGGCCAGCACCCACGAGGCCAACACCACGTCCATGCTCGCCCGGGACCAGGCCGAAGCCGCCAAGTGGGGCGGCTAGTTCGTGTTAGATGAGCGCTGAGCCCAACGCCGTCGAGCTGACGGTCGATCACGCCTGGTTCATAGCGGAAACCATTGGGGCGGGGAGCTTCCCGTGGGTGCTGGCGATCACCTCGCCCTACACCGATGCCGCGCAACGCCAGCCGTTTCTCGACCGTCAGCAAGCCGAGCTGACCCAAATGGGTCTGGTATCGGAGACTGGCGCCGTCAACCCCGCGGTCGCCGACTGGATCAGAGTGGTGTGCTTCCCGGAGCGATGGCTCGACCTGCGCTACGTGGGCCCCGCCAAGGATACCGGCACCGGCGAGTTGCTGCGCGGTATCGTGGCGCAGCGCTCCGCCACCAGCACCAAGACCGTCGTCGCGCTGCGCAGCGCGCAGCTGATCACGTTCACCGCCATGGACATCGACGACCCGCGGGCGCTGGTTCCGGTCCTCAGTGTCGGGCTGGGACAGCAGCCGCCGGCCCGATTCGACGCGTTCAGCATGCCGACCCGGGTTGGCGCACGGGCCGACGAGCGGCTGCGCGCGGGCGCATCGCTGGCCGAAGTTATTGATTACCTGGGCATCCCGCAGTCGGCCCGGTCGGTGGTGGAGTCGGTGTTCAACGGCCCGCGCAGCTACGTCGAGGTCGTCGCCGGCTGCAACCGCGACGGCCGGCACGCCACCACCGAGGTGGGGATGAGCATCGTCGACGCCGCCGCGGGCCGCGTGCTGGTGAGCCCCTCCCGCGCGTTCGACGGCGAGTGGGTGTCGACGTTCGCCCCCGGCACACCGTTTGCGATCGCCCTCGCGATCGAACAGCTGACCGCTTTACTGCCGGAGTCCGAATGGTTCGCCGGCCACCGCCTGGCCCGAGATTTCACCGCACAACACGCGTAACCCCAACGGAAAAGAGAGCAACGATGTTTCAGGTATGGCCCCAGCGTCCTTCGAGGGTCCGGTGACGTCCGGCGCCGTCATGCCGATCGTCCGCGTGGCAATCCTCGCGGACAGCAGGCTGACGGAAATGGCGTTGCCCGCCGAGCTGCCGCTGCGTGAGATCCTGCCCGCCGTCCAGCGTTTGGTGGTTCCTTCGGCGGCGAACGGCGAATCCGACGACACCGCCCGGGGCACCGCCGATCTCGGCGCCGCGACTCAACTGAGCCTCGCGCCCATCGGCGGCGCGCCGTTCAGCCTGGACGCCAGCCTGGACACGGTCGGGGTCGTGGACGGTGACCTGCTGGCGTTGCAGCCGGTGCCGGTCGGACAGGCGGCCCCCGGCATCGTCGAGGACATCGCCGACGCGGCCATGATCTTCTCGACTTCCCGGCTGAAGCCCTGGGGCGCAACGCATATCCAGCGCGGCGCACTGGCCGCGGTGATCGCGGTCGCGTTCCTGGTCACCGGGCTCGCGGTCACCTACCGCGTCGCCACCGGCGCGCTGGCCGGGCTGGTCGCCGTCAGCGCCGTCGCGGCCGTGACCGCGATCGTCGGCCTGCTGGTCGCGCCGCGCTCGCCGCGCACCGCGACGGCGTGTTCGATCGCCGCGCTGGCGCCGATCGGCGCCGCCCTGGCGTTGGCGGTGCCCGGACGGTTCGGGCCGGCGCAGATCATGCTCGCCGCGGCAGGGGTCACCGCGTGGTCCCTGATCGCCCTCATGGTGCCCGGCGCCGAGCGTGGGCGCGTCGTCGGGTTCTTCACCGCGACCGCGGTGGTCGGGGCCGGGGTGTTGCTCGCCGCGGGCGCCGAGGTGCTCTGGCACCTGCGCCCGGTGGCCATCGGCTGCGGCCTGATCGTCGCGGCGCTGCTGGTCACCATCGAGGCGGCCCAGCTCTCCGCGCTGTGGGCGCGTTTCCCGTTGCCGGTCATCCCGGCGCCCGGTGACCCCACCCCTTCGGCGCCGTCGTTGCGGGTGCTCGAGGACCTGCCGCGCCGCGTCCGGGTAGGCGACGCCCACCAGAACGGATTCATCGCCGCCGCAGTGCTTCTCAGCGTCCTGGGTTCGGTGGCAATCGCGCTGCGTCCCGAGGCGTGCAGCGGTGTGGGTTGGTACGTGGTGGGCGCCACCGCGGCGACATCCGTGCTGCGCGCCCGGGTGTGGGATTCGGCCGCGTGCAAGGCGTGGCTGCTGGCGCAGCCGTACCTGACCGCCGGTGTGCTGCTGGTGCTCTACACCGCGACCGGCCGCTACGCCGCCGCGCTGGGCGCCGCGCTGGTGCTCGTCGCGCTGACCCTGGTGTGGATAGTGGTGGCGCTCAACCCGCAGATCGCCGAGCCGGAGAGCTATTCGCTTCCGGTGCGCCGGCTGGTGGGCTTCGCGGCGGCCGGCCTCGACGCCTCGCTCATCCCCGTGATGGCCTTCCTGGTCGGCATCTTCACCTGGATACTCAATCGATGATTCGATCCGGATCATCCTGTCTCACAGCGGCTTTGGCGGCCATGCTGTGGACGTGTCCGTCGGCGATGGCCATCGAAGCGCCGAAGGTGGATCCGGGCGTCCCGCCGCCGAGCGGGACGCCGGGCGCCGTGCAGCCGATGGAGCAACGCGGCCCCTGCACCGCCTCCGGGGTCATCCCCGGTAGCGATCCCGCGGCGGTCACGCCCAGCCAGGCGACGCTGAATCTGCCTGGGGCATGGCCATTCGCGCGCGGCGAGGGCCAGTTGGTCGCGGTGCTCGACACCGGAGTGCGGCCGGGACCGCGGCTGCCCAACGTCGACCCGGGCGGCGACTTCGTCGAGGCGACCGACGGCCTGACCGACTGCGATGGCCACGGCACCCTGGTCGCCGGGCTCATCGCCGGCCAGCCCGGTGAGGACGGCTTCTCGGGCGTGGCACCCGCGGCGCGGGTGGTCTCGATCAGGACGACGTCGGCCAAGTTCTCGCCGCGGACGCCCGGCGGAGACCCGCTGCTGGCGCGGTCGGCGCTGGACGTCACGACGCTGGGCCGCGCGATCGTGCACGCGGCCGACCTCGGCGCCCGGGTGATCGATGTCTCCACGCTGACCTGCCTGCCCGCCGACCGGCCGGTCGACCAGGCCGCGCTTGGCGCGGCGATCCGCTACGCGGCCGTGGACAAGGACGCGGTGATCGTCGCCGCCGCGGGCAACACCGGACCGACCGGGTCGGTCGCCGGCGGAACCTCCTGCGAGTCCAACCCGCTCACCGACCTGAGCCGCCCGGACGACCCGCGCAACTGGGCCGGAGTCACCTCGGTCTCCATCCCGTCGGTGTGGCAGCCCTACGTGCTGTCAGTGGCTTCCCTGACACCCGATGGGCAGCCGTCGAAATTCACCATGGCCGGGCCGTGGGTGGGCATCGCGGCGCCCGGGGAACGCATCGTGTCGGTCAGCAACGCCGACGGCGGCGGTCTGGCCAACGGGCTGCCCGACGAACACCAGCAGGAGGTCGCGCTGAGCGGCACCAGCTACGCGGCCGGGTACGTCGCCGGAGTCGCGGCGCTCGTGCGCAGCAAATACCCCGACCTCAACGCCACACAGGTCATCCATCGCATCACCGCCACGGCGCACGGCGGCGCACGCGCGCCCTCCAACGTCGTCGGCACCGGCAGCGTGGATCCGGTGGCGGCCCTGACCTGGCAACTGCCCGCCGGTACTCAACCTCCCGCCGCGCAGGTCAAGCCGATCGCCGTTCCGCCGGCGCCCGCGCCCAAGGACACCGCCCCGCGGACCGTCGCGCTGGCCGGAACCGCCGCGCTGGCTGTGCTCGTCGCAGTCGCGGGCGCGATCGCCGCCACCGCCACCCGACGACGAAAGGACCCCACGCCGTGAGCCCGCAGCGTTGGATGCCCATCCCCGGCCCCGGCCGAATCACGCTGGCGCTGCTGGCCATCGTGCCCGCGGTGATGGCCTACCCCTGGCGAACACCCCGGGATTACTGGCTGCTCGGCATCGCCGCCGCCGCGGTGATCGTGCTGTTCGGCTGCTGGCGCGGCTTGTATTTCACCACCCTGGCGCGCCGCCGGCTGGCCATCATGGGGCGCGGCGAGACCGACGCGGCCGCATCCGACTCGGCCACAGCGACGACCGCGCTGCTGCGGGTTGGGGTGTCCGGCGGCGACGCCGAGGCGCTGCCGCTGCCGTTGATCGCCCGCTACTTGGATCGCTACGGCATCCGGGCGCACAAGATCCGGATCACCAACCGGGACAACGCATCCGATCCATCGAGGAGCGAGACGTGGATCGGGCTGACGATATCGGCGGTCGACAATCTCGCGGCGCTCAAAGCGCGCTCACCGCGCATTCCGTTGCATGAGACCGCGCAGGTGGCGGCGCGCCGGCTGGCGGACCACCTACGGGAGCTCGGCTGGGACGTCAGCACCGTCGCGCCCGACGACGTCCCGCGGTTGCTGACCTCGAACGCCCGCGAGAGTTGGCGCGGCGTCCAGCGCGGCGCTTCGGATTACCTTGCCGCATACCGTATTCGGGTCGACGAGACATTGCCGCAGACGCTGGATGAAATCCGGTCACATTCGGCGCTGGAGACCTGCATAGCGCTGGAGATCGCCGGTGATCCGACTCAACCCACGATCGCCGCCGCCTGCGCGTTCCAGACGGGCACGCAGCCCGAAGGGCGCGCTCCGCTGGCGGGTCTGAGCCCGCAGGCCGGCAATCACCGGCCGGCGCTGCAGGCACTCGATCTGTTGTCCACCCGGCGGCTCGACGGCCACGCCGAGGCGCCGACGGGGTTGCTGGCGGGGCTGGACTGGCCCACTCCGGTGCGCGAGGCACCGGCCGCCGAGGTCGCTAGAACATAACCGTCTGCAGGAACGCGGTCATCCGGCGCAGGTAGTCCAGCTGGCTCACGTGCCACACGTGAGCGCCCGGAAACCAGTGCAGCGCACAGCGATCCCGGTGCTCCCACAACCGCATGCTGCTGCGGCGCCCTCCGAGATCGCGAGCCCGGTGATGAGGCCCGCGGCGACTCGGTCGGCGCGGGAAACGACCGCACCGGGGCGGGCCGCGGGCCAGCGCGGCCGCCGCGACCGTCGCGGCGAGCAGCGTCGACACCCAGGTGCGCAGGGCCGGGTCGCCGACGGCCGAGCCCTCGACTACCATGCGCTGGCGGGGGGACAGCGCGGAATTGGGGGCAATCCGCCGTCGTCGGTGGGAACGTCCGCGCCCGCGAAGGCCGCGGGAATGGGCGGTTCAATCGTAAGGGTCGGGCGCCACGAACGCCGAGGCTAACTTCCTGGCGAGGCCGCCGGGGAAACTTGGGCGGCCGGGCCGCATGCGGTAATACCGTTTGTCTATCTCCCTAGCGGTGGCGCGTTGATCAGGAGGACCGACATGTGGGATCCCGATGTCTACCTGGCGTTTGCGGACCACCGCAGCCGGCCGTTCTACGACCTGCTGTCCCGGGTGGGGACTGAGCGGGCCCGGCGGGTGGTGGACCTCGGCTGCGGGCCCGGCCACCTGACCAAGTACCTGTCCCGGCGGTGGCCGGACGCGGTGATCGAGGCGATGGACAGCTCGCCGGAGATGGTCGCCGCCGCGAAGGAACGCGGCATCGACGCCGTCATCGGCGACCTGCGGGACTGGAAGCCCAAGCCCGACACCGACGTCGTGGTCAGCAACGCCGCCCTGCACTGGGTGCCCGAGCACCCCGACCTGCTGGTCCGGTGGGCGGACGAGCTGCCGCCAGGGTCGTGGATCGCCGTCCAGATCCCCGGCAACTTCGAGACGCCGTCGCACGCCACGGTGCGCACCCTGGCCCGCCGGGAGCCGTACGCAAAGGTGATGCGGGACATACCATTTCGCGTTGGCGCTGTCGTGCAGCCACCGATCCAGTACGCCAACCTGCTGCTGGACGCCGGGTGCAAGGTCGACGTCTGGGAGACCACCTACCTGCACCAGCTGACCGGCGAGAACCCGGTGCTGGAATGGATCACCGGAACGGCGCTGGTTCCGGTGCGCGAGCGGCTGGACGACGGAGACTGGGAACGGTTCCGCCAGGAACTCATCCCACTGCTGGACGACGCCTACCCGCCCCGAGCCGACGGGACGACGATCTTCCCGTTCCGGCGGGTGTTCATCGTCGCCGAGGTCGGCGGTTCCCGGCGGTCCGGCGGCTAACCGCGCGCCTGCTCCTCGATGCCGCGGTCGACGGCGAGCGCCGATCGGGCCGTCGGCTTGGTCCGGTGGATGTGCAGATACGTCTCGGTGTACCTGGCCGAGATGCGGGTGCCGGCGAACTCCGACGGAATGACATCCCCCGTGCGCTGACGCCAATCATGAAGCAGCACAGCAAAATCGGCGGCGATCTCGTCGGCCTCGGCGTCGTCGCCGGCCAGCAGGTTGGTGGTTTCGGTGGGGTCGGCGCGCAGGTCGTAGAGTTCGCGCTGCGGGCGGGGGCCGGTGATGAACGGCGCCACCGCGGCCCCGGACGGGCTTTCCTCGATGTCCAACGGCAGGTCGAGTAGCGGCCGGGACGCGTAATTCTCGATGTAGCTGTATTCCTTGGTGCGAATCGCGCGAATGGGATCGAACGAGTCGTGATAGGTCTTCGTCGTGTACACGTGCTTCCTGACCGGCACCGTGTGCGGGTCAGGCGCGACGAGGGCGCGCGCGTGCGACACCCCCTCGACATCGGAGGGAACGTCCAGGCCCAGCAGGCCCAGCAGCGTCGGCAACAGGTCCACGCCGCTGAACAGCTCGTCGTAGACCCGCGGGGCCGGCGCCCGGCCGGCGGGGGGCCTGATGATCATGCCGATGCCGGTTCCCGCGTCATAGAGCGTGGACTTGGCGCGGGGAAACGCCGGGCCGTGGTCGGTGAAGAACACCACCCAGGTGCTGGCGTCCAGTCCCGTTTCGGCCAGCGTGTCCAGCAGGCGGCCGACGGCGGCGTCGGCCGTCGCGATCGACCCGTAGAAGCTGGCCAGGTCGTCGCGCACCTCGGGGAGGTCGGGTAGGTAATCGGGCGGGTCGACCTCGCCGCTGTCCGCCGGCCGGTAGCGGTCCCGGGGATACGGCCGGTGCGTCTCGAAGAACCCGGCGGTCAACAGGAACGGTTGGCCCGCCAGGTCTTCGATGCCGTCTCGCAGCCATTCGCCCGCCTTGTCCACCACGTATTCGCAGTAGGAGTTCGAGACGTCGAACTCGTCGAAGCCCAGGCGCTGCGGGTAGGAGGTCTCGTGCTGCATGCCGAACAGCGCGGAGTACCACCCCGCATCGGTCAATATCTGCGGGAGGGTGCGCACGCCGGCGCGGTATTCCCAGCCGTGATGCGCCAGGCCGATCAGGCCGTTGCTCTGCGGGTAGCGGCCGGTGAACAGCGACCCGCGCGACGGCGAGCACAGCGGCGCCGTGGCGTGCGCCCTGGTGAACAGGATGCCCTCGGCGGCAAGGCGGTCCAGCCGGGGGCTCTCGACGTCCGGGTGGCCGTAGACGCCGAGGTAGCGGCCCAAATCGTGCCAGTGCACGATCAACACGTTGTCTTTTCGGTCGACCTCTTCGCCCGGCACCAATTGCGTCACCTCTCCAACTTGCCCGCGACCGGCGACGATACCGCAGCTAGTCGGGCAGAGGCTGGGGGGAGCGTCGACTCCAGCGGTTCTCGCTGACGAACTCCGACAGCGGCCGGGCGACGGTCCAGCCGTCCAGTTCCAACGCCGGCCGATCGGGGAATTCGGGCACCGGACCCAGGCACAGGATGGCCACCGGCTCGGCCCCCGGGGGCATCTCGAGCAGCGCCGCCAACCGCTGGGGATCGAACAGCGAAACCCAACCCATGCCAAGGCCTTCGCAGCGTGCGGCCAGCCACAGATTCTGGATCGCGCACGACACCGACACGAGGTCCATCTGCGGCAGCGTTCGGCGGCCGAACACGTGCTCCTCCCGGTGGTCGCAGAGCGCCACCACCAGCAGCTCGGCGCACTCCAGGATGCCTTCGACTTTCAGCGCGAGAAACTCCCCGGCGCGCTCGCCCAGGGCTGCGGCGGTGAGCGGGCGCTCCTCATCGACGAGTGCGTGAATGCGCCGCCGCAAGGAGTCGTCGGTGATCCGCACAAAACGCCAGGGCTGCATCAGGCCGACGCTGGGCGCCGCGTGCGCCGCCTGCAGCAGGCGTGCCAGCACGGTCTCGTCCACCACCCCGGGTGAGAACCGGCGCATGTCGCGCCGCTCCGAGATCACCCGATACACGGCGCGGCGCTCCTGCGGGCTGAAGGTCGGCTCGCTCACGGGAGTCATCGTAGGGAATCCGAGCTAGCGTGAACCGTGTCCGCGCCACGGACCGGGCGAACACCCAGGAAAGGAGTGTTCCGTGAAGCCCTTTGACCTACTCGACCGGCCGCCCACCGACGGGGCCGCGGGCCGCGTGTACGGCGAGCCCTATCAGACACCGGACGGCACCACCGTGATTCCGGTGGTCAAGCCGCTCGGCGTCTTCGTCGTCCGCGACGGCGAGGCCTCCTGGAAGGCCGCCGTCGACGGCAACCGCATCGCGCTGATCGGGGTGATCACCGGTCTGCTGGCGGCGGTGATCGGCAGCCTGGCGGTGCTGCGCCAGCCGCCCTGGCCGCGGATGACGATCACGGACTATAGGTAACGCCGACCGCGCGGAAGACGTACTCCGGCGGCATGGCGAAGGACAGCGAGCGCCGCGGCAGGCCACCGAGCACATCGTCCGGGATGGCCGCCTTGTAGTGCAGCGACAATTCGCCGCTGAACTTCGGGTCGACCTGCGCGACGTCGACGTCGACCTGCAGACCGGTCGACGAGATCTCGACCCGCGCCGCCCCGCTCTGCGGCGCGTCCCAGCGAACGTCGACGGTCGGGCCGGCCAGCCGCGGCAGCATGGACAGCGTGGCCAGCACCCGCTCGGAGGTGAACGCCAGCGAACCCGTGTAGCTGGCGACACTGTGCGGCAGCCGAACGCCCGGGATGGCGCCGGAGAATCGCCGCGTCACCGCCACATAGTCGGCAAGGTAACGCAGGCCTTCCGACTCGAGCTGGGCGTACACGTCGTCGGGCAGCTTGCCGATGCCGAGCAACCTGCGGACAAATACGGCCATGACGCCAGTATGGCGCGGGTCGGTCAACGGCGGGGTCGGGCCGCCGGACGCCACGCGGAGCCCAGCTGGTATCCGTGGGGTATGACCCGAGCACGGACCGTGGCGGCCCCGTGCATCGCCCTGGTCGCGGCGGCCGTCTACGCGCTGACGTGGGTGGGCTACTCCCACGGCTGGCACTGGCAGCAGCGCCTGGATTGGTCGCTGCTGTACGCCGCGCGCGGCAGCGCGGTCAAACACCCGTTCTGGGTGCGATTCTGGGCGGACGTCTCCTTTGCGCTGGGCCCCGTCCCGTTGCGCGCGCTCGGCGCGGTGGCGGCGGCCTGCGCCCTGGTGGCGCGCCGGGTGCGGGCGGGCCTGTTGCTGCTGGCCTGCGCACCGCTCAGCGGGCTCGTGACGGCGGCGGCAAAGTCGCTGGTGGACCGGCCGCGCCCGTCGACCATGCTGGTGGCCGCGGCCGAGACATCGTTTCCCTCCGGGCACGCGCTGGAGGCGACGGCAGCGCTGCTCGCGGCGTTGTCGTTGGTGTCGCCGACGATGAACCGGGCGATGCGCCGCGTCGCCGTCGCCCTGGTCGCGCTCAGCGTGCTGGCGGTGGGCGCCTCGCGGGTGGCGCTAAACGTGCATTACCCGTCCGACGTGGTGGCCGGCTGGTCTCTGGGATACCTTTATTTCCTGTTGTGCTACACGGTGATTCGCCCCCCGCGCGCGACATTCGCCCGAAAACGGTGTGACGCGGCGGATTTGGTCACGGCGCGGTGACCTAACCGGGTCTGAAGCTTTACTTGACCTTGCGCTGATCAGGTTTGACGATTGAGGTCATGCGCCGACTGCTCGCTTCACTGTTCGCTTCGGCGTGCGCGTTTTTCGTGGTCCTGGCCGCGGCGCCGATCAGCGCCGCCGCCGGCGCCCCCTGGTTCGCGAATGCCGTCGGCGATGCCACGCAGGTGGTTTCGGTGATGAGCACCGGCGGATCGAACGCGACGATGGACATCTATCAGCGCACCGCCGCCGGCTGGCAGGCGCTGCGGACCGGCATTCCCACCCACGTCGGTTCGGCGGGCATGGCGGCGCAGGCCAAGAGCGGGGTGCCGGCCACCCCGATGGGCGTCTATACCCTGGACTCCGCGTTCGGCACCGCCCCCAACCCCGGCACCGGGCTGCCCTACACGCAGGTAGGGCCCAACCACTGGTGGAGCGGCGACGACCACAGCCCCACCTTCAACTCCATGCAGGTTTGCCAGAAGGCGCAGTGCCCGTTCAACACCGCCGAAAGCGAGAACCTTCAGATCCCGCAGTACAAGCACGCGGTCGTGATGGGCGTCAACAAGAACAAGACTCCCGGCGGCGGTGCGGCGTTCTTCTTCCACACCACCGACGGGAAACCCACCGAGGGCTGCGTCGCGGTCGACGACGCTCAGCTGGTGTCGATCATGAAGTGGCTGCGGCCCGGCGCGGTCATCGCCATCACCAAGTAACGCTCAGCCGACGCCCGCGATGGCGCGACCGGGCTTGAGCGTGAAGTTCATCCCCTCCAACGACATGGTGGCGTCGTACGTTCGGTCGTAGCCGGTGCCGCTGATCTTCCAGCCGGCGTCGGTGCGCCGGTAGGTGTCGCGGTAGAAGGCCGCACCGATCAGCATGAAGTTCAAGTCGGCGACGATCACGCGGTCCTGCAGATACCAACTGCCCGTTGCGGTGTCGCCGTCGACGACGATGTCGGGATGGGTCACCCGGTGCTCGGTGATGACGTTGGCGGGCAGCGAGGTACGCATGTACTCGACCAGCTCGTCGCGGTTGGTGAAGTGCAACTCGCTGCCGATCGACGGCCCGTAGTCGGCCTTGATGTCCCCGGCGAGCGTGTCGGCGAAGTCGTCCCAGTGCTTGGTGTCCAGGGCGCGCAGGTACCGGTACTTGACCTGCTTGATGGCTTCGATGTCAGCGAGATCTTGAGGGGTCATCAGGTCATTGCAGCACACGGGTGATACGCCCTGCGTTCGCATCGAAAAGCCGGCGTCGCCGAGAGCTAAACCACGGTCACAATCCGCCCCGCGTGTCTTGTGCGGGGTTAAGTGTCGCGGTGGCCTTACCCGTCGGAGAGGTAGCGGGTCACCATGTCGATCAGAGCCCGCCGTTCCAGGCTCCAGTCGACCGCCGTCCCGGTGACCATCTGCGCCAGCACCACACCCCGCAGCGTGGCCCAGATGACTTCGGCCACACCGGCATTCGCCGGATCGGTGGTGATCAGCCGGCCCAGCTGACCGATCGCGTCGTTCATCTCCAGCAGGTGCCGCCGCGGCGACGCGCCGGGCCCGCCACGCGTCGCGCGCAGGATCTCGAACGCCGCCATCGAGGTCGGGCTGCTGTAACAGCCCCACGCGGTGTCGACGACCGCCTCGATGCGCTGGCGCAGCGGCAGGGCGCTGACATCGGCCGACGACAGGCTGTCGATCAGCCGGTCCACGCCGTCGTCGACGACGGCCATCAGCAGTCCGTTGCGATCACCGAAGTGGTACTGGATCACCCCCCACGTCACGCCCGCGCGTTCGGCGACGTGCTTGGCAGTGGCGGCCGAAAAGCCCTCCTCGACGATGCAGCGGACCGTCTCGTCGATGATGCGCGCGCGGGTGTCGTCGCCGCGTTTGCGTGGCGCGTTGGTGCGCCTGGTGGGGCCAACCGAGCCCCCGGCTGTCTGACCTGCGGCAATGGACATTGTTGACTTTATAACATAGCCGAGTCTATTTTTGGCCCGTGAGCGGATCCCGATATGCGCGGTTGACGCGCGAGCAGCTGGCCGTCCTAGTTCCCGAACTGCTCTTGATCGGGCAGCTGATCGACCGCTCGGGCATGGCGTGGTGCATCAGCGCGTTCGGCCGCGAGGAGATGGTGCAGATCGCGATCGAGGAGTGGGCGGGCGCCAGCCCCATCTACACGCGGCGCATGCAGCGGGCGCTCAACTTCGAGGGTACGGACGTGCCGACCATCTTCAAGGGGCTGCAGCTCGACATCGGGGCCCCACCGCAATTCATGGATTTCCGCTACACCGTGCACGACCGCTGGCACGGCGAATTCCAGCTCGACCACTGCGGTGCCCTGCTTGACGTCGAGCCGATGGGGGAGAAGTACGTCTTGGGGATGTGCCACACCATCGAGGACCCGACGTTCGACGCCACCGCGGTGGCGACCAATCCACGCGCCCAGGTGCGCCCTATCCACCGGCCGCCGCGGACGCCGGCGAATCGGCATCCGCACTGCGCGTGGACCGTCATCATCGACGAGTCCTACCCCGAGGCCCAGAGCATTCCCGCGCTGGACATCGTTCGCCAAACCCGCGCCGCCACATGGGAACTGGATCCGATCGACCGCTCCGACGAGGGCAAGGCGGACTACTCGGGCCCGCTGCTGTCCGACTTCGACTTCGCCGGCTTCTCGCATTCGGCGCTGGTCCGGATGGCCGACGAGGTCTGCCTGCAGATGCACCTGCTCTATCTGTCGTTCGCGATCGCGGTGCGCGCCCGCGCCGCCGATGACGCCCAGGCCGTGTCGGTGTGCACCCAGGGACTCACCGGCATCGCGGGCGTCGCGGCCGAGCGCATACACCGCGCGCTGGGACTGCCCGGCGGCGTCCCAGGGGTGCTCGAGGTTTTCGAATTGCACCCATTGCTGAACCCCGCGGGCTATGTCCGTGCTGAAACGGCCGACCGGCTCGTCGTGCACCGCTCACCGGCCCACGAGGACGCGGCCTGGATCGCGCTGTGCTCCCCGGATTCTGTGCAGCCGCTGCAGGCGATCGCCACCGCCGTCGACCCGCGCATCGAAGTCCGGGTCAGCGGCACCGGCACCGACTGGACCGCGGAACTGGTCGAAACCGACACGGCGGCCGCCGAACTGCCCGAGGTGTCGGTAACGAAGGTCAGCGGTGGAGCGACATTCCAATTCGAGCCGAGGCGCTCGCTACCGCTGACCGTGGTGTAAGTACGAGCGCTGATTTGTCAAGGGGGCGACGGTACCGCTTCGGTGACGAGGCGGCATCGACCGGGTACCGATGACGTTGCAAGCCATCGGCTTTGGGCGTGTCCACGGCTATGGTTAACGCTGGCCACCGACCCCTATAGACGAAGGTTTTCGCTCTATGTACGACCCACTTGGGTTGTCGATCGGGACCACGAACCTGGTCGCTGCGCGTAATGAAGGCCCACCGGTTAGCCGGCGCTCAGTGCTGACCCTTTATCCGCACTGCGCACCGAAAGTCGGTACGCCCGAAGAGAATTCGTGCCCGTTCGAGCCCGGCGTGATGATGAAGGGCTTCGTTCAGCGCATCGGCGACTCGGTGGCGCTGGTGTCGGCTGACGGCTCCGCGCACGACCCGGAACTGCTCACGGTGGAGGCCCTGGATGCGATGGTGCGCGCCGTCGGCGCGGACGCGTCCTGCGCGGAGATTTCCATCGCCGTACCCGCGTACTGGAAACCCGTTACGGTGCAGGCGTTGCGCGACGGGCTGCGCACCCATCTGGGGTTCGTCCGCAGCGGCATGGCGCCCCGGTTGGTTTCGGACGCCATCGCGTCGTTGACCGCGGTGAAGGCTGAGCTCGGTCTGCCCGACGACGGTATGGTTGGGCTGCTCGACTTCGGTGGCGGCGGAACATCGGCCACGCTGGTGAACGTCGCCGGCGATTTCGAACTAGTCAGCGCCACAATGCGTTACTCGTCCCTGTCGGGTGACGAGATCGACCAGGAGCTGCTGCTTCGGGTCTTCGAGGAGCTGGGCCGGGGCAGCGGCATCGACCCGGCCAGCACGGCCGCCGTCGGGCAGCTCGGCGAATTGCGCGAACAGTGCCGGTTGGCCAAGGAGCGGCTGTCCACCGACGTGGTGACCGAGATCGCCGCGGTGCTCGGCGAACGCAGCTGCAGTTTCACGCTGAAGCGCGATGACCTCGAAGACCTGATGGCGGATCGGCTGACCGGCTTCATCTACGCCCTGGACGACATGCTGGTGCGCTACCGCAAGAATTGGGGCGACCTCGCGGCGGTGGTGGCCGTCGGTGGTGGTGCGCAGATTCCGCTAGTCGCCGAACGGCTTTCGATCCACGGACGCACGCCGGTCCTGACGCCGTCGCAGCCCGCCCTCGCGGCGGCCTGCGGCGCGCTGCTGCTGGCGGCCCGCGGTGAGGAGCTGAGCCTGCGCACCCGCACGTCGATGAGCCTGCTGGCGTCCGCCAACGCCACCGGCGATGTCGTCGACCTCGGAGCCGGCGACGTCCTGGTGATCGACGACGAGGCGATGACGGATCGCGAGCTGGCCTGGTCGCAGACCGAGTACCCCGGAGACCTGCGGGTGCGGTTCGGCGGCGAGACCTACGACGAGGACGGGCCGTCCGGCTGGTCGATGCGGCTGAACGTGATCGACCCGCCCCCGGAGCGGCCGTGGCGCCGCCTTCGGCTGTCGCAGTTGATCATCGGCATGTCGGCCCTGGTGGCCATGACGGCGATCGGGGGAGTGGCCTACACGCTGACCGGCATCGAACACCGCCAGGCCCCGCCGGCACCCAGCGTTGCCCCCCGGCCGGCGCCGGCCAGTCCGTTGGTCCCGCGCACCGTCGCGCCCCCCTTCGGCCGGCCGATGTCGGTCAGGCCGGCATGCGCGGTGGCACCGGTGGGCCCGTACACCGACTCGAGC
>NZ_LZJI01000082.1 GCF_001667775.1 Mycobacterium sp. E1747
GTGAGCCCAGCCGATTCGGCGAAGCCAATCAAGTCGGGCGGGACCGCGATACGCACGTGGTGCCCTCGCCGCTGCAGTTCGGACCCGACCACAACCGACGGCTCGACATCACCTCGAGTTCCGTAGCTTGCCAGCACAAATCTCAGTGCGGGCGGTTCGACGTAGCCGCACGCCGCATCACGGTCAGTCACCTTGTCCCTTCCTACCATTTGCGGTAGTGCGAGAGCCTAGACATGAAGGCCGCAGGTGGCCAGCGGCGAGTATTCCTAAGAGCCTGAACAGCCGCGCGCATCCGGTTATGCTGCGGTCGTCTGAACCGGGGACGTTGCGCGGCCGCTCCAAATCCGACCATGCGCCAGGGGAACTGGAAGGGTGAAGATCCGCGATGAAATTTGTGCTGGCGAATTGGGGCACGCGCGGCGAGGTCGAACCCTACCTGACTGTCGGGCGTGAGCTGGTGCGGCGGGGACACGACGTGACGATGGCTGTCGCTCCCGAGATGGTCGACTTCGTCGAGTCGGTCGGACCGGCCGGCGTCGCGTATGGGCCGGAATTGAAGGCCGTCCTCGACCCGCACCGCGACTACTGGACTTACTGGTTCGAGAACCCTTGGAAGGTTCGGAAGCTCGACCGGATGTGGCGGGAAGTCGTGGAACCCCTCACCCTGTGCCGAGCGGAGGTCAGCAGGACGCTGACGTCCTTGGCAGACGGGGCCGCCCTGCTGCTCACCGGCATGAATTATGAAGACACGGCCGCGAACGTCGCGGAATACTGCGGGATTCCGCTGGCCACGCTGCATCACTTCCCCTGGCGGACCAACGGGGCGATCGTGCCCTTCCTGCCCGCGCCCGTGGGTCGGGCCGCGATGATCGTCTACGAGTGGCTCTTGTGGCGCGCGATCAAAAGGGTTGAGAATACGCAGCGCAGCGCGCTGGGCCTACCGAAGGCGACATGTGGCTCACCGCGGCGAATTGCCGAGCGGGGATCAGTGGAAATTCAGGCATATGACGAGGTGGTCTTCCCCGGCCTGGCAGCGGAATGGGCGAAATGGCAACCTCGGCGACCGTTCGTCGGCGCGCTGACGATGGAGTTGCCGACGAACGTCGACGCTGACGTCTCGTCGTGGATCTCCGCGGGAACACCGCCGATTTTCTTCGGCTTCGGCAGCATGCCGGTGCGTTCTCCGTCCGACATGGTGGAGATGATCAGTGGGGCCTGCGCGCAACTGGGCGAGCGGGCGCTGATCTGCGCCGGCTGGAGCGACTTCGACGACATCCT
>NZ_LZJI01000083.1 GCF_001667775.1 Mycobacterium sp. E1747
GGGTATCGGCGAAGTGGGTGCTGACAGCCTGCCTGAGCCACCCGGGGACGCCGAGCTGGACGAAGACCGCCGCGAGGGCCTGGTCCTGCCGGTGATGGGAACCGTCGAGGCCGGCGCGCGCACGCCCAGCCGCCTGCAACCCCGCCAGGCCGCGCGGGTGCACACGGGCGCGCCGCTACCCACGCTCGCCGACGCCGTGATCCCGCTGCGGTGGACCGACGGCGGCAGCAAGCGGGTGCGGATCCTGCGCGGCGCCCCTTCGGGTGCGTACGTGCGCCGCACCGGCGACGACGTGCAGCCCGGCGACGTCGCGGTGCGCGCCGGCACGGTGATCGGCGCGGCCCAGGTCGGGCTCCTCGCGGCGGTCTTCGTCCAGCTCGGCGTCCCCGGGTGGCTCAGGCAGGCTGTCAGCACCCACTTCGCCGATACCCAGCACGTCGACGCTGCGCACCGCGTAGCCGTCGATCGCGGCCTGATCGAAGCCGGGCATGGGCCGTTCGGTGACCACTTCCTCGGCACACATCAATCCCTGCGCCTCGGCGATGGCCACTCGGATTGGCCGCGGGGCCACCGCGGCAGCGGTTATCCGGGCCTGCTGCTCCTCAACAGAACGCACAGCGCGCCTCTCTGCCCTCAATGCCCTGGCGGGCACCGCCCTCTAGTGCCCTGGCGGGCACCGCCCTCTCGTACCCTGACGGGCGCCGTCGTGGGCCGGACGTATCGGCCGGCTACTTCTCGGCCAGGCCTAACCGCGCCACCAACCATCGCCGCAAATCCGGGCCGTAGTCGTCACGATCCAATGCAAAGTCAACCGCAGCCTTGAGGTAGCCGCCGGGATTTCCCAAGTCGTGTCGAGATCCGCGGTGCACGACGACATGCACGGGGTGGCCCTCCGCGATGAGCAAGGCGATCGCATCGGTGAGCTGGACTTCGCCGCCCACCCCGCGGTCGACGCGGCGCAACGCGTCGAAGATGGCGCGGTCGAGCACGTAGCGGCCCGCCGCGGCGAACAGCGACGGGGCATCCTCGCGCTTGGGCTTCTCCACCATGCCATTGACCTTCAGCACGTCAGGGTTGTCGTCACCGGGCACCGGCTCGACATCGAAAACCCCGTAGGCGCTGACCTCTTCGGGTGCCACCTCGATGGCACACAACACGGTGCCACCGTATTGCGCCCGCACCTTCGACATCGTCTCGAGGACGCCGGTCGGCAGCACCAGATCGTCGGGCAGCAGCACCATCACGGCGTCGTCGTCGGACGTCAGCGTGGGCTCCACGCAGCTGATGGCGTGTCCCAGGCCGAGCGGTTCGGCTTGCACGACGGACTCGACCTTGATCAGCTGCGGCGCACGCCGCACCTTGTCGAGCATCGCCTTCTTGCCGCGCGCCTCGAGCGTTCCCTCGAGGACCAGGTCCTCGACGAAGTGCGCGACTACGCCGTCCTTGCCCTCAGAGGTGATGATCACCAGGCGGTCGGCGCCCGCCTCGGCCGCCTCCGCGGCCACCAGCTCGATGCCGGGGGTGTCGACGACCGGCAGCAGCTCTTTGGGCACCGTTTTCGTCGCGGGCAGGAAGCGGGTACCAAGACCGGCAGCGGGCACGATCGCCGTGTGTGGGACCACCAGTTTCGGACTTGACATTGTTCACACGATAACCCGACTGTGGTTTGCCGAGGCGATGTGGCGCGGCCAAAGACCCGGCTGCAATGGTTGAGGCATGGCAACCACTGGTAAGGCCGCGTTGCGGGCCCAGCTGCAGGCAGCCCGCCGCCGCGTTGCCGATCACGTGCGCGCCGAGGACGCCCGGATGTTGAGCGGGCGACTGGAAGCCGCGGAAGGCGTTGTGAGCAGCGGTGACACTGTGTGCGCGTACGTGCCGGTGGGCGCCGAACCCGGGTCGATAGACATGCTCGACGTGTTGCTGCGGCGGTCCGGACGAGTGCTGCTGCCGGTTGCGCGCACCGCTGCTGACGGCGCGGCGCTGCCGCTGCGCTGGGGCGAATACCGGCCCGGCGCACTGACCTCGGCGCGGTGGGGATTGCTGGAGCCGCCCCAGCCGTGGCTCCCCGCCTCGGCCATCGCCGAGGCGAGCCTGATCCTGGTGCCCTCCTTGGCGGTCGACCGCTCCGGCGTCCGGTTGGGCCGCGGTCGCGGGTTCTACGATCGCTCGCTGGGCGGCCGGGACCCGCACGCGCGGCTGGTCGCCGTCGTGCGTGACGCGGAGTTGGTGGACCACTTGCCCACCGAGCCGCACGACGTTCCGATGACCCATGCGCTCACGCCGCGGGCCGGGCTGACTGCCCTCGATAGCACAAGTGCGTGACGAGGTGGTCGTAAATCTTCTGGTGAGGTGATGGATGACCACGACACGACGACTCACGGCCGTGTGGGTTGGACTGGTGATACTGACTTTCGGGTCGTTCACCGCCGGAATCGAACAGCGCGGGGACATCGCGACCATCGCCACGGTTCTCGTGCTCGGCCTGGCCATGATCAAGGTCCGACTCATCGGCGTGCATTTCATGGATCTGCGGTCGGCGCCACGACTACTGCGCACGATTTTCGACAGCTATGTATGCGCCGTTTTCGCGGCGCTAGCCCTCCCCAGGTAACGAAGTCGCTGATCGGTCTGCTGCATCCCGACCGAGCGACGCCGCTCAGCCCTGCCAGGGCCAGGCATGCTCAGGGCGGTGGTTCAGTGCTCATCACGAGGCTCATCATCCGTCCCGCCAGCCCAGCCACCGGTACGAACCTAGCGTCATGCCGAGATAGCCGTGCGCAAGCACGTGGGAATCGCAGTCCGCGAACTCACCGTTGGTGACTCCACGATCGATAACGCCGCGCACCCGGTGGTAGATGCTTGACTCTCGGGCGCGAATGTCGGCGACCTGCTCCTCGGTGAACCATCGGGTGATGTACGGGCTCTCCCGAAAGTAAACGGCCGCTCGTTCGATATCGCCGGAAATGCCATCGAGAAGCCGCCCGGTGATGCGGGCGAGTGCCGCGCGCGCCGTCAGTGTCGGGTCATCGTGCAGGGCGCCCGAGGTGAAGTCGGAGGCACGTTGCTAGATGTCGAACAGGATCGCCGATTTGCTGGCGTAGTAGTGGTACACCGTCGCCTTGTTCAATCCGACAGCGAGCGCGACGTCGTCAATCCTGGTGCCGTGATAGCCGCCAGCGGCGAACAGAGTGGTGGCCGCGCGCAACAATGCATCGCGGCGGGAGTTCGCGCTCAGCATGGCGTTTCAGTCATCAGATTTCGATCCAGGTTCTTATGCCAACGCGATCCTGAACCCTAACACGTCTTCTACTTTTGATTCGATTTTCGTGACCGTCCCCGACAGCGAAGAAACCTGGAAAGAGAGACTGCCGTCGGCACGCAGTTCACCTTGATCCATTACGTTTTCAGCGTGAACATCCCCTTTGCGGCGACAGCTGCGCTGTCGTCAATCCGCTCGACGTTGCCGACTCGGTGGGCTGTAAAAGAACTGCTGCGGCTTACCTGCGTGCTCACCGGTGCTGTTACCGCGGTACTCGCGCTGGGCTGCGCGCAGGTTCACGCCGCGAGTCCGCACGACATCACCCTGACTTTCGTGCGACACGCACAGTCGGCGTCAAATGCTTCGGGAATCGTTGACACCTCAACGCCTGGACCAGAATTGACGCCTAGGGGATGGTGTCAAGCCACCCTGGCCGCAGGCCCGCTAAGCAATCATCACTACGACGGGGTGTACGCCTCGACCATGGTCCGCACCCAGGAAACGGCTGCGGCAACCGCGCAGGCGCTCGGTGAACCCGTCAACGTGCTTGCCGGATTGCGCGAGGTCGAGGCCGGGGACTACGAAGGACAGCCGGAGGCCAATGCGATGGGGTACTTCACGGCCCCCAAACAGTGGTTCAAGGGCGACCGCAATGCCCGGATCCCGGGATCGCTGGACGGCAACGAGTTCGAAGCGCGCTTCAATGACGCGGTGCAACACATCTATGACAGCGGAGAGCTCAACCCAGTCGCTTTCTCACACGGCGGAGCCATCATGATTTGGGTGCTGATGAACGTGCACAATCCAGATCCGTCGCTGCTGACGAGCAAGCAATTGACCAATCTCGGTCGTGTCGTAATCACCGGCAACCCGACCGACGGCTGGACGATGACGGAGTGGAGCGCCGACCCCCCACCCTGCTGAGCCGGCCCTGTCCTGCGGGACGTCGTCAGCGTCACGTATCGGCTGCGATGAAACCTTTGAACGCAGCCGTGCGGCCTGAGTCGGCGTCTCCAGCCGTGCGAAGCTTCATGTATTCGCGGCTATGTCATGCTGCAGTCTCACGGCCGCAAGCGGCGAAGCAGTGCCGTTCGCTACTGGTTTCACCAACAACTTGCCAAGAAGAGCCACGGTGCTCGCGATACCACCTACGACGGTGAGGGCGGCAACGTGGACCAGCAGCATGGGCGGATTCTTGATGCCGTGCCGCACAGACAGGTAGAGGATTCCGGTACCGAACAAACCGGCAGCGAAAGCCATTGGTACCAGCGAAATAAGCGACAGATAACCCCAGCCGTGCAGCAGCGGCACCATCCGGTACACGAGGATACCGCTGACTAGCGCCGACATCGCGTTAGTGAAGCCGAGGAAGATCGGGTATCCGAAGACCACGAAGGGTTGGCTGCCTTGATACTCGTACACGCCCAGCACGCTGACATAGGTCATCTCGGCGGCAATCGCCATGACAACGATAAAGCCGTACATCTGCCACACCGCGCGCATTGTCGGGCGGCGCTCGAGGTACCGCGCAATGTAGACGGTCGCTCCCCCGTAGAAGGTGAGGTAGGCCGCAGGGAGCCACACCGGTTGTGAGCTACCGAATGTTGTGTAGAGGTGCCACTGGCCCTGCTCGCGGAACCACAGCCCGTACAAATGATCGAACAGTGGTTCCATCAAACATCCGAGTGTGCCGCTCGCTGCGACGCATAGCGGCCAGATTGTTCGCTCCCGCCGACACAGAGTGATGATCCACACCAACACGAGCAGGCCAAGCCCCCACGTCAAACCGGTGGCGACCCACTGACCTACCTCGTTGACGGGAGTATCGATTCCGTGTGTCTCGACCGGAGCGATAGATGACATCAGCGCATTCCTCACATTTTATCCCACATTAGAAAGCACTCTTTGGAGCATACGACGCCCGAGGACGTGCGTACCCGAGTTTCGTTGGATTACAGCCAACCGATGCGCCGTCACCACCGTGAGGCTTGTCGGAGGCTGTCGAGCGCTTCGCCGGGTAGCTCACGTCGAGAGCCCAGCTGCCGGTGCCGATGCCTTGCCAAGGATGAACCAATCGTTGGGGTGCACATCCTGGTGAACCAACGAGAGTTCCGCTCACGCCGAGTTCAAGTGAGCCCTGCGGCGCTTTACAACTCAAGGGAGTCGAATGCATCAAGGTCATCGATCGCGGCGGCCGTGCGTCTAATCACCGCCAGACACGTGTCAACGGGCTGCATCTTCGGTTGGTACGCCGCGCGGCCGATCGTGAACGCCCAAGCGGTGTAAGGCCAAAACGATTGTTGCCGATACTGCAGCAGCGCCACGTCGAAGTCGATCACCGGCCCGCCGGTGTCCCGTAATGTCTGCACGTAGCGGCGAATCAGGTCCTCTTGCCAAAGTCGACGATCCTCCGGCTCACACCCGGAATTCACGAGGTAGGCGAAGTCGAACGCCCAGCCGCCCTGCAGGATCGCTTGCCAATCCCCCAGCCCCATCTTCCCGGTGGACGTCACGTATGTCTGGCCGGCGTGAGCATCACCGTGCAGAAGCGTCCGCGGCATGTTGTAACTGCTGAGGTCCATCGAGGTCACCGTCGCCTCGAAGAGCCGGTCACTTTGTCCGAGGAGGCGTTGCGGGATGACGTCCTTTGCGCGCCTCATGCCCACCTCGCAGCGCCTCTTGATATCGAGGAACACTCGCGTCGTCGCGAGGTAGTCGGCGGGCGTCTTGAGATTGAGGATGTCCGGATCACCCCAAAGCGGCGCGTGCAGCAGTGCGAGTTCGCTGACCAGGTCGGAGATTTGGTCGTAGGTGAAACCAGTTGTGGGAGTCAGGAATCGGACCCCCTTGGTCGCAACGATGTCTTCCATGATCGTGATCGATCGCCAGGATGCAGCATCGACCCGGCCCCAGTAGCCCTTCGGCGCCTCGATGGCCGCCTTATCGCGCAGCCGAGTGTAGAACTGGCTCTCGCCGGTGATCGCACCCGCGCCGCCGAGGACCATACGCTGCCGGAAGGACTTCGTCGTCTTGGTGAACAGCTGGGTCGGCAGACCGGCCGCCGTTCCCACGCCGTTGTACTCGACGCGTAGCGAGAGTCGCTCGGACGTGCCGCTGCTGCCGTACGGCGTCGTGAAGGCGACGACTCTGGCGCCCGGCACGTCGCGGCACAGCACCTCAGAGAGCCAGTCGGCGTTGAGTTCTGCTCCCGAACTCGGCACGTCGTGCAGTTGATCGAGAGTTGGCGGCCGCAATCGCTCACCGACGCTGTACGCTCCCACGATTGCGGCCTTCACGGCCAATTGCAGCTTTGGACTGACCGGCGTCACGGGCCTAGGCCCGCGAGGCCGGAAACGGGTCGTTTTGACCGCTCGCGTACGGGTCGCCATTGTCCGATCGCCGCGAGCTCACCAGCTCTTTGAGCACACCGAGTCGGCCGCCACGGTCCTGCAGTTTGAACTGCTTGAGCATAGTGCGCGCGGCGTTCTGGCCGGGCATCCCGCTGATCCCGGCGACGGGGTGCGTGCCCGAGCCGGTCAGGAACAAGCCGGCGACGGGCGTGGTGTAGCCGGCGAAGCCAGCTACCGGCTTGTTCGGTCCGAAACGGGTGATCGTCGGATCGACGTGATAGACCGAGCCGTCGACCGCCCAGAAACGCTGCTCGATGTCGGGGAGCACCAAAGGACGAACCGCAATCTGTAGTTCGTCCACACCCTTGTAGTACTCGTCAGCGTCTTTGATGATGCTGTCGGTGATCTTCTTCCGGGCCACGTCCCATCCCTCTTCCGGATACGACGGGGTCAACCCGGTCCAGAACCACCACAGGTCTTTACCTTCGGGCGACATCGACGGATCGAACGAGTTCGTGACCTGCGCCAATCCGGGAATGGCTTCCGGTACGTGGCCGCGCACACACGCTCGCGCCGCCTCAAGCGCTTGCTCGTAGGTGTGGTAGCAGTTGCAGGCCTGTCGCATGTCGATGCCGTCGCCACGCCACTTCTCGTGCTTGGACATGTCGATGCGGCCCGAGAGCGCGACGTTGACCTTGGCGTCTGCGATGCCGCGCTTGCGCGTCGGAATATGGTCGGCGGCATTCTGCTTCTTGGGCTCCAGGACGCCGCGAGGTAGCAGCCGGGTCAGCGTGGTCTTCGGGCTACACGCAGTCAATACCCCACGGCGGGCGTAGATTTCCGCGCCACCCCTGATACGGACCCCGGTGCAGCGATTATTGGTGACGATGAGTTCCTCGACCGGGGAACTGGTGATGACATCGCCGTGGTTGTCCTTGATGACGCCGATCAGCGCCTTGGGCAGAGATCCGGTGCCGCCGTGGAACATCGCGACCCCGTACCTGGACAGCACGCCCAGATAGATCAGCGACCAACCCGACATGTCCGCGTCGAACGGCATGAACGGAAGCGACGACAGCAGGGGCGCTCGGATCATGTCGTGCTCGAAGCTCTCCTCAATTGCCTCAGCCTGCGAGCTCGACATCCAACGCCCCAGCGCCGCAAGCTGCTTGCGGTTCTTCACCAACGCGCGAGCGGACTTCAGGATCGCTTTGATCTCCGGCTTCATCACGTTGGTCTGCATCATCGGCAGGCCAATCTCCACGGCGGCGTCGATGACCTCGTACAACTCGATGAGCGCCCGGGCGTCCTTCTTGGAGAAGTACGCGAGTTCGGCGGCGGTCTTGCGGGGATCCCGCCACAGGCCCAACGACGCCCCGTCCGCGGACAGCTGGAAGTGAGCCGGATCAATCACGGTCTGGCGCAGTCCGTAGTTGCGCGATAGGCCCAGGTCGCGATCGATGGTGGTGGTGCGAAACAGCGACGCCTGGATCGAGGCCTCGTTGATCTTGTATTCCGGGGCCTCGGGTGCGAAGGGGTTCGTCGAGGTCATGCCACCTGCCGTCGGCGACGCCTCGACGACTAGGACGTCGAGCCCGGCTTTCGCCAGGTAAGCGGCGGCAACGAGGCCATTATGTCCGGACCCGACCACGATCACATCCGCTTCGCGAGGCAGTTGGTTTTTCATTGCGATTCCTTCGTTACTCGGGAGCGCACACGCTCATCAGGTGGAGATCGTGAATCTTCCAGTCGTCGGACGGTGGTGCGGACCCCCCGGCGTGCCGAGGCCCGGCTCGCGCCGCGCCTTAGGGGCGTGACGTCTGGAGTTCTACTAACACCGCAACCATGACGACTAGACACACTGTATGCAGTTTGAGGCGTGGAACACAATAGGCCGCGGGTTGGACTTCGACGCTTTGCCGCCCGCTCGGCCCGGTTGGCACCATCCGGTCTCCAGAACCGGTCGTCCATGGTGGTTTTCGACGAATCCGGCCCGACCATGCCGGCGACGATCCCGTCGGTGGCCGATGCGCGCCTGTGAGCACCGCGCCTCTGAGCGGTTGTGGGGACGATGTCACCTCCAAAGCCACCAACTTGCGTTGCCTGCGGGAATGCACGGTTATCATCGCGGCGTGCGAGTACAACCGGAGGGCTCCCGGCACCGCGCGGAACTGGTCGTCAGACGAAATCCCACGGCAGCTGCGGAGTTTCAACGCCGACTGGCCGATGCGATCGAGCGCCTGGTCGATGAGGACACGAGTTACGGCGAATTGAGCGTCGACCAGTTGGTCAATGAAGCGGGAGTCGCGCGCTCGACGTTCTACAAATACTTCGGCGACAAGAGCGGCTTGCTGTCCAGTCTGGCCGTCGCCGTCCGCGACGATTTTCTCCAGGCCGCCGACGCGTGGCTCGCCATGACCGCCGGCGGAACCAGGGCGGAGTACGAGCAGTCTTTTCGTATCATTTTCGAGGCGTACCGAACTCACCGAGTGGTCATGAGGTGCATCGTTGAACAGTCGACCCAGGATGCAGTCATTGGGGCACACTTCCGGGAGATGATGGATGTGTTCGTCGGCGCCGTCGAGCAGCACATCCTCAAGGGACAGCGAGCGGGTGTCGTCGTGGAATCCCGTTCGGCCAGCCACCTTGCCGTCTGGCTGACCTGGATGCTGGAGAACGGACAGATGAGGCTCATCGCACCGGCGGACGATCGCGCTGTCGAGAAGTACACCTCGGCGGCAACCGACATCGTATGGAAGACGCTGTACGCGGACGCCGGTAGCAATGGCTAAGCCGAATCGGCGGCCGCCGTCCAGTCGGTCTACGCGGCGAGCCGACATACTGCTTGCACTGGCAGATGCCGCGGCTGAAAGCGTGAGCGAGGGAACCACATTCGTAGACCTGAGTGTCGAACGACTCTCACGCCGAGGGGGCATTTCGCGTGCCAGCTTCTACCTCTACTTCGAGGACAAAGGCGAACTGGTGAGGGCCTGGTACGACGCCCTCGACCGCCGCGTGGCCCGGGTGCTCACCGAATGGTGGGAGGCGGAACGTCCCACCGGTCATCTGCTCTCAAGCGTACTGAGCAGGCTCGCCGCGGAGTACGCCGGTCAGCGGTTCGTGGTGAACGCGGTGCAGGACACGAGCGCACACGATCCGCTCCTGCGCGAAGCGCTCGACGATGCGTTTCAACGCCGAACGACCGCACTTCGCAAGCACATGGTGCGAGGGCAGCGGGCCGGGTGGGTCGACCCCGAACTCGTCGCCGCCACGACCGCGCCATGGCTGGTCGCGATGATCGACCGGGTGATGGAGCAGGTGGTGTCTCGAGAGACCGACGATCCGTCACTGATCGAGACCGGTACGGACATCATCCGCCATACCTTATACACGGTCTAAGGTCACAGTGGCCGCGCGACACGTTCAACGAGCCAGCAATCCTCGATGCCCCTCCGCTCCGACTTCGTACTGAGGTAATCACGATTGTCCGCATTCAAAGTTGCCGGCATCGGCACCACTGTGTTGCAACGGATTCCCGCACGCTGAAGTCCCACCACCTTCTCGGGATTGTTGGTGAGCAGCGCAACGCTGCGCACACCGAGGAACTGAAGAACACCTACAGCACCGTCATAGGAGCGAGCGTCCACGACCAGGCCGAGTGCGACGTTGGCCTCGATCATGTCCAACCCGTGCTCCTGTAAGGCGTACGCCTTCAGCTTGTTAAGTAGAGGGATTTCGCGTCCCTCGTAACGTCGCAAGTGCATGATTATCTCCCCGCCGAGCGCGCACGACGGCGAGTCGCTGCATTCGAATGGACCGCGCAACCTCCTGGACACCGCCTGGCCCCGATGACATAATCGTTATGCACATAATGTGCATAACATCGGAACACGGTGGAGCCGAATGGAATAACGAGGAGCACGATGCCAGAACACGGGGACCACGCGATCGTCATTGGCGGCAGCATGGCGGGTATGGCCGCCGCCCGAGCGCTGAGTCATTTCTTTGGCCGGGTCACCATCGTCGAGCGAGACGAGCTGGCCTTCACCGAGGAGAGACCGCGGCAGGTACCCCTCACCCGTCGCGGCGTCCCGCAGGGCGCACACCTGCATGGTCTCCTCTATGTCGCGCGCACCACCTTCGATGAGTTGTTCGACACCTTCACTGATGAGATGCTCGCCGTCCCAACGCCGTTCTTCGACATGTGCCGCCACCAAGCGCTACTACTGCCCGAGGGTTGGATCGCACGCGCACCGGGCGATTTCCGCGTCACGTTCGCCACTCGCTGGACGACCGAGTGGGTGGTGCGCACTCTGGTGAAAAACGTGCCGAACATTGCGTTCACCGTCGGTCAGGTGATCGGGCTGGCGACGGCCGGGGAGGGTAAACGCGTGACGGGCGTGGTGGCGTTGACCGACGAGAGCGAACGGATACTCGAGGCCGACCTCGTTGTCGACGCCAGCGGTCGGGGGTCGCGTGCCCCGCAATGGTTCGAGGAGATCGGCTACGCGCCACCGGTTGAGACCACCGTAAAGTCCTACCTAGGTTATGCCACCACCTACTGCCATCTGCCGGAGGACGCGTGGCCCGGCGACCTGAGGTCGATCACAGCTCCGCCCATTCCCGGCTTCACACGCGGCGGCTCGATCAACCCGCAGGAGGACGGGATCGTCGGCGTCATCGCGGTCGGTCAAGCTCGAGACTATCCCCCAAGGGACAGAAAGGGTTTCGCCGAGTTCCTCAAGACCGGCGTTACCCCCGTGATATACGACATGTGGCAACGCGCCGAGCAGATCTGCGACATCTCGACAACACGGACATCGACCAATCAGCTGCGCCGCTGGCACGAACTCGCCGATCGTCCAGAAAGATTCATCGCGCTCGGGGACGCCTACGCCGCATTCAATCCGGTGTACGGTCAGGGCATCACCAACGCCGCGCTGTCGGCCAAAAGGTTGCGGGACCTGCTGCGCGAGCACCCTCTCGACAAGGCGATCGAGATGTTGCCGCAACAGTTGTTCGAAGTTAGCGCCTTCCCGTGGTCAACTGCGACTATGAACGATCTCGCGTTCGAGGCTACCGAGACCGAGAACCTCGATGCCCCGCCGCCAAAAGAGGCCGTCGAGTACTTCACGCAGGTACGCAGGCTGGCCACGGAGGATCCCTACGTCGGAGGCATGATGTTCCGCGCGATCGGCACCCAGGACCCCGGCCTGCTGTTCCAGGAGTCCGTGATGCGGCGCGTCACAGCTAGGGCCGGGTTACCCGACGGCCCGGCTCCCGACTTCACTGCACCTCCCCTCTATTCACTCGACCGGACCCCCTTGGCCGAGGACGCGGCATGACGATCTCCTACCTGGCGAACGCGCTGCCGGTTCCGGACGCGGTGAAGGCGGGAACGGGCGTCGGGTGGTTCTTCACCATCTGGGGTGGCGGGATCGGACTCCTCGCCCTTCCGTGGTGCGTCCACCGCGGGTTTCGCGACAAGAACTGGCTACCCACGCTGATGTGGTTTGGTGGCGCCTTGGCCATCGTGCCCGAGCCGCTGATCGATCACGTCTGCTACTTGTGGTGGCCGAACGACCTTCCGGGGCCGGTGCTCTCGGGCTGGGACGTCAACGTCCCGCTGTTCATCCCGTTCGCCTACGCGTTCTTCGTGGGCCTGGACGGGTACATCGGCTACGTCTTCATGAGGCGCGGCATCTCCATCAAGGGTGTGTGGATGCTCTTCCTCGTCTTCATCGTCTCGGACCTCGCGCTGGAGTACCCCGGCGTCGGGCTCGGTGCCTACGAGTATTACGGCAGCCAACCGTTTCAGCTCGGTCCGCTTCCCTTATGGGTCACGTGGATCAACGCGACCGGCATGCTACTGGGCGCTTTCATCCTCTGGTTGGCATCCCCGCACCTCAAGGGCTGGAACCGGCTCTTCGTGGTGATGATTCCGATGCTCGGATACGTCACCTCGTGGTTTACTCTTGCCTGGCCGAACTACATGGCCTTGGAATGGGATCCGCCGATAGCGGTGCGGTTCGCCCTCAGCTCCCTTTCGCTGGCCTTCTGCCTGGCGGTGGTGGCGGCGATCGGGCGGGCGGTGTCGAGCAGCCGGGCAGACGGCCACTCCCCGATCGCGGAATCGTCGGCGGGCGCAACCAGCCATGTGAGCCCGTAGCCGGACCGGCCCAGCCACCGACTATGTTGGCAGTAGGCTTCGACGATGGCGACGCACCGAATGTCGATACAGGCTCACATCGGTCGCCAGCGCCGCGAGGCAACGCGTAACGATGTACTCGAAGCCACGGCGCGGCTCCTGGCCCACGGCACGCCCGTGAACGCGTTGAGTGTTGACCGGATCGTCACCGAGGCGGGGGTGGCACGGCGAACCTTCTACCTTCACTTCAAGGACAAGCAGGACGTCGTCGCCTGCCTAGTAAGCGAGCAGATCGCCTGGCGTGAGGAAGTCGGCGCCGAAGTGCTGGCCGACCCCCAACTCACCCGCGATGAATTGGACCGCCTGCTGGTGGACATCACCGCGCAATGGATGGATCACAAGACCGTGCTCACCGCTCTAATCGAAATGGCGGAGTACGACGATCAGATGAGGGCGATATGGGACGGGGCACTCGGCTCGATCGCCGACAACGTCACCGAATACCTGACCCGCCGCTGGGCCGATAGGACTGACGGTCCTGCCGATATCGAATCGGTGGCCAAGGTCCTGGTGTGGATGCTTGAGCGGTCGTGTCACCAGATCACCCGTGAACCCGAGCTTCTCGGACCGATCACTGCCGCAATGACCGAGATCTCATGGCGCTTAGTCGAATTTCACTGAGCCTTCGCTCACCACGGTCTCTACGGCTTGATTGTCCTCGATCGCCTCGATCGCCCGGCCCAACATTGTCTTAAGAACTTCCCTACCACGCTCATTCGCCGTCTCGTATCGCGTGAACGCCACCATCGGGTACACCAGCCCGAAGGCAACAGCACTGCGGTACTGGTGTTGCGCACGGGCAAACGAGTAGTCCCGCACTCCTGCGGAAACGAGGCCCTCCCAATACCGGCGAACAAGCGCTCCTTCGTGAGCACGCCGGAGTTCAACAGGAAGACTTTGGGAAACGACGTACGCAAGGTCGCGAATTCCAGCCTCCTGCAAGGCCATCTGGAAATCAATGATGATCGGCTCACCATCGGCAGCGAAGAACAGGTTGTCTGAGCGGAGCTCGCCGTGCACCAACGTCCTTGGGGTGGCGAGCCGATCGATCAGAATCGGGACAAACTCGCCGAACCGGTCGGCGAAGTCGCTGATCTCGGGCGCGATGCGCGGAACGACCAGTCGATAGTGCGACCACCCCATCGAGAACAAGTGCGCCAGTTGGGCGTTGACTGCCCTGCCGATGGGAGAATCCAGTGCCGGGAACACCGCGGCTTCGTTGGTGAGCCGTGGCGACTCCCACGACCAGGCATGGAGTCTCGCCAGGTTGTCGGCAACCGCCTCGGCTTGGTACAGGCTCAAACCGACGATCTGATCCACGGCCACGAACGGCGCTAGATCCTCCATCACAACGACGAACTCCGCACTTCTTCGTCGAAGTCGGCATGCAGCAGCTTGGGGGACCGAATGGGGGCCGACTCGGAATTTCGCGATACCACGTCACCTCGCGGGTGTAGAGGCCGAGCGCCGTGGCCGGTGCCCGCATCTTCGGGTCGGGCACCGGCAGTTTGACGATGACGCTCGAAGGAGCGCCGCGCCCCCGCATGTGCACGCGGTACAGGACTGAGGTGAACGTGGCCCCGACCCCGACGGGGTCAATGCCGGTCACCGTCACGGGGAGGCCGAGTGGATGACGTCCACGCCGAGTCGACTCCCTCGATCGAGGGTGGGATCGTCACGAGGTTGCCCACGACTTCTGCTTGAGTGCGGCGCAGACCTCGAGCCATCGCGATGGTGCCTTGACCGCATCGTCGAGTGGTGCCATGAGGGGCATCAAGTCAACGATGCCGACGAATGTCGCACCGCCGCAGACGTATTCACCGGCGATCTTCCCGATCTCGGCCGGCGAGCCGTAATACACCGACTTGCGTACCATTTCCGGCGGCACACGCGCGACGATCTGCGCGACTTCCTCAGCGGTTTCGTTGAAGGGCAACCAGTTCGTCGCGTAGTGGAACCCCGGCGGCATTATCGATTCGACGCCTTGGCGCGACCAGTCGGCCTGATTGAACCTGCCGAGCACACCCGCGTAATACTTCAAGCATTCGTTCTCGAAAGTTCGATCGATGACGTCGGGGTCCTCATTGATGAGGCACCCCAACCAGATCCCGAACCCGAAGGCCTCAGGGTCTCGGCCATTCTTCTCTACCCGTTCCTTGACGCTCCCAACTTGCGTGGCCCAATCATCTGGTGAGAAATACACATTCGGCACACCCGCCTCGATGCCGTCGGCGTACCGGGTGGCAATATCGATCAGTTTCGGCCCGCCGCCCAGCGCCCACAGCTCGGGGCGCCGCTGCGGTCGGTCTGCACCGAGATACGCTTGGTCGAACCGAATGACATTGCCATCGAAGTCGAACGGCTCGTCACGGTCCCAGAGTAGACCGCTCAATCGGAAGATGTCCTCCATGCGCGCGAGGCCTGTGGAGCGCTCGTAGCCAAGCGGCCGCGTTTGCCGCAGCTCGCCCGCACCCAGCGTGCACACCACGCCCGGCCCATCGGTCACCGCCGACGACAGCGTCATGAGCGACCGGTACAGCTCGGCGGGCCTGCTGCGCACCGCGTCTGCCGTCACGCGTACGCCGATCTCCGAGTTGGCCGCCAAGCCCAACATCGCTAGGAGAAGAGGGTCGTTGGTCGAGTTGTTGTCGAGAAGCGCAGCGATAGGCGCATTCTCGGGCGTCCATAGCGATTTATGGAACCAGCCGGAGATCTCGTCCCAGAACCACAGGAAATCGACCTCCGGACTCGCTCCAAGCGTCCGAGCCACATCGCCCACTGTGGCTGGTGGGGTGCCGCGGTGGTTATCGACCGGAATTCCGGTCATCGGTGCGGGCAAGGGCATCGTTGCCACCATCCTCCGTTGACGTTCGTGCAGGCGCGACGCGAACTGTGACGTCGCCCACTCGGACTGTAGCGGTATGCACGGTGTGTGTAAATCACTTCGGCCGCCCTAGCGGCGTAGTTCTCTCGAACCGATGGCGCTATCTCGACTACGCGACGCGCTAACTTCTACGAGCGATGACTCTCAGAAGAAACGTCTGCCTGGCGTGCTCGGCCCTAGCATCGTCGAACACTGCGTTGGACTGGCGCGTCACCCCAGCAGGGGGCACCCGCGACTCCCGCTCGCCGGGCCGGGCTGGCGCAACCGGTCAAACCTGGCTTCTGCGTCCAGATGTCGGACGCCGTCGGCCGCCCAATGCACACCGTGTGAGGCAGCGGGCCGGTTACGACGCCCGCGGTTGGCCGCATCCCCTTCTTATAGGCGATGGAGTCAGCGCCTTTGCCCGGGGTTTATCTGGGTATCAGTCCTCGATGCCCCATGCGATCCGCCTTGGTAGTGAGATAGTCGCGATTGTCCTCGGTTTCGGCCGCTGGCATGGGAACCATTGTGGTGCAAAGTATTCCCGCTTGACGAAGTCCTACGACCTTCTCCGGATTGTTGGTGAGCAGTGCAACGCTGCGTACGTCCAAGTAACGCAGGATCGCGACTGCGGCTTCATAGGAACGGGCATCAACCGGCAGGCCGAGCGCAACATTCGCCTGCACCGTGTCCAATCCGCCCTCTTGAAGTGCGTATGCCCTGAGTTTATTGATCAGTCCGATCCCGCGCCCTTCATGGCCCCTTAAATAGATGATCACTCCTCGCCGAGCGCGTACAACGGCTGACATCGCGGCACCGAGTTGTTCTCCACAATCGCAGCGCCGGGAGCCGAAGACGTCGCCGGTCAGGCACTCCGAGTGAACCCGCGTCAAGACATCCCCCCCGGTGACGTCACCGCGAACCAGGGCAATGTGCACCGTAGGGTCAGCAGAGACAGTAAACCAGATCGCGGTGAACTCTCCGATATCGGTCGTCACAATCATCGACTCCGAATGAACAACGAGGGTTTCCCGATCACCGTCTTCTATATCGGCGAGTTCATCTGTTCTGGACGTCATTTCGCGACTAATCGTCCTCGCGGAGCGACACCCGCTACCCGTCTGCTCAACGACGGTGAGGCAAGGAGTCGTTCGATGTCCTCGGGAGTGTCGAGGTCGGTTGCCAGATCGGGGTCGACGACTGTTCGAACAGGCAGACTTCTGCGCCGTGCCTCGAGCAGATGCCGATCGAATGAGGCAGGCCCGTAGTAGAACCGGAATTGCACACGTGTGGAGATCGCCAGCACCGGCGTTCCGCCATCCCGGTTCCCACGGACAACCACCACATCGTCGTCCGCGAAACCGTCAACGACCGCCCGGAACGTTCGGGCGAGCGGCAAATCGGCATGCGCGACGACCGCGCGACGACAACCACGCGACCGTGCCCATTCCACACCCGCCGCAGCTGCGGCATTCAACGACCCCGGGTCATTGATGCAGGCAAGACCGCGACAAGACGCCCAGGCCCGCACCTCGACTGCGCTGGAGACGATTACAGTCGCCAACCCCTCCGCCGCCTGCACCACACCAGACGCCATGCCGCACAACAACTCAGCACGCTCCTCCGTGGTCAGCAGCGGGGCCAGACGGGTCTTACCGTCGGCAAAGGACCGTATTGGGACGATCAGCGCCGTATCAGCAGACCTCAACACCGTCTCGAGACTGAAGTTTGCGCAACCGAGGTGCCAGATCCGTTTGAAAGAGTTCCAGGAAACGTCGTTGATCGTGCCCCGGTGCGTGGAACACCAGATGATTCAACCCGTAGTCGACATAGGCAGCGACCTTCTCCACGGCCTCATCGGGATCAGAAGCGACGATCCAACGCTTGGCAACCTGTTCGATAGGCAAGGCATCAGCAGCCTGTTCCATTTCGACCGGCGACTGAATCGAGTGCTTTTGCTCCGCGGTCAACGACAACGGAGCCCAAAATCGCGTATTCTGCAGTGCTAGTTCAGGATCGGGATCATAAGAAATCTTGATCTCAATCATCTTGTCGATATCGCGCGGATCTCGACCCGACAGTTCTGCGCCTTCCTTCATCGACGGAATGAGGGTCTCCGTGTATAACTCGACACCCTTACCCGACGTGCAGATGAACCCCTCGCCGGCCCGGCCGGCGTACTTGGCCACACCGGGCCCGCCGGCAGCGATATAGATGGGCACCCCGCCCTCCGGAACGTCGTAGATCGATGCCCCGCGCAGCCGGTAGTACTCGCCATCGAAATCGACTCGATCACCCGTCCAGAGTTCTCTCATCAGCCGCACAGCCTCACGCAGACGAGCGAACCGCTCCTTGACCTCCGGCCATTCACCGGTGAAACCGGTGGCGATCTCGTTGAGCGCCTCACCTGTACCCACACCAAGGAACACCCGACCCGGACAGAGACACGCCATTGTCGCGAACGCCTGCGCCGTGACCGCCGGGTTATATCGGAATGTCGGGGTTAGCACAGACGTGCCGAGTGTGATCCGCTTGGTACGCTCGCCCACCGCCGTCATCCACGACAATGCAAACGGCGCATGCCCACCCGTGACACGCCAGGGCTGGAAATGATCGCTGACCGCGGCACTATCCATGCCGTGTTCCTCGGCCAACACACCCAACTCCACCAACTCACGCGGACCGAACTGCTCAGCGGACGCCTTATATCCAAGCTTTAACTCAGGCATGCAATACTCCTTCATAGACAACTGATTGGGTTACAGGTGCCGAGGTCAACGGCGTGTAGTCCGTGGTGCGCTGGCGGGCGGGGCGGCCGATGCCTTCGGCAATCGCGACGAGTTCCTCGACCGACTTCGCCGAGCCGTTCTCCGAACCAGCCATCCGCGAGATGGTCTCCTCCATCAGCGTGCCGCCCAGATCATTGGCGCCACCCTGCAGCATCACCTGCGTGCGCTCGATCCCCAACTTCACCCACGACGTCTGGATGTGGGAGATCCTGCCGTGCAGCATGATCCGCGCCAGCGCGTGCACCGCCCGGTTGTCCCGGTGCGTCGGGCCGGGACGCGCGCCACCCGCCAGATACAACGGCGAGGACTGGTGCACGAACGGCAGCGGCACGAATTCGGTGAACCCGCCGGTGCGGTCCTGGATTCCGCGCAGCACGTTGAGGTGTCCCACCCAGTGTTTCGGGGTGTCGACGTGGCCGTACATCATCGTCGAGCTCGACCGCAGCCCCACCTCGTGCGCGGTGGTCACCACGTCGATCCACTCCGAGGTGGGCAGCTTGCCCTTGGTCAGGACCCACCGCACCTCGTCGTCGAGAATCTCAGCGGCGGTGCCGGGGATGGACCCGAGGTCGGCCTCGCGCAACGCGGTCAGCCACTCGCGCACCGACAACCCGCTGCGGGTGACGCCGTTGGCGATCTCCATCGGCGAGAAGGCATGCACGTGCATCGAGGGCACCCGGGCCTTGACCGCCCGCACCAGATCTGCGTAGCCGGTGACCGGCAGTTCGGGGTCGATCCCGCCCTGCATGCATACCTCGGTGGCGCCGGCGACATGCGCTTCCCAGGCACGGTCGGCGACCTCGGAGGTGGACAGCGAGTACGCGTCGGCGTCACCCTTACGTTGGGCGAACGCGCAGAACCGGCAGCCGGTGTAGCAGATGTTAGTGAAGTTGATGTTCCGGTTAACCACATACGTGACGTCGTCGCCGACAGCGTCTCGGCGTAGCGAATCAGCAAGAGCGGCAACGGCATCCAGGGCCGGACCGTCGGCAGTGGCCAGCGCCAAGTACTCGTCGTCGCTGCAGCCGCCCGGGTCGCGCTCGGCCGACCGCAGGGCGGCCAGCACATCGCTGTCGATGCGCTCGGGCGCCCGCGCCGCCAACTCGGAGACCTTCTCCCGAATGGATTCCCAGTCCCCGAACGCGCTACCCAGGTCGCTGCGCGTCTCGGTCAGCCGGCCTTCGGTGTCGATGGCCGCGTGAAGATCGGTGCGCCCCGACGACTCCGACGCCTCATCGGGCTCCTGCCACGGGCGGCCCACCGACTTGGTATCCCGCGCCCACCCGGTGTCCGGATCAGCCAGCGCATCCACATGCCCGCGCACCCGCGGATCGATCCACGCCGCACCCGCCTGCACGTACGACGGCTGCGCGGTAAGTCGTTCCACCAGTTCATAACCCGCGGTGGCCGTCACCTCGGCCAGGTCGTCCAGCGCCGGCCAAGGCCGTTCTGGGTTGACGTGATCAGGGGTAAGCGGCGATACGCCGCCCCAGTCGTCGACGCCCGCTGCGACCAAGGCCAGGCACTCGTCGCGGGAGACCAGATTCGGCGGCGCCTGAATGCGCATCTTCGGGCCGAGCACGAGGCGGCTCACCGCGATGCTGGCCAGGAAGTCATCGATGCCGGCATCGGGTACCGCGGCCATGGCGGTGTGGTCCTTGGCCCGGAAGTTCTGCACGATCACTTCCTGAACGTGTCCGAACTCCTTGTGCGAGCGGCGAATCGCGTGCATGGTCTCGGCGCGCTCGGTCAGGGTCTCCCCGATGCCGACGAGCAGACCGGTGGTGAAGGGAATTGAGAGCCTGCCGGCGTCATCCAGCGTGCGCAGCCGCACCGCCGGATCCTTGTCCGGGCTGCCGTAGTGCGCCAGCCCGTTGGTCTCGAACAGCCGCCGCGACGTGGTCTCCAGCATCATCCCCATCGACGGGGCCACTGGCTTGAGCCGCGACAGCTCGGTCCAGCTCATCACGCCGGGATTCAGGTGCGGCAGCAGACCGGTCTCCTCGAGCACCCGGATCGCCATGGCGCGCACGTAATCCAGTGTGGAGTCGTAGCCTCGCTCGTCGAGCCACTGCTTGGCCTCGTCCCAGCGGGCCTCCGGCCGGTCGCCGAGGGTGAAAAGCGCTTCCTTGCAACCCAACTCCGCGCCCCGGCGCGCGACGTCGAGGATGTCGTCGGGCTCCATAAACATGCCCTTGCCCTGAGCGCGCAGCTTGCCCGGCACCGTGACGAAAGTGCAGTAGTGGCACGTGTCGCGGCACAGGTGCGTCACCGGGATGAACACCTTGCGTGAATACGTCACCGGCAACCGCCCGCCGGGACCCCGACGGCCGGCCGACTCCAGGCCGGCGTCGCGCACACGGGCCGCGCTGGCGCACAAGTCGGCCAGGTCATCGCCGCGGGCGGTCATCGCGATCGCCGCCTCGTCGACGTTGAGCGCGACACCGTCCCGGGCACGACGCAAGACACGACCTAAGGCGGCGGGGCTGGCCACTTGAGCCCTCACAGGGCTCACCGGATTGGGCAGGACGACGCCGCGGTGCGGGTTCGGAGCCGCGACCGTCCGCGACCACACGAGTCGTGTTATCCCATTTGATGTCTGATGGCGACACATTGAGCTTCCTCAAGCCGATTGATGAGTCCGCTTGGCAGACCGGTGGCTCCGCCGCTCTCGACCAGAGCACCCCACCCGCAGTTGTACGAAAAGCCTCAGTCGGCCTTTACCAACCGGGATACCTCAATCATTCCGTTGACGGCATCTGCCGCGTCCTTGATGCCCAGCAGCGCCGAAACATCGGCAAACGCATGACGAGTGGCGCCTGCGTCGGTAAACGGCCTAATCTTCGCGGCAATCTCGGCCGGATTGCCGATGTGGTAGGTCTTGCGCACCATCTCGGGTGTCACCTTGTCGGTAATCGCATAGACCTCGTCGCGCGTGTAGGACCCGGAGAGCATCTTGAACGCGTAGTGCCAGTCCAGTGGCATGACCGACTCGATGCCTTCACGCTCCCACTTGGACATGTCCAGCCGGCCGGCAGTCGCTGCAAAGAACTTCAGCAGCGGGTTGTCGATGTACTGCTCGAACGCGTCCTCGCTCTCGCAGACGAAAAGCATGTGGATTGCCCCGAAGTCGAATTCCTCGGGGTCACGGCCGATCTCGGATAGCGTCTTCTTGTGGGTGTCGACGAACTCGCCGAACTGATCGGCGTACGGCATCACGAAGGGCACGCCGACTGCGATGCCATCAGCGTGCTTGAGGGCAGCATTAATGAGGCGGTCGCCACCCCCCATGGCGATCACGCGGGGCTTGCGGTCTTTGCCGCCGTTGCCGATGAACGCGTCCTTGAGGTTCCACACCGTTCCGTCGTGGTCGAAGGCCTCGGTGCCCTTGATCAACTTCTCAAGGACAGCCAGGCCGTCCTCAAGGCGCTTCACGCCCATCGATCTCTTGATGCCGAAGGGAACCGTATTCTTAGCCTCGCCGGCGCCGAGGTAGAAGCAACCCGGTCCGGTCGTCGTGGTCGCTAAGGTCAGGAGCATCTGCGCGAGCTCAGAGGGATTACGGCGCAGCATATCCGTACCCACCCCGAATCCCACCTTCCCCTCGGTCGCACTCAGAGCGAAGCATGCGGTGGCGAACGGATCGGCGATCGAGTCGATGTCTGGAGCTACGGCGGCGACGGGCGAATTCTCCGGTGTCCACAGATGCTGCGGGAACCAGCTCATCAGCTGGTCCCACACCAGGACCTGATCCACGTGTCCGCTGGCCTCGATCGTTCGAGCCAGGTCTCCCGCCAGCCGCAGCGGCGCGTAGCGCGAGCCCCAGAGATTCACACCGGTCAGCACTTCGGGCACCGTCGCCCTCCTTAGATGTAGAAGGTAAGTAACTGGTTACTTCGTGATCTTTGCCATAAGCTGCTTGTCGTGTCAAGTGCGTCACGTCCGCGCCTCTCCAAAGAGGCACGCCAGGAGCAGATCGTGGCCGCGGCGCGCGCAGAATTCCTCTCACGCGGCTTCGCCGGCGCCCGCATCAGTGAGGTGGCGCGCGCCGCCGAGGTGAACATCGCGTTGGTCTACAAGCACTTCCGCAGCAAGGAGGAGCTGTTCGACGTCGCCGTGGTCGCTCCGCTGCGGGCGGCGTTGGAAGGGGTGATCGCCGGCATGAAGACGCTGCCGTCAGATCCCCTCGGCGCAGCCCAGTACGCGAGCATGCTGCGCTTCGTCCGCGCCCTGCTCGAGTTCTTCACCCAGTCCGCACCGGGACTCGGCGTCGTCTTGTTCGGCGATCGCGGCCCGGCGACTGAGTTCTACTTCGAGCACATTCGACCGTTGATCGAGGCCAGCATTGAGGCGGGAGAGGTCAACCGGGAGCGATGGCCGCACGCAGACTACGACACCGAGACAGCGGTGCAGGCCGCGTTCGGGATGGCGTTCTGGTTCGCCGTCGACGAGTCGATGCGAGGGACAAACACAGACCTTGACGTCCGGGCGCGTGCGCTGACCGACATCGTTATGTACGGCGTCGCCGCCCGAGAAACGAGGTAGGGCGCGCACTCGGCGACCAGACACCGCAGAACCTCGATGGCAGGCGGGCGTCGAGCCGCACCGGCCGTCATCTGTGTGGCAAATTGGGGAGGGCTTTGCAGGTGTGATTCTTCACCGCACCCTTGACGGGCTTCAACGTCCAGGTCGTACCTGTAGAGCTGCGAAAATTGGGCTGCTGGGGCGCCGCCCTGGCGACCAGTTGGCCGGGCGGCGCACCTCATCGCCGGAGACCCTCCGCGAAGGACGATGATGAGCATGCGTCGCAAGCCGAGCGAATCATTCGTAGAGCGTTTTCCATACGATGTCGGTCAACGCTTTCAGCAAGCGGGCAGTCCGCGCGGTGCCCGCCGAAGCCGCCATGGTGTAAAGGCCGCGTTCGATCATCCAGATCACCCAGCCAGCCGTTTCGGCGGGCTCCAACCGGCCGTCGACGAATCCCTCCGCCTGCCCGCGTTCGATATGTGCTGTCAGTTTTGCGATCGCGTCGTTCTGCAGGTCGAGCACCTGCTTCTTGATATTCGGTTCGTAACCGGCTGCATCGGAGATCGCGGCTTCGACAACCTTGTGCCGCAGGTACATATCGAAGATTCCGCCCAGAGCCTGTTCCAACTGGTCGCGGGTGCAGTCCGCGCGCAATTCCCACCACCGTGTGGCCACGACCGACGACTCGGCGATGAAGTGCTGCGCGAGCTCCAGAAGCAATGATGCCTTGTCCGAGAAGTTGGCGTAGAAAGTTGCCCTCGACACCCGCGCCTCGTTCAGTATCTGGTCGATGGTGATGGCAGGAAACGAATGGTCGACAAGGAGTCGCTCGACCGCTTCAAGCAGTCGCTGTCGAAGCTCCGCGCGCTGTTCGGCCCGAGTGCGGCGCTGCTTGCGAGCGGCGGTCGTTCGAGCGCCGGCTCGCTGGTCGGCTCCGGGCCGGGTCACAGGTGCTCCGATCCAACTCGAGAGGCATGGACGGAGCCGCCGCACATGAACATGCTTCGCCTGCGGTGCGTCATTATGCCCCAGCCGCTACATGCCCTTATACAGGCCGCCGTCGATCCGCAGGTCGGCGCCGGTGATGTACGCCCCTCCCTTCCCGGCGAGGAACACGACCGCCGCCGCCACCTCCTCAACGGAGCCCAGTCGTCCCAGCGAGACGCCGCCGAGCTGGTCTAACATCGCTTGGATCGCCTCTTGTCGGGGAAGGCCGGTCGCAGCGGCGAGCTGATCGCCGAGTTGCCCCTCGCCGGTCCACCCTGGGGTCTCGATCGCGCCGAGAGACAGCGTGTTGACCCGCACACCTAGCGGTCCCATCTCCACGGCGAGCGCCTTGGTGAAGGTGTTCAGGGCGGCCTTCGACGCCGCGTAGTCGACAATGCCCGGCTCCGGTTTGACCGCTCCTATCGACGAGATGTTGACGATGCTCCCGCCGCGCTCCACCAACGACGGAAGTGCCCGTCGAATGAGCCTCACCGGAGCGAATAAATTCAGGTCGAGCGACACCTGCCACTCGGCGTCGGAAACCGCTGCGATCCCGTTGGTGCGCGGCTGTTCGATCCCGCCCACGTTGTTGACGACGAGATCGATTCCGGCAGCCGCTTCCAACGCCGTATCGGCGAGAAGCGCCACTCCATCGGCCGTGAGGAGGTCGGCCTCCACCCACTCGATTCCGGGTAGCGCGGGGTCGGATCGCGACGCGCCGAAGACCCGCATCCCGACATCGCGAAGGGCGCTGCATACCCCGCGACCGATACCGCGACTGGCCCCCGTCACTACTGCCACTTTTCCCGACAGCGTTGGGTCCTCTGAAATCATGTCACTCTCCGATCGATCATCGCCGCCGGACCAACATCGGCCAGCCGCTTCTGTCCCACGTGCGGGTCGAATTGCGCCACAGAGTCATCCGCCCGGAAGCAGACCGACCGCGCCGAGATCGTCAACGCATGCGGCGCCCCGCAGCATCATGCCGTCGAGCAAGTCTCGCCCCTCCGCGGTGGCGACATCCCAGCGCGTGGAGACGAGCATCGGGTAGACGAGCCCCCAGACCGTGGCGATCCGGTACTGCCTCCATGCCGTGTCCCACGAGTAATCGGTGACGCCGCGCTCGCGCAGCCCCTCCCACCATGCGCGTACCAACTCCTCGTCGTGTCCCCGACGCACATCCGTCCGCATGCTTTGCGACACCACATACGCCACGTCGAAAACCCCGCAGGCCTGACCCGCCATTTGGAAGTCGATGAATATCGGCACGCCGTCATCACCGATGAAGAGATTGTCTGAACGCAACTCACCGTGAATGATCGTGCGCGGGTGGGACAGCTCCGCGACAAAGAACGGAATCAACTCGGCGAACCGCTCACATGTTCGCGCGACCGCAGCGGGGATGTCGTCCGCGAGGCGGGAACCGATGGCTGGCCACGCGATCCGGCAGACCTCCCCGAACGTTGACCACACCATCAGCGCCCGGTCAGAGTCCATGCGCGGCAACGTCTCTGCCAATCCGTCGAGCACCGGGTTGTTCCATCCCCACGCATGCAGTGCAGCCAGGCCGCGTACGACCGACGCCGCGTTGGCTAGCGACAGCCCCGTGCGCTGGTCTGCGGCGACGAGCGGGGCGAGGTCCTCGATGATCAGGATCGTGTCGCTGGAGTTCGGATCCGATTCGGTGACGATGGGCCGCGGTGTGCGGACGGGAGCCGACGATGAGCCGTGCGCGACGTGGCGATAGAACGCCAGCTCTCGCCCGTACGAGCCGATCACATCGTGCACGTCGCGCGTCGGCCCTGGCGGAAAGGGCATCTTGACCACCGCACTCACGGTTAAGCCCGAGGTGGTGGCGTATTGCATCCGGAACAGTTCACCGCCAAATGCGGAGTGCTCGCCAAGCGGTGCCTTGAGAAGGATATTCGCTCGGTCGTCGTCCGCGATCTGACCACCTCGTCGCAGCGCGGCCGTCAGCCACGCATCGTCGACCTGGTCCTGGTTCGCTGGAATCATTGCGCGGCTACAACCTTCCGGATGAAGCCCGGGCTCGCCAGGACTCGACGACGCCCTGGTTCTGCCCCGGGGTCGTGCCATAGATGATGATCTCGTCGGCACCGGCGTTGCGGAATTCGAGCATCTTGTCGACGCACTGTTCGGAAGTGCCCAGCGCGCACGATTCGGCTATCCACTCGTCGGGGATGAATCTGGTCGCCTCCATAAGATCCCGCCGGTGAAAATGCTCGTCGGCGGATGCCATTCCGGCAAATTCATCAGCCTGCTGCAGCCGCACCGCCGGAGCGAGATCCCAGTTGTTGACCTTCACGGTCGCCTTCGCCCAGTGGTCGATCTGCATATACGTCACCGCACGCGCGTACGTCTGCTGGCGAGTCTCGAATTCGTCGAGATCGGGTGCGGTGATTACACACTGGGCGACTCGGACCGTGCCCGGATCGCGCCCGATCCTCTCGCAAGCGACGTCGATGTTCTTCCGCGCTGCCCGGGTGGCTTCGGGAGTGAGCAAGGGGCACAGCATGATCCCGTCGAACGCTTCTGCGACTGCCCTTGCCGCACGCGGACCGCCGAAGCTGCCGTACCAAACGGGGGGTGGATCACCGTGGTAGGTGTCGCCCATCGCCAGCCCGTGGAAGCTCCCTGCCGGACCGTCGTAGTCCACGCGCTCCCCCCGCCACAACTGGCGCAGAAGCCCGACGTAGTCGACCAGCCCCGCGTATCCGGGAGCGGCCGAGAGGCCCAGCGCGACGCGGTTGTAATCGGCTTCGCCCTGCCCCAGTCCGAGCACGAATCGCGGCCCGTAGCACGCTTGCATGGTCGCCGCGAACGCGGCCATCAGCTTGGGGTGGCGATCGCTGGGCCGAATGACACCAGTACCCAGTTCGAGCCGGCTCGTGTGAGCCGCCATCCCGCTGAGGAGGGTGGCCGCTTCCTTGATGTTGAATCTCTCGGACAACCACACTCGGCGAAAGCCAATCCGTTCAGCGTCGATTGCGTCGGCGAAGCCCTGGATCGGGGTCCTCACCTCGGTCGTGTTCGCCAGGCCATCCGGCAATTGCGACTGAAGGCGCCCACCCAACACGAACGTACTTAGGTCGTCGACGACCGGCGCCGCCCCAGTCGCTTCCATGACATCGGATTGCGCTGGCATCCCTACTAGTCCTCCTCGTGCAATGGCTGGTTCTCGAAGCGAAGGCGCGCGGCGTCGTTGCGACCGACGCCTTCGAATAACTCATATGGATAGTCCATTTTACATGCCACGAGCGGCTGCCAGGGGCGCGCGTGTCATCTAAATAAGCTGTGTATGAACACAATTTGGAAACTATAACCCACACCAACAAATCAGACTACTAGTTTGTTTTTTCGCGGCGCGATGATAATGTCCGCTTGTCCCGTGACGACAGTCACAGTTCCCGCGACACGAGGAGACCCCTTGCTGGAAACGGCGATTCCGTACGGCAACAACCGCAACATTCCGACGGCCCAAATAGCACCGTTCGTCGACGCGATGGTCGCCAGCGGCGCCGTGGACACCTTCTGGGCATGGGATGAACTGACCTCTTGGTTCCCCGAGCATCTCTGGAACACCGACAACACAGGCTTCGCCGAGCTGCTCCCCCTTCATTCGACCAACGATCCGTTCCTGCTCGCGGCAATGGCCGCGCAAGCCAATTCCCGTCTGGGCGTGCACCTATCGACCGACGCCGTGCGCGCCCGCCCTGCCGAGCTGATGCGCAGTCTGATGACGCTGGCGACGGCGACGGACCGTCGTCCAGTCCTCGCAATCGGCGCAGGCGAGCTTCGTCAAGCCAAGCCGTTCGGGTACCGCAGGAAGGAGGGACTGGGTCGGCTGGAAGACGTCCTACGGCTCTCCCGCCTGCTATGGGAGCGGGACGAACCGTTCGACTTCGACGGCAACTACTGGAAGTTCGATAAGGCGTTCCTGGGCGCGGCCCGTCCGGAGCGACGCCCCGAGCTCTGGGCACTCGGAGGTGGCCCACGCCTGATCGAGCTCGCCGCGCAGTACGCGGACGGCTTCGAGACGAACGCCCCGGTCGGGACGCTGGATCCCGAGCACTACGCCGCCCAAGTCAAGCACCTCAAGGAACGTGTGGAGGCGCATGGCCGCGACCCCGAGGCTTTCGGCTTCGGGGTGTGGTTCGCCACGTTCATGCACGACGATGCCGAGGTTCTGCAGCGCGCCTTCAATAACCCGTTGATGAAGTTCTTTGCCCCGATCTTCGGCCGTAGCAGTCAAAGCGCCTGGCAACGAGAGGGTCTCGAGCCGGTGATGCCGCTCGACTACAACTACGCGATCCGATTCAACCCGTTCGAACTCTCAGAGGCCGAGGCTCAGTCGATTGTCGACCGCACGCCGGCAAAGATGGTCGAACGTGCGCTGCACGTCGGCACACCGGCTGAATGCGCCGCCATCGCACGCCAATACGTCGAAGCCGGAGCAACCTTCGTAGGCCTGGTCGACGTGCTGCCATTGGTGCTCGGGCCTGCAGAGGCAGACGCATGCGGAGCCCGGGCGATGGAGTTCATGACTCACCTGCGCGCGTGACCCCGATGTGACGGGTTCGGGGCCATCCGACCGCCATCGGATGGCCCCGACCGTTTCACGGACCTTAGCGGTGCCCGGTCACCCAGCCCGTCTCCGCGCCCGGCGGATCGATACCGAGCAGACCGGCGAGCACCATCGACGCCGGGTTGGTGGTGGGCATCGGGTTGTCGGACGGCATCAACCCCTTGTCCATGAGCATGTGCGCCAGACGCATCATGACGATGGAGAGCCGGGTGCCCGCGAGAATCTCGTAGAATTCGGTGTGCAGTAGCGGAGCGCCGGCGAGTTCGCTGTATCGAGCGAGCATCTGCTCCTGGCTGGGCATTCCGTCGGGTATCGGCACTCCGATCCCCTCGGTGTACATCCTGTTCAGGAAGGCGAACCAACCGAGGTCGATCTCGGCGGGACCAAGGGCGAGCAGTTCCCAGTCGAGCACCGCGGTGACCCGGCAGTCGTCGTCGAACATCATGTTCCCCGGCCTCGCGTCACCCCAGACGAGCCCGAGTGCGGACTCGTCCTCCGGGACGTTATCGGTCAGCCACTGCAGCGCCGTTTCGACTACCCTGTGTGCCTTGCCATTTCGGCAGAATTCGAAGAAGTCCTGCCAGTATTTGATGTGCTGTCCCGTGGCACTGCCAGCGGCCCGATCCGGATGGCCGAGGATCTCCGATGTGAATCCACTCGTGTCCGCGCGGTGGACCTGTGCCAGTGCAGCGAGGCCGTTTTCGAATATCGCGGCACGTTGTTCGGGTTGCAGCTCGGTAAACCAGCCACCGGCGGTGAACGGTGGGTCATCCCCGAGCGTTCGGCCATGAAGCTGTTGCATCAGCAGGAACGGGCCGCCGAGAATCGCTGTGTCGTATTCGACGCTGAGCACAGCGGGAACCGGTGCCTTCGTGGTGGCGCCCACGGACTCCATCGCGCTGGCTTCTCGGCGCAGGTCGTAATCGGGAAACACCTCACCGCCGGGCAGGATGACCCGCGCAGCCAGCTTCTCGAGGTGGGTACACCCGTCGGCGTCGATCCTAATTAGATCGAATAAAATTGTCTCGCTGGACATCCCGGCGGAGTGCGGCATGTGAAGATCTGTAACCGTGACACCGGTGTCACCCGGATGGGTCTTCTCCCACCATTCAGCGAGCGACGTCGCCGCGCGCTGGGGGTCGGTCGTGTTCGACAGAGCCATTCGTGACCTCCCTTCAGCGCATCTCGACAGACGGCAGCATCGAACGCCGATAGTCACGCTCGATGACGGCCCAGCCTTCGGCGCCATCCTCGGCGACGATGCGGAAAGCGCCCTGAGTGACGAACAGCGGATCCTCCTCTTCGTCATGGGCGGCACCGTTGACATTCAGGTTCGGCTCCAGCAGCGACAGCGTGTAACCGTGCAACCATTCCGCGGTATAGCGACGGGGCGTCTCACCGCCGAGTTCTACCACGACGTCGTGTGGCCGGTGGGTCGCAAGATCTTCCAGCCCCGTGATGCGCAGGTCGTAGCCGATCTCGCACCTGCCGTCTTGTTGTATCGAGAAGACCCGATGATCCACGTCGCCGTGGCGACGCCAATTCACCAGTCCATTGGACACACGACCGACTTCCGGAAAGACGGCGACGAAAAAGTGCAACCCGCCGAAGTCGGCAAAGTTCCTCGGCCCGCTTGAGTGATCGCGATACCCCACGCCGTCCAACCGCCATTCCCGTCCACCCTCGGTCGAGAGTGTGCCCGTGGTCCGGAATCCCTGGGTGTGATGGAACGCAGCCCAGCTGAGGTTCTCGAACCCAAGTGCTCCATGCATATCCCACACTGGTGCGGCGGCGTCGAGTTCGACGGCAAATCTGAACGCGACAGCACGCGACGATCCGACTGGACCCTTCGCCATCTGCTCGCGTGTCGTCGGCTCGCCCGCGCCGTCGAACGTCACTCGCCACCTTTTCAGCGGCTCGACGCACTCCACCCGCAGATTGCCGGTGGCGGGCCCGCGGTCGTCGACGGCTCGACCCCACGACCTGTCGGCCAGCAGCGTGCCGTCGGGCAGCATCGCGATCACCTGACCCCACCAGAGGTCGAGGTCACCGGGCCATCTGCCGATGTGGATGAATAAACCCACGCCGGCCTCAGGACTCCAGACCTGGAAGAACTGCGTCTCACTCCAGTCCGTGACGTCATGCCGCACGGCATGTAGCAACTCGTGCTCCGGCTGAACGCTGAACGGGTTGTCGCCGTGCAGAATTCGGGGTTCAAGTGTTTGTGACATGACCACCTTCAGTTCGCGAGAGGACCGGCGTCGAGCCCGGGACCATGCACCCACCAAGCCGTTGTGACACCGAGCACTTTTCTATGCCAGAATAAAGTCAGATGTCAAGTATGAGTTTATTCAGCCGCTGCCGACCGACCCTCTATCGGACCACTACGCAAGGAGTGCGGAGTGCAGTTCCTACACTTCCTGCATGAATGGCCAGTCGAACATCCGGCGGACCCGCGAGCAGCAGCGCGCGCACTACCGCGCCACGCTGGTCGAGGGCATGCGCAGACTGCTCGCGCGGAAGGCATACACGGAGATCACGGTCGACGACATCCTGGCCGAATCGGGTGTGGCACGTGCGACGTACTATGCCAACTTCAAGGCGAAGTCCGAACTCCTTCTCGAAGTCGCCGCGGATTTGTATCGCGATGCGTTGGTGGCGGCGGGGCCGTGGTGGCAGCTGAAGGCGGGAGCCTCACGTGGCGACTTGATGGATGCGCTCGGTGGAGTCTTCGACCTGTATCTGCCCAATAAATTCACGATGGCCGCCCTGACGGAGGCATCGGCCTACGAGCCCGAAGTTCAGGGGCAAGTCCAACGGCTGCAACGCGGCTCGATCGTGCGCCTGGAACGTCATATCCGGGAGGGCCAGCGTGGCGGCACCATCAGAGGCTCGCTTTATCCCAAGGAGATTGCAGGGTGGTTGATCTGGATGGTGGAACGGGGTCTGTACCAGATGGCGACGTCGGCGAACGCGCGTCAGCAGCGACGTCTGCTGGAGTCGCTGACCGACATCGTCTGGCACACGCTCTACGACATGCACGACTGACAGCGGGTCAGCGCGAACGCTCCGATGGCAACGTGGACGGCCGGTAGTCGCGAATGACGAGTCCGGCGCCGCTTTCCCCGTCGGACCAACGAAACTTCACGATCGCCAACGACGACAACACGTCGTCCCTGCCCAAGAGCGCTCCGTTGATGTTCTCGTTCGGATAACCGAGGGTGATGGTGAAGTGGTTGATGACCTCCGCGGTCACTCGGAACGCATCGTCGCCGGGGCGACGAATTGCGAAGTCCACCGTCCTGGGCTCGGCGCTGACGTTATCCCGAAGCCCGGTCATCTCGACATGCGGGATGATCTCGTAGATCCCATTTTCGTAGAGTCCGAACATCCGGATCGCCACGTCCTCCGTCTCACGCGACCACGCGACGAGCGAGTGGAAGGTGCGCCGGCTCGCCGGGAAGCCGCCGAAGGCGAAGTGATCGCCACCCATCTTGCTGAAATCCCTAGGGCCGGTGGAGTGATCACGAAATCCGACACCGGTGACGTCGAAGGTTTCGTCACCGATGCGCAGCTGCCCCTTCGACCAGAGGTTCTGCTCCTGATGCGCGTTCGCCCAGTCGAACGCGCCCGACCCCAGAATCCTGGCGAAGTCGCACACGGGTGCGGCGGCACTGAACTCGACGTGGAACGACATCCGAACCGCCAAGCCCGCGCCGACAACTCGGGTGGCCATCTCGGTCGCATTCGTGAGTTCGCCCGCACCGTCGAACGTCATGTGCCACTTCCGCAGCGGCTCGACACACGTGATTCTGAGATTGCCTGTGGCAGGGCCTCGGTCGTCCGGCGCTCGTCCAAAGGAACGGTCCGCCACGATCCGCCCATCTGCGAGCACCGCGATCGTCTGCGCCCACCACATCTCCAGATCGCCCGGTTGTCGGCCCACATGGACGAAGACCGAGTCGCCGGATTGCGGATTGACCGCGATGAAGAACATCGTTTCGCTGTAATGCGGGAGTTCAGGATGAGTGGGCTGCAAGAGATCGCGCGCGCCATCGAACTCGAATGGATTGTCTCCCTGGTGAATACCGTGAGACAGGTCTGCCGTGGTCACGTCAGAGCACCGCTGCCTCGGTCGCGAAGGCGCCGACCACTCGCGTGGGATCGATGTCGCGGCTCAGGCCGAGGCTGTCCACGATCTCGAGAGCGCCCGTGTAGCCCGCATGCGCCGCCTGCTCGAGGCCCAACCCCCCCACCGGGGTCGTACCCTCGCCGACGTACCAGAGTGCGTCGACCGTCGGCGAGCGCCTCGGCACCTTCGGGCCCAGGTAGGCCGGGTTCAACCAGTGATGGCCGTGCCGCAAATGTGTACGAGCATCGATGGCCTCGGTCCAGCCGGGATATAGCTCCTCGAGCACGGTGTCGACGTATTCGTCGACCGCGGCGTCGTCGAGCGCGGCCTTGCCAGGAAGGTCCTTTATCCAGACCGGGACCAATTGTCGATCGTCGGGTGAGAACCACGGCGCGACGGTGCTACTCGGGGCTATCCACACCAGGCCACCCGTGCTGGGGTCGACCAGGATGAGGAAGGTCTTGACGTCGACGAGAGGCTGCTTGAGCAGGGTGAGCACGAATACCTCGTCGAGGGCCAGCGGCGACTCCTTCTCCAGCGGCGCCCTTAACTCACTCGGCAACGGATCCAGAAGAGCTGGGAGACGCGGGTTTCCGACAGCCATGGCGACATGCGCGGCGCGCGCGGTTCGACCGTCCTTCATCTCCACCCCAACCGCCCGTCCGTCTACGACGACGATTCGCGCGACGGCAGTGCCGGTCCAGACTTCGCTTCCGTACTTCTTTACCGCCTCGCCGAGCGGCCAGACCAGACCGGTTTGCGCATCGGGTTCGATGACGCATGTCCAGCTCTCGCCACCCAGGAACGACCGCAGGCTCGCCACGGCGCCGAATACCGAGAGGTGATCGGGGATGGACTCGGCAGACAAGCTGGTGAACATGGCGCCCAGCTGAACCATCATCATCTTCGAGATTGGATCGGCCCCGATGTCATCCAACCACTCAGTGAACGGCTTGTCCGCGAGGGCGAACAACTCTTCGTAGGGAATGGCCAGCGCATGGTAGAGCGCGCGCTCGACGCCGCTGCGGATGTTCTCGTCCTCCACGGGGAGAATCGCGAACAGCGCGTCGCTGACGGACTTGGCCGACAGAACGGTAGGCAGCGTGATCCTGGCACCGCCCCGTACTCCCAGGACGGCGTCGGTCTCGAGATGTACGCGGGCGGGGAGGTTGTGTTCGCGCATCACCCGCGCCCAGGCGCCGCCACCCCAACCGACGTGCCACCACGGATGCTGGATGATCGCCCGGTGCCCGTCGACGATCGGGCTTCGCAGGTTGCGGCCCAGTTCGCGAGTCTCGGCTACGAGCAGCGTGTGCGCCCCCCGCGCAGCGAGGGTCGCAGCGCAGACCGCGCCGGCCGCTCCGCCGCCGACCACGATCACGTCAAATGTGTTCTCCGGGTTAGCCATAGTGATGGCACCGTAAAGTTCGTCCCGTGGTCGCGACAATGCGCGGTTCGGCCAGTTAGTTGCTGATTGCGGCCATTACCATGCGCGACCTACCATCGGCTGGTGATCTCGTTCGGAGCCATGCGAACTGCCGCAAGTGCCAGGGTGCTGATGGCGTTCGGCGCAGCCCGAGGTATCGGCCAGGACGTAATGCTCGCCGGCACCGGGCTCGGACGGGGCGACCTTACGGACCCGGACGCCGAGATCCGGACACACCAGGAGCTTCGACTCATCGAGAATCTCGCGGGGGTGCTGCCAGCCGACCCGTCACCGGGCTTGACGGCGGGCGGCCGATACACGATCGGGGCGTTCGGAATGCTCGGATTTGCGTTGATGAGCAGTCGCACCCTGACCGAAGCCCTCCAGGTCGGCCTGCGATTTCAGGATCAAGCTCTGAGTTTTGCCAAGGTGTCGGTGCACGGCGACGGCGCATCCGTCTGCATCGAAGTGGATGCGACGCACCTGCCGACGGCGGTTAGGCGTTTCGTTACGGACCACGAGATCGGCATCCTCTGGAACATCTTCTCCGTGCTCGGCGGAACGGCACCGCGCGTGATGGACGCGGGCCTGGCATACGCGGTGGAGGATGCCTCCCCGTACCGCGCACTACTGGGCGTGGGGCCCCGCCCGTCGATGTCGCGGACGTGGCTTCGTGTACCTGCGTTCGATATGAACCGTGAACTGCCCCAAGCGGACGAACGCGCCGCGCGTATGTGCCAGAAGCACTGTCTGACGATCCAGCAACGCCGCCACGAGATGATCGGCATGACGGGCCTCGTGTATGAGCGCCTGGGACGATCGCCTGCGGCGACACCATCGCTGCCGATCGTCGCACGTGACCTCCACACGACTCCGCGCTCGCTCCGGCGTCATCTCGCGGCGGAGGGCACCTCCTACCGCGACATCAATGAGCTCGTGCGACGCCAACGCGTCGAACAGTTGCTCGTCGACGAGAAGCTGTCGATCGCCGCGATCGCGGAGCGCACCGGTTTCGCCACCGCCTCGGCGCTGACACATGCTTTCAAGCGATGGCACGGGATGACGCCCAGCACCTATCGGATGCGGTGCGGTTCGGCGACGCGCACGTCCACCGATTCGAATATTGGTTAGATATTGCGCGGGATCGCCGCGGCGACTCACATGACGGGGTAGCGTTGTCGTTGTGCACGGTGTGTGCACAACGACAACTTGACGTCCGTTCGGGGGTTCCAGGATGACCTTGGCCGGCTTCGACCTGCAGTCGATCGACGCACCGAAGATGCACGGCGTGTTCGCTGCCATGCGCGAAGACGGTGACGGCGTGCACGCCGTGGATTCGCTCGGGACGTTGTTCTTCCGATACGACGATGTCATGCAGATCTTGTCGATGCCCGACGAGTTCTCGAGTGCGATCTTCTTGGGCGGCCCGCAAGCCGCGCACGATGAAGGCAGCGCACGGCAGCGGCTCGCGGTCGATACCGTGGGCAACATCCTGCTGTTCCTTGATGCACCAGCGCACACGCGTTTGCGATCCCTCGTCCGACATGCGTTTTCGGCCAAGGCGATTCTGCTCTGGGAACAGACCGTCGAGTCCGTGGTCGACGAGGTGATCGCCGATCTGATCCCGCACCGTGGCGAGATCGTGGACTACAACGAGGTGGTGGCGCACGTTGTGCCGATTCGTGTCATCTCCGAGATCCTCGGAATTGATCCCGGCGACTATCCGTACTTCAAACGCATGACGACGGCCTTCGTCAACGTCTTCGATGCAGCGGTCACCGGGCAGGCGCGAGCCGAGGCGCTCGAGCTGGCCGGAGAATTGAGTGAGTTCACGGTCTCGCTCATCGAGCATCGGCGAAGTAACCCACGTGCCGATCTGTTGGGGCTGCTCATCGCCGCCGAGGAAAACGGCGAGAAGCTCTCCACTGCTGAGTTGGTCTCCTCTGTGGCCGCGCTTCTGGCCGGTGGTTCACACACCATCGTGGGAATGTTGGGTAACGGACTCCAGTTCCTGCATGATCATCCCGACCAACTCGAACTGGTGATGCGCGACCGGCAGATGATGGCTGGAGCGGTCGATGAAATCGTCCGTCTGGAGCCGTCGGGACGTTGGACCGGCCGGGTCGCAACCCGCGACGTGCAGCTGGCCGGCCATTCCTTCCAGCAGGGCGACCTCGTGTGGGCCGGTATGGCGTCGGCCAACCGGGATCCCCGTCAGTTCGACGATCCCGAGCGCTTCGACATCACGCGTCATCCCAACCGGCACCTCGGTTTCGGTCGAGGCGTGCACTATTGCATCGGCGCTCAACTGGCCCGTCTTCAAGGCCGAATCGTGTTGCCACGCGTGTTCGAGGCCTTCCCCACCCTGTCCATCCTCACTGAGCAGCAAACATGGCGGAACGACTTCATTTCCCCAAGTCGGATCACCATGCCGGTACGCATCTGAAGCCGAGAAGCTCACGATAGCTGCCGCGGAGCCCTTGCGGCCGGGCCGAGAAATTCGAGGAGCAGATCCGCTGTCTCATCCGGCTTTTCGGCATGCGGGAAGTGACCGGCACCCTCGACGAATCGCGTGGTGAGGCCACCAATATGAAAGGCCTCCTGGCCCATGGTGAACCGGGCCGGGGTCGCGCCGTCGGCGGTACCCGCCCACACCAGCGCCGGCACGGTGGTCAGCCTGCTCATGATGTCGCGTTGACCGCGATACGACGCCAGTACCTGCGCCGCCGCCAGACTGCGGTACCACGCGAAGGGCCCACCAATCCCGCCCGCCCGGAAGGCATTCTTCACCTCCCTCAGATCAGCCTCGTCGAAGTCCCACGTCGGCGACCACCGTCGGTACAGCCGGTTGAGGTAGGCCCAGTCGTTGCGGCGAGCATGCAACTCGGCAAGACCACGGAACTGATGAACGACGAAGTGGCGGAAACGATAAAGCAATTCGGGATCGGAGAACGAGAGGTTGGCCGGATGCATTCCGGTCCCCGGCGCCACCTTCCAGATGCGTTCCGGAGCCAGGTGAGCCGCCGCGTAGGCGACCAGCGAACCCCAGTCGCACCCGACGATCGCGGCGCGCTCGGCTCTCAGCGCGGTCATCAAGCCGAGGGCATCGAGCCCACCGTCGATGAGCGAGGCGCCCCCGTCCGGCCCCTTCGACGTCGGGTAGTACCCCCTGAGGTTGGGCGCGACCGCGCGATAGCCTTCCGCCGCCAGTCGACGCGCCACCGGCAGCCAACTGTGAGCGGTGTCTGGAAAGCCGTGGTACAGCAGCACGAGAGGTCCACTGCCGACATCGAAGTAGTGCACGTCCACACCGTTCGCCTCGACCCGGTGCATGGCCGGATACTCCTCAATCGCCACGCACACCTCCTCGTCCCCGCCGGCGAACCTGGACGTCTCCAGGGAAAACGATTCCGATAAGTCTATCGCCGATTAGATTGTGCATCTGAGCGGTAACGCGACGCGTTTGGAGGAGTGCGGTGTTCCCCGAGACACCCCGAGCCCCGTTGGAGCGGGACGATGAATTGAAGTGCCTAGCCGAGGCGCTGGCCTCGGCACGCGAGGACCGCGGCGGACGGATACTCGTCGTGGGGCCGCCTGGTATCGGCAAGACTCGACTGCTACACGAAGCCGCCGGGATGGCGGCCGGGGAGGGCATGTCGGTGCTTACCGCCCGCGCCGGCGCGCTCGAACAGGACTATCCCTTCGGTCTGGCTCTTCAACTGCTCGAGGCCCGGTTCGTGCGAGCACCAGCCGCTGAGCGCACCGAGCTCCTTCGAGGCCGCGCGGGGATGGCACGTGCCCTGCTGGATGACGACGCAACGGCGGTCGTCAATCCGACCGGGGCCGACGAGTTCGCACTGGTTCATGGCCTCTATTGGGCGATCGTCAACCTCGCCGAAAGACAACCGTTGGCACTGCTGGTCGACGACGTGCACTGGGCCGACGAGCTGTCCCTGCGATTTCTGCACTACCTGTGGCAACGCCTCGATGACCTACCGGTCTGCCTCGTCATGGCGTTCCGCCGCCCTGACGACGGTCTGGAATCCGCGCGCCTTGCGTCGATTGCCGACGTTGGCGACATCGACTACCTCCACCCTGCCGAACTGAGTAGAGAGGCGGTGCGCACCATGCTCAGCCTCGATGCCCCCACCATCGCCGATCGCCCCGAAATGGCTGACGCTGCCTGGCGCGCGACGAGGGGCAATCCTTTCCTCGTGCGCGAACTGGTCGCCGCGCTACGTGACGAGCCGGAGCGTTGGCGATCGACCGCGGCCGAGGAATTGGTGAAGTTCGCGCCGGAAGCGGTCACTCGCAGTGTCGTGCAGCGCCTTACCCACCTGGGCCAGGATGCGTTCGAACTGGCACGAGCCTGCGCCGTGCTCGGCGACTCCGCAACAATGACGATGGCGGCGGGACTCGCTCGGCTGGACGCGGATCGGGTTGGAATTGCCGTGGGACGCTTGATCGCACGCGGAATCCTTGCCGGTGCCGAGACGACCGAGTTCCACCATCCGGTCATCCATGCGGCCGTTTACGACGACATCCCGGTGCCCTCCCGGACGCGAGCACACAGCGAAGCTGCCCGTCTACTGCGGGATGCCGGCGCGGGCAGTCAGGAGATTGCCCGCCACCTGGCGCTCGGTACGCCGACGCTCGAACGGTGGGCGCACGACACGTTGCACGACGCTGGCCGGGCAGCCTCGGCCAGGGGGGCACCAAAGGTCGCGGTGAGCTACTTGACCCGTGCCGTCGACTGGAGTCCCCCGGCCCGTCGCAGCTCGCGACTCCTGCTCGATCTCGGACTTGCCGAGGCTGCTTGCGGCAGGACGACTTCCCTTCGTCGCTTCGAGGAGGCGCTCGCCCACGTCGAGGATGACGGCGAGCGAGCGCGAACCCTCCAGGCACTGGGCCGCACGCTGCACCGTTACGGCCGCCACCGTGAGGCCGTCGACGTGTTTCGCCTTGGCACGGAGCTCTTCGCCCGTGATGCCGAACTGTTGATGGCGTTTCACGCTGGCTGGGCGTGTTCGTCAAACTTCGTCGCCGACGGCCGCACCGCCGCACACTCACGCCTCGAGGCGTTGGCCGCACCCGTCACGCAGCGCACACCGGTGTCGGATGCAGAACGCAATCTGCTTGCCGCCCTGGCAGTTCAGCGCGGACTGACCTCCGACGACCTGACGTCGCCCGCCGAGATCGCGACGCTGGCCCTCCAGGGCCACGCCCTGATGGACGATCCGGATTCCGACGACGACGTCGGAACCTCGCTGATCGTCGTCACGCTGCTCTTCTGCGAGCGCGAAACCTTCGCGGCGAACGTTGTCGATCGGGTACTGGCCCACGCGCGGCAACGCGGTTCGGGGCTGGCGCTGGCGGAGGCGTCATTCCTGCAGGCGATGGTGCTGCACCGGATAGGACGGGTACACGAAGCGCGGAGCGCGGCCGAACTTGCGATCGAGGGAACCGCGACCGGCTGGCACGCGACAGTGCCAGCACCACACGGCTTCCTCGTCGACTGCCTCATCGAGACGGGAGACCTCACTGCCGCTGAGAAGCTGATCCGCTCGGGCGAGATGGAGCCCGCGCGTCCGGAGGCCTCTGGTCTGAATGCGTGGTTCCACTGGTCCAGAGGGCGTCTGAAGCTCGCATGTCACGACGCCGCGGGCGCACTCTCGGACTTTGTCGCTGCCGGCCATGATCTCGAGCCGTTCACTGTCGGCAACCCGGCCGTGCTGCCATGGCGTTCCCACGCCGCCGAAGCGGCGTTCCTGCTGGAGGACCCGTCCGGGGCGCACGGGTTCGTCGACGCCGAGATCGCGCTGGCGAGAGAGAAGTCGCTCCACGGTGCTCTCGGCGCCGCACTGCGGATCAAGGCGCGAGGCCAAGCTGAGCGCGCTGCGATTGAGTCACTGACGGAATCGATCGACGTGCTCGAGAAGTCGGCACGAGAGCTCGAGCTCGCCAAGTCGCTGCTGGATCTCGGCAGGGTCCTGCGGAAAGGAGGCCAGCGGGTCGCCGCTCGCGACCCGCTACGACGAGCGATGGACATCGCCTACCGCTGTGGCGCCGTGGTGCTGCAGAATGCTGCCCGAGAGGAACTCCTGTCGGCAGGTGCGCGACCACGACGCGCCTCCATCACCGGATCCGCCTCGCTCACCGGAAGCGAGCGGAGAATCGCCGAGCTGGCCGCTCACGGCCACAGCAACCGGGTGATCGCCGAAACCTTGCTGCTGACCAAGAACACCGTCGACTGGCACCTTCGCAGCGTCTTCCGGAAGCTGGGCGTGTCGCGGCGAGAGGACGTCGGTGCCGCACTGAGTTCGTTCGGGCACAACGCATCCGAGAGCGAGTGGACGAGCGAATGACCACCCTTGCTCACGGAAAACACCACCCCCGGTGGGTGGAGAAATGTGGGCCTCACCAGTCCTAGCGTGGGATGGAACATCCGGCCCTTCAGAAGGAGCAGTCATGTCGGAACTCATGCGATTGGACGGCCGCGTTGCCATCGTCACAGGCGCCGGTCGCGGCCTGGGACGCGCCCACGCCATCGCGCTGGCCGAACGCGGCGCCCGAGTGGTCGTCAACGACTTCGGGGGCAGCGTCGTCGGCGACGCGCCGTCACCCGGCCCGGCCGCTGACGTCGTCGATGCGATCCGCGCGACGGGAGCGGAGGCCGTAGCGGACACGACCGACGTATCCGAGAGCTCAGGTGGCCAGAAGATCGTGGACACAGCGTTGGACGCCTTCGGCAGGATTGACATCATCGTCGCCAACGCGGGAATACTGTTGCCGCGCAAACCACTTCGCGAGACATCCTTCGACGACTTCGAACGAACCTGGCGCGTACACGCCGGAGGCACCTACGGGTTGTTGCGGGCCGCGTGGCCACACCTGATTGATCAGGGCTACGGACGGGTCATCACGACCACGTCGTGTGCCGGGTTCTACGGAGAGGAGGGATCGCCTGAGTACTCGAGTGCGAAGGGGGCGATCGCCGGATTGACGAGGGCGCTCGCAATCGAGGGCACCAAGCACGGCATTAAGGTCAACAGCGTCGCGCCGGCGGCATTCACTCGCATGGCGGCGGCAGGCGAGTTCGACGACGAGGCCATCGCGACACTCAGGCCACTCCTTCGGCCCGAGTTGGTTTCGCCAACCGTCGTGTGGTTGGCCCACGAGAGCTGCCCGTGTACGGGTGCCTTCTTCGAGACCGGGGCCGGCCGGACGGCACGGATCGTCACCGGTGAACCTGCCGGCCGGTGGTGGTCGGAGCCCACTCCCGAAGCACTACGCGATTCCGCCACGGACCTCGTCGCGGCAGCTGGCGAACTAAAGGTCCACGAGGGCGCGCTGGCATTCATGGATTGGCTGATGACCGACGCCGCCCAGCGCGCGGCGAGCACGGTCGACGTCACTTCGTGAATGCGCGCCCCGCCCTGCCCCGTCAGCCCGAGGATCTGACGCCGGAGTGGCTGACCGCATGCCTGCAGTCGACGCATCCCGGTATCCGCATCACCGACCTGAGCTTCGCAGGCGGTCACGTGTCATGGGCGAGCAAGTACCGCGTCTCGGTGCGATACGACGACGATGATCTGCGAGGCGATCTCCCTGATCAGTTCTGCATCAAGGCGTCACTCGACAACCCCTCTCGACCCGACGCCGACGACACCGAGCCCGGCCCGTTCAGCCGTCTGTGGGTAGCGGAAGGCCATTTCTATCGCGATCTCGCGCCCGAACTCGAGCTGGTCATGCCGAGATCCTGGTACGCCGACACCGACGAACGACGATCGGCTGTGATCGTCATGGAGGATCTCGTTGCGGCGGGGTACAGCTTCGGGCGGTTCGACCGCCCCCTCGGCGCGGACACCGTCGCCGCCGCGCTGGAGCAGGCCGCGGTCCTCCACGCTCAGTGGTGGAACGACGACCGCATGCTCGAGCGACCCTTCCTGACGGACATTCTTGGGCCGATATTCCACGCCCTCGCCGTCCCTGCGAACTGGGACGACGTCATCCAGCGTCCCCGATGCGCCGGCTTGCCCGACTGGCTGCGCGACCGCACGGTGGTCGCGCGAGCAGTCGAGGCGATGGTAGAACACGCGCGGGGCGGTCCGGCCTGTGTCGTTCACGGCGACTTGCACATCGGCAACCTGTACTTCGTGGGCGACACGGTGGGCCTGCTCGACTTCCAGGTCGTCAGCCGGGGACGGCCGGCAGTCGACGTGGCCTACCTGCTGGCCGGAGCGATGTCGACAAGTGACAGGCGTACGCACGAACGGGAACTCCTGGAACACTACCGTCAGGCGCTGACCGCTCGGGTGGACTCGGCACCGTCGCTGGACGAGCTCTGGCTGGACTACCGTCGCCGGCTGATGCACGGGGTCATGAACTACTTCACCCCGGGCGATGCCGACCAGAGCGAGGACTACAAGGCCACGGTGGGCGGGAGATTTGCGGCCGCCGCCGAGGATCTCGGCATGCTCTCGGCGCTCGGTGTCTGAGCAGGAGAGGGGTGCGACACCCCCGAATTCCCACCATCTCACCGGACAAAGACCACCCCGGGCTGGTGGCGATGCCGAAACCGAACCGCGCATACCGTTGCCGTCATGCACAACGCAGTGATGCTCGCCTTCACGGGACCGACAAGTCCTCAAACCGAAAACGCTTACAACGCTTGGTATGACGACAAGCACCTACCCGATGTCGCGAACATTCCGGGGGTGATTCGTGCCAGCCGCTACAAGTTGGTACACGATGTGGAGACTCTCCCCGGTGTCACGGGGCCGCACCAGCGCTACCTGGCCATCTATGAGCTGACCGCCACGACCAAGGAGGAACTCAGCGCATTCTGCGATGGCCTTCGCGCAGCTCTGGCGGACGGACGTGCCGACATCGACGTCACTCTCGACATGGCGGACCTCGGCGCATCGATCGGACTCCCGATCGGCGAGAGCCTACGAGGGGTCTCTGCATGACGATCGCGGACGATCCACTACACCAACCCGGCGGACCGACGACGTATTGGACGACGGTCAATGCCGAGGAGAACCTCGCCGGAGTGGTGACACCACTGAGCAGCAGCTTCTGGATGCGGCCGGTGACGGTCGGCACCCTCGGCGCTTTCTGCGAGCTCGGCGTCCTCCCAGAGTCCGCAGCCCGGCACAACTCCAACAGCGACGAGCGCATCTGCACGGTCATTTACGGTCGGCTGGTCGCCAACGTCGACCTCCTGCGGTCACTCGCCGACCGAACGCCCTTCACGTCCGGCGACGCACTCGAACAGCAGCTGTTCAGCAACGTACGTGCGGGTATCCCAAGCCGAGCATCCAGGCGCCGGTACCCCCTAGTCGCCGTGAAGGCGCCCATCGCAGCCGCAACCGTAGTGCGGGTCATCCGTGGGATGTTCGTCGAGAGCCAGCAGTGGTGGCGCGACTCCATCGACGCCCTCGAGACAGCGACCGCCGACGACGCTCGGCGACGGATGTCGGAAGCGCAGGACCGGATGGCCGGCTACATGCGGCCGCACACCCTGGGCACCTTCCTGACGCAGGCGGCCTTCGAGCAACTCACGAAGCTCTGCGCTCGTGCGGGCTCCCCCGGGTTGGAACTGCGCATCGCGCGCGGCCTTCGCTCATTGGAGGAAGCTGAGATGGTCGCAATGCTGTGGGAAGTCTCTCGCGGCAACCGCGACGTTGCAGAGTTCTTGCGCCGCTATGGTTTTCACGGTCCGAACGAAGCGTCCGCATCGAGCCCGGTGTGGCGTGACGACCCGGATGCCCTGGCCGAGATCCTGCGCTCCTATCGAAGCATGTCCGAGGAACGCTCTCCCCGGGTGAAGGCTCGTGAAGTCGCCGAGGACCGCGTCGCAGCGGTCCAGGAACTCCTGTCGGGGCTCTCCCTCCCCCGGCGGGTGTTCGCCCGTGCGGTGCTGTTCGCCACTAGTGCGTTCTTTCCGTTGCGCGAGACGGGGAAGGCGACCCTGCTGCATGCCATCGACGTGTGTCGCGCCAGTTCCCGCGTCATCGCCGAGGACATGGTTGGCCGCGGTGAACTCGACGACGCCGCGGACATCGCCTATCTGACCGTCGAGGAGATCGTCAACGACCGTAAAGCTGACTGGAAAGCCGTCACCGCCCAGCGACGCGCACAACGCGACGAATACGCGAAGGTCGAACTCCCGCAAACATGGGAGGGCGTCCCGGAAGTTCAGGTTATCTCAGAACTGACTGGCGACCAGGTCACCGAGATCACCGGACTCGGCGCCAGCCACGGCGTCGTGGAAGGTGTCGTCCGTGTCGTACGCGACCCTGCGGAGGCCGACCTCGACGACGGAGAGATCCTCGTCTGCGACACTTCAGATCCATCCTGGTCGGCGCTCTTTCTCGTCGCCGGTGCCGTCGTCGTCGATGTCGGTGGTCCGTTGAGCCACGGCGCGATCGTCGCCCGCGAGCTCGGCATACCCGCGGTGATCAACACACGCAACGCAATTCACGTGCTCAAGGACGGTGACTACGTTCGCGTCGACGGCACGGCCGGGGTCGTCAAGATCCTCAAACGCGCCGCTGACAAGCCCGCATGATCCAGATGAGCGCAATCCCCCTGCAGAGAGGACAAACGATGACCGCCGCGCGCGACCGGATTGTCGCCGAACGCCGACTCACCGCGTTGGTGACTGGAGCGTCGTCAGGGATCGGGGCGGACTTCGCCAGACTGCTCGCCGAAAAGGACCACGACCTCGTTCTCGTGGCGAGACGCACGGGCCCGATGGACGAGCTCGCCGACGAGTTGCGACACCGACATGGCGTCCGCGTTGAGGTGATCGGCGCAGACCTCGCCGATCCCGCAGTGCCAGCCATGCTCGCCGATCAGACAGCCGAACTGGGGCTGGAGGTCGACGTGCTCGTCAACAACGCCGGTCTGATGCTCGACGGTCACATGCTGAAATTCGATTGGCAACAGCACGAGACCGTCAATCGCGTCATGGCTCTCGCGCCCGCCGAACTGATCTATCGATTCCTGCCCGGCATGCTCCGGCGTGGATGGGGGCAGGTGATCAACATCGCGTCGGCGGCGGGCTTCATGCCGGCCACTCCGTTCAATACGTTCTACGGCCCGATCAAGAACTACCTGGTGGTGTTGACTCGCACGCTGGACGCTGAATACGGCGCAGCAGGAGTCACTTTTACAGTGGCGTGTCCCGGACCCGTACGCGACACCGGCATTGTCGACAACACCGATCACGGAGCTGACTGGTCGCGCCTGGGCCCGCTGCTGTGCACGCCGCGCCAGGTGACGAGCGCGGCATATCGCACCGCCGAAGCCGGTCGCACCGTCACCGGCGTCGACCCCGCCAGCCGGTCCATCGCCGCGCTCGGACACCTGCTGCCGGCAGGGCTGTTCGCCCGCGTCATCTCGGCAGCCGTGATGTTCGCCAGTAAAGAGAAACGCGTCAGCTCCGCCGCCGAAGCAGGCGTCGCCACAACCCCATCCACGAACAACGCAAAGAAATAGAGAGGTTACGCAGATGGCACCCAAGACCCGTGAGAACCCGTTCGGGATCGACCCCGCCCGGGACCTGCACCACCAGCCCGCGCCTCGCAACCTGCCGCTGGCCAATGAAAATTGTCTATTCCAGGGCTACGATCCCGAAAACCAGATCCTCTTCTACCACCACATGGGTCTGGTCGCCGACGATACGACGCTGTGGCAAGGTGATTTCTGCCTGGCCCTCGGCGACGGCCGCCTGCTGATGGCCCGGAATTTCGGCCGTTATGAGACCTCGACCGGCATGGGCGATGGAACCTTGATCTTTGAGTGCATGGAGCCTCTGCGGCAGTGGCGAGTGACTTTCGACGGCGTCACCTATCTGACCACCCAGGAGGAGAATCGCAACCGATTCTCAGGGTTCGACCAATACCCGGTTCCCACTAAGTTCGACATCATCTGGGAGGGCTGCTCTCCGATGTTCCAGTCGAAGCGCGCCGAGGACGGAAACCTCACCACCGGCTACGACGTGCGCTACGAGCAAGGCGGCACTTTCCGCGGCTACCTGCGCTACTTCGACAAGGAAATCACCATCGGGGGCCCCGGCTACCGAGATCACAGCGTCGGGCCACGCAACCTCGAACTGTTCACCGGGCACGTCTGGACCGTCGCCACCTGGCCAGAGAGCGGCCGAGTGATCGGCACGCTGAACATGGAGCAGGGCGAAACGGTTCGTTCAGCGACACCGTACGTGGTCATCGATGGAGAGCTTAAGCAGGCCGAGTACGTCAGCGGTCCCTACTGGGGTCCCGGCCGCAACGACTACCACGACAAGACATTCGAAGTCGTGTTCCGCGCCGACGGCAAGGACCACGTCATCGAGGCAGAGACCCTCAATGAGGGTTACTACTGGACCTGCTTCGCTCCCAGCCAATTAACTGCCGGCATGGACCCCAAACGGATGCTTGAGGAGAAGCATTGGGTGACAAAAGAAGTCGCCGTCAAGTACACCTGGGACGGCGAGGTCACCTATGGCCTGCTCGAAATCAGCCGCCGCCTCGGAGACCGCTGATCTTGGCCGGTACGGGAACGCTCGTCGTCATCGGCGCGACCGGATCCACCGGGTCCCGCATCGCCGCGCTCGCTGCGGACGCCGACATTCCCACCGTCGTGGTCGGACGCCGCCGCCAGCCCCTGGATCGGCTCGCCCAGGGCACCGCGCTGCAGGTACGCGTCAGCTCGCTCGAACCACACCAACTCGATCAAGCCTTTGACGATGCGACCGTCGTAGTGAACAGCGTCGGACCGTATACCGCCTTCGGGCGGCCCGTGGCAGAAGCCGCGATCCGGGCCGGCGCTCACTACGTCGACTTCAGCGGCGAGCCTCGATGGGTGTACGAAGTATCCACCGAATTGTCCTGCGCGGCCGCGAAAGTGAACGTGCGGCTGGTGCCGTCCGTCGGCGTCGGCGCCTCAGGCGACCTCGCGGCCGCGCTGGTCGCGGCGAACCTTCCGACGGTCGAATCACTGACGATCGCCTACCGGATCGTCGGCATGAAGCCCTCCGCGGCGACGGCACGATCGATGATCGACATCCTGGCCGGTGGTGCGCCACGGCATCATCCGTCAGGAGCGGTGACGTTCCTGCGTGCGGGTTCGAGGTCGGGACGACTGCCCGGCGGGCGGGGGGTGCAGTTCCCCACGCCCGACCCGATCGCACTCGGCGCCAGGTGGCCGCAGGCGCGCATCGAAAGCTTCACCCAGACAACGGCGCCCATGGTCAGCGGGCCGGTGCTCGCAGCGACGGCATCACTACTGTCCCGAAGCCGGATCGCCAGATTGGCTCGAGCCGGCGTCGACCGTTGGGCCAGCGGCGGTGAACACCACGGCGGCGGAGGACGCGCGACCGCCACCGCGGTGGCCGAGGGCGGCGGCCGCCGCGCGACCGCCCGAGTGCACATCAGCGACGTCTACGACTTCACGGCGCGCGCCGGTTTCAGCGCCGCCCTCGGCCTGCTCGACGGTGCGGGGGCACCCGGCCTCCAGGCCTGGGGTCAGGTCACCAAACCGCCCTTCGTCGAATCCGCCGAGCTGGGTGCTACCGTCGGCCGAATCTCGTCGAATCTCATTCGATAACCGAAATCCGCTGTAGGACTGCCGACGCCCGATGACATCGCCGCCGCCATCAACACCACCTCTGCACAGGCGGCGAAACGAACCGGATCCATGACCGCACAAGGATTTTTGAACAACGGACACCTTATTTTCGAATCAACCCGAAGGGACGTGAGAAGCTGCTCAGGTTGCTCGCCAAGCCCTCCACAATCACCTACTCGAACACACGGAACAGGAATCACCATGAGACGATTCGCACCACACCAACGCAGGTCCGCGGTGAGACTGCTCATAGCGACCAGACTCGGTGCAGGTCTGGTCGCACTGCTGGCGCCACGCGCGCTCCAGGCCCTGTTTGGGACTTCCGGAGCGGCACCGGACGTTTCGACTCGACTGTTCGGTGTGCGCGAGATTGGCTACGCGACGCTACTTGCCCGCGTGCACGGCGGAGCCCGACGCACCGTGCTCGGAGTTGGATTGGCAACTGATCTCGCCGATGCGTGCGTGGGCGCAGCCGGCGTCCGCCGCGAACGGATGTCGGTTCCCGGCTTGGCGATCGCCGTGCCCGCATTAGCCGCCGCACTGCTCGGTGTCGTAGCGCTCTCCCCGGAGACCGAACCTAATGACTGAGTCTGGTAGGCCGTTCTTCGAGGACCTCACGGTCGGAACGGTATTCGACGCCGCGCCGGCCGTGACGCTGACCGCCGGCGGTGCAGCAGCGCATCAGATGATCGTCGGTGATCGCTTACGACTGCCGCTCGATCACACCCTGAGCCGAGCCGTCACCGGTTCGGCATCGGCGATAGCGCATCCGGGATACGTCTGCGACCTCGCCATCGGTCAGTCCACGCTGGCGACGCAGCGGGTGAAGGCCAATTTCTTCTATCGGGGTCTGAGCTTTCACCGCTATCCCGAACTCGGTGACACCTTGCACACCCGGACTGCCCGGGCCGGAGAAGAGCACAGCTGCCGACTTCCGCCGTAGCCGGTCCTCGTTCAGATCACCGCCGTAAGCAGCGAAAACATACTTGACAAGCGCGGTTCACACAGTCAAATTGACTATAGATTCAAAAATGATGACAAGCTGCCGTCGATCTGGAAGTGGTCGTTGGTGGGGTGGCCTCACCGCGCCTTCGGTGGTCGCGGGCGGCGTTCATACGAAGCGGTCACGGCGGCGCCGCTCGCCACGCGTACTGGCGTGCTTTACCGGTGAACTCCGCTTCCCCGCAACTAGAATTACGTCCAACTCACGCCGCGACCCGGCGTGGCAGCTACCGTCCGATGTCCACATCGGACGAGGTCACCTTCGCCTGGGCGCTGACAACAGAGGCGCATGAGCTGTTCACTCCTCGAGAGCGGGCATGGATCTGCATTACGCTGGGCGCGGGCGACTCCACTCGGGTCGTCGAACATCTGCTCAACGCCATCGCGAAGCACGAACTGACCCTCACCGACGATCTCGTGGACTCCGCATTCGATTGGTTCGTCGGGTTTATGGGCACCGATAAGGAACCTCGGCTGAGAGCCCTCGTCAAAAGCTTGCGCTCACCACCCTTGACACCGCCCCAGACGAGCGCCGACTGGCTGCCGCGCGCCCAACGGGTCGTGCGCCGGGTACCCCGAACTAGATGATCGCGTCCCAGATCCCATCACCGCTGCGACCCTCCCGCTGCCGCACCTGGGCCAATTCCTTCAGATCCAGGCGCAAACAAGCCTAAGATCGAATCTATGTTAAAAAAGACCGCCGCGATTGCCGCCCTACCATTGATGGCAGTGGCTGTGGCTGTTGCGCCCGCACACGCCTACCCAGACGACGGCATCGATACTCCCCCGAACTACAACGTCTTCCTGCAGGCGATAGCAGGGGACGGAATCGTCATGGACAAGCACCAAGCGATCCAAGAGGCCCAAGGCGTGTGCAAGCTCATGCAACCACCCAACGATGGATCGCTGTGGGATGCCGGGCAGCATATGTTGTCGATACATCGAGACTGGACGATCTCGTCTGCCTTGAGCTTCGCCGACCGGGCAGTGCAAGACCTCTGCCCGAACAGAGGCGCGTTCTGACCAATGCCCTGCGCGTTCGCTTACGCGCAGGCCGAGCACATCAACTCACGCGTCGTTTCTGCTGTAGCGTGCCTGAACAAATCCTGGCCAAAAACGGCAAGGTGTTTGACGGACTGTGCCGAGTTGGCACAACCTCTTTCGGGCGCCGCTACCGCGACGCTCGCTGACGAATCTTCGGTTCACGGTGGACCTTCCAGCGCGCTTACCGCCACGAGGTCAAAGCCGCGGGCGAGTTGATCCAAGGCGTCATTCATGTGGTCGGGCAAAGAGCGTTGCGGCTGTACCAGCCATGACCTCAAGGCGACTCGGCAGGCACTAATGGCGCAACCAGAGAGCAGCTGAGCATAGGCGTCGTGCGACGGATCGTTACCACGTTCGTCAGCCAATACTCGGGTGAGCACAGCCTCCCACTGGTCCATGATCTCGAGGAAGCGCCGGTAAAGCGCGGGCTCTTCGAAAATCAGCCTGGTGCGGCTGCGTGCAACGTCGGTGCTCCACGATTCCCACCGTCGAGCGTTCTCAATGAAAAGCGCGGTGACCGCCGACCAGACCGACGCCGACTCTGCCCTGTGCAGAGTGGTCAGGGGCGCCAGGATGTCGGGGAGGTCGAAAAAAACCACGTCCTCTTTGGCTGGGAATTGCCGGTGAAACGTCCGCGGTGAGTAGTCCGCCGCCTCAGCAATATCCTCGACGGTGGTTGCATCGAAACCCTTTGCGTCGAATTGCCGTATCGCGATCTCAGCCAGGTCGCGCCGAGATCGTCCGTACCGGCGCTTCTCGGTCACGACATTCTGGCGGTGGCGTGGCGGCCGGCGATCCAGCCGAACGCGCCCGCGCACGAGATGCCGCCCGCGTACACCTCGCGGAAGACCCCGCCCGCGACCGGCGGAACCGCATAAAGGCCCGGGACGGGTTGGCTCCCGGCGTCCAGAACTTGAGCGTGCTCATTGATCCGCACCCCGCCGTAACACATATAGATTGCGGGACGAAGAGGCCACGCGTAGAACGGCGGTTTCTCCAACAGCGCCGGCGCGTTCATCGTCCCGGCCGAGGTCATCGCTGCTGTGCGGGGAACTTCCATTTGAGCGGCCGTGCCGTTGCGGACCGCTTCGTTGTATCCCGCGATCGTGCGCAAAAGATTAGCCTTATGCACTCGATTAGGCGTCAGGCCAGCCAACTGATCAGCAAGATCTTCGATAGTCATTGCAGTGAGCAGGATACCGCCGGCACGTTCCATCGTGCGGAATTGCTCCCGCGGGGTACGTCCAGTGAACAAGTTGGGTTGGTTCGCCCAGGGCTCCCAGACCGTCGCATCACAAAGCATCACAGCGGTCGCGCGACGCTGTTTGATCACAGCCTGCGGGACGCGGTAATAGGTTTCGGCCTCGTCGATAAACCGCCGTCCGTCCAGGTTCACCAGAATCGACCCCGGCGGCTCGAAAACAATGCAGTGATCGGACAATTCGTATTTCCCATCGAGGGTATACGGCCGGCGCTCGTACTCTGCCGGGTCCTCGGCAGGATTCCTCGCCGGGAACGCGCTCATCCAAACCGCGGAGAAAGTGCTCATTGATCCGCCTAACGAGCCGCCCGCGGTCTCTGCCATACGCATGCCGTCACCGGTCTGGTATGGGCAGCCCAAAATCGTTGCGAGGTCGGCATCGGGGCCGAGATAGCGCACCCGCATCTCTGGGTTGTTCTGGAAACCGCCGCATGCGAGCACGACCGCGTCAGCGCGACAGCGGACCCGTCCTTCCGGCCCCGTCGCGGCAACCCCGATCACTGTGCCGGCCTCGTCGGTGAGCACTTCGGTGACCCGCGTACCAAGGATGACGCGGCCACCGCACTCTTCGAGAATGCGCTCCAGGCTGTCGAAGTACTCGCGGCAATACGCCGAAAAGGGCGGTCCAGTCACGTCGCGGCCCATGTGCAGGTCGTACTTGCCATCTGGCAGGTACGGACTTTTCGTGACCGCCGCACCGATTTCTTGAAGCCACGGCGAGTATTGCGTGAACGCCTCGAAGAAGACCCGCCCAAGCTGCCGGTCATGCAAGTCCTGGGTTAGAGCTCGGTACTCGTCGTAGGTACGGACTCCCCAGATGTGCAGGCCGCCGCCTGACCACGATGAACCACCGCCAGTGGCACCGCTAACCTCGAGCACCAAGACATCGGCGCCGTTCTTGGCGGCTGCCACGGCCGCGCTCATCCCGCCGTTGCCCGAGCCGACGACGATAAGGTCGGCTTCGTGATCCCAAGTCATGTAGTCCTCCGAAAGTCAGGCGGTGTAGCCGCCGTCGACGAGCAATGCGGTGGCTCCGTGCCCGGCGAGGCTGTCGGCGATCGCCTTGCCTATGCCACGGCCGGCCCCAGTCACGACAGCCACCATGCCTTGTAACTCCTGCGTCACCCGTGACCTCCTAGCCGAGAATGTCAGAGACTGCCATTCTTGGCCGGACGTTAGTTTCTTGTTGCTCGAAAGTCAACGACCGATAGAGCCCCCCGATTACGTGCTTGGGTTGGCCGCATCACCTCTTTCGCTTTGCTCCCGTAGCCGTCGGGCCGACGAGGCGGTCATCCACTTCGCCGCCGCTGACGTCTGCCCAGCCGGCTGTGCCGATCTCGAAGTGCCGCGATGGCATTCGCCTACCGCGAACACCATGTCACTACGTGTTGTCGCGATTAGTGCGCTACCATGCTAAAAATGGCACGTCAAACGCGCGACACCACGGCACTGCGCGCGCGCCGCAAAGCCTCGCTCGAGGCCGACCTGCTATCCGCCGTGGAGTCGCTCCACGGCGACGGGCTGGCGTTCGGAGACATGAGCGTCGAGCGGTTGATCACCACCGCCGGTGTCACGCGCTCCACCTTCTACTCCTACTTCGTCGATAAGGACGCACTGCTGGGTGATCTTGCGCGCTCGGTTCTCGACGATCTGTTGCAGCCATGGCTGTCCCTTCCACCGGATGGTTCCAAAGCGGACCTTCGCCTCGCTATCGACGAGATCTTCGCCAAGTACCGGACTCATCGTGTGGTGATGCTGGCGATCGACGAACCCCTCCCGGGCGGAAGCGCGGAGCGGGAGTTCGTTGGCCTGATGGGGCGATCTGCCGATGTGCTCACCCGCTTCATCCGAGAAGGTCAGGCGAGCGGGAGGATCGACAAGAGTCTCAGCAGCGCAACCACGGCCGCCCTGTTGATGTGGATGAGTGAACGCGGATTGGCCAAGATGGTCGCCGACGCGCACCACGACGAACTCGAAAGGCTCGCCGAGGCTCTCACCGAGATCTTCTGGCGCACCCTGAGAGGAGCTGAACCCGCGTGAGATCGGGCCGGACCGACGTCGGCGATGACCGCCGCGAATACGGCCGACGTAGCAGCAGGCGCAACGCGACTCGAAACGAGCTGCTCCTCGCGATGCAGGCATTGCTGGATTCGGGCGAGTCGTTCAATCAGATCTCCGTCGAGCGCTTGACGACAAAGGCTGGCATGTCGCGGACGCGGTTCTACATGTACTTCGAGGACCTGGGTGACCTGCTGTATTCGGTTTACTCGAACCACGTCGCGCACGGCAAGGAACTGCTGTCGAGTTGGTGGCACAACAACGGCGCCATCGAGCGCGATGAGATGCGACGTGCGCTTGGCGAACTGGTGCGATATCGAGCGCGGAACATACGATTCTCCAGGGCAATGCACGCCTGTGCGGTGACCGATCCGAACGCGCGTCGCTCGGTTGACGCCCTCCGTCGTCAATCGATCGAGGAACTGCACAACGTCATCGCAGCTGCGCAGACGCGCGGCTCAGTAGACCCCACCCTCGATGCACTGGCGGTGTCGGGTTGGTTGGGATGGTTGCTGGAGCGAGGTGTAGATCAGCTCGTCCAGGACGCCAGTCCGGCGCAGTTGAGAAAAGTGGCGGACAGCTTGACGGCGATCGTGTGGAACACGCTGTACGGCGTCAGTGCGTAGGCGTAACCAACTCCTCGCGTATCCGTTGCAGCTGACCAGGTGTCACGCCGTGAGCCGTCAAGTACTCCGCGACGCTACCCGCTGTATTCACCACATGCGTCAGCGCGTGGGTCATCGCCTCGGCAGGGCTGCCCAGGAGCACAGCGATTTGTTGCGCCGGCACCCCAGCCTCTGCGGCGCGCTTGAGTCCCCGTGTCCGTGCCTCACCGACGAAATTCACCGCGGTGAGGGCGTATTCGCTCGCCACGGCATCAATCGGAACGTTCAACGCCGCCAACAACAAGCCGATCACTAGTCCCGTGCGGTCCTTGCCTCCGGTGCAGTGCACCAAAGCTGGAAGCGCATTCGGCTGTGCGAGAACGGAAATGGCCGCGGCAAGATCCGACCCGGCGGCGTCGAGAATCGCGGCGTACAGATCGTCGATACCATGGAAGTTCCCGTAGTCGAATCTGTCCCGAAATACCTGTATTCGTGTCACCTTCACAAGGTCACCGAGGTCGGGCCCCGGCCGTTTGCATTCCGCCGGCTCACGCAGATCGATCACGGTGCGCAGGTTCAGTCGTCTCAACGCGTCGGCACCCGACTCAGTCACCGCGTCGATGGCGTCTCCGCGGTACAGGAGGTGGGACCGAATGGTCCCACCTCCTGCCACTGGCAGATCTCCGACATCACGCAGGTTGAAGGTTCCCTCGATGTCGAGGCGCGCCGGCCGCCGAACTATTGAACATTCGTTGCGACGGGGCTCGTCAGCCGGCAACTCCAGCCTCCGCCGGTTCTTCCTCGACGCTTCGCGCAGCGTCCTCAAGCACGACTGAACCTGTATTGCCGTCAACCGTGATGATCGCACCGTCTTCGATGAGCTTCATGGCATCGGGCAAATACACTGCTGGGAAACCGATTTCGCGTGCAAGGCAGGACGCGTGTGAGAGCATGCCACCAGTCTCCACCACCACCGCCTTGATGACGGTGAACACGGGATTCCACCCTGGGTCCGTCGAATGCGTCACCAAGATCTCGCCCTGGTTGACCCTGCCCATTTCGCTGTGGGAACGCACCACGCGTGCGACGCCGGTGTAGGTGCCGGGGCTCGTCGCTGTGCCCGACAACACGCCCTCCTCGCCTTCCCCGCGGGGATGATCCAGATCAACCGCACGATTGCGAACCAGATACTTCGGCGGGTCGTTTTCCTTATTTAGCGCGGCGTCGATATGCCGGCGCCGCGCGGCGATTTTCACCTTCAACAACTCCGGGTGCTCTTCGAGTCCGCGGAAGTACTGGTAGAGCTCGAGTTCGGACAAGCAGTTGTGATCACGGGGGTCATCGGTCATGCCCCGTTCGTGCAACCTGCGGCCGATTTCGTCGAAACCGCGCTTCCACGCATACATCATCATGTCGGTCGGACGGCAGCGCTCGTTGTCGCGGATGATGAGGTATTCGTGGCACAACGGGAGTACAGCCTTGAGCAGTTCGACCTTGAGGCCACCGTTCGGCTTGGCTCCGACGTTGGCCAGCACGTCCGCGAAGGTCTCGTTCCGCTGCTGCGCGAGTCGCCGTTCGCCGGCTTCCGGATCGTGGTCTGCATCCGCGTTGAGCAACATCCTGAACGCGCGGTAGTCGATCGACGGATCGTCCGCCCTGCGCGGATGTAGGAAGTCGCGATCCGCTTGACCGCGAAAGCCCCACTTCTCGATCCACTCGTCGTAACGCTGCAAGAAGTGCTGCCCCTCCAAGAAGGTGTGTAGGTGATCGAAGAATGCCTGATTCTCATGTTCTTCAATCGCCTGCGACAGCGCCGGCGACCGCCTAATCATGGAGACCAGTTCGAGTAGATCTGAGTTCTCACGTTGGGTGTCCGTGCGGCGGGTGGCGCCGGCAACGAGTGTGGCGAACACCGACATGGGTTCGCCGCCGTCGTACCAGTTCGTCAGCATCCACGCCAGCCCGGCCATGGCCATGCGCAGGGTGAAGAAGTACGGGAGGAAGATCGCCTCGCCCCACTCTCCTTCGAGAGCGGTCAGGCGCTCGCAGTAGGCGATCAGGTCCTCGTCGTTGAGCGCCTGGAGTTCTGTTTTGGACAGACCTTCATAGTCGGTACGGGCGCGCCATGCTTCGAACGTGCGCGGGAACTGACCGGGAGTGGTATCGGGATCCAGAGTGTGCCAACGGATTACGGCCCTGGCGAATTGTCCCCAGTCGAATGGTGCGTTGAGCACATCCTCGTGCATTGTGGGCGGAATGAAGTCGAGGAACATGTGTCGTAGTGGCGGTGGAACGAGGCGTTCGATCGGCAACCGCTCGGTGTCGACGTTGAAGTACCACTGCCCCTTCCAGTACTTGAAGGCGCGCATTTCGGCGAGGTCTTGAAAGCCGAAGATCTCCCACATACGTCGCATGTGTCGGTTCGAGAACTGTGGTGTGCGACAGGCGTATTGGAGCGCACCGGGCGATCCGGTCATGATCGCGTCCGCGTAGGCCCGAGTCCACACGGTGTCCTGCGCGACGGGTTGCAGGTGACCGAGGTCGACCTCGGCATCCCAAGTGAAGTCGACACCGGTGATGGGCCGAGACTGCAGGAGGTACAGCTTGTCGTCCTCGATCGCCCACTCGATGTCTTGTGGGTAGGCGCCGTAGTACTCCTGTACGGACTGTCCCAGACGAGCGAGCTCGATGACCTGGCGTGAGCTGAGGCTCAGTTGTTTCTGCCTGTCCGATGGCACCTCCTGCTCCACCACGCCTCGCCCGCTCGTCTCGTCGCGCACGATCTGCAGTTCCTTCGAACCGACCTGCTCTTCGAGAACGGTGAATTGGGGTACCTGCACTACGAACTGGTCTGGGGTGATGATGCCCTGCACCAGTGCCTCACCGAGTCCCCACGTCGCGTTGATGACGGTCTCGTCGGTGGCCGTGGTCAGCGGATTACCGGTGAACATGACACCGGAGACGTCGGAGGTCACCATCTTCTGGACGACCACCGCGATCGCCACCGCGGCGTGATCGAAGTCGTTGTGCTTACGGTAGCCGACGGCTCGGGCGGTCCACAGCGACGCCCAACAGCGGCGGACGGCGTCGATGACCTCGTCCGCGCCGAGCACGTCAAGGTAGGTGTCGTGCTGCCCCGCGAATGAAGCATCCGCCAAGTCCTCAGCTGTACCCGAAGACCGCACCGCGACAAAGGCATTGTCGCCCAACGCTTTATAAGCGTCCCGGATCTCTATCGACAGGTCGTCTGGCATCGGAGCGGCCAAGATGAGGTCTCGAATCTCCGCGGTCTGGGCCTCCAACGCGCTGGGGTCGTCGTAGGTCAGTGCGTCGATGAGACCGGACAGCCGGTCAGAGAGACCATCGGTGGCGATAAAGTTCCGATACGCATCCGAGGCAACGCTGAAGCCTGGCGGCACTGGAAATCCCGCCTGGAACAGCCGGCTCAAGTTGACGCCCTTGCCGCCCGTCTGTTCCTGCGTCAGCGCCGCATGATCGGCGAAGTGGAGGATGTTGTTCATAGGTTTGCCTTTCTGGCGTACTGCGAAATCTGTCGTGTTGATGTGGCCTACAGACCGCGTACTCCGCTACTTGAGGCTGTGGTCAATGGCCGCATCCTGCGCGCGCCGGTCGGCGAGCGCCGAGGCGCGCCCGGTTTCTTTCTTGAAGACGCGCAGCATCGTCTGCGCTGCGTTTCGCCCTGGAATGCCGCTGATGCCCGCCACGGGATGGGTGCCGGAACCGGTAAGGAAGAGGCCGGGCACGGGGGTGGAGTAGCTTGCGAACCCGGGAGCCGGCTTTCGCGGCCCGAAGCGTGTGATAACGGGATCGACGTGATAGACACTGCCGTCGATGGCGTGAAATCGCTTCTCGATGTCGGGGAGTACCAACGTGCGAGCGCCGATCTGCAGGCTTTCTACGCCGACGTAGAATTTGTCGACGTGCTTTATCGCGGCATCTTGCAGCTGGCTCCGAACCGTGTCCCAGTCGGCAGCGGGGTCGGCCGGAGTGAGACCGCTCCACATCCAGAAGGTGTCGTGGCCCTTGGGTGCGAGTTCGGGCGCCATGGACGTGGTGACCTGGCCGAGACCGCAGACATGCAGCGGAATTTCACCCCTGCGGCATGCCCGCTCTGCGGCCAGCACTTCCTGCCAGGTGTTGAACGAGTTGGCACCGAGCCGAAGGTCGATGCCATCTCCTCGCCACTTCTCGTGGCGCGACGTGTCGAGGCGCCCCTTGACCGCAACGTCCATCTTGAAATCGGCGATCCCCCGGACGCGCGTGGGAATGTGTTCGGCGCGCTTCTCCAGTTTCCACGGCAGTGTGCCGTGCGGCAGGAGCCTGGTAAGTGTCGTCTTCGGGCTACACGCGGTCAGCACTCCACGACGGGCAAAGATCTCCTCACCATCGCTCAGCCGAACACCGGTCACCCGGCCGTCGTCGACGATGAGTTCGGTGACCTCGGCTGAACAGCGCACGCTGCCGCGGTGATCGGTGAGGCAGTCGATGAGCGAGCGCGGAAAGTTGCCAGTGCCACCTTCGAACATCGCGGTGCCGTACTTGCTCATAATGCCCAGGTAGATCATGCCCCACCCGCCACCATCGGTTGCGAACGGCGTAAAAGGCAGGTTGATCGCCATCTGCGCCTTGATGATGTCGGATTCGAAGGCGTCGTCGAGGGTCTCGCTGAAGGATCCTCCCGCCCAGCGTCCGATCGCCGCCAGCCGTCGGTGATTGACCGCAGCGGCCTTGAGCATCTTCAAGACTGGACCGAAGCTCGGCCGAACTGGGTTGGTCATCATGAAGGGCAGACCGATCTCGACTGCAGCACGAATCGTTTCGAACATCTCAAGGTATTCCGCGGCGTCACGACGCGAGAAGTACTTGAGTTCTTCTGCGGTCTTGCGCGGATCGCGATGCAGGGCCAACGAGGTGCCGTCCTCCTGCATGTGGACGTGCGCTGGGTCGATGATCCGCATGCGCAGCCCGTATTTGCTTTCGAGCCCCAACTCGCGCGATATCGGCGTGGTTCGGAACAGCGAGGGCTGTATCGACGCGTCGTTCGTGTAGTGCCCGGGTGCCTCGGGCATCGGGTTGGTGGCCGTCATCCCGCCCGGCGTGCTGTGGGCCTCAAGAACCAGGACATCGAGCCCTGCCTTGGCGAGGTAGCACGCCGCGACAAGTCCGTTGTGGCCGGAGCCGACGACGATCACGTCGGCAGTACGGGTGTTGTTCATATCACTCCTTTGTGGTTGCCTCGACGTTATATCAGACAGGGTGTCACCACAATACGTTTCATAAAATCTTCAGCGCGTCCCCGCCCCCCGCAGCTTTTCTGCTTTGCCCGCGGCGATGCCGACTCGTAACGCGATCGAGGGATCGTCGGCGCCAGGCGTGTATCTCGCAATGCCGAAACGCGCTATTGGCAACGCTTTCTAGCGAAGCGACGCAGTAGGTGCGGTCACGTTCCTCGTGTACAGCTGCCCTCAGGGGAGGAGTTCGACAGCGCCGATCTGCGAGATCGCGGTCGTCGAACGTCGGACCATCTCGTCGAGCAGAAGGCGACCTCGGGGACCGGACGCCTCCCATCGCGTGGAAGCGAGGACCGGGTAGACCAAGCCAAACATCGCGGAAATTCGATACTGACGCCATGCCTGATCGAAGCCATACGATGTGATGCCGCGACGAGCGATGCCGTCGACATAGCGCTGCACCAGTACCGCGTCGTTGCCGCACCGAACGTCACTGCGCACACTGGAGGTGATGAGGTAAGCCACGTCGAGCAGTCCGCACGCACGCGTGGCCGCCTGGAAGTCGATCAGGTAGGGGTCGGATCCGTCGAGCGGCAGGAACAGATTATCCGAGCGCAGTTCACCGTGGATGATTGTGCGCGGCGTTCCTAGCGCTTCGGCGAGGTAGTGGATCAAAGTGGAGAAGTGGTTGCACAATTCGTGGACTTCGGGTGCGATCTCGTCGTACAGTCGTGCGGCGACCTGCGGCCAAGCCAGGTCGAACACCTCGCCGAACATCGCATGATGGGCGCGGGTGTCGAGTGCGTCGATACGTGGTAGCCCAGCACCAGCGACGTCGAGATTGTCGTTCTCCCAGGCCCAGCAGTGAAACTCAGCAAGGGCGTCGATGATCGTTTCCGCTTGGGCCATGCTCAAGCCGCTGAGTTGATCCGCCGCCTCCAGGGGTGCGAGATCTTCGATGATCAGCACGAAGTCGTGTGAGTCCGGATCGTGCGCCACGAAGCGTGCTCGGGGGGTGCGAACGGTCGCCCCCCTCCCCACCACATCACGGTAAAACGCGACCTCCCGGTCATATGCGTGAAACCCGTCGAGGATCTGGCGTGCCGGATTGTCGGCACCGACAGGCAACTTGACAATCACCGTGGACGAGAAATCCTCCGTTGTCGAATCGCCCGTGAGGTGCAACCGGAACAACTGTGCGGCGAAGGCCGAGTCCTCGGCCAGGCGATCCACCCGCATGACCTCAACCGGTCGACCCAGCACGGTCGACAACCACTCCGCCGTGAGTTCGTCGATGTGGCGTGGCACGTTCATCGGCGCCGCCACCTGTCGAGCAATGCCGCATTCTGTTGCGGCGCACTGCCATAGGTCACAATCTCGTCTGCCCCAGCCGCCTTGAACTCCTCCAGCTTTGCGACGCAGTCGGCCAATGCACCCGTGGCACAGGTCGAGGAGATCCAGTCCTCCGGTATCAAGTCGACGGCATCCATCAATTCCCTGCGGTGGAAGACTTCGTCGGCAGAGGGCATACCGCGGAACCTGTCGTGGTTCTGCAGGGCGAGCGCGGGCTCGAGGCTCCAATTGTTCGCAATCACAGTCGCGCGAGCCCAGTGATCGATCTGCATGTACGTGACAGCGCGCGCGTGACACAACTGCCGCGTTTCAAGATCGTCGAGTTCGGGTGCTGTGATGACGCTTTGAGCGATACGCACGGTGGCGGGATCGCGTCCGATGGCTTCACAGGCCTCGGTGACATTGGCCTTGGCACGGGCCGTCGCCTCCGGGGTGAGCAACGGGCACAGCAGAATTCCATCGAATGCCGCTGCGACTGCGGTCGCCGCCTTCTTTCCGCCGAAGCTACCGTAGAACACCGGTGGCGGATCGCCCTCGTAGACGTCGCCGAACGCCATTGCGTTGAAAGTGCCTGCGGGCCCGGCATAATCGACGCGCTCACCAGCCCACAGACGCCGCAAGATGTCCACGTAGTCGACCAATGCGACATACGCCGGCGACTCGGCCATCCCGAGTGCGATCCTGTTGTACTCGGCGTCTCCACGTCCCAGCCCGAGAACGAACCGGTTGCCATAGCAGGCTTGCATGGTGGCCGCGGTCGCCGCCATCAATTTCGGGTGCCGGTCGGTTGGACGGACGACTCCCGTGGCGATCTCGAGTCGTGTCGTTTTCGCCGCCATACCGCTCAGCAGGGTGGCCGCTTCCTTGATGTTAAAGCGCTCGGACAACCAGACCCGACGGTATCCGATGCTCTCCGCCGCCACCGCGTCGTCCAGCCCCATGGCTGGCGTGCGCACCTCGGTTACGTTCGCAACGCCGTCGGGCAGGGTCGATCGAAGCCGGCCTCCCAATACGAATGCGCTCATGTCGTCGAGGACATCGACGAGATGGCCCGTCATTTGCCTGCCGTCGCATGTAGTGTCCCGCATACCTCGGCCCATCGGCCGAATGGCGGGTCGGTCAGTCCGTCGAGAACCAGTGGCATGAAGTCGATCAGACCGACGTAGGTCGCGCCCGCGTCAACGAACTCTTGTGCGATGGAGGCGATTTGCGCCGGCGACCCACCGTAAGCCGCCTTCCGCACCATGTCGGGCGGTACTGCGTCTACTATCTTCCTGACTTCATCGGCGGACTGTTTGAACGGCAGCCAGCGACGGGCGTAATGCCAGTCATCGGGCATCACCGGTTCGATACCGTCTCGGCGCCAGTCGCTTTGGTTGAACCGGCCGAGGATCGCGGCCAGGTACTTCATACACGGATTCTCATACGACGCTTCCAGAACATCCCGGTCCTCGTGGATCTGACAGCCCAGCCACAGCCCGAACCCGAATGCATCGGGGTCCCTGCCCGCTGCCTCCACCTTGTTCCGAACGTCGGTCACCATGCGCGCCCAGTCGTCAGGAGTCACGAAGGTGTTGGGCGCCGCCGCCTCCAGGCCGTCGGCGTAGCGGGCGGCGATCGAAATCAGTTTCGGGCCACCGCCTAACGCCCAGTACTCGGGACGTACGGCTGGCCGCGTCTCACCAAGGTAAGCGTGGTCCAACCGCCAGTGATTGCCCTCGAAGGAGAACGGTTCGTCGCGTTCCCACAGCAGATGGTAGAGCCGGAACAAGTCCTCCAATCTGCCCAGGCCCTGCCCTGATGGATATCCGAGGGGACGGATCTGACGCGACTCCCCGGCACCCATCACGTACACGACTTGCCCCTGCCGTTGCGCCGCGCTGCCCAGGCTCATCAACGAACGCACCATCTCGCCGGGGCGCGTACGCACGGCGTCCGCCGTCAACCGAATGCCGGCGTCCGGATTGGCGGCAAGGGCGAATGCGGCCTCGATGAACGGATCGTGCGTGGAGTTGTTGTCGCGAACACTGGCCATCGGCGCGTTCTCGGGCACCCACAGGCTGCGATGAAACCAACCCGAGATCTCATCGAAGAACCACAGGTAGTCAAATTCGGGTTTGGCTCCTAGGGTTTTGGCGAGTTCACCAACCTGAGCCAGTGGGGTGGCGCGGTGGTTGTCAATCGGTATGCCCGTGGTCATCGGCGATTGCATTCTTGCTCCTCAACGGTGAGATGCGCGTTAATTCAGACAGTGCGAACGAACACATTGTCTTGTTTAACAGACAGCTACCGACCCCGTGCGGTTTTCGGTATCACGTTGGTAAGGGCCGATTGAAGACAACGGACAACCACCGGGACGCGGTGCTGGATTGCGACGTCACGACGATGCTGATGCGCTGCGACAACGACGTAGCGCGCCAGCTGTGGATGGCGCTACGGGGGCCGGATCGGACCATGCACCCAACCGTGTCGTGGGCGCATCAAGTGGCAGGCCACCCCGTCAGTGGCGATTGCCGATGAAGTACTGCGAGTCTCCGGTCGGCGGTGTTGCGCCGGTGACCTCGGCCAGCAGTCGAGTCGCGGGATTGTTGAACTCCATCCCAGCATCGGGCGGCAGAGCGCCGCCGGCGATCAGCATCCTTGCTCCGCGGATCATGGCAACTGACAGACGCAGATACGCAAATACTTCGTAGAAATGCAGGTATTTGACGTCGAAACCGGTCAGGTCTTCATACCGGCTCACCGTTTCCTGCCGCGTCGGAAACCCTTGGGGAAGAGGTATTCCGATGGCGTCGCTGAACAGACGCAGTGTTGCGAACCACCAGCCGAGATCCAATTCTGGACTCCCCAGGCATACCATCTCCCAGTCGATTAATCCAGAGACTGATAGGTCGTCGGCAAAGACCACATTGGCGATGCGCGCATCACCCCAGCTGATGACTCGCGGCTCGGCTTTGGTGGGACGGTTCGCCTTCACCCAGTCGAAACCTGCTTCCACGAAGGGGTTCGGCACTCCGTCGCTGGCCCAGGCGAAGGCCTTCTGCCAGTGCTCGATGTGAGCGCCCAGTGGATCGCCATCCGGTGAGCCGTACCGGCCGATGTCGTCGAGTCCCACGGCCGCAGGATCGACTCGGTGGACCGACGCCATCGCGGCGAGCGCGTTGTCGAGCGCGAGCCGCTTCTGCTCCGGGGGAAGGTCATACATCCATCCCGTCGCCGTAAACGGCGGGTCGTCGGCGGGTGTCCGACCGGCGAGCCGTTCCATAATGAAGAACGGCGCACCGAGCAAAGACGAGTCGTCTTCGTAGCAGAGGACCTCTGGCGCGGGTACGCCAGCCCGGTCGCGCAGGGTACCGATCACATGGGCCTCGAGGTCGAGGTCGTAACTGAAGAACAGCCCGGGCCCCGCCGGCGCCACACGAGCGACGAGTCCACGCTGCAGTCTCTTCCCGGCAACATGCCACGCCGCGTCGAAAAGAACTGTCTCCGCCGACATTCCGCTCGTTGTCGACAAACGCACATCGGTGATTTCGACGCCGTCGACCCCCGGAAGGTGCGCTGTCAGCGCTTGTTGAAATGCCCTGCGCGCGACGTCAGCATCGACACTGTTGATGACTGCCATGTCTGGGCCCCTAGACGCCGACCGTTGCGACCGAGGTGCGGTGGCCCTGGCGGCGGTTCATTTCCTTCTGATAGAAGTGATCGAACCACTGCTCCTGGTACGTGTTGTCACACTCCCTGCCGTCACTGGACACCCAATGCGACGTACCTATTCGGATGGCGCAGTTCGGCCACGCAAAGCCATTGGTCATCGACGTCGTCTCGCCGTGGAAGGTGAACATGCGTCCGTCCACCAACTCGATGTCGACTTGCTGGCGGGCGACCGAGTACAGGTCCGGGTGCATCTCGTGGGCGGTGCGCACCACCCTGGCAACATCGACGGATTCACCGTCGACGATCATCCATGCGAAATAGTGTGAGGGCGCGTCCGGATCGACGTCGTACAACCCCGACCAGTTCGGGTTCGTCGACGGCGAGACGTAGCCTGCGGTATTCAGGATCAGATCGGGGCCAAAGTACATGGGTGTCCAGCCGACGGGAGGCAGGGTGGGCAACGCATGGCGGCGCCGCATCTGTTCAGTACGCACCTGACCCCACGAGCGATCGCGAGGGTTGTAGCAATCGACCCGGTAACTCGTTCCGTGGAGCACCAATTCACCGGTCATGTGCATCATCTGTTCGCTGCCACCGGGCCGCATCGCAGGGTTGGTCTCGACATCCTCCCCGGGGATGATGTGCCCTCGAGCTATCAACGGTGTAACGGCTTCGCCGCGAAGGTCGAACCGTGTTTGTTCGTCGGCGCTGACGTAGGTCAACCGCACCACCCGACCGAGTTCCAAAAACTCGATCTTCAATCCGTTTTCCGTCGTGAGTGAATTGCCCTCGACTACCGGCCAGGCCATCGTCATGCCGTAGTCCATGTATTCCATGTCGAGGGGGTCGATTGCCTGGTCGCCGCGGAAAATCAGCACACCGCCTTGGTTGCAGCCGAAGGCGGGTCGATTGAGCGAGTAGATGTAGGCGCCGATGCGCTCCTCGGGGATGTGGATCCCGTGGTAGTGGGTGGAGACCATAGCGGTATCCCATGTCTCGCCGGGAGAAGGGCGGGGTAGCCACATATCCGACTCCGGGGGCTGGACAGCGAAATTCGTCAACTTAGCTCCTTTTCCGACTGCTTAGCGATTGAATCCGCCAATGCTGTGCTCGATCCCCGGCCGCCACGCGTGTCCTCGTCCTCGATTCGTTCGGTCACGGTGCTCGCCGCGCTCTGGTCGGACATGCCGCCGAACGCCGGGGTCATCTCGAGCACGAATGCCTTCTGGCCGGGGTCAGCCACCTAGGCGGCCGCTTTCTGTCCGTGTCTCGCGCCCGCGACAATCACATTTCACTGTCGGCCGCCGTTCCAAATTTGCTTTCGCGCATGGTCTTTCACCCCAACTGGCTGCAGAGCGGGTGCAGTCTGCAGTACGCCCAAAAACGGGCTGATGTGATGTCTACCATGTTTCGTACATGCTGTCTAGCAGAGTTGTAGGACGGCCTTTCTGGCCTGGAGAAGGAAAGCGGCAGTGGTTCGAAACAGAGTGACGGGAGTGCACAGTGCCTGCCGTCGTCGGTTCGGTTCCGTTGCGGCCAAATATGATCGGAAGCTGCGCGCACACCTTGACGCCGCGCAGGTGGACGCCATGCTCTCCACAGGTGAGCATCGCCGCCGCATAGCATCACAGCTGAGTCGACGGCGTCCCGGTGCGCTCGATGGCTCGCTCATCTCCCGGAGGACGGCACGCGGATCATTGTCGGTCCTGCCCCGAAGGCGCAGTGGCCGAACTCATCTCGCTATGAACCGACACGTAACCCCACCCATGCGTGACCGCACGCAGCTAGCGATTACCGACGTAATACGCGGAGTCACCGCTGGGGACGGAGACTCCGATGATGTCTGCCAGCACTCTGGTTCCGGGATTGTTGACCGCCATCTGAGTATCAGGGGGCAGCAGGCCGGCGGCGATCATCAGCGACGCTCCCCGGGCGACGATGCAACAGAATCGCACGCCGTTGAGCACTTCCCAGAACTGCGCATCCTGCAGCGGCCGACCGGTGATGGCTTCGAACCGGGCTGCTACTTCATGATCTGGCGGGAAGCCCGGCGGCAACTCAAGACCCATTCCGTCGGAGTAGTGACGCATGGCGAACCGCCACCAGCCGAGGTCGTACTCGGGCACCGCGATCGTCGCGGCTTCCCAGTCAAGCACGGCGACTACGGACAGGTCGTCGTTGTACATCAGGTTGCCCAAGCGCCCGTCGCCCCAGCAGAGACACGCCTGAGCCGTCTGTGTGGGCTGGTTGGCCCGAAGCCACGCCATGCCGGCGTCGATGACCGGATTGGGGGTATCGCCGCAAGCCCAGTGCGCCATCGATTCGACATGGCCCACGTGCTGGGCGACCAACGTGTCACCGAGATCCGGACGCTCGAACGCGCTCCGTATCTCCAGATCGTCAATGTCGATCTCGTGCACGCCGGCCATCGCCCGAAGGCTGTTCTCGTACAGGATCGATTGTTGTTCGGCCGTCAGATCGAGGACCCAGCCCTCGGCGGTGAACGGCGGATCATCGCGCGGCACTTGACCATTGACGTGTTCCATGATGAGAAATTGCCCACCGAGCACCGAGGTATCAGCCTCTGACCACAACACCTCGGGAACGGGCACCGATGAGTCCTGCGCGACTGCGCGCAATACCCGGGCCTCGCGCAAGATGTCGTAGTCCATGTAGATTCCTGGTCCGCTGGGCGCCACCTTGGCGACAAGCGCCCGCGAGACCCGGCCGGCGTCTGTTGTCCATTCGGCATCGAACATCAAGGTTTCCGCCGACATCCCGCTCTCTTTGGGCACCCGAAGATTCGTGATGGCCGGCCTCGCACCCGCCGGAAGTTGATTCGTTAGCCATTCCGTGAGCTTGCCGGACGCGGTAGCGGGGTCGAGAGTGCTTATGAGCGCCATGGCTCGACCTTACGAATGGTGCGTACTCGGTGTCAATCGTTTCCTCACCGGGCGGTTCGGCGCACGTATCGACCGCCGGCAACCATCCGCTCGCGGTCGGCCGGTGACGATTTACATCGAGTACGGCTGTGGTGTAAGAACACCACATGGCTTCGGAATTGCGACGAGGGCTGCCCGCTCCGCGTCCCGGCGCGACGGCATTGGTGACCGGCGCCTCGTCGGGCATCGGTGACAAGTTCGCCCGTGCACTGTCCGCGCGAGGCCATCACGTGACTCTCGCGGCACGCCGTGAAGACCGGCTCCGCTCCCTCGCCGAAGAGCTGGGTGATGCGTTCGTAACGCGCTGCGACGTCGCCGACCCACGTTCGCGCGCAGACATGCTTGACGCGGTTGACGAGGCCGGCCTCGAGGTGGACATTTTGATCAACTGCGCGGGGTTCGGCGGAGGCGGGACCGTGTACACATTTGACCCCGACCGCGCCGTGGAGATGCTCCGTACGAACGTCGAGGCGATCTTCGCGCTCTGCGGTGCGCTCACTCCAGGGATGGCCCAGCGGCGTTTCGGTGCAGTAGTCATCGTGTCGTCGCTCGCCGGAATACTATGTCCGCCAGTTAATTTCGCAGCTTACGGTGCCTGCAAGAGCGCTTCGCTACGATACGCCCACGCTCTGCACTACGAGCTGGCCAAGGTCGGCGTGGCCGTCACGGCGCTGTGTCCAGGCCCGGTCGACACCGAATTCGGGCCGAGTTCCGGCTTGGAAGCGACAATGGACGCCATGCCCGCGTTCGCGAAGGCAACCCCCGCTGACTGCGTCGCGGCGACATTCCGGGCACTGGAGCGAGGCCAACCCGAGATCGTTCCCAACACCGCCGTCCATCTGGCCGCGGTCGCCGCACGACGTACCCCGGCGTTCATCGCATCGCGTTTGATTCCCGCGTTCTTTCGCGTCTGACCGTCCGTCCGAACGGACGAACGAGGCGGCGCCTAGACGAAACGTCAGACGGCACCAGCGGTGTCGAGGAAGAGATCGCCCAAGGGATGCGTCGCGGGACTGAGCGCCTCGTCGGTCACCCATCGTGTGAGCCGGTGTAACGGCTCGAACGCGTCCTGCGGTCCGGCGAATGTGGGCGCACACGCGTAGCCGAGCGACACGATGCGTTGAGCTCCGGACAGTGCTGCGGCATCGCGCAATTCGAGCTTGAGCGACTCCGGATAAACACCGACCGTCTGGGTGTAGCTGTCGAAGCGCTGAATTGCTTCGTCGACCGAGTCCACTGGCACCAGGTTCGCCACCCGGTCATCGAGGGCTGCGGCAAAATCCACCGGCTCCGGCATGTGAGAGACGATGATTGCGCCCTCGTCGTGGCGGCCGCCGATCACGGTGAACCACTCGTCGTCGAAGCGCGCGGCGTCCAGTGCCCCCCGCAGTGCGGGCGCGATGCCTCTCTTGGGGCGCGTACTGACACGTTGGGGCAGCGCCATCAACTCTTGATACACCCGCTTCCCGAATTCCCGCAGCTTGTCGATTCCCGCGCCGTCGGTGCCGGACTCGACGAAAACCGTCCGGGCGTTCGCGCAGGCCGCCTGGTTCAAGTGCCCGATGTCGACGGCAAGCCGTGCGGCGGCATCGGCGAAAGCCGCGTCTGTGTTGAGCGCGGCCGCGCCGATCACGCTCGCGCTGCGCTTGGGATCGAAACTCACCAACTCCAGGCCCGGTTGCAGATACCGAGTGACATGTTTGATTGACCCGAAACCGCCCCATGCCACGATCTTTTCGAGGTTCGCCGGCTGATAGAGGGGCTGTTCGACCTTCTCGTCACCGCCACGCCAGTATGCCGAACTCAAATGACGCGTTTCGGGGTGGTCGGGCGCCATTTCGACCATCGTGACGGCAATCGCCGCCGCGGTCAGGGGATCATTCGACGGGCTCTTGATGATCGCGTCGCCGCGGGTTAGCGCGTTACGGATGACCGCGAGGGCTGCCAGCATGGGCGAATTGCCGGCTGTGATGTGCACGCAACGACTGCCGAACGCACGTACGTTCAGCGTCCTGCCGTCGGACAGCGCTGTGCGCACCCAGCCGTCGAGATGAGCGCGGCCGATCCCGACATCGAGCATGTCGGTCAGCGCCTCACGGCTGAAAAGCGCGGGTATCAGCCGAAATTGCTCGTCGACGATCGGCGGTGTCGTGGGAGCAGCATCGTAGGACATCTCGCGCGCCTGTGCGAGATGCTCGTTGCCCGCACAGTCCAATCGGGTGCCGAGTTCAACAAGGTAGTCGACGATCTCGTCGAGCGGGCGAGCATGGATATCACTTAATGCGGCGGGGTCGGCTAAGGACAGCTGCGCGGTTCGCGACGCGACATCGGGCGAAAGGAAGATACCGCCGTCGGCGCGAGCTCCGTGTTCGATGAGGTCGTCGGTGATGACCTGACCGCGAATCACCAACGGTACGAGAGGTTTCGAGGTAGTCATGTTGTCGACAGAAACTCCAGCGTCTCATGATGTGCCGCGTCGGTTGCCGCACAGGTGATTTTGTCATCGCCGTCGTGTCCTGCGCCGAACCGCTCGATGCGGTTATCGCAGCCTGGCGTGGTTTGACCGCAGGCGCACGGTTCGTAGTGCATGGTTACCTTGTCGCCGGTGATGAACCCACCCCACCGGGTCATCACGGCGGTGTCGAAGAACGCGGCTCGCCCCGTGACGGTGCCGGTTCGGGAGTGGGCGGCACCGGTGTCAGGATCAAGGACGAACGGGACGAGCCATGGATTGAAGTGGTAGCGTCCGTGCTCGCATTCTCTTGCCGCGAGCGTGATTTCGGACATCCCGTATCCTGATCGGATTCGCGTCGCACCGAAGAACTCCACGACGTCGTTCTGCCAGCCCTCGGGCTGCACCACGCCCTTTGCGCCTCCGCCGAGTGCGACCACGGAATCGGCTGCAAACACGTCTCGCTTGCCCGCAGCCAGGCCCGCCAGTGCGAGACTGTGCACGGTGTGACCGACCGCGACCGTGAAGATCCGCCGCCCCGCCAGTTCGCTTGTCAGTCGGTCCAGAAACTCCTCGAGTAGTTCCGGCATCCGGCGCAGCAGACCGTCGAATTCGTCCTTGCGAGCTAATAATTCGGGATCGAGCGTCAGCTGCCGCAATGTCCCCTTTGCCGTCGCGTCGCGCAGGCGACCGGCCAGGAACATCACGTCGGCACTGAGCCGGCCCGGCAAGGCCGCATGGAAGCGGTCTGGACTCTTGGCCACGTGGACCTCGATAGCGTCGTTGAGACGCGTGACCATCGCGCTGCCACTGCGAAAGTAGGGGAATATCACGTCCATTGGGTCGGCTTCACGGCAGTCCTCGTCGGCGCCGAACTCCTGCGCGAATGTCGCCGCGAATGCCGCGCCTAGGGTGTCGAACTCCCGCTGTGTCCACGGGACCAGAGAGAACGAGCCCGAAGTTCCGGATGAATGACACACGCGCAGTGGGCTTTCGGCGTCCAGCAGCGCGAACCATTCGTCCAGACACCGGCATGCTGCGGCATCCAAGCCGGTCAGATCGACGGTCGTCAGCCGTGACAGCCATCGCGTGAGATCTGCGAAGCGCTTCTTTTCGATCAGCGACGTCGGATACGACTTGTAGAACGCGTGGTCGAACAACAGCGGAACGACATCGTCGACGGCGTCCAGACGAGTCACGCCGAGCTCGTCCGCCACTCGACGCAGCAGCGGAATCTCGTTGCGCAACTGGTCGAATCGTGCTTGCACCGCGCCTCGCTGCAGTTCCGCCAGCACCTCAGCATCCAAGCCGTTCATTCGTGTCAACGACCCCCCGAACGCATCAATCGGGTCGTGAAGAAAGCGGTTGAGCGTCAACGGCTCATTCGACTTTACAACGGGTACGCGCACACTGTTAACTATAAGTGGCGCCAGTGGAGCTCGTCAATGCAGCGGTTGGTTTTGCATGGACGATGGGCAGGACGGCTGTCCGCATCGCGTCCCGCGAGAGCTCGGATAGCGATTGACGATCTGCGAAACACTCGTTTCAGCAGACATCCTCGGGATCCTCACGCTGGCAAGGGATTCCGTTCGCTACCTCGGAAACCTCTAGCAGGAGAATTGGCCGTAGAGCGTGTTCCACACGATGTCGGTCCAAGCCGCTACGCTCTCGGAAATCCGGGATTCAGGCCCCGGCCCGATGATCCGGCGTATCCCGTTCTCGGTCAGGTACACCAACCACCGGGCGAGTTCGGCTTCATCTATTGCGGGGTTGACCCAGCCGCCGCCTTGTCCCAGGGCGATGTGCTTCTCGACTGCGTGCTGGGCGTTTGATAACGCTGAGGTGAGTTGAGCGCGCAACTCCGCATCGTGGGCGCCGGTCTCGTACACAGCTGAGATCAGCTTCATCCGTGGCCGACAGACCGCGACGACGTCCTGCAGGCCCTGCGCGAGCAATGCGCGCGTGGGCGGGCCGTCAGCAGGCCACGCCCGAGCGGCCTGCACCACCAGGTCGATCAGCTCGTCCAGCCAGATGCTGAGCACGTCGATTTTGCTGTCGAAGTACTTGTAAAAGCTGGTGCGCGAGACACCGGCGGCGTCGACCAGGCGCGCGAGCGTGAGATCGGCGAATCGCGGTTCTTCACCAATCAGAACCTGGAGCGAGCTCACCAAAGCTCGCTCCACCTCTGAGCGACGCTGCGCCCGGCTCTCGGCGCGTCCCACGCGCCGCACCACGATCAGACCCCCTCGTACAGCGTGAACCAATGCATGTCCGTCATCGCCGCGATCGACTCCGGATCGGCTGTCGACCGCCCGGCGAAGCTGCGACGCAGGCCGAGCTCGGTCATCCAGGCCAACCACCGAGCAGTCGGCAGCGGTTGCAAGCCAACCCGGACCAATCCGGCGGCCTGCCCTTCCATTATGTGATCGCCGACCCGCTGCGCCGCGTGCTCCATGGAAGTCGTGAAGGACTCCCGCAACTGCGTGTCGTACTCCGACACCTCCGAAGCGGCGGCCATCACGCGGCGATGTGGTGCATACGCCGCGAACAGCGCCGTCATCGCCCGATTGAGCTCGACTCGCGTCGACTTCGGCGCGTCCAGCCACAGCGCCGAGGCGCTGACCAGTTCTGTGATGGTGTCCGCAGCGATGGCGCGTATCAGGTCGACTTTGTCATCGAAGTGGGCATAGAAGGTCGGGCGCGAGATGGCCGCGGCACGGCAGATGCCTGTCACGGTCAGTTCGGTGTAGCTGGTATCGCCTTGTTCGAGCATTGATTCGAGCGTCTCGCGGAGTCGAGCGGTCAGCGCCTCTCGGGGTGACGTTGGGCTGCTCACCAGGGTAAAGGTACCGGACTATTCAGTTGACACTAAATGCGTACTCACTGTAAGGTCGCCCGTGTGGTCGATTCCTGCGCAACTGAACAGGCCGCGAATGCGGCGCCCGTCATCGACGACTTGAGCATCTTCCTTACGGCCGGCCGGCAGCGGCACCCGGGCGTGATACTTGAGGACGGCAGGCTCGCCGAGACACTTGGCTTGCATCGCGGCTTCCTATCCGAGCGCTACGACATCAAGGTCACCGGCCCGTTGCTCGGCGGCGTCGGCGCAGTCACCTCTCGGCTCTCGCTCGGGACCGGCGTGCTCGCAGCTGGGGCGAGGCATCCCGTGATGACCGCCGCACTGGGCGCCACGATGCAAGCCGCTTACGGGGAGCGCACCGTCCTCGGGCTCGGCCGCGGCCACACCACCTGGATGGAGACCCTCGGTCTGGCGAACCAGCCTGGCGCACTCGGGAAGATGTACTCGTTGCGCGCCTTCGTCGATTACATCGACATCATCCGCAGGCTCTGGCGCGGTGAGACCGTCGACTACGACGGGCCGGCCGGTCGCTACGAAGGCATCTTCATGGCCGACCCGCCGCAGTGCACGCCACCGCCGATCTGGTGGGGTCTCATGGGTGGGCCTAAAGCGGCGAAGATCGCGGCAACCGTCGCCGACGGCGCCGTCATGCTCGACCTGATTACCCCCGAAGCGGTGGCACGCACGGCCGAGATCATCAGAACGGAGCGCGAACGCGCCGGGCTCGATCCGGCCGGATTCCGACTCGCAGTAGGGGTGATCACCACACCCGACTTCGACGAGGTGGGCGTTTTGAACCAAACCGCCGCCCGACTGCTCACCTACATCGTGGGCATGCCGTCGGTGGTGGAGTCCTACGCCGCCGTGAACGGGTGGGACGCTCGAATCCTCCACGAACTCACCGAGCATGCCTTGTTCAAGGCGCAGCGGACCAAGACCGCCGATTTGAGCTATCGCCGTGACCAACTCATCGAAGCGGCCAAGCACGTTCCACTGGAGTGGATGCACGACAGTTGTGCGATCGGCTCGTCAGCCGAGGTGGTCACGAGTCTGCAGCGCTTCCGCGACGCGGGGGCCGACGAAGTGGTCATATACGGAAGCACCACCGCCGACAACGAGAAGGTCATCGAGCTGTGGCGTCAACGCCCCGAGGCCGTCGACTGACGAGCATGATTGGGTGCAGTCGGCGCCATCTCAATCCGCTCCCTATCCGTCCAGTTCCGGCGGCGCCAACGACTCGCCATCAGTCCACACGAACCCCAACACCATCTTTGCGACGCGCCAGCGACCGTCGACCCGCACATATTCGTGGTCGTACCAGCCGCCGATGTCCGCGTGCCGCATCGGATCCGAGGGCTCGGAGAGGTGGATCGCCTGCAGATAGGCGCGTGATGTCGCGCGGTCGCCGTCGATCGTGACAGCGTGATTGGTGATCATGTGGTGGGTCGCCCAGAACGGCTCCACCACCGCCCCCGCGTACCGCGAGTACTCACTCGCCGGGAAGCTGCCCAACGGGGACTCGATCACACCATCGTCGGTGAATAACGCCGCGATGGCCGGCCAGTTCTTCGCGTCGACGCCAAGGGCGTAGGCCGTCAGCAGGTCGCCGATTTCAGCGCGGTCGACCAGCCACTGCAGTCGCGCTTCCGCACCGTCCGGGGGATTCTGCGGCATCGATCCGTTTCCTCTCAGCCAACGCATCTGGGCTCGAAGGCAACCGGCAACGAGCCCACTGCACGGAAGCAGTCATCGTGGGACCGTCCCCGGCCCGAAGCGCACTCCTTCTTCGGGCCGGGAGACGTATCGCCGTCAGGCCTTGATGAGGCGGCAGATCTCGGCGGACGCCTCGATGATCTCTTCGGGGACTACCGGCATGAGCATCGGCGCGAAGTCGGCGATCAGGTTGATCGTCGCGCCCTGCTCGACGAAGGGCTTGATCTCAGCCGCGATGTCGTCAGGCGTGCCGTAGAAGAAGGTCTTGCGGACCATTTCTGGCGTGACGCGGTCGGTGACGGCGGTGAGGTCGTCGAGCGTCATCGAGTTGGGCCTCATGTGCAAGGCGTAGTGCCAGTCGAGCGGCATCACTGGGTCGATTCCCTCTGGCGCCCAATCATTCTGGTTGATCCGGCCGCCGGTCGCCGCGTACCACTTCACCAATGGGTTGTCGACGTATTGCTCGAAGTCGTCCTTGTCCTTGGTGATGAAACAGATGTGATGCAAACCGAAGTGGAACGTGTCGTCTCCACGACCGAGTGTCTTCAAAGTCTCTCGGTGCCCCTGAACGACTTTGCCGTACGCCTCGGGATCGGCGTACACGAACGGCGCACCTGTCCCGAAACCGTCCGCGTATTTCAGCGCCATCTCGACGAGACGGGGCCCCCCGCCCATCGCGATCACCTCTGGGCGGCGATCCTTGCCAGCGTTACCGATGAACGCGTCCTTGAGGTTGAAGAACTCCCCCTCGAAGCTCACTGGTTCGCGTTCAGTCCACAGCAAGCGCAGCACCTGCAGCGCCTCGTTGAGCCGCTTGAGGCCCTGCGACCGCTTGCGGCCGAACGGCCCGATATGACGCACCTCTCCCGCGCCGAGCGACAGCAGCGCGTTGCCCTCGGTGGCCGACGCGAGCGTGAGCATGGTCTGAGCGAGTTCGGGAGCATCGCGGCGGGTGGCATCGGTACAGATCGCGAAGCCAAGCTGGTCGACCGCACTCATCGCGAACGACATCGTCACGAACGGATCCTGCAGGGAGTCGATGTCCGGAAAGTGCTCGGCCAGTGGCGTGTTCTCCGGAGTGAACAGTGCGTTCGGGAACCAGCTGGTGAGCTGATCCCAGATCGTCGCGTAGTCGATCTGCCCGGTCGCCTGCAGCGCCTGAGCGTACGGACCGGCCGTCTTGGGGCTGATGTGGCGAGACGCCCAGATTGCGATTCCGGCACGGACATCGGACATGTATCACTCCTGTGTGAGTCTGTACGGAGAGCCGACGAAGTGTCGGACACTCGACCTCAAATGACATTACAACAGAGAGAATTTGTCAACAAATTTCCGCACATTGTGTGCTCGAAAGAGCTGATTTGACGGACAGACTTGCTACGTCTGTGGTTTACACTTCGGCGTGTGTCCAACCCGGCTGGAGTCTCGTCTCGTGACGTCTCACGCGGCCTGATCCTGTCGGCGGCGCGCGACTGTTTCCGCCGCAACGGAATCCGGGCCACCACCATGGACGTCATCGCCAAGACCGCGGGGGTGTCACGACAGACCGTGTACAAGAACTTCTCAACGCGCCTCGAGTTGATCAATGCGGCTGTTGCCGAACGGATCTCGGAACTCGCAGACGATATCGACAAGCGGTTCGAGCATGACACGCTCGTCGATGCGTTCGTCCGTCGGGTGTCGGAGATCGTCGACGCGATAGGCACCGACACGGAACTCGCGACGCTCATTGGCAAGGACTCGCCCGTTACCCTGCATCAAGCGTTGTGGCAGCCAGCCGTGCACGACCGCGGACTTCGGGAGTGGCGAGCCTGGTTGCGGCAGGCGCGCAAGGAGGCACTTCTCCGGTCTGACGTCGCCGACGCAGACATCTATGAGTGGCTTCAAACCGTGCTGACATCGTTGATCCTGCGTCCTGACCCCGATCTAGAGCACCGACGCACGCTGATCGAAGTGTTCCTCGTGGACTCACTCGGCCTGCGCGGGCCCGTGTGGAGGGCCGCGCACTGATTCGGGCGGGCGCTTGGGTTACGGGGTCGGCCAGAGGACCCCGCGCTGGCCGAGTGGTGCGGCGGAATCTGGTCACACCGCGGTGTAGCCACCGTCAATGGGAATGGCCGCGCCGGTTAGGAACGTCGACTCGTCGCTGGCGAGAAACACTGCGGCCGAAGCGATCTCCATCGGCGTACCCAGTCGTCCCAGCGGTGTCGTGGTCTCGGTGGTGTCCAGCAGTGCCTTGAGCACTTCGGGATGATTTGCTTCGAGCGCAGTGAGCATCGTGGTCTTCACCACTCCCGGACAAATCGCGTTGCAGCGCACGCCGCTTCGACCGTATTCGGCCGCGGTTGAGCGGGTGAGGCCGATCACCGCAGCCTTGCTGGCACAGTAGGCCGACAGGCCCGGGAAGGCGATGAGACCTGCGACCGAAGCGGTGTTGATGATGGATCCACCGCCTTGCGCGATCATGATGGGCAACGCGTGCCGCGTACCGCTGAAGACCGCGCGGGTGTTGACGGCATACACCCGATCAAAGTCCTCGAGCGTGTAATCAGCTAGCGCACTGAGGGTTCCGTCGATCCCGGCGTTGTTGCAGAGTGCATCGAGGCGGCCGAACTCGGCGACCGTCCGGGTCACCAGTGCCGCGACTGCGGCATCATCGCTAACGTCTGTCGATACTGCGATCGCGTCATCGCCCAATTCCGCGGCCACCTCGGTTTCTTTGCCGCTGATGTCGGCAATCGCGATCTGGGCGCCCTCGGCGTGCAGCGCCCGGGCCATGGCAGCCCCGATTCCACTGCCACCGCCAGTGACGATCGCGACCTTGCCTGCTAGACGCCCAATTGCCATGCCATCTCCATGATTTCGTGATCTCGATCGACTGCGTTCGGCAACTGCGGCGCACCCACGGCGCCCACACCGCGTGCTCGGGTCATTCCGATCTCCTACGCCACTCGCGGGCGAGCGCGGCGTTCTGTCCCGGCGTCGACCCGTAGGTCACCACCTCGTCGGCGCCCGCGTCTCGGTAGCGTTGGAGTTGGTCAGCGCACGCGGTGACGGATCCGATGGCGCAGGATTCTTGCATCCACTTGTCGGGCACCGCCTTGGACGGCTCGGCGAGTTCCGCGCGGTGATACACGCTGTCGGCGATGGTGTCGTGACCTTGGAGCTGGGCGTGGGAGCGGATCTCGGCCAAAGTGTCCATCGACCAGCCGTTCATCTTGACCAGAGTTTCTCCCCAGCCCGGCGCCTGCAGATAGGTCAGGGCCCGCGCGTGACAGATCTGCCGCGTCTCAACGTCGCTGAGCTCGGGTGCCGTCACCACGCTTTGCGCGATACGGAGCGTGGCGGGATCGCGGCCGATCCGCTCGCACTCGGCACGGATTCGCGTGACCGAGGCCAGCGTCGCTTCCGGCGTGAGGTTGGGAATCAACAGCACGCCGTCCATGCACTGCGCCGCCAGCCGCGCGCCCTTTGCCAATCCGAACGTTCCATACCAGATCTCGGGGTCTGGCCCGTCGTGACGATCGTCCATGCGCATTCCGGCGAAAGTGCCTGCCGGCCCGGCATAGTCAACCTTCTCACCGCGCCATAGGGCGCGAATGATGTCTACGTAATCCCGCAACGCGGGGTAGGTTGTCGACTGGATCTTGCCGTTGACGATGGTGTCGGCGCCCCCGCCGCCCAAGCCGAGCCCCAGGACGAATCGCGGCCCGTAGGCGGCCTGCATCGTCGAGGCGAACGCCGCAGCATGGTGTGGATGACGACCCGACGGCGGAATGACGCCTGTCGCGAGGCCGATGGTGTCCGTGCGAGCACCGACACCCCCGAGCAGTGCACCAGCCTCTTTGAGGTTCCACCGCTCCGATAGAAAGACGCGGCGGAAGCCGATCTGCTCGGCGTCGACGCCGTCCTGAACCCCCTGACGCGGGGTCCGAGCCGCTGTTTCAGGCCCATCACCTGCCTGCGCCCGTACCCGGCCGGAAATGATGAAGGCGCTGAGATCGTCGATCATAGTGTTGCGAACGAGTCGAGGGCTTCAATGTGCTTGAGGCACCGCAGCACGCTGATCTCGCCGACACCGCGGCCGTCGCCGGTATCCAGCGCACCCAGCATGGCCAGCCCCTGTCCGAGGGGATAAATGACGCTCTGCCGGTAGTGCTCGATGCACTCCTGCCTGGTGTAGTCGGTAACTCCGCCCGCGAGCAGGCCGTCGTGATAGCGCGCGACGAGCATTTCCCAGTGCTGAGCGAGGTCGTCGATGTTCATCGACCCCGCCAGCAGATTGGCGACGTCCTGGGTACCCCGCGTTCCGGCGGGGACCTGCCAGTCGATGAGATAGGGCGTCACTGTGCGACCCCCGGGCGAGTCGCTGAAGAACACGTTGTCTAGGCGACAGTCGTTGTGCGTCAGCGTGTGTGGTCCTTCTGCGCATCGCTGCAGCACCCGGTTCCAGTCCTGCGCGGCATCCATCATTGCCGCCAGCGTGGCGCTACTGACCTCGCCGTCGAAGCGCTCTGCCGCGGCGGGCGCGCCACTCGCGACGACCTGGGCAATCATCTGGCAGTAGATCCCTTCGGTAGGGGACACCAACCACTCTGCCGCCAACGCCGGTGACTGCCAGAAGCCGGCATGCATGGTCGCGAGACTGTCCATCAAGGCGGCGGCATCATCGACTGCGAGCCCCTGTCGCTGCTCTCCCATTCGCAACGCACCGAGGTCCTCGAGCAGCAATGGAGTCGTGTCGCCGTCGCCCGCGTGGAACAGACTCGCGGTGTGCACCGGCACCTTGGCGGCGAACTCGGTGTAGAACCGCCGCTCCCGCTCGAAAAGCCCCATCGCCTGGTCCATTTGGACCTGAACCGGCTTCGTGCCGCGAATCTTCGCGACGAGCGTTTCGGGTCCGGCGCCGACGTCGGCGTAGGTGATGTTGAGCCGGGCCATGTCGGTCGTCGCGCCACTTAGGGCGACCGGTTCGACGCGAAGACCGGTGACCTTGCTCTGGTTGTGCCCTCCGTCCCGCAGGACCTCGTCGAGCCAGTCTCGGTCTAGTTGTGCAAGCGTTTCGTTGAGACTCACTCCGCCGCCGCCTTCAGTCGCGCGCAGATCTCGATGTTGCGGGCCAGACCCTGCTGGGCGTCCTCGGGTTCCAGCCCGATCGGCAGGATGTCGCACACGCTGACCCAGGTAGCCCCGGCGTCGACGTAGGCCTGTACCTGGTTCGCAACGGACTCTGGCGTTCCGTGCACGAACGCCCGCGAGGCCATTTCTGCGCTGACCTTCGAGAGCAGCTCCTCCACCTCGTCATCGGACCACTTCACGGGCAACAGCTTGGTCGCGTAATGCCAGTCGTCCGGCAGCGGCGGCTCGAAACCTTCCGTTCGCCACACCGGCATTTCCAGACGCCCGTAGATACCTGCCATCCACCGGAAGAATCGGCTTGCCAGTGCGCGCTGAATGACCTGCTGGTCCTCATGTACGAGCGCCATGAACCAGATTCCGAAGTCGAACGACTCGGGGTCGCGGCCCTTGCGCACGAGGTCGGCCTTGAGCGAATCCACGGACGCCTTAAACGCTTCCGGTGTCGGAAACACACAAGGCACGATGGCGGCCATGCCGTCGGCGTAAGTAGTGCCGAGGTCGAGCAGCTTCGGGCCGCCACCGAGTACCCATACGTGCGGCCGCGCGGCCCGGGCAGAACCCATCCAGGCATCCCGAAGATTCCAGAAATTGCCCTCTCTGGTGACCGGCTGCGTGGCGTCCCACAATGCGTGGAACGTCTGCAGCTGATCCTCGAGTCGCTTGATGCCCTCTGATCGCTTCCAACCGTAAGGCGTGATTTGCTTCGCCTCTCCGGCACCGATCATCACCGTCGCAGTCTGATTGGACATGTTCTGCAGGGTCGTCATCGTCTGGAAAAGTTCCGCGGGTCCCCGGCGAATCGCGTCCGTGCTGATGGCCACGCCGAGGTCCGGTGCTGAAGCGAGCACATACGCGCTGACAGCGAACGCGTCGGCATAGGAATCGATATCCGGCAGCACCGCAGCCATCGGAGACTCCGCAGGCGACCACAATTGGCGAGGCCAGAAGTTAGTCATCTGGTCCCACACCAACAACTCGTCCACCACGCCGCTCTCGACCGCCGCCTGCGCCTGGGCCGCAAACGCGGCAGGAGGCGAGAAGCGATCAGAAATCAACGGGACCGATGTCTTAACAGCCATTAAAAACTCCTCGGCTCAAGGGTGGTACTGGATCGAGTGAAGGCCTGTGAATGTGCTCTCTCACGCCAGCTGCCACACCCGACGAAACGATAGGTAATTAGTTACCTACATCACTGATGCGGTACGTTACCCTTTGTGTCAAGTGCCCAGCCGCCGCGACTTGCCGGAGCACAACGGCGCCGTCAGATACTCGACGTGGCCCGGGCCGAGTTTCTCGTCAAGGGCTTTTCCGGCGCGCGCATCCAGTCCGTCGCGGACGCCGCAGGGGTCAATAGCGCCCTGCTCTACAAGCACTTCGAGTCGAAGGAGAAGCTCTTCGACGAGGCGATCATGGCACCCATGCACGACCTGCTCAGTGCTCGGATCGATGCAGTCCGTGCCTTGCCGCCGGACCCCGGAGGTGCCGCACAGCGTGAGTCGACGCGCGAATTCCTGGCGGCTCTCCTCGAGATGTTCGTCGAATCGATTGGCGCGCTCGGGGTCATCCTCTTCGGTGATCGCGACCACGCGCGCCGCTTCTACGCAGGTCACGTCAGGCCCCTCATCGAAGCTGCCATCGATGCCACCCGGCTCAACCTCAACCGATGGGAACATCGCGAATTCAACATCGAGATAGCGGTCCAATCATTGTTCGGCACCGCCTTCTGGTTGGCCTTGGACCGTTCGATGCACGACGGTGAAGACGATCTCGCCGAGCAGGTCGACGCGATTATGGACATCACCTTCCACGGCATCGGTGGTCCGGCTGAGCGGCTGTGACTCACCGGACTACCCCGCCGGTGCGACCGCTCAAGGCGACCGTAAGCCGGCTGCTTTCTTCACGCGACTGCCGAACAGTGCGCAGCGGCCGTACTCGCTGCCTTGCGAACCGGCAGGCGAAAAGTGACACCACTTCGTCAGGCGACCGCCTTCGCATGATTGGGGACACGCCTGCCGCGTTCGATCTGGTTCCGAATCTGCAGGTTGATGCTGAAGCAGTGACCGCAGGAGCACTCAGGCGTAGTTTCGAGCGCGCCAGCGCCCGAATCACGCCTGCTGTCTAGTTCACGGCAAGAAGAGGCCGTTCTCCAGAGTGGTGCCGATGGCGAAGGTCGGGTAGCGGCGGCCGTCGTACGGGTTGTTGGAGACTTCGAAATCGCCGTAGCCGCCCGATAAGCCGCCGACCGAAACCTGGCAGTTGGTGTCGACGCCGAAGTACTCGTAGTTGGACAGCATGATCGAGGCATGCGCCTTGGCGTCGATGACGATGACTTCACCGCTGGGCATCCGCAGCGTGGCCTGGCCTCCGTACACGGTCACCCCGTCGGCCGCCATCTGCGTGACGAGTTCGACGTCGTCGGTCCACTCCTCGACACCGTCGCGCAACACCATGCCGTAGCCAGCGTAGGCATCGGTATTGGTGTGCCAACTCAGGATCGAGAAGTTGAACGCCTCACCGAAGGTACCGACGAACGCACGGTGGCTGCGGATGATCTTCCAGTCTCGGAAGCCGAACGACTGGTCGCGGTGGGCGAACCCGTCGATGTGATAGTCACGGCCTGCCAGTGTCAGTTCACCGCGGATGCGCGCCGAGGTCTCCCAGTGCGCGGGCACGAAACCATCGGCCTCTTCCGAGTCGACGGCCCAGTCGCGGGCGCGCCCGTGTTCGGTCGCGTACATCGGCGTGTACGGGTAGATGTCGGTCAACAACAGGTTGCAGCGGTAGTCATCACCGTGATCCACGATCCAACGCGTTTCGCTGTCGCCTTCAAACCGGCAGGTGGTGCCGTTGGCGTGAAACGCCTCGCGGCCGCGATCCGCGGCACGGTAGGGCAGGAGGTGGTTGACCGAGCGGAACCGAGTGCCGTCCGACGAGTAGGCGGCAGTCTGCTGGTTGCAGGTGCCGCGGTTGGGTTCGAAGCCAATGCGCTGAAAGCCGCCGACACCCGCTGATCGATCATGCCAGCACAAGAACACGCTCTCCTGCCACCCCGGGTCGTCGGTCTGCTGATGCGGCCCGATGACAAAGGGATTGGCGGCCCTTACTTGTGCGCGGAAGTCGAGTTCGAGCGTGGCGTCGGTCATGTGTGTTCCTCCAATAAGTCGTGTTCGGTCGGTGCACTATCAAGACGTACGACGGTCCCGGCGTCACCGTCGACGCGGATCAGATCGCCCGAGTGCAATCGGCGTGAGCCGTTCCCCGTGTTGATGACGCAGGGCACGCCAAGCTCGCGAGCGACTATCGCGCCGTGGCTCACCGCCCCACCGATGTCGATGACAACCGCTGCGGCGTAGTGGAATAGCGACACCCAGCTCGGGTCGGTGGTGTGACAGACGAGAATCTCGCCGGGCTCGAGGTCGTCGTCGCTACTGGGGTCGACGACGACGCGAGCCCTTCCCTCCACCGTGCCTCCGCCCGTCCCGATGCCCTGCAGCGTTACGGTCTCTTCGTCGGGCTGGGCAACGATGAGCGATGGCGTCGGCAACCCTGTCCAGACCGCGGGAACCTGCATGGTCTGGTAAAGCTCCCATCGTTCACGGCGAAACTTAAGCTCGTCAGCGCTGGGTTGCCTTGCTTCGCCGATGATTTCAGGAACCGTACACATGAACACGTCATCGGGCCGGTGGATACGGCCGTCGGCGACCGCGTGCGAGCCGACGACCTTCGCAGCGGCACGAGCGACGTCGACAGTGCGCAGCACGGCGGCCCGCCCGCTTTCCCGCAGCGGCAAATAGGAATGCGCCAATCGAAGGAGCATCGCGGCCGGCCGCCGGGCGGGCCGGGGTAGCGCACCCAACAGTTGATCGCGGGCGTGCACCGCCTCGGCGTGCTGACGTATGGCCCTGATCTCCGGGTTCTGGTCATCAGGCAGGGTTCGGTAGCGATCGAGCACCGAGGCCAGCAGACCCGGGTCGTCGCGCCACGACGATTTCGCCAGTTCGCCCGCCGCGGGCCCCTGGTAGCCGAACTCCGCCAGGAAGGAGTCCGTGTCGGGGGCGGACCGCAACGCCCATAGCTGGGCGAGCAATTGGGTCTCCTCGGTGTCCATGGCCGTCGTCAGCGCACGTTCCAAGCCAGGCAGTCCGGCCTTCGCGCAGATTCGGGCCAAGGCGTCGTAAAGCCCGTTGGCGGCCATCGTTGCGATCAGATGGGCAAGCCCGACGTGGTTCTCGAAATCGGATAGTGCGTCAGCGAATGCGGCCCGCGCCTGCTGCTCGTCAGCGCTGTCCATGGCGGTCACGGCCTCGCGCCACCATCGCCGGTGGTCCTGAGCGCCCATGATCAGCTCGCGTCGGGCACGACGAAATGCCAACGGCGCTTTGACCGCGACGATCGGGTAGCGCTGCGGCAGGGCACGGGTGGGGTGACCGGGTCGCACGTTGCTGAGGAAGTCGCGTTCCATCGAGTTGCCCGACGTACCTGGGATGGCGTCGGCGAATGATCGCCAGACGTCGACGTTGAGCGCACACCGGCCGTAGAAGATACCGAGGTGGCGCTGGTCGCGGTCCCGACTGGGCCGAGTACCCACTGGACTTGCCCCGACGAGCACTCTCCCGGCGATCTGAGCCTTCTCGGTTCCGATGTCGTACCACGACCAGCTGAGCGGGGTGGGAACACCCGGCAGTGCCTCGGCAGCGTTGACAGTCGTCCAGTACCGTGCGCTGGTCTCCGGGCCGCGCAGCGGGTCGACAAAACCGACGGGCGTCGGTGATCCAGACATGCTTGGAACATATTCGGATGCGCGATTCGCCGCAAGCAAATCGACATAACGCAGCACGCAGTGACACTGACACCCTGTAGCCGCTCGTCCACAACCGCCTTCACCGTTCCCACGGCAGCTGACATTCGCCACAATAGCGTTATTTAGCAACGCAATTGGCGTGCATTAGGGATGCTTTGCGTACCACGAGGCACACGCATCGTCCACTTCGGACCGATGGCGCATCTGACGACAACCTTGCGCTGTACTTGTACGCTGACGGTGTCGAATCTTTACTTGTACGTTCGATTATGTACAAGTACATTTGAACTATGCACGTACGACGCTTGTCCCCCATGCAGTGACCTGCCGGCACTGCAAAACTCTCTGCGTCGACGGTGAGGAGTCTTGATGCGTATCGCCAATCTGCTACCCACGGGGTACGCCGAAGGATTCGACCCGGCACCGGAGCTTCTTGGGCCTGGCGTCTCCGTCGAGCCAGTGATGATGGACCTGCCCGCACTGCCGACCAACGCGGTGGACCTCCTGCTGACCGACGTTGCCGCGGTGGAGGCATCGATCCGCGCGCAAGCCTCGGGCTTCGATGGGATCGTCATCAACTCCGTCGCCGACTACGGTCTACGGGCAGCCCGTTCAGCGGTGCGGATTCCCGTGGTGGGCACCGGACAGGCCAGCATGTTGCTCGCATGTTCGCTCGGCAACCGGTTCTCGATAGTGAGCGTGTTGTCACCATCGCTCCGGGAGTGCCATGACCGGCAACTGCGCGAATACGGCTTGAGCGATCGGTGCTCCTCGATGCGGTTCGTCACGAGTGCGTCGGAGATGGCGACGATCGCCGACCCCGACGGGTGGTACGCGGGGATGCGGTCGCGTCGTGCCGATATGGTCGAACGCATAGGGGCGCAGATCCGAGCAGCAGTGGATGATGACGGCGCCGACTCGGTCATCCTCGGCTGCACCTGTATGGTGCCGGTCGCGCAGGATGTCGCGACGTACACCGCTGCGCCCGTGATCAATCCGCTCGATGCTGCGTTCCTCCACGCTGCGATGTTGGTGAGGATGGGACTGAGCCAATCGCCCAGCTGTTTCCTTCCCGCGGAGACTTCTCGCGCGGCCGTGCTGCGCGCCATGGTGAAGGGCGCCGCGGCGACCATGTCCGCCGAAGCCGTGGACGACGAAACCGCCTGCGGGAACACGTGCGAGATACTCTCTGCGCCGGATCGTGAGGTTGTCGCCGGCGCACGCTGACTCGGCTATGAAGCGAAGCGGTTTGCGCGGGTAGTCGCAGCCGCGCTAGTGATTGACAGTCTGCAGGAACTCTCGAAGGTTGGACTCCATTGACGCCAAGTCGATGACCGGCGGCGCGAGGATGATCCGGGTCACGCCGGCCGCTGCGTAAGCATCGACGGAGTCGGCGGTCAACGCGGCCGCTGGGTCGGTGTAGTCAGTGGGATTGGGTGGCGCACAGTAGGTCACCTCGATCGCAGCTGGGTCGCGGCCATGTTCCTCTGCCGTGCGACGCGCCTCAGCCACCAGATGCGCGGTCTCGTCGGGCGTGGTTGCCATCGGCAGGTAACCGTCACCGAGTCTGCCAGCGCGACGAGCGGCCACCACAGTGCTTCCGCTGATGAAAATTGGAGGCCCTCCCTGGCGTATCGGTTGCGGCAGACAGTGCACGTCTGCAAAGCGGGTGAATTCGCCGCTGAAGGTCGCCGGATCGTCGGACCACAGCGCCCTCATAACGTTGATCCCTTCTTCGAGACGCGCCATCCGAGTGGACCATTGGCCGTTTGTCAGCATCTCGAATTCTTTGCGCAACCAGCCTTGGCCGACCCCCAGGGCTACCCTGCCGCCGGTGATCCTGTCCAACGATGCGACCTGCTTGGCGGTAATGATCGGGCTCCGCACGGACAGCAGCAGGACTGCGGTGCCCAGCAGCATGCTGGAGGTACGTTCGGACAACCACGCCAGGTGAATCAGCGGATCCGAGAAGGCAAAGTCGGCGGGAACCGGCACGCTGCCGTCGGGGCTGTACGGGTACGCCGAGTCGTGTGTCGCAGGCATGGCAACGTGGTCGCCAACCCAAAGGGAATCGAACCCGGTCGCCTCGGCGGCTGACACCAACTGCGCTGCGAGCTCTGGCTGACTCCAGATGCCGGCGTTGATCATCCACAGTCCGAATCGCATCCGCGTGCCGTCGCTTTTTCGTTGTGATGCCACCCGGCTCACCGAGCCATCAACATTCCGCCGTCAATCCCGACGAGTTGCCCGGTCATGAAGGACGACATGTCGCTAGCCAAGAACACGTTGAGGTTCGCGGCGTCCTCCGGCTTACCCAAGTCACCGGTCAGCGGGATCACGGCCTGCTTCCACGCGGCGATCTCGGCGGACTTCTCCGGTGACATCTCCGAATACCAGGTCTCGGCCAATTCGGTATGCACCGCCGGGCACACCACGTTGGCCCGAATTCCCAATGGCCCCCACTCTTGGGCGATCACGCGTGTGTAGGCGATGACGCCCGCTTTCGCTGCGCCGTAAGCAGCCATTTGTGGCATGGTGACCACACCCGCATACGACGAGTAGTTGACTATGGAACCTTGACCGACCGGCTTCATGTACCGAAACGCGGCAGCATTGGTGAACGCGGTACCCAGGACGTGAACGGCGAATTGTTCGTAAAGGTCACTCTCCAGCAGGTTTTCAGTCGGTTTCTGCTGCTCGATGCCCGCCGAACTCACCAGCACGTCGATACCACCCAGCACGGCAACGGCCTCGTCGAACGCCGCATCGACGTGGTCCTGCTTCGTCACGTCTACTTGCACGTGTGCGAAGGATCCCGAGCCTAGTTCACGCAATGCGCTGACGACCGTCGCGGCACGTTCCGATTCGGGCGCCGAGCGCGACATGGTCACTACCGACGCTCCGTTGCCCGCCATCGCGAGCGCGCTCGCCCTTCCGATCCCAGTGACACCGCCTGTGATGACGATTCGCTTGCCGTGCAAGAGCATATGCGTCTCCTCCCGTTGTGCCGATCTTGGGCCTCGGCACATGTCGGGCCGATCCTGGGACGAGGGTGACCTATCCCTTCTATACTTGTACACTACATAACTTTACAAGTACATATAATCTGAAACCGGCAGGCCTGTCCGACTGACGACGGACGCGCAGGCGGCAACTGAGCTCGGCTAAACGACCACGGTCAAGATAGGAGACTTTGATGGCTGCACCAACTCACACCCGGGACGCGATCGTGGCCGCCCAGCACAGGAACACACTTTCCTGGAAGAACTCACTGGCACCAGGGTCGTGCGGTCCACGAACGTAGGGGTGG